>JBBSGI010000047.1:0-22857 GCA_038254365.1 Propionibacteriales bacterium
CATCGAGGCCGGATGCACCCCGATCGTGGTGATCCGAACCAACTCTTCACGATCCGCCTCGGCCAACAACACCGGGCGCTTCTTGTGCGACGCCATCACGAACATCCTGTCCGGCAGAGGGGAAGGATCTGCCAGACACCAACCTCCCAACCAAACACCCCAGAACTCAGCAGCGACACGCTACTAGCGGGTTTGCGACCGCGGGGGCACCATCAACGGTCGGCGGCCTCGAGCCAGCGGGTCTCCAGCTCGTCATGTTCGGCGGTGAGCGCGCTCAGCGCGCTGTCGAGCTCGGCCAGGCGTTGGTAGTCCCTGGCGTGGGACGCCATCTCCTCGTGCAGACCCTCGATCGCCGCCCGCAGCCTGGCCAGTGCTCGCTCGATGCGGTCCAGCTCCTTCTTCGTAGCCCGCCGGCCGGCCGAGCTGTCGGCGCCGTACGACCGGCCGCCCGGGTCCGGCGAGAACTGGGCCCGCGCTGTCGACGAGGAGGTCGGCTGCGCGCCACTCGCCGCTGCAGCGGGAGCCACCGTGGATGCGGTGTCCAGCATCGCGGACGCCGCAGCACGCCGCGTCAAGTAGTCCCCCACCCCGCCAGGCAACATCAGCAGGGAACCGTCGCCGAGCAAGGCCCACGTGGTGTCGCACACCCGCTCCAGGAAGTAGCGGTCATGCGACACCACGACGAGGGTCCCCGGCCAGCTGTCCAGATAGTCCTCCACCACGGTCAGCGTGTCGATGTCGAGGTCGTTCGTCGGCTCGTCGAGCAGCAACACGTTCGGCTCGCGCAGCAGCAGCCGCAGCAGCTGCAACCGGCGGCGCTCACCCCCGGACAGGTCGCCGATCCTGGCGGTCAACCGGTCGCCGGTGAAGCCGAACCGCTCCAGCATCGAGGTCGCGGTGACCTCGCGAGCGGCTCCCACCCTGGTCACCCGCCGGATCTCCTCGACCGACTCGAGCACGCGTTGCTTCGTGTCCAGATCGCCGAGCTCCTGGCTGAGCAGCGCGACCTCCACCGTGCGGCCCCGCCGGAGCCGTCCCGCGTCCGGCGACGCCTGCCCGGCGAGGATGGACAGCACCGAAGTCTTGCCCGACCCGTTGGCCCCGATCAGCCCGACCCGGTCACCCGGCCCGAGCCGCCAGGTCGCGTCGTCGACGAGCACGCGGTCCCCACGCTGGATCGTGGCGTCCTCGAGGTCGAGCACGTCCTTGCCCAGCCGGGTGGTGGCGAAGCGGTGCAGGGCTACCGCGTCGCGTGGTGCCGGCTCGTCGGCGATCAGCGCCTGCGCGGCGTCGACCCGGAACTGCGGCTTGGAGGTCCGGGCCGGTGGGCCACGACGGAGCCAGGCCAGCTCCTTGCGCACCAGGTTGCGTCGACGCGACTCCGCCGACGACTCCTGACGCTGCCGCTCCGCGCGGGCCAGCACGTAGGCCGCGTAGCCGCCGTCGTAGCTGTCCACGGAGGCGTCGTGCATCTCCCACGTCGTCGTGCAGACGGCGTCCAGGAACCAACGGTCATGGGTGACCACGACGAACGTGAGGTCACGGGTTAGCAGGGCTTCCGCGAGCCAGGCGACCGCATCGATATCGAGATGGTTGGTGGGTTCGTCCAGCAACAGCACATCGACGTCGCTGAGCAGCAGCGCGGAAAGGGACACCCGCCGGCGCTCGCCCCCGGAGAGGCCGTGGATCGTCCGGTCCAAGGGGATGCCGGACAGCAGATGCTCGACCACGGCGCGCGCGGCGGTGTCCGCGGCCCACTCGTGCTCTGCGCGGTCGCCCAGGACGACGGAGGTGACCGTGGCGTCAGGGTCGAGGTCGTCGTGCTGGCTGAGCAAGCCCACCCGCAGCCCTCGGCTGCGTGTCACCCGGCCTTCGTCGGGCAGCTCGATCCCGGCCAGGATGCGCAGTAACGTGGTCTTGCCGTCGCCGTTGCGGCCAACGATGCCGATCCGGTCGTGCCGTTGTACCCCGAGACTGACACCGTCCAGGATCGCGCGGACCCCGAAGGCCTTCGAGAGTCCGTCACAGCTGATCAGGTTCACCAGGACTGGCACTGGTTCAGCTGACGATCCGGGCGCCGGGAACCGGACCCGTTGCCCGTTGCACGGAGCTGCACAACCCCGACCCCGACAGCGCGACCGCGAGGTCGACCGCATGGTCAGAATCAGTGGCGAGGTACAGGCAGGTCGGACCGGACCCGGCCACCAGGCAGCCAAGCGCGCCGTACTCTTCCCCCAGCTCGAGGGTACGGCGCAGGGTAGGTCGCAGGCGGATGGCCGCCGACTGGAGGTCGTTGCCCAGAGCCAGCCCGACGGAGTGAGGGTCCCCGCTGCGCAGGGCGGCCATCAGGTCCTCGGGAACCGTCGGTGGCGCGACGCGGGCGCCCGAGGCGGCGCGCATCCGGTCGAGCTCCGCGTAGACGTCCGGCGTAGCGAGGCCGCCGTCGGCGTAGGCGAGCACCCACTCGTAGGAGCCGCGGGAGAGTACGGCCGACAGCGTCCCACCACGGCCGGTCCCGATCGCCGTACCCCCGAAGAGGCAGAACGGCACGTCGCTGCCGATCTCCGCGGCGATCACCGCAAGCCCGTCCCGGCTGCATCCCGTGCCCCACAAGGCATCGCAGGCGACCAGGGTGGCTGCGGCGTCCGAGCTCCCCCCGGCCAGCCCGCCGGCCACCGCGATGTTCTTGTGGATGCTGAGGGCGACCCCGGCCCGCACATCGAACGCCTTGGCGAGCCGGCCAGCGGCCTGCACGGCGAGGTTCGTGCCGTCGAGCGGAATCTGACGCATACCCTCGCCGGTGACGCTCACGGTGATCTCGCCAGGGATGTCCGAGAGACGCGCCTTCACCTCGTCGTAGAGCGACACCGCCTGGTAGACCGTCGCCACCCGGTGGTAGCCCTCGGGGTCGAGCGAGCCGACGCTGAGGCCCAGGTTGACCTTGGCCGGGCTGCGCACGGTGACGGGGGCCGAACTCACGCGACCAGGTTACGGTGCGGTGCCCAGGCAGTCCGCGATCCGGGCGAAGTCGACGACGGTCAGCCGCTCCGCCCGAGCGGTCGGGTCTACCCCGGCCGCCAGCAGAGCCTGTTCGGCAGCGCCGCCCGGCGCGAGCCCGGCCAGCGATGAGCGCAGCATCTTGCGTCGCTGGCCGAACGCGGCGTCGACGACGTCGAAGACCCGCTGTCGGCCGACGTGGGTCTTCGGTGGCTCGCGACGCTCCATGAGCACCAGGGCGGAGTCGACGTTGGGGGCTGGCCAGAACACGTTCCGCCCGACGTGTCCGACCATGCGTACGTCGGCGTACCACGCGGCCTTCACGGTGGGCACCCCGTAGACCTTCGAGCCCGGCGGCGCCGCGAGACGCTCCGCTACCTCGCGCTGCACCATCACGAGAGCTCGCCGCAGGCTCGACACGGTCTCCAGGAGGTGGAGGAGGACCGGGACCGCGACGTTGTACGGAAGGTTTGCCACCAGCGCCGTCGGGGACCCCGAAACCCGGACGCGGCGTGCATCGTCCTCGACCACGGTGAGACACCCGGCCCGGTCCGGGACGTACTCCGCGATGGTCTGGGCAAGACCGGCCGCCAGGGCATGGTCGACCTCCACCGCAGTCACCTGGGCGCCGGCGCCCAAGAGTCCGAGGGTCAGCGAGCCCAGACCCGGCCCGACCTCCAGCACCTGCTCGCCGTTCGAGATTCCGGAGACGGAGACGATGCGGCGCACGGTGTTGGCGTCGATGACGAAGTTCTGGCCACGCTGCTTGGCCGGCTTGACGCCCAGCCGGTCCGCCAGCAGACGAACGTCCGCCGGCCCCAGGAGCCTGGGACCGGCGGACGCCGAAGGAGGGTTCACTCCCGATCTGTCACGAGCGCGCGGTCAGACCCCAGCCCGGACTGAGCAGACCGGCCAGGCGCCCCACCCTTGCGCCGCCTGGACGCGCTCGGCGATCGCGATCTGCTGCTCCCTGCTGGCCAGGTTCGCCGTCGGTGCGTAGGCACCACCGCCGTACCCGAGCCAGGTGCTCGAGCTGAACTGCAGTCCGCCGTAGTAACCGTTGCCCGTGTTGATCGCCCAGTTGCCACCGGACTCACAGGAGGCGATGGCGTCCCAGATCGAGCCTGAGGACGAGGAGGTCGGGGCCGGCGGGGGAGCCGGGGCCGGGGCCGGGGCCGGCGCCGGGGCCGGAGTGGGAGCCGGGGCCGGAGTGGGAGCCGGGGCCGGAGGCGGCTGGACCGGGGCGACATAGGTGCCGTGCACCTCGATGCGGTCGACCGGTGCGGCCGTCACCACGCGTTGCACCACGCGCTTCGTCGCCACCGCGCCGTTGGTGCCCCGGAAGCGGTACGTGACCTTCTCGCTGCCGGGCCGTCCGGCCTGGACCACCTGGACCTTTCCCTGCGCCAGGCTGCTGTCCTCGCGGACGACGGTCTGGTACCCGAGGGAGACGGTCGCCGTGCGGAGACCCGTGAACACTCGGGTTACGACGATCCTGGTGCCGTCGGTCACAGGTGTCCCGAGCGACGGCCGCACGAGGTCGTTGTGGTCGAGGTGCACGTGCAGGCCGATGAGCGCGTCGCCGACGGTGAGGGCGGTCGTGGTCACCCGCTGCTGCGGTTTGGGTCCGACGCGGACCTGGATCTGCTTGGGAGTGTTGACCCTCACCGCGAGCCCTTGCCTGCTGATGAAGGCCGACCGGCTGGTCGACCACTTCGCACCGGTGTCGACCCGCTCACCGATCTGGTCGAGGGCTGAGCTGACCGTGGTGGCGGTCGTCCAGTACATCTTCTTCCGGCCGTCGACGACCAAGGTGAGCTCTCGCCCGTAGGACACCGCGATGCGGGTGCCGTCCTGCACCGCGGTCGTCGGCGCCGGGGCGACGGCGTCATGGAGGCCAACCTTGATGCCCTGACTTCTCAGCACCGCGGCGACGGTGTCGTCAGTGGTGCTGACGGCCCGAGCTTTGCCGTCGACGGCGATGGTCACTGACTTGATGGGATCCTTGGCCTGCGCAAGCGCTCCGACCGAAACGGCGACAGCGAGCGCGCCACCGAGAACTCCATAGGCGATCTTCTTCGACACAATGCTCCAAGGGTGGTGCTCTCCCGGAATCACAGCCATGGGGTGTCCGCGTGGGGGTTCGCGGGGCTGCTGTCCGGCGGACAAGTGCTCGACCATGCCAGATCATCCACCGAGAGGCAAAAATCAGCGAGCTTGACCACCACACTGGGTGTCAGGAACCCCTTCTGTCACAGGAGTTACCAGCGGCGTGATCCCGCTCACAAACGGTTCAGCCCCAGGAGCCGCCGAAGGCGGTGTCGGTGTTGGCGTCCAGCGCGCGGCAGAGGTCGGCCAGGTCGTCGCCGCGGATGTCGGCCATCGCGCGGACGGTAGTGGGCACCAGGTACGACGCGTTCGTCCGGCCGCGGTGCGGCATCGGCGCCAGGAAGGGGGCGTCGGTCTCGACCAGGATGCGATCCTGCGGTGCAACCCTCAGGGCTTCACGCAGGCGCGGCGCGTTCTTGAAGGTGACCGTGCCGGCGAAGGAGAGGAATGCGCCCCTGTCCAGGCAGGCCCGAGCGAAGTCCACGTCGCCGGAGAAGCAGTGCAGCACCGTGCGCTCGGGCATGCCCTGCTCGTCAAGGACGGCGAGCACGTCGTCGTGGGCGTCGCGGTCGTGGATCACGAGCGTCTTCTGCAGCCGCCGGGCCAGGTCGATGTGGAAGACGAACGAACGGTGCTGTGCTGAGCGGCCCTCCTCGCCGGTTCGGAAGTAGTCGAGCCCGGTCTCTCCCACCGCTCGGACCCGGGGGCTCGACGTGGCCAGCCGCTCGATCTCGGCCAGGCCGGCCCCCAGGTCACCCGCGCGGTCGAGCTTCGGCGCCTCGTTGGGGTGGATCGCCACGCCCGCGACGATCCCCGGAAACCGTTCCGCGGTCCGCACCGCCCACGCCGCCCCGGGCAGATCGCAGCCGATCTGCACGATGCGTGGCACGCCGACCGCGGCGGCGAGGCTGAGCGCGTCGAGGGGCTCGAGCCAGTCACTGCCGTCCTCGATGTCCAGGTGACAGTGGTTGTCCACCACCGGGGCCGGAAGCGGTTCGGGCAGCTCGGGCCGCGACGCGTTCCGGCGCTGGCCGGATTCTGCGTCGACCCGTATCCGCGTCGGCCCCCTCACGCGCTCCTCCCAGGTTCGGCTGCGTCCGCCGGCCGAACGGGGACCCGGGAGCCGACCGACGAGGCGGTCGTCGCCGGCGGGTCGTCGGCGAGCCGCGGGAACAGTGACGCGCCCTTGGTCAGTCGCACCCCCACGGGAAGCTGTCCCCAGCGGGCGGCCCGGGCCAGGTCCTGCTCCACCAGCGGGCCCAGCGCGTGCGCACCCAGCGAAGCCCACAGAGCCGCGCAGGCCTTCGGCATCACGGGGTTGTGGAGCACGGCGACTGCACGCAGCGACTCTGCTGCGGCGTAGAGGATGCTGGCGAGCCGAGCCCGCCCCTCCACCGAGGTGTCCTTGGCCACCTGCCAGGGCGCCTGCTCGGTGACGTATCCGTTCACCGCCCCGACGAAGTCCGCGACCGCCGAGATCGCCTCGGTGATGGCGACGCGGTCGATCGCGGCCTCGGCCGTAGCCACCGCAAGCTCCAGGGCCTGAGCCAGCCTACGCTCGGCCGGCCCGTCGGCTGTCGGCTCCGGCAGTACCGCGTCGAAGTACTTGCCGACCATCGCGGTCACCCGCGAGGCGAGGTTGCCCAGGCCGTTGGCGAGCTCGTTGGTGTAGACGGCGCTCATGTGCTCCCACGAGAAGCTCCCGTCGGTGCCGAAGGCGATGGCCTTCATGAAGTAGTAGCGATAGGCGTCCGAGCCGAAGTGCTCGGTGACGACCTCCGGGGCGATCGCGGTGACCCTGGACTTGCTCATCTTCTGTCCGCCGACCAGCAGCCAGCCGTGCGCGAACACCTGCCTGGGCACGTCGACGCCCGCCGCCATCAGCATGGCCGGCCAGATCACCGCATGGAACCGGAGAATGTCCTTGCCCACAAGGTGGACGTCGGCGGGCCATCGACTGTCGAAGGTCGCCTTGTCGGTGCCGATGCCAGCCGCGGTGACGTAGTTCAGCAGCGCGTCGATCCACACGTAGAACACCTGGGACTCATCCCAGGGAACCGGAACGCCCCAGGCAAAGCTCGAGCGGCTGATCGAGAGGTCCTGTAGGCCCTGGGAGACGAACGAGACCACCTCGTTGCGGGCGGACTCAGGCTGGACGAACTCGGGGTGACGGTCGTACAGCTCGAGCAGCCGGTCGGCGTACTTGGACATCGCGAAGAAGTAGTTGGCCTCGCTGACCGTCTCCAGCTGCGTGCGGTGGATCTTGCACACCTCGACGCTGCCCGCGTCCAGCTCGATGTCCCCAGGCGCCTTGAACTCCTCGCAACCCACGCAGTAGGGACCTTCATAGCGTCCCGCGTAGACGTCGCCGGCCGCCCGGACCCGGATCCAGAACTCCTGCACCTGTTGGGTGTGTGCCGGGTCTGTCGTGCGGATGAACTGGTCGTTGGAGACGTCGATGGTGTCCAGCACCGGCAGCCAGGCCGTCTCGACAAGTCGATCGGCCCACTCCAGGGGCGACATCCCGTTCTCGGCTGCCGCGCGCATGACCTTCTGGCCGTGCTCGTCGGTGCCCGTCAGATACCAGACAGACTCGCCGCGCTGGCGGTGCCACCGGGCGAGCACGTCGCCGGCGACCGTCGTGTAGGCGCTGCCGATCGAGGGTTCGGCGGTCGCGTAGTAGATCGGGGTCGTCACGTAGAACGCCTTGGACGGGGAGTCGGCCATGCCGACAATCCTAGGTTGGCGCAGCCACTGGGTTTCCGCCCTCAGCCAGCGCGGCCAGCTCGAGGTCGACGACCGCAGGGTCCAGCTTTGTGAAGACCGGCGTCGGCTGGGCCACCGTGGTCCCGGGCTGCGCGCTGCGCCGCTCCCAGCGCGGACCCGTGGTGTAGTCACCGGTGATCACCGGGTAGCCAGGTCCGCCGTCGAGATCATCGACCTCCTCGATGCGCGGCATCGGGGCGAAGTCCCCGGAGCCGCCGAGCGCCCGGTGGACCTCGTTCGCGCCGTGTGGCAGGAATGGCGACAGCATCGTGTTGCAGTCGACGACCGCCTGCGCGGTCACCCAGAGGATCGTCGCGAGCCGCGGCCGCTCCGCGGGCGCCTTCAGCTTGTAAGGCTCCTGCTCCGTCACGTACTTGTTGACCTCGCGGACCAGCCGCATGGTCTCGGCGATCGCCTGACGCAAGCGATGCGTCTCCAGCAACCGGCCGACGATGACGAAGCCCACCTCGAGCGCATCCAGGAGGACCCGGTCGACGTCGGCCAGCGGCCCTGGCTCCGGGATCTCGCCGAAACCACGATGGATCATGGTGGCGGTCCGGTTGACCAGGTTGCCCCACCCTGCGACGAGCTCGCCGTTGGTGCGGCGCACGAAGTCTGACCAGGTGAAGTCACTGTCGGAGGTCTCCGGGCCGGCTGCGCAGATGAAGTAGCGCAGCGCGTCGGGCTGGTAGCGCTCGAGCATGTCTTGCACGTAGATAACGACGCCGCGACTGGTGGAGAACTGACGGCTCTCCATCGTGAGGTACTCCGAGCTCACCACCTCGGTCGGCAGCTGCAGGTCGCCGTACCGCCCGGGGCGCCCGCCGCGACTCCCGCGACCGTCGTATGCGAGCAGCTCGGCCGGCCAGATCTGCGAGTGGAAGACGATGTTGTCCTTCCCCATAAAGTAGTAGGAAAGGGCCTCGGGGTCATTCCACCACTCTCGCCAGCGCTCCGCGTCACCCGTGCGTCGGGCCCACTCCACGGACGCGGAGAGGTAGCCGATCACGGCGTCGAACCAGACGTAGAGGCGCTTCGTCGGCAGGTCTCGCCAGCCGTCCAGCGGAACCGGGATCCCCCAGTCGATGTCACGGGTCATCGCCCGCGGTCGGATGTCTTCGAGGATGTTCTGGCTGAAGCCGATGACGTTGGGTCGCCAGGTCCCCGAAGCCGACCGCTCGGCGAGCCACTCGCCCAAGGCGCCGGCCAGCGCGGGGAGGTCGAGGAAGAAGTGCTGGGTCTCGACGAAGTCGGGGACCTCGCCGTTGACCAGGCTGCGCGGGTCGATGAGGTCGGTCGCGTCGAGCTGGTTGCCGCAGTTGTCGCACTGGTCACCGCGGGCGGCGGGATATCCGCAGATCGGACAGGTTCCTTCGATGTAACGGTCCGGGAGGGTGCGCCCGGTGGACGGGGAGATCGCGCCCTTGGTGGTCTGCTCCACCAGGTAGCCGTTCGCATGCACGGTCGTGAACATCTCCTGCACGACGGCGTAGTGGTTGCGCGTCGTCGTCCGGGTGAAGAGATCGTACGACAGGCCGAGGGCTACCAGGTCCTCGACGATCAGCCGGTTGTTGTGGTCGGCCAGCTCGCGAGGGGCCACCCCTGCCTGGTCGGCGGCGACCAGGATGGGGGTGCCGTGCTCGTCGGTGCCGCTGACCATCAGCACGTCGTGCCCGGCCATCCGCATGTACCGGCTGAAGACGTCGGAGGGTACGCCGAAGCCGGCCACGTGGCCGATGTGGCGTGGGCCGTTCGCGTAGGGCCACGCCACGGCGGAGAGCACTTTGGCCATGCGGGCATCCTAGGGATCAGTTGTGCGCGGCGTCGTAGACGGTACGGCGAGGCAGACCCGCGCGAGCGGCGACGAGGGTCACGGCGTCCTTGCGGCTCAGACCGTCGGCGACCTGCGCGTCGACCAGTCCCTTCAGCGTCGGGGGGTCCAGCGGTGTGGCCGCCCGGTCGGCCCCCGCCACCACCAGGGTCACCTCGCCGCGCACCTCCATCTCGGCCCAGGTGACCAGCTCGCCCAGCGGGCCGCGCCGAACCTCCTCGTACGTCTTGGTCAGCTCGCGGCATACCGCGGCGGGCCGGTCCGACCCGAACGCCTCGGCCAGCGCAGTGAGCGCCGCAGCAGTCCGGTGCGGCGCCTCGAAGAAGACCATCGTCCGTGGCTCCTGCGCCAGCTCGGCGAGCCGGCGGGACCGTTCCCCCGCCTTGCGGGGGAGGAACCCCTCGAAGCAGAAGCGGTCGGCTGGCAACCCCGAGAGGGCGAGCGCCGCCAGCACGGCTGACGGACCGGGTACGACGGTGACGGGCACTCCCGCTTCGACGGCCGCCACCACCAACCGGTAGCCCGGGTCGGAGATGCTGGGCATCCCGGCGTCCGTCACCAGCACGACGCGCCGCCCGTCGCCGAGCGCCTCGAGGATGACCGGGGTCCGATCCCGCTCGTTGCCGTCGAAGTAGGAGAGCGTCCTGGCCGAGATCGTGACTCCCAGCTCGGCCGCGAGCCGGCGGAGTCGCCTGGTGTCCTCCGCCGCGATCAGGTCGGCGCCGGCCAGCTCCGCCGCGAGCCGTGGCGAGGCGTCGTCCGGCCGCCCGATCGGGGTCCCCGCGAGCACCAGCGTCATGTCGGCATCATGACAGCCACCGCACTCCGTACCATGGGCGCGTGGCGAAGCCCCAGCTGGCGCGGGATCTGGGCAGGGAGGCTCCCGCGGTCAGGGTGCTCCTGGGCCACACCGTCGCAGGTGACGGCCTGCCCTCGGTGCGCCGGAGGTTTCTTCCCGCCCACTTCCGCGGCAGCATGGCCTGGGGGTGGTACGCGCCGCTGCTGGTCACGCTTTTCGTGGGCATCTTCCAGTTCTGGGGGTTGGCGACCCCGCACCGGATCACCTTCGACGAGACGTACTACGCCAAGGACGCCTACTCGCTGCTCGTCAAGCACTATGCGCGGACCTTCGTCGACAACCCGGAGACGCCCAAGTTCAACGAGGCCGACCGGATCATCAACTCGGGCTCGACCAAGAACATCTTCGCCGCGGACCCGAGCATGGTGGTGCATCCCGAGGTCGGCAAGTGGATGATCGCCGTCGGCGAGTGGATCTTCGGGTTGACGCCGTTCGGTTGGCGGTTCTCCTCCGCCGTGGTGGGGACCCTGATGATCCTGGTGATGTGCCGACTCGTGCGGCGCCTCACCGGGTCGACGATGCTGGGATGCGTCGCCGGCCTGCTGCTCGGGTTCGACGGGCTGCACTTCGTGATGTCACGGTTCTCGCTGCTCGACATCTTCTTGGCGTTCTGGCTGCTGTGCGGGGCGCACTGCCTGGTCGCGGACCGGGACTGGGCGAGGCTCAAGCTGGCCCAGCGGTTCGAGACGTCTCCGCCCGCCGATTCACGCGGGTTCGGACCCGTGCGGGCACTTCTGTGGCGACCCTGGCGAGTCGCCGCAGGGGTCTGTTTCGGGCTTGCCTGCGGGACGAAGTGGAGCGGTGCGTTCGTCATGGCCGGGTTGGGCCTGCTGATGTGGGCGTGGGACAGCGGTATGCGGCGAGCCCTGGGCGTCCGATGGTCTGTGCTGAAGTCGTTCGTCGCCGACGAGCTGCCGGCCGTTTTCACCTTTGCCGGCGTGGCGCTGTTCGTGTACGTCGTGAGCTGGATGGGCTTCCTGACCCATGCGCAGAAGTTCGAGGACACCTTCGGGCAGGCCACGTCGACCGAGGCCGCGTGGAGCTCGGTCAACGACTTCGGAGGTCACCCCCAAGGCCCCATCGAGGGCGCGCTGCACGACCTCGACATCTTGTGGAACTTCCATAAGGACGTCTACAGCTTCCACACCGGCACCTACATCCAGGAAGCGACCCACCCGTTCCAGTCCAACCCTGGTGGATGGCTGCTCATCAACCGACCCCTCGGGATCGACGCGCGAAGCGGCGGCCCGGACCAGGTGGCGGGCTGTCCGGTAGGCGGCGACTGTGTGCGCCAGGTACTGGCGATCGGCACTCCCGCGCTGTGGTGGGGCGGCGTGATCGCGCTCATCGTCGGGCTCGGCTACTGGTTGTCCCGCAAGGACTGGCGGTTCGGGCTGCCGATCGTCGGGGTGCTCACCGCGTGGATCCCTTGGTTCCGTTACGACCAGCGGCCGATCTTCTACTACTATGCGGTCGCGATCATCCCGTTTACCGTGATCGCGGTGACGCTGGTGCTGGGCAAGATCATCGGCCGGGCCGACGCCAGCCCTCGACGGCGGATGGTGGGCGTGCTCTTTGCTGGAGCATTCGTGTTCCTGGTCGCGGCAAATTTCGCCTACTTCTATCCGATCCTCTCCGACGGCCTGCTGAGCAACCAGGCCTGGAACGACCGCATGTGGCTCACGCACTGGATCTGAGGCATGTTTCGACCGCGACCTGATGCCATCATGAGCGCATGCGCAGAGGCGAGCAGCTCGACGACTCGGTCGACCGTGGTCCAACGTCGACGGGTCGCAGCAGATGATCCTGGACCTCGACGTGGAGGTGCGCGAGCTCGAGGAGGCCGTCGGCCATGTCGTCGGAAACTGAAGCTCACGCAACGGTCTGGCGGGCCAGGCCGATCAGTCGGTCGAGGATCCGTTCGCCATCCGCGCGGAGGCCATTGTGCTCGTACTCGTTGGTGATCCACGGTCTCATCGTCGGGATCGATGCGGCTGTCTCCTCGGAGAAGGGTCTGTGCACGTACGCGTCGTCGGTGTAGATCGCCGCCGAGCACGGCACGTCGCACGAGCTCAGCGCCGCGGCGTCGTACAAGATCGGCCATTCGCGTGCTGCCAGCAGGTCCGCGGCCTCGCGCAGGGGAGCCAGCTCGCTGTCGTCGTCGAACGTCCACGGGAACACGTGCTCGCCGGTGAACAGCGTGACGTCGTCATGGAACTCGCCCGGCATGGTTCGCTGTGCTGACCACCGGGTCGCCTCGCCGTCGGCGTAGCAGGCCTCGTGGATTGCGGCGTACAGCGGGTTGCGTCCCTGGAACGGCATCATCGCGGCAAGGTCGTGCCCGAACGCCGGGGACCCCGGGTCGCGCTCGATCAGGTAGTGCAGATGCTCGGCCCCGTCGCTCATGCCGAGCCCGTTGCCGATCTGGCGGAACCTCCGGCCGGTGACGACATCCCCGTTCGGAAGCTGCACTTCGCCTGCCTCGCACCTCTCGTGCAGCGATCGCACCCGCTTGCGATCCTGCGGGTAGCGCGCGTAGTACCGGCGGTTGCGGTCGAGCATGGTGGTGTACGTCGCGGCGTACACCTCGTCGACGGGGCGGCCCACCGGCGGCAGTCCCCCCGTGAAATAGGCCTCTCGCAGGCTCCCGGCAGCGGCCGAGAGGTAGCGCAGGGCGCAGAACCCGCCGAACGACTGGCCGAGAACACTCCACCGGTCGACGCCGAGCCGCTCACGGACCAGCTCAGCGTCCTCGACGATGGAGTCGGCCCGAAACAGCGCGAGCCGGTCCGCCTGGTCGCCGGCGGTCAGCTCCGGCAGTGCGCCGACGGGGCTGGACCGACCGGTGCCACGCTGGTCGAGCATGAGCACCCGATAGTCCTTCAGCGCCCGATCCAGCCACGGCGGGCTGCTCGGCCCTCGCGTCGGACGCGGCGCCTCGTGGCCAGGGCCGCCCTGCAGGAAGACCAGGAACGGCAGGTCTCGTCCTCGGGGGTCGGCGACCTCACGGGCGAACACCGTGATCTGCTCGCCCGAGGGGTCGCGGTGGTCCAGGGGGACGAGGAACTCGTGCTCGACGAGTGCCAGTCCCGGTGCGCTCACTTCGACAGATGTGTCGGTCATGGCTGCGATCCTCGCAGTGGCGGTCCCGGTCGTCGAGATCAGATGAGTAAAGCCTCGGGGAGGTTCGAGAAGTCGTCGTCAATGAGGACGACGTCCAGCCCCGCTGCGTCTAGCACGCTGGCCGCGATGCCGGCCCGGTAGCCGCTAGCGCAGTGCACCCAGATGGGCCGTTCCGCGGGAACCTCGGTCACCCTGTCGTGAAGCTCGGGCAGCGGAATGTGGACCGCACCCGGCAACGCCCCGGCGGCCACCTCGTCAATGCGTCGTACGTCCAGCACCAGCACGTCCCCTGCCTCTTCGAGGTCATGGAACGAGGCAACCCGGTAGCTCCGCAGATCGCGCCCGTCCACGAGCTCCTCGACGGGCGCGATCGCAGCCCCGGCCGGCCGGTCGATGCCGATCCGACTCAGCTGTCGTTGCGCGTCGGCGACCTCGGCAGGTTGCTGCCCGATGAACGTGATCGGGGTGCCCCACGGGATCAGCCAGCCGAGGTAGGTCGCGAACGAGTCCGAGAGCTCGAACCCGAGCGTGCCGGAGATGTGGGAGGCCGCGAAGGCGCGCCGTGACCGCAGGTCGACCACCCAGTCGCCGGCGTGCAGCCGCCGGGTCAACTCGGCTGCATCGACCGGCTCCGGCGGAGTGAGGTCGGCGGCCGGTTGGCCCTCCCGGTTGAGCGCGCCCATATGCGCGTAGTACGCAGGGAACGCGGTCAGGCCGGCGACCAGCGTGTCGACGAACTCGTCCTCGCCCTGAGCGACGAAGACTGAGTTCCGCCGCCGCTCGGCCCCCATGGTCGAGTTGTCCTCGACGACTGCCGGACCCGAGGAGCAGAAGCTGCCGAAGCCGTGCGTCGGATAGAGGTACGCGTCGTCCGGGATCAGGTCAGCGAGCCGGTGAGCCGAGTGGTACTGCGCATGCGCCAGTGGTCGGGTCCGCTCGCTCGAGATCAGGTCGGTGCGCCCCACACTGCCGAACAGCAGTGACCCACCGGTAAAGACCGCGGGCGTGCCTCCGCTGCGCTCGGTGACGAGGTATGCCACATGCCCTTCCGTGTGCCCGGGGGTGTTCACCACGGTCACCCGCAGGGTCCCGACGTCGATCACCTCGCCGTCGACGACCGGGACTCGCGGCATGGTGACGTCCTCGTTCACGGGTACGGCGTATGCCGCCCCGGTCTCCTCGGCCAGGGCGAAGCCGCCGGTCACGTAGTCGTTGTGGCGATGCGTCTCGCAGACCAGCCGTACCCTGACCGCCAGGTCCGCCAACAGGCTGTACACGCGGTCGAGGTCGCGCTGCGGGTCGATGACCACGGCGACCACACCATCGGAGACCAGGTAGCTCCGGTCGCCGAGCTCCCGCGTCTCGATCACGTCAACCCGCATCGCCACTCCTCCAACAGTCGCCTGGCGTCAGTGTCTCACCGCCGTGCGCCCGCGCGATGGTCCCGGTTTCCCGAGTCTGACCAGCGGGTACCTGCCCGGGCATGGCCCGGCTGCGTCGCGTTTCTCCCAACTCCCCGGGCTGGACGCGACGCAGGCAAGGCAGGGGCATGGTTTACCGCGACGTCACCGGCAGTCCGCTGACACCGGAACAGATCCAGCGCGCGAAGTCCCTGGTCATTCCGCCGGCCTGGACCGATGTGTGGATTTGTCCGGTCCCGAACGGGCACATCCAGGCGGTGGGTGTCGATGCTGCCGGGCGGCGCCAGTACATCTACCACCCCGCCTGGCGGATCCAGCGGGACCAGCTGAAGTTCGACCGGGTCACCACCATCGCCCGGAAGCTGCCAGCCGTTCGGGAGGCAGTGCGGCTACACCTGGCTCTGGACAAGATGCCGCTCGAACGAGCTGCGGCTACGGCAGTTCGGCTGCTCGACCTCGGCTACTTCCGGATCGGCAGCGACGTCTACGCCGACGAGCACGGCAGCTTCGGGCTGACCACGCTGGAGAAGCGCCACGTGCGGATGCGCCACGGCCGTCTGGTGTTCTCGTTCACCGGAAAGTCCGGCGTCACCCACACCGTCGAGATCGACGATCCGCACGTGTTGACGGCCCTGCAGGTCATGCGACGGCGGCGGGGCGGGGAGCGGCTCCTGGCCTATCGGGCGGGACGCGGGTGGGCCGACATCGACGCGGCGCGGGTGAACTCCTATCTCAAGGACGTCGTCGGTGGCGAGCTCACTGCCAAGGACTTCCGGACCTGGCACGCGACGGTCATCGCGGCGGCCGCCCTGGCATCGTCTCTCGAGCGCGGCGACACCGCGGCGTCACGCAAGCGTGCTGTGCGGGTCGCGGTCGTCGAGGTGTCGGAGTACCTGGGGAATACCCCCACGATCGCCCGGTCGTCGTACATCAACCCGCGCGTCATCGATCGCTACGAGGACGGGGTGACGATCGGCGCTGCCGTGCGGCGGACCTACGACAGTCCGGCAGAACGACAGGTGGCCCTGGAGCGGGCGGTGCTGCGGATGCTCTCCGAGGCGCCGGAACCGGGGGAACGAGCCGCCCGGGGGCGGAGCTCCTAGCGGATGCGAGGATCGCCCCATGGCGACAACCGCCGTCGCCCCCCGGGTCGACGCCATGACCCCTGACCATTGGATCAGGGTGGCGGAGATCTACCAGGCGGGCATCGCGACTGGTCACGCGACGTTCGAGGCCGAGCCGCCTAGCTGGGAACGCTTCGACCGCACCCGGCTGCCCGACCAGCGGCTCGTGGCGGTCGGGCCGGACGAGCGGGTCCTCGGCTGGGTCGCCGCGTCGGCTCTCTCCGAGCGTTGTGTCTATGCGGGTGTCGTCGAGCACGCGGTGTACGTCGACCCGAAGGCGCGTGGACAAGGCGTCGGACTGCTGCTGCTCGGGGCGCTAGCCGCTTCAACCGAGGCGGCGGGCATCTGGACGATCCAGTCGGGGATCTTCCCGGAGAACACGGTCAGCCTCGCCCTGCACAAGGCTGCGGGTTTCCGCGTTGTCGGAACCCGCGAGCGGCTCGGCAAGATGTCGTACGGCCCGCTGGCCGGTAGGTGGCGCGACGTGGTCGCCGTCGAGCGCCGCAGCCCACGGGTCGCTTGACGGACCAGCGAAAATCCCTGGCGACGCGGCCGCCGCCTTGCGAGGATCGGAGCCCGTCCCGCCACTGCTCTGAGAGGGCTTCCTTGGACACGCTCCAGCGCCACCAGATCTCCGAGTCGAGCCACCGGATCCTCAACCCGTTCACCGACGAGAAGCTGATGCTGCTGGGGCGCGCCTGCCGACTGGCGGCCGGCCATCGTCAGCTCGACCTGGCTTGCGGCAAGGGGGAGATGCTCTGCCGGTGGGCACTCGAGTTCGGCATCGGGGGACTCGGGGTGGACATCAGCGAGGTCTTCGTCCCGGCCGCCAGGGCCCGCGCGAAGGAGCTCGGCGTGGCCGATCGGGTCCGCTTCGAGCGCGCCGACGCGGCGGCATTCGAGACCGAGCCGGCCTCGTACGACGTCGTCTCGTGCATCGGCGCTACCTGGATCGGTGCCGGTTTGGTAGGCACCGTCGAGCTGATGTCGCGCTCGCTGCGCCCCGGCGGTCTCCTCCTGGTCGGTGAGCCGTACTGGACGGAGGAGCCACCGGCGGGCGCCTACGCATCGGTCGGGGTCGAGCCTGGTGACTTCCGGACGCTCGCGGGCACCCTGGACAGGATCGAGTCAGCGGGCGCGGAGCTGGTTGAAATGGTGCTTGCCGACGGCGACAGCTGGGACCGCTACGCCGCTGCCCAGTGGTGGAACGTGTGGGAATGGCTGCGCGACAACCCCGACAGCGCGGACGCGCCCGAGATGCGGACGCACCTCACCGAGTCCCGGCGGGCACATCTCGAGTACCAGCGCCGCTACCTCGGCTGGGGAGTCTTCGCCCTCCGTACGGCATGAGGAGGGGCACGCAACGACGCCTTGACAGCCGCCGTTCCGAGACATCACCGTGGTGGAGCTGAGGGGACTCGAACGCCGGACCCCTCGTTGCGATCCGGAGGCAAGGCTCTCTGAACCTCGCCGTGATCCGGCGCGCAGTCGGACCGAGCGTGAACCGCAGTTCGAACAGCCTCACCCAGACTGCGTGACAACGGCATCCGAGCGCTCTAGCCGACTGAAGCACGGGTATTCGTTCACCGTCGTACTGGTTGCACCCCACACGGCACCCCGTGTCCCGGGCACAACCGAGACCCGGTGGACCGGAGTTCTCATAGACCTTGAGACAACGGGCACCCGGCAGATGTGAAGCGAACCCTGATCGGCCATGTCCGAGCTACCCGCGCCGGAGGCAGACCCGCCTCGGTACCCTCCAGCCACCGCGATTTAGCGCCTGTGGCTCACCCCAACCAAAGTTGACCCGCACCCAGGCGGCGGAAAGTCATACGTCGGGGCTACGTGCACGGGCGTCAGCCGATCTGCTCGAACAGGGACACGATGATCCCTTCGGGCCCACGGACGTAAGCCATCCGCACGCTGTTTCTGGTACTCGCCGATGCCGCCGACGAGCCCGTACCCGTCCGCAGCCATCGCATCGACGGCCGCCTCGAGGTCACCAACCTCGAAGGACACGTTGCGCAGGCCAAGCTCGTTGGCCATCGCTGTGGGCGATCCAGGCACGTGGTCGGGCGTGACGAAGCTCGCGAGTTCCAGCCGGCACCCCCCGTCGGGCGGTCGCAGCATCGCGATCTCACAGTGCGCGCCCGGGATGCCGCAAACGGTCTCCACGAACTCGCCCTCCACGGATCCAGTGCCCTCGACCTCAAGGCCTAGTCCGACGAAGAAGGCCGTCACCGAGTCGAGGTCCGCGACGGTGATGCCGACGTGATCGAAACGTTGTACGTGCGCCACGGAATCCACTCTCCAATAGTTGTCTTGCCGACTCGATGCTCGGACGGAGCCGAGGCTGTGATCTCGACATGTCCTCACCGCAGAGCTGCCGTCAGTCAACCAAATTTCGAAGTGCCGTCCGGGGGGAACATGTTGCTCTCGCGGCGTAAGACGCACTTCACGTGCGGGGTGACCCGGGTTGCAATCCCCAAGTTGGTCGGTTGTCGAGTCCATTGCGGCGCCACCACCGCGAAGTGTCTGGAGGACGCCGTGTCGATTGTCACGGCCGTCGGCCCTCGATTCCGAGTGCTGCGGTTTTCCGCGACGTCCGGTGGATCGATCTGCACGTGCCGGCGCCGGTTCACTCGCGCCAGAACAGGTGGTGAACCACGTCGTTCGGGCGGGCTACGACGTCACAACGGTACCGGTCGAGGAGCTCGTCGGGAGAGCCCCACAGCCGGGATCCAGCCCCGAGCTCCACGGGTGCGACCGCTACATGGAGCGTGTCGATGAGCTCGGCGTCCAAGAACTGTCGCACCGTGTTGGCGCCACCACCGAGACGGACATCTTTGCCGTCAGCGGCTTCGAAGGCGAGCTTCAGCACCGTCACGGGGTCGCCGCTAACGAAGTGGAAGGTGGTGTCGGACAGAGTAAACGAGGGCCGCTCGTGGTTGGTCATGACGAAGACCGGGGTGTGGAACGGCGGTTCCGGCCCCCACCATCCCTGCCACTGGTCGTCCGCCCACGGGCCACGCTGGGGGCCGAACTTGTTGCGTCCCATGATCTCGGCGCCGATGTGGCGGCGGAAGTCTCGGACCAGGTAGTCGTCCAGTCCGCGGCTGCCTCCGGGGTCGGTCCGGTTGGGCCAGCTCGCCGTGGCCCCGGCCCAGCTGAAGAGGGCCGCTGGGTCAGCATGGCCGAAGGGACGCTCGAAGCTCTGGCCCTCCCCGGCGGCGTACCCGTCTCTGGACACGCTGAAGTTGTGAACTCTCACCATCTGCGTCACTGCTGCTCCTCGTGGAATTGCGGTCGTTGACATCTTGAACCGCCCAGCCGTGCCGAACTCATCGGGCTGGTCCCAGACCTCAGTCCCTCGCTAGTTGTCCGCCCAGACATCTATCGAGTCCACCGCGCCATCAGGCGGTCGCCTTCTTATCGGCATCGAAAACGACCGTGAAGGGCGAGGACTTGATCTGGGCAACGAGTGCGTCCGACGGGTCGTCCCACCGCTGGACCGTGCGCACGACCAGGTTGACCTCGATCCCGAGCCGGGCCCGGGCACGGTCGGCCGCCTCGTAGACATCGGCGCGGTCGACCTTCCCGACAATGAGTACGTCGATGTCGCGCGGCGGCGGCCCTGCCTCGCCCGCGTACCGGGCAGCCCAGGGGCCGAAGATCACCACCTGCTGGGCGCCGTCGATCGCGAACTCCTCGCCAATCACCGCCTTTGGCCCGAACGTGACTTCCAGCAACTGGGTCAGCGCCGATGCTGAGGGGTGGCTTGTGTCCGCCCGCACGAGCCGGTTGCGGCCCTGCGTACGGCTTGCAATCAGTCCGGCCTGGTCAAGGCGGACAATCTCACGGTGAAGCGTGGACAGCGGCACCCCGAGACGTTCTGCGAGCTCGCTCACGCCGTACTCCTGATCGGGGTGAAGTAGCAGCCACATCAGCAGCTCGGCCTGATGCTGCGACCGGAAGACCGGAAGCAGGGCAGGTCCATCGCTACGCATAACTGAAAGATATCTCCCGTTTACAGGTATGGTCAACTGCATGACGCTGCGTTTTCGCGGCTGTTCGCCGTACCCGAGGCTGAGCCAGCGCACATCGGCTTGGCGAGCGCGGTCGATGGCTTCGGTAACCGAGGAGGCCAATCGACATACGGTGCAGGCGAGGCCTTTCGTCGCCATCGTCGTCGACTGGATGACGTTCTCTGGCTTCCGGTCCTGGTCCGCGGCGTAGCGAGGCGTCGGGTCGAGCTTTGTCAACGCCTAGTTGACAAAGGTGGAGTGCTTGACTGCCTGCATGCGGGTGCTCGGTGACGTGCAGACGACCTATCGCTATCGCAACTTCGCGATCTACGCAGCGGGCAACTCCCCCTGCTTCGAGGAGTGGGCGCTCGGCGTCGCCGAGGACCACGAGGTGCAGCGCTGGCTGGCCCAGCTCCCGGAGCCGAAGCGCCAGCCGAACTTGGTCTTCGCCGCCGCCCGCTGGCACGGCCTCGCCGCCCCGGCTCCTTACGACGACCTCCGCGAGGCCCTCTTGGGTGATACCGGCCGGATCCGCGCCACAATCATGGAGCGCGCCACGCAGACCAACGAGGTCGGCAGGCTGGCGACACTGTTGCCGGCCTTCGCGGGCGTGCCGGGTGACGGGCCGGTCGGTTTGCTCGAGGTCGGCGCGAGCGCGGGACTCTGCCTCTATCCCGACCGGTGGTCCTACTCGTGGACCACCGACCACGGCACGGTGAAGGCCGGCTCCGCGGCCCCAACCCTTCGCGCGGACCTTTCGGGTCCGGCACCACTCCCGGAAGACGTCCCAGAGGTCGCATGGCGAGGCGGCATCGACCTGAATCCCCTCGACGCCGCCGACCCCGAGACCTGCCGCTGGCTGCTGACGCTGGTCTGGCCCGAGCACGAGGACCGCCGGGCGCGGCTCGAGGAGGCGTTGGACATCACACGCCGCGAGCCGCCCGACCTCCGGCGGGGCGACCTGCTGCGGGAGCTTCCCGGCCTGGTAGCCGAGGCGCTGGCCGCATTGCCCGACGATGGCAGGCTGCTCGTGTTCCACTCCGCCGTGATCGCCTACCTCGACGTGCCCGGGCGTGAACTGTTCGCCGCCCTGATGCGGGACCTGCTGACTAATCCGCGCCTGCACTGGGTCAGCAACGAGCGCCCGCGCGCGCTACCGGCTGTCACGGCGACCGGACCCGAGCCGCCGCCCGGACGCTACGCCCTCGGCGTCGACGGGCACGCCGTCGGCCACACGCACCAGCACGGCCGCAGCCTGCACTGGTGGGGCTAACCCTCCTGCCAATCGCCGGCGGCTCCTGACCTGAATCTGGCATGTCGAGGCCCGGCGGCTCGTGCAGATCGACCGTGAGGACCGGGAGCGTGCCGGCCTGATCGCGGCGGTATGACGCGCGTCGTTCCGGGGAGGGGTTCGGGCCAGGTTCGGGCCTGCTCCAGGAGCTTGCCCGGCTGACGCGCAGAACGCGAATCGGCCGCCGAGGTGACCGCGCTATTGAGCACGTCGGACTTGGGGCAACCGCGGGCCAGTTCACTGACCGCGGTTCCCCGCTCACCCATTTTCGCCCGGCCATTCTTCGAACCTGACCTGCCGAGCGTCGAGACGGTCAGCTGTGGGAGTTCAGAGATTGTCTCCGAGGTTCCCTGACCTATGCAGCCACCTGGCCAGAAGCGCAACTGGTACGACACGACAAAGGATGCGTGGGCGGGAACATCGCGATCGAGGTGGAAGAGCGCATCGCGCCCTCCCGTCGCCACGCCTTGGCCCGGGCCGTAGGCACGGAGTTGGGCGCCGGTGTGTGCGCCCATGAATGGCAGGGTCAGCGTATCGCGATGTGGACGCCGTGCGGTCCGTTGTTGCTGACGCGGAGGCTGAGAATGCAGCGAAGACCCGGCCTCAGAGTCACGAACGGAACGCCTTGAGTCTGGTGGACCGTGGTTCCGGTGCATCGCAGCGGCGCGGCGTAGCCAGCCGCGACGTCGGCACGCCAGCGTGACGCGGTCTGCTGCCAGACGACGAGTCCTGCCACGACCAATATGCCCACCACCGTAAGCACGACCCACAGCGGCCGGATAGGCGGATTGCGCCGCCTGGGCGCCGATGGATCGTCTTGCTCGCTCTCCACGCCGGTCTCGGTCACGGCTGTCCTTCCTCAATCCGAACGACATCCTAGTGCCGGGTGCACGGGACCGGTGGGGACGAGCCGAAACAGCGGCGAGGGATCGCTCGACGTCCATTTCCATCGACCTGAACGTGTCGTCGATGACGAACGTCTGGTCAGGTGTGATCTGGCGGCCACCGCCAGCAGACTCGAGCTCTCAGGAGATCGGCCAGGGTCGATGCGCGCGCGCCAGTCTGAGCCACGCAGACATCCTCGCAAAAGCGTCACCGATGCAGCGTCGTGGCAATCAACTGCCGGAGTCGACTGGCGGCGGAATGACTCACGTCGATGTTCGTCTGGATGCCGCGCGTACCGGCGGCTAACCGGGGAAGTGCCGCCACTGCCCTTCCGAGACGACCTCGACGGCGCCGTCGACCACCGCGATGGCCGTCTGGTCGTCCATCGCGTACTTCGGTCCCGGGATGGTGCCCGCCCACCGCTCG
>JBBSGI010000048.1:0-22130 GCA_038254365.1 Propionibacteriales bacterium
AGGGCGGCCGCCCCTTCGTCGTACCGGAACCGCGAGATCGCCAACATGAGCCACAGTCTGGCCCTTGTCGACCTAGCGGTGGTCAGCCGATCGGTATTGTCGGAGGGTTGCTCTAGATTCGAGTGTATGAGTGAGTACTGCGACATCGAGTCGACGGGCACCGAGCTGACGGGCACCGAGCTGACGGGCACCCAGCTGACGGGCACCGAGCTGACGGGCACCCAGCTGACGGGCACCGAGCTGACGGGCACCCAGCTGACGGGCACCGAGCTGACGGGCACTGGCCCGACGGCTGCTCAGTTGCAAAGCCTGAAGGATTGGCTCGCGCAGGATTCCTCGGCCAGCGACGATGCTGGGCGGATCGACCGGATCCGCGCGCTCGAGGAGCTCAAGCAAGCCGCGTGCGCCGCTCAGGCCAACGAGACCGTCCGGTTCAAGGCATCCCAGCTGGCTGCGCAACAGGCGGCCGGATGCCGTCTGCGTGACCTCGGCCAGGGCATCAACGAGCAGGTCGCGTTGGCCCGCCGCGAGTCGCCTGGTCGCACCGTCCGGCTGGTCGCCCTGGCCGACGCCCTGGCCTTGGACATGCCCGAGACACTGCGGGCGCTGACCGCAGGAGAGGTCTCGGAGTGGCGGGCAATGAAAGTCGCCGGCGAGACCGCATTCCTGTCACCCGAGCATCGACGCATCGTCGACGCTCAGCTCGCCGGGAAGCTGGCCGAACTCTCCGACCGAGAGACCGTCGCCGCGGCGCAACGTCTGGCGTATGCCCTCGACCCGAAGGGATTCGTCACCCGCGGCAAGAAGGCCCACCAGGACCGACACGTGTCCATGCGCCCCGCCCCGGACACGATGGCGCGCTTCAGCGCCCTGCTGCCGGCCCACCAGGGCGCCGCGCTCTACGCCGCGCTGAACCGCGAGGCCGACTCGCGGCGTGCGGACGGTGAGGAACGCACCCGCGGTCAGGTGATGGCGGACACCCTCGTGGAGCGCGTCACCGGACAGACCAAGGCCGACCAGGTGCCGGTCGAGATCGACCTGGTGATGAGCGACGGGACCCTCTTCGGTTTCGAGGATCGTCCGGGCGAGCTCGCTGGCTATGGTCCGGTTCCCGGCGGGCTCGTCCGCGAGTGGCTGCTGAATCTTGACGTCACCACGAGGGGCTGGGTACGTCGGCTGTACGTCGACCCCGTCACAGGTCGGCTAACCGCGCTCGACTCTCATCGGCGCCACTTTCGGCACCTGCTGCGGCGAGCCATCCTGATCCGCGACGGTTGGTGCCGCACCCCATGGTGCCAAGCCCCCATCCGCCACGTCGATCACCCGATCCGGGCCGCCGAGGGCGGCGAGACGACCGCGGCCAACGGGCAAGGCCTGTGCGAGGCGTGCAACTACGCCAAGGAGGCACCCGGCTGGCGGGCCAGACCGGACCCAGTTGCCGGCGCCGGACTCGCGGTCACGGTGACCACACCCACCGGCCACACCTACCAGTCCCGCCCCCCACCAATCCTGCTCAGCAACCAGTTCACCGTCCCACGTGTCCGGGTGCGAAGACCGATCGACATCTGCTGGGCTCCCTATACCAAGCACAGCGCCGCCTGACCGTCAACCGTGCACGGCGACCCAGGCGATCAGACGGATGTCCTCGAAATCGATCGGTGGCAAGGGCGGCGGGATACGCGGCGGCCAAAGTCGCAGCAGGTCGGCGGCCTCCTTGAGTCGCAACACGGAATCCCCCGGGGACTCCGATCGAAGAATCTCACGGATCTCCCGGATCGGTCCTGAGCATCCATGCGTGATGGATCGACTCGCGGACAATGGGCCAAGCGTCGAACGCGGCATCCCGCAAAGAGCCCGGTAGGTCCACCGGCTCATCCGCCGGCTGCGGGTCCGCCTGGTACAGGCAGGTCAGCAGATCCACCAGGACGTCGGGTTGACCGTCCTCGCGGAGTCGCGGCTGAAGGCTGGCGTCCAGCGGCACGAACCGGAACTGGGGGCGTGGGTGGTCGGCGACTCGAGCGCAGAAGACGATTCCCGACTCCGCCCCGGTCCGACGTAGCCCCGTCGAGGCGCCTGGACTGCTGGTCAGCCCCGGTGGCCAGGACCAGTCGATCTCGGTACGGCGCCAAGGCCTCGAGCGACCCTCTGGATCGAATCCAGTCGTCCACAGGCGGTCCGGTGAGAGGCATTGCCCACAGACACCGGACGCTCTAGCTCCAGCGAGTGGCGAGACGGTTGAAGTACCGTGTGTGAAGAGAACCAAGCTGCTTGCCACGGTCCGGCGACGCGCGAGACGGCGTGGCCTCGTCGTTGAGGAGGCCGAGGGGGCGAAGCACACCCGCGTTTGCGTGGGGAGGCGGACCAGTTTCGTCCCGAGGCACCGGGAAATCGGAGAGGGCCTGGTGCGCGAGATCCTCAGACAGCTCGACCTGGAGGACGAATGAACGTGATCGCGGAATGCACGAAAGACGGCGCCTTCTGGCTCGTGCACGTGCCGGAGGTGGACGGATACACCCAGGCGAGGTCCTTGGACGAGGTGGCTGCCATGGCCGCCGATCTGGTCGCGATGAAGCTCGGCGTGCCTGCGGCCGACGTGCGGGTAGAAGTGCACGTGGAGCCCGTATCCGCTTGACCTCATGACCGAGGTCGCTCGACGGGTCGGGTGAGCCGCAACCACTACCCACTGTTGGAGCGAGACCTCTCCGATCGCAAGAAGCGGACGCCGGCCAACGCGCGTCTATCCACACTCATCGGCTTGCGCAATGCCTACGATCTCGACGTGCCGACCCTCATCGCGGATGCGCTTCGCGATGCCGGGGTCGTCGTCGAGTACGACCCCGACGAGCACGACACCGGGGAGGACTCAGAGCCAGAGTGATCCCTCGGTAGGCTGCGATGATGGCCAGCCGGAACCGTCCCAAGCCCGCGTCGCGACGCCCGAATCACCCTCGCAAGGCCGCTCAATCTCCGCGTCGGTCCGTGCCGGGCAAGCCTCCAGCCGGGTCAGTGGCCTCCGAGTCGCCGTTACGGACCGCGGTGGCCGAGCGTTCGCGTGGGCTAGTGGTGTGGCTCTCCCGGCAGCCGCAGTTCCTCATCCCCATCGTCATGCTCGTCCTGGTGGTGGCCGGACTGGCAGCACCGGTCGTGGTCGCGGTGGTCGCGCTGGTAGCGGTGCTGCTTTTCATCGGGTGGCTCGCCTTCCTGTCCTGGCCAGTACTCGGCCTCGGACACCGTGCCATCCGTCTGGCGATGATCGTCGTAATCGTCGGGACGCTTGTCGGCCGCATCGCCGGCTGGTTGTGACCCGTCGGGATCGGTCAGGCCTTGCCGTAGCGGCGGTTACGGCTCGCGTAGATCTCGATCGCCTCGTACAGAGTCCGGCGATCGACGTCCGGCCACAGCACGTTCATGAAGACCATCTCCGCGTACGCCGCCTGCCACAACATGAAGTTGCTGAACCGCTGCTCGCCCGACGTACGCAGCACTAGGTCGACGTCGGGCAGGTCGGGAACGTAGAGCGCCCGCCCGAACGCCGACTCGTCGACCCGGTCCGGCTTCAGCGTCCCGTCGGCCACCTGCTGGGCGAGCGCTCGCGCCGCGTCGGCGAGCTCGGACCGGCCGCCGTAGTTGACGCACATCGTCAGGGTCAGCACCGTGTTGTCCTTGGTCAGCTCCTCGGCAATCTCCAGCTCCTTGATCACCGAACGCCACAGCCGCGGACGTCGACCGGCCCACTTGACCCGGACTCCCATCTCGTGCATGTCGTCACGCCGGCGACGGATCACGTCGCGGTTGAACCCCATGAGGAAACGCACCTCCTCAGGCGACCGCCGCCAGTTCTCCGTCGAGAAGGCGTACGCCGACACGCACGAGACGCCCACCGCGATCGCGCCCTGCACCAGGTCGAAGAGCGCCGCCTCGCCTGCCTCGTGGCCCGCGGTCCGCGGCAGCCCACGGGCCTTGGCCCAGCGCCCGTTGCCGTCCATGATCACGGCGACGTGGCGCGGAACCTGGTCGCGGGGCACGTCCGGGGGCGGCGCTGGCGACGGATCCGGCCCTTCTCCAGCGGTCACCGCGTCACCGAGTCCGGCGTCAGGTCATGGGCAATGGCCTTGGCTGGTTTATTCGCCGCCGCAGGCTGCGACGCGCTAGCGCGCGTCGTCCCCTGCGGCGCCTCACGTTCGACGTACGGCAGCGAACGCAGGCTGCGCTCGAGATGCCATTGCAGGTAGGCGGCGACGATCCCGCTCGCGGGCTTGCGAAACCTGTCATCGGCGGACTCGGCGCTGGCCCAGTCGCCCGCGAGCAGCGCGCCGAGCAGCAGCACGACGTCAGCGGACGGTCGGGCACTGCCCGGCAACCGGCAGTCGTTGCACAAGATCCCGCCAGCGCCCGCGCTGAAGTTGCGGTGCGGACCCCCGGCGCCGCACCGGGCGCACGAGTCGAACGACGGCGCATAGCCGGAAATGGCGAGCGCGCGCAGCAGGAACGAGTCGAGGACCAGCGTCGGCTCGTGCGATCCTTCGGCCAGCGCCCGCAGCCCCCCAAGCAGCAGGAGATAGTGCTGCACCGCCGGCTCGTTCTCCTCGGCGACCAGGCGCTCGGCGGTCTCGAGCATGGCGGTGCCTGCGGTGTAGCGGGCGTAGTCGCCACCGATCAGGCCACCGAACGGCGACAGCGTCTCGACCTGGGCGATCACGTCGAGCGAGCGACCAGCGGCGATCTGCACGTCAACGTGCATGAACGGCTCAAGCCTGGAGCCGAACTTCGACGTCGTACGACGGACGCCACGCCCGACGGCGCGCACCCGGCCCGACGACCGGGTCAACAAGGTGATGATCCGGTCGGCCTCCCCCAGCTTCTGGGTTCGCAGCACGATCGCCTCGTCTCGGGTCAGCCTCACGTGCCCATTGTGCCTGGCGGCAGCCTCATCCGAGGCCGTCGCCGGGCCGGGTCGCAGACGCCTGCCGACGACCGCCCAGCCAGGGGCTAAATTGCGGGTGCGCGGGCTGGCGCCACCGTGGCAGGCTCCTCTGTGATGACCGCCGCCAGGATCCTGCAGCGACTCGAGACCTACTACGACGCGGTCCCCCGGGGCCGTGCCGACGCCGAGGATCTCGGCGCGTTCACCCTGTTCGTGGCCCGCTCGGGATGGCCGTACTACGCGCGGCCGCGGCTGGGCCACGACGCCGCGGCGACCGTCGATGACGTCCGGTGGGTGGTCGACCGCCAGCGCCAGCTGGGGGTGCCTTATGCCTTCGAGTGGGTCGACGAAACGACGCCCGGCCTGGAGACGGTGGCCGTCGAGGCGGGCCTGCAGGTCGAGCGCTGCCCGCTGCTGGTCCTCGAGGGCGAGCCCCGGGGTGCCGCCGGGACCGCCCGGATGCTAGGTCCCGGCGAGGTCGCAGACCTGGCCCTGTCGCGGGCGGCGATCTCGGTGGGCTTCGAGAACAGTGGGACGGCCGGCGGGACGGCAGGGGCAGCGGAGCGCGACGCCGCCCTGGGGACCGGCTTCGCGGTCGTGGACGACGCCGCCGCGCAGCGGCTGACCGACGGTGAGATCCGGGCGGCGGCGTGCTACGCGCAGGACCAACTGGACCTGGGGCCGGTCGGTGGCGGGTCCCACACACCGGTCGGTGAGGTCACGGAGATCGCCGGCGTGGGGGTGCTGCCGGCGTTCCGCAGGCGCGGTCTGGCGGCCGCGGTCACCTTCGTGCTGGCCCGGGACGCCCTGGATCGCGACGTCACCACCGTGTTCTGTTCGGCGCAGAGCTGTGACGTGGCGCGCATCTACGAACGCGTCGGCTTCCGCCCGATCGCCACCGCCTGCATCGCCTCGCTCGCAGGCGGGCAGGGCGAAGCGGAGGCGGCATCCGGCCCATAACCGGTTGATCTGCCGGCGTCGCACCGAGTTGACTGCGGAGGTGAGGATCGAGCGCGTCGACCCGGCCGACGTCGACCTGGCGACTGCGGAGGAGGTAGCCGCCGTCTCCCGAGCCGAACTGGCCGTCGAGGCGCCCAGCGCGATTCCCCCGTCGGCCGAGGGCACCTTGCTCCAGGCCCGCTACGGCCACGACGACCACCCCGCCGAGGCCTGGTGGTTGGTCCGGGCCGACTCCGGCGAGCTTGTCGGACACGCCTCGCTGGACGTGACGCATTGGGACAATCCTGAGCTCGGGTTCGTCTTCTGCACGGTCCATCCCAGCGCACGCGGCGCCGGGGTCGGCCATCTTCTGCTCGACGCCCAGGTGGCGGCTGCCCGCGCGCTGTGGCGATCGTCCCTGCTCACCTTCGCGGTCCAGCATGGACACGCAGCCACATTCCTGGCAGCTAACGGATTCGTCGTCGGACAGCACACGGCGCAGCGTCGCCTGCGTCCCTCCGTCTCGACCCTGACCACCTCGCGGCGCTGGCCGCGGACGCCAAGCAGTGGGCGGCGGACTACGAGCTGGTCGCGCTGGACGGGCCTGCGCCCGAAGACCTGCTGTCGAGCCTGTCCACGTTGTTCGAGGCGATCAACGACGCACCAGACGATGGCATCACCCGGCAGCCCGACCAGTTCCCTCCCGAGCGACTGCGCGGCTATGACCGGGCGATGCAGAAACGCCGCCAGCATGTGTACCGGCTGATGGCCCGCCATCGCCGTACCGGCGAATGGGCCGGACACACCATCTTGTGCGTGGACGAGACCCGCCCCGGGTATGCCGTGCAGGAGGACACCAGCGTGGTCCGGGCCCACCGGGGGCACCGCCTCGGCAGGTGGCTGAAGGCGTCAATGCTGGTGTGGATGCGGGAGCTCCACCCCGAGCTGAGCGTGACCGACACCTGGAACGCGGTGTCGAACACCCACATGATCGCGGTCAACGACACCCTCGGTTGCGAGGTCTCCCAGCTCGGTGTGGCGATGCAGCGCACCCTCTGACCACCCACCTACAGTGGGGAAGGTGAGTCGCCGCCCTCCGCAGTCCTGCCTGCCGCGGGCGCTCGGCGGCGTCGCGGTCTCGGCACTGGTCGGGGCCCTTGCGGTTGGCTGCTCAAGCAACGCCGACTCCGCAAGACCGCCGTCATCTTCGGGTACGCCGACCGCCCCGGCCACGGACCCGCCGACGTCGACGCCGCCGCCCCGACCGGCCAAGCCCCCCGCGACCGGCGTCTGCCGCCGCCTCGACTACTCGGCGATCTCCCGCTACTCCAACGCCGACCCCGCGGTTCCCTGCCAGTCTCCACACACTGCCTACACCTTCGCGGTCAAGAGACTGCCCGCCGCCGTCAGCGTCTCGGGCGCCAGCATCGGCAACCGGAGCATCCAGGACGCCGCCTCGTCGGCGTGCCGAGACGCGTTTGCGAACTTCATCGGAGGGACGCCTGCGGTGCGCGCCCTCTCCCGGCTCAGCGTCACGTACTTCCTGCCCGAGCAACAGCAGTTCAACCTCGGCGCGCACTGGGTGCGATGCGACGTCGTCGCCCTGAAGACATTCAACGAGCTGGCCGCGCTGCCCCAGAAGCCGGCCGGCCTGCTCGACGACACCGGCGCGCTCGACTCGTACGGCGTCTGTTCCACGGGAGAGCCGGGCGCGCCCTCGTCGCGTCTGGTGATGTGTGCCGAGAAGCACTCCTACCGGGCGAAAGCGGCGCTCCGGCTCGGCTCCGAGGGCGCGCCCTACCCGGGGCAGGCGAAGGTCGGGGGGGGCGGCCAGGACCGGTGCATGAGCTACCTCACGGACCTGCTCGGCACGTCGGGCGGCTTCACCTTCGGCTGGACCTACCCGACCGCCTCGGACTGGCAGACCGGTCAACGGTTCGGTTACTGCTACCTGAAGACCGGCAAGTAGACGGCTCGGCTCAAAAGCCGAGGCGCCGCAGCTGCTTGGGGTCGCGCTGCCAGTCCTTCGCCACCTTGACGTGCAGATCCAGGTAGACCGGGGTTCCCAGCAGGGCCTCGATCTGCACCCGAGCGTTCGTCCCGACCCGCTTGAGCCGCTCGCCCCGGTGCCCGATCACGATGCCCTTCTGGCTGCTTCGTTCGCAGTAGAGATCGGCTCGTACGTCGAGCAGCGGCCGGTCGGCCGGACGGCTGGATCGAGGCACCATCTCCTCCACCACCACCGCGAGCGAGTGCGGCAGCTCGTCACGGACTCCCTCGAGGGCCGCCTCCCGGATCAGCTCGGCGACCAGGACGACCTCGGGCTCGTCTGTGAGGTCGCCGTCGGGGTACAGGGGCGGACCCTCCGGCAACCACTGCAGCAGAAGGTCGCGGAGCATGTCGACCCGGTCGCCGGCCACCGCGGAGACCGGCACGATCTCCTCCCAGGCGAGACCGTGCGCCTCACCGAGTGCCTGCACCTCGATCAGGTGCCCGAGCAGCCGCTCGGGCTTCACCAGGTCGGTCTTCGTGACCACCGCCAGCTTGGGTGTGCGGGTCACCTTCGCCACCTCGCCGACCAGGAACCGGTCGCCGGGTCCGATCGGGTCCGACGCCGGAAGACACACGATGATCAGGTCGACCTCGGACCAGGTGCCGCGCACCAGGTCGTTGAGGCGCTCGCCGAGCAGGGTGCGAGCCTTGTGCAGGCCGGGCGTGTCGACGAGCACGAGCTGAGCATCCGGTCGGTGGATGATGCCGCGGATGGCGTGCCTAGTGGTTTGCGGCTTGTCCGAGGTGATGGCGATCTTGCTGCCCACCAGGGCGTTGGTCAGGGTCGACTTGCCGGCATTGGGACGGCCCACGATGCTCGCGAAACCGCTGCGGAACGGGCGGGCGACCGTGGGGGTCTCAGGCGTCGCCGTCATGCCTCAGCCACCCGCCGCTTGACGGTCCTCTGACGAGAGCGCCGCGGGCTTGTCGACGAGGCGACCGGCCTCGCCGGCGTACTCCTGCTGATCCTTCCTGATGACGACTGTCACCACCTTGTTGCGACGGCCGGCCAGACTCTCCGCGTGGAAGCGCAGACCCTCGTGCACGACCTCGGCGCCCGGGATCGGCACCCGACCGAGATGCTTGGCCATCAGGCCCCCGACGGTCTCGACGTCCTCGTCGTCGATGCGGATGTCGAACAGCTCCGCGAGGTCGTCGACGGGGAACCGCGAGCTCACCCGCACCCCACCGTCGGTCAGGTGCTCGACCTCGTCGGGGTCGACGTCGTACTCGTCGGTGATCTCGCCGACGATCTCCTCGAGCAGATCCTCGATCGTCACCAGGCCGGCGGTCCCGCCGTACTCGTCGACGACGATCGCGACATGGGTGCGGCGGGCCTGCATGTCACGCATGAGCTCGTCCGCCGGCTTCGAGTCCGGCACGTAGAAGCAGCGTCGCATTACCGACTCGATGCGTTCGGTGGTCTCGGCCTCGCGGTTGTCGAAGACCCGCTTGGTCACGTCCTTGAGATAGGCGATGCCGATGACGTCGTCCAGGTCGTCGCCGACCACCGGGATGCGGGAGAAGCCGCTACGGAGCGCCAGCGAGACCATCTGCCGGAGGGTCTTGTGCCGCTCGATGAAGACCATGTCGGTACGCGGGACCATCACCTCGCGGACCAGGGTGTCGCCGAGCTCGAAGACGGAGTGGATCATCCTCCGCTCGGCGGACTCGATGACACGCGACTGCTCCGCCCGGTCGACCAGGTCGCGCAGCTCGGCCTCGGACGCGAACGGCCCCTCGCGAAACCCCCGCCCCGGAGTCGCCGCATTGCCGAGCATGATCAGGATCTGCGCCAAGGGGCCGAGGACGACGGCCAGCGCGGCCACCGGCCCGGCTGTGACCAGCGCGACACGCTCAGAGTGCTGTCGGCCGACCGTGCGTGGTCCGACCCCGACGGCGATGTACGACACCACGACCATGACCGCCGCCGCCACCGCGATCTGGATGAGGGTAGGTGACACCAGGTCGATGACGACCTTGGTGACGATCACAATGGCGCTGGTCTCGCAGGCGACGGCGGCCAGGAACGCCGTGTTGACGAAGCGGGCAGGGTCGCTGACGATCGTCACCAGCCGCGACGCCCCCGGTCGACCCGTGGCCGAAAGCTCGGCGGCTCGGGCCTTGGACATCGAGCTGATGGCCGCCTCGACACTCACCAAGAGCCCGGCCAGGAGGACGAGGCCCGTCGCGACGACGAGAAGAACCGCATGACCGGACGTCATTCGACGTCGTCACCCGCCTGCACGGCCTGCCAGTCGGCGAGGAGCCGTGCCTGCAGCGTGAACATCTCACGCTCCTCGTCGGGTTCGGCATGGTCGTAGCCCAGCAGGTGCAGGATCCCGTGGATCGTGAGCAGGTGCATCTCGACCTCGGACGTCCGAGAGGAGTCCGGTGCCTGGGCGGCGGCGTACTGCGGGCAGAGTGCCAAGTCGCCCAGGATGCCGTCCGGCTCGGGTTCGCCCTCGCGGCCGGGTCGCAGCTCGTCCATGGGAAACGACAGCACGTCGGTCGGCCCGGTCTTGCCCATGAAGCGCTTGTTGTAGTCCGACATCGTGGTCTCGTCGACCAACTTGAGACAGAGCACCGCCTGCGGATGCACCCGCATCGAAGCGATGGTGAAGCGGGCGAGCCGGGTGAACTGTCCGAGATCCAGGTCGACACCGGACTCGTTGAGGACCTCGACGCTCATCGCCGGTCGTGCTGGCCGGGCGCGCCGACCGGTCGCAGCGCCTCGTAGCGGTCATAGGCGGCGACGATCTTGCCGACCAGCTTGTGTCGTACGACGTCATGCTCGGTCAAGCGGCAGAATCCGATGTCGCGGACCTCGCTGAGGATGTCCTGGACCACTCGGAGCCCGGACTTGGTGCCTGACGGAAGATCGACCTGGGTCACGTCACCGGTCACCACCATCCTCGAGCCGAACCCCAGCCGGGTGAGGAACATCTTCATCTGCTCCGGGGAGGTGTTCTGGGCCTCGTCCAGGATGATGAACGCATCGTTCAGCGACCGACCGCGCATGTACGCAAGCGGCGCAACCTCGATGGTGCCCGACGTCAGGAGCTTGGGAATCGTCTCGGGGTCCAGCATGTCGTGCAGGGCGTCGTAGAGCGGCCGGAGGTACGGGTCGATCTTCTCGCTGAGTGTGCCGGGCAGGAAGCCGAGCCGCTCGCCCGCCTCGACGGCCGGCCGGGTCAAGATGATCCGGTTGACGTGCTTGGCCTGGAGTGCCTGCACCGCCTTGGCCATGGCGAGGTAGGTCTTGCCCGTGCCGGCCGGGCCGATGCCGAAGATCACCGTGTGCGCGTCTATCGCGTCGACGTACCTCTTCTGGTTCAGCGTCTTGGGGCGGATGGTGCGTCCGCGGTTGCTGAGTATGTTGAGCGTCAGGACGTCGGCAGGTCGCTCCTGCGTCTCCGCTCGAAGCATGGCGATGCTGCGCTCGACGGCGTCGGCCGTCAGTCCTTGGCCGGTTCGGACCATGGTGACGAGCTCGTCCAGGAGTCGCTCGACGAGGGCCACCTCACCCCGCTCCCCGTCGATGCTCACCTGGTTGCCGCGGACGTGTACGTCGGCCTCGAAGTCTCGCTCGATGATCCGGAGGAACGCGTCGCCGGGGCCGAGGACGGCAACCACCGGGACGCTGTTGGGCAGCACGACCGTGTGCCGAGGAAGGGGTTGCTCTGTCATCGTGCCCCCATCGTACGGTCAGCTCGCCGCCAGGCCCTAGAGACTTTGCCTGCGACCATCCGCCCCTAGTCACCGACCATCCGCCCCTAATGACCACCGGGTCGTCGGGGTCAGCCGGGGGGCCAGGTGAGCTCGCGGCCCCCGAGGACGTGCAGGTGGGCGTGGAATACCGACTGCTGGGCTGCCGCACCGTTGTTGAACACGACCCGGTAGCCGGACTCCAGGCCTTCGGCGAGCGCGACCTGCCTGGCCAACGTGAGAACGTCCACCGCGGAGCCGGGATCGGTGATGGCGAGCTCCGGCAAGGTCGGGCTGTGCCAGCGCGGGATCACCAGCACATGGGTGGGCGCCTGGGGATCAAGATCCCGGAAAGCGAGCGACATCTCGGTCTCTCCCACCCTGTCGGCCGGTACCTCCCCGGCCACGATCTGGCAGAACAGGCAGTCTGGGTCGACTGGTGACATGGCACCTCCTGAGACTCGGGTGGCAGCGCTCAGCGTCCGCCGAGCGCGTCCTTGAAGCGGGTGAAGACGCTCTTGTGCCGGGAGTCGAGGTCGACGGTGGGCCGTTCCTCGTCCCGAAGCTCGGCCAGCTGCCGCAGCAGGCTCTCCTGCGCCTCGTCGAGCTTCGTCGGAGTCTCGACGTTCACGGTCGCGATGACATCTCCCCGTCCACTGCCGCGGAGCCGGGGCACGCCGCGGGCCCGGGCCACCAGCCGTTCCCCCGACTGGGTGCCGGGTTGGATGTCCAACGGGATCGACCGCTCCAGGTCGCTGGACGACGACTCCACGAGATCGGCCTCGAGCGTCGGTAGGTCGACCGTGGTGCCCAGCGCCGCGGCGGTCATGGGCACGGCGATCGTGCACAGCAGATCGTCGCCGTGCCGGGTGAAGACCGAATGGGGGGCCACCTCGATCTCGACGTAGAGGTCCCCCGCCGGGCCACCACCTGGCCCGAACTCGCCCTCTCCGGAGAGCTGGATCCGGTTGCCGACGTCAACCCCGGCCGGCACCGCCACCGTGATGGCCCGCCGAGCGCGAACCCGCCCGTCACCGGAGCACTCGTGACACGGGTCGTGGATCACCGTGCCGAACCCACGGCAGGTGGGACAGGGCCGCATCGTGCGCACCTCGCCCAGGAAGGACCGCTGGACCTGGCTGATCTCCCCCTGCCCCTGGCAGGTGGCGCAGCGTGTGGGGTGGGTGCCGGGCGCCGTACCCGCTCCGGCACACACCGAGCAGACAACCGCCGTGTCAACCTTCAGCTCTCGGCTGACGCCGAACGCCGCCTCGGCGAGCGAGAGGCTGATCCGGATCAGCGCGTCCTGTCCGCGGCGAGTCCGAGGGCGCGGCCCTCGCCCCGATGAGCCCTGCTGACCGAAGAACGCATCCATGATGTCGGTGAAGGAGAAGCCCTGACCGAAGCCGGCCCCCGCACCGGCGCCCGAGAGCGGATCGCCGCCGAGGTCGTACATCTCGCGCTTCCTCGGGTCGCTGAGCACGTCGTAGGCGAGCGTGACCTCCTTGAAGCGCTCCTGGGTAGTGGCGTCAGGGTTGACGTCGGGGTGGAGCTGACGGGCCAGCCTGCGGTAGGCCCTCTTGATGTCCTCGGGAGACGCGTCGCGGGAGACGCCGAGGGTTTCGTACAGATCGTGACTCATGACCGCCGTTTCGGAAGGGGAGACAAGGGTTCGAGGGGTGTGGTGCGCCAGTGTCGCCGTGACTCAGGCATCGGCCAGGATCCGGCTGACGTATCGCGCCACGGCGTTGACCGCGGCCATCGAGCCGGGATAGTCCATCCGGGTTGGGCCGACCACACCGAGGGTCGCCAGCACCCGGTCGCCGGGCCCGTAGCCGGTCGCCACCACGGAGGTCGCCGCGAGCTGTTCGTACTGGACCTCGTGGCCGATCCGGACCGTGACCGTGCTTGGGCTGGTCGCCTCGCCGAGCAGCTTGAGCAGCACCACGTTCTCCTCGAGCGCCTCGAGCAACGGCTTGATGGACAGGTCGAACTCGTCACCGAAACGGGTGAGGTTCGCAGTCCCGCCGATCGCCACCTTCTCGTCGGTGCGCTCGTCGGCCACCGCCTCTGCGAAGACCGCGATGATCTGAGCGATGCCGACGGCGACCTCCGGGGCGAATGCGTCGGGGAGATGGCTCGCGCGTTCAGCCGCCTCCGCGAGCCGTCGACCGACGGCGCAGGTGTTCAGCCGGGCGCGGAGGTCGGCGATCACAGAGTCGTCCATGGGTTTTGACAGCTCGACGACGCGCTGCTCGACGCGCCCGGCGCTGGTGATCAGCACGACCAGGATCCGGGTGCCGGCGAGGGTGACCACCTCGACGTGACGAACGGTCGAACGGGACAGCTGTGGGTACTGCACGATGGCGACCTGGTGAGTCAGCTGGGCCAGCAGCCGAACGCTGCGGTGCACGACGTCGTCCAGGTCCACGGCTCCCTGCAGGAACGTCGCGATGGCCCGCTTCTCGGCCGCGGTCAGCGGTTTGATGCCGGTGAGCCTGTCGACGAACAGGCGGTACCCCTTGTCGGTCGGGATGCGGCCGGCGCTGGTGTGCGGCTGGGCGATCAGCCCGTCCTCCTCCAGCGCGGCCATGTCGTTGCGCACGGTGGCCGAAGACACGCCGAGCCGGTGTCTCTCCACCAACGCCTTGGAGCCGACCGGCTCGTGCGTCTGCACATAGTCTTCGACGATCGCCCGCAGCACCTCGAGCTTGCGGTCGTCGAGCATGATCCGCCCTCCCGTCTCTGGCACTCCTGGCATAGGAGTGCCAATCTTACCCCGGTGCGTGCGGTCCGACATCGCGCCGGGCGTCCTACACTCACGGCATGTCATCGCCTTGGGACAAGGGCTTCGTCGAGGTCGCCGACCGGTGCTTCGTGGCCCGCTACCGGGAGTGGGACGTCAGCATCGGGGTGATCGTGGGTACGGCGGGAGCGCTGGTCGTTGACACCCGCGCTGGCCTCGGGCAGGGGCGGCGGCTGCGCGAGGACATCGTGCGGCTCCCTGGTGCCGCCGAGGTCGGGTGGGTCGTCAACACCCACGAGCACTTCGACCACGTCTTCGGAAACGGTGCGTTCGTCGGAGCCGCGATCCACGCCCACGAGAACGCCCGGGCCGCGATCCTGGCGTCAGCCGATCACCTCAAACGGCTGATCGACGTTGACCGCGAGCCCGACCCGCAGCACCCCGAGATCACCGAGGAGATTTTGCAGGACGTCCTGGCGACCGATCCTGTCCTGCCCGACCAGACCTTCTCGTCGGCCGCGACGATCGACCTCGGTGACCGGTACGTCGAGCTGCTCTACCTCGGGCGTGGCCACACCGACGGCGACCTGGTGCTGCGGATCCCCGACAGTGACGTGCTGTTCGCAGGAGACCTGGTCGAGGAGTCCGCCGAGCGCGATGCGACTCCCGGCTTCGGCACCGACTGTTGGCCGCTGGAGTGGGCCGACACCCTCGACCTGGTCATCGGCCTGCTGACCCCTGAGTCGCTCGTCGTCCCCGGGCACGGTTTGGTGGTGGACCGAGACTTCGTCGAGACCCAGCGCGACAACGTTGCGGACCTGGCCGAGATGGTCAAGAGCCTGGCAGCGCAAGGCGTGCCTGTCGACGAGGCCCTGGCAGCCGGCGCGCGGGCGTCTCGTCCGCTGCCATTGTCGGCGACGGTCACGCCCGGCTCTGCGGGTCCCCCAAGCGGCACCGGTTGGCCCTTCCCGCCGGCCTATCTCGACCAGGCGGTTCGTCGCGGGTACCAGCAGCTGGATGTCTCCGCCCGCGCACTGCTCCCGGTCGTCCCCAACGCCCAGCCGTCGCCCAGTGGCTGACGACAGATACGGTCCCGACGCGCTGACCGCGAACTGGGGACCTGCGCGCAGGAGCCGGTCGGTACCCCTCGACGCCGTGCTCGGCCTAGTCGTCGAGGACGCCTCCACCGGTTGGTGCGGCGCCGTCGTCCGCATCGAACGAGACCTCGGCACGGTGCTGCTCGAGGACCGCCACGGCAACTCCCGTGCCTTCCCCCTCGGTCCGGGCTTCCTGGCCGACGGCGCCCCGGTCGTGTTGTGTCCACCCCGGCGGGGCTCGTCACCGGCGGGGCCTCGTCGAACGGCCTCCGGCTCGGTCGCCGTACCGGGAGCCCGCGCGCGAGTTGCTCGCGGGAGCAGGATCTTCGTCGAGGGCCGCCACGACGCGGAGCTCGTGGAGCGGGTCTGGGGTGACGACCTGAGGGTGGCAGGCGTTGTGGTCGAGTATCTCGAGGGCATCGACCTGCTGACGAGCGTGCTCGACGAATTCGCCCCAGGCCCGTCGCGGCGCGCGGGGGTGCTGGTCGACCATCTCGTCGCGGGATCGAAGGAGAGCCGGCTGGCGGGCGACGCAGCTCGGGGACCACCTGGCGAGCACGTCCTCGTCGTCGGCCATCCCTTCGTCGACATCTGGCAGGCAGTGAAGCCGTCAAGCGTCGGAATCGCTTGCTGGCCGGCAATTCCGCGCGACGAGGAGTGGAAGTACGGCGTCCTGCAGCGGCTGGGTTGGCCGGCCCGCGACCAGGAGGACGTCGCCGCCGCGTGGCGCCGGATCCTCGGCTCGGTCACCTCGTACTCCGACCTCGAACCGGCCCTGCTGAGCAAGGTCGAGGAGCTCATCGACTTCGTGACCGGTTGATTAGTCGACGCCGTCGTGGTCTGCCGGCGCCGGGGGGGTAGCGCACTAGGTGACCAAGGCCCGGACAACGAGGTCGGCGAGCAGCCGACCGCGGCGGGTCAGCCGCAGTACCGAACCGTCGCACGCCTCGACGAGGCCGTCGTCGACCAGCTGGGTGACGGCGACCCGGCCGCCTGGACCCAAGATGGCGAGGGGCAGACCGGTTACCAGCCGCGTCTCGAGGAGCACCCGCTCGACCCGGCGGGTCTCGTCGTCGAGCACCTCACGTGCTGCCGCCGGGCTTAGACCCGCACCCACCCGGTCGGCGTAGGCAGCCGGATGCTTGACGTTCCACCACCGCACTCCGCCCACGTGCGAATGAGCGCCAGGCCCGACGCCCCACCAGTCGCCACCTCGCCAGTAGCCGACGTTGTGCCGGCACCACGCCGCTTGGCTGCGAGCCCAGTTGGACACCTCGTACCAGCCCAGGCCCGCGGCCGCGAGGATCTCGTCCGCAAGCTCGTACTTGTCGGCCAGGTCGTCGTCATCGGGTGGTGCGACCTCGCCCCGGGCGACGCGCCGGGCCAGCGCCGTACCCGGCTCGACGACCAGCGCGTACGCACTCACGTGGTCGGGGGCGAGCGCCAGTGCTGCCTGCACGCTGATCCGCCAGTCGTCGAGCGACTCGCCGGGGGTGCCGTAGATCAGGTCCAGGCTCAGCTGCTCGAAGCCGACGGCGCGCGCCTCCCCCACCACGGCGGGCAGTCGCTCGCGATCATGGGTCCGGTCCAGAACCGCGAGCACCCGTGGCACTGCGGACTGCATCCCGAACGAGATGCGGTTGATGCCACCGGAGCGCAGGGCGGCCAGGCCGTCGGCCGTCACGCTGTCCGGGTTCGACTCGGTCGTCACCTCGGCATCGGGTGCCAGCCCGAACTCGTCCCGCACCGCGGCGAGCACAGCGAGCAGGTCATCCGGGGGGAGCAGGGTGGGGGTTCCGCCGCCGAAGAAGACGGTTGACACCGACACGTCGCGCTCGCCCAGGACCGCTCGGGCCAGCCGTACCTCGGCGATCGCCGCCCGAGCGTACGACGACTGCGAAGCGCCGGGGGCAGACCCGAGCTCACGAGCGGTGTAGGTGTTGAAGTCGCAGTACCCACAACGCACCGAGCAGAATGGCACGTGGACGTAGATCCCGAACGGCGCTTCGCCGAGCCCCAGCAACGCCGCCCGGGGAAGCCGCCCGTCGAGCGGCGCCGGCTCACCGTCAGGCAGGAATGGCGACATACCTCAGCGGTAGAGGGCGTCGAGGCGGTCGCGGTAGTGGTCCTCGACGACCTTGCGCTTGACCTTCATGCTCGGCGTTATCTCGCCCTCGTCGACCGACAGGTCGCGCTCCAGGACCACGAACCGCTTGACCGTCTCCCACCGGTTCAGCCGGCCGTTGAGCTTGTCGACGTACCCCTGGACCATGTCGCGGGCGGCGTCGGAGGTGACGATCTCGGAGTACGAGCGCCCGGCGAGGCCGTGCTGACTGGCCCACTCCCCCAGAGAGTCGGCGTCGAGGGTGACCAGCGCACTCACAAAGTTGCGTCCGCTGCCGACCACGACGAACTGGCTGGCGTAGGGACATACGGCCTTGAACTGGCTCTCGATGGCCTGGGGCGCGACGTACTTGCCGCCTGATGTCTTGAAGAGGTCCTTCTTGCGGTCGGTGACCCTGATGAACCCGTCCCCGTCGATCTCCCCGATGTCGCCGGTGTGGAACCAGCCGTCGACCAGCGCCTCCTCGGTCGCGGCCTCCTGGTTGTGGTAGCCGTCCATGACGCCCGGACCCTTGATCAGCAGCTCGCCGTCGGCGGCGACCTTGAACTCGCTCCCGGCGAGGGGCCGTCCGACGGTGCCGAACTTGAGGTAGTCGGGAAGGTTGATGCAGGTGCCGGCCGAGGTCTCGGTCAGCCCGTAGCCCTCGAGGATGAGGATGCCTGCCACGTGGAACCACTCGGCGATGTCGCGGTTGAGCGCGGCCGCTCCGGACACGAAGAAGCGGAGGCGTCCACCGAACCTGGCCCGGATGTTAGCGAACACCAGCCGGTCGAAGACGCTGTGTTGTACGGCGAGAAGTGGCGGTACCTGCTTCCCGGTGAGGCGGAGCCTGTGGACCTGCTGCCCGACCACGAAGGCGCGGTCGAAGATCCTTTTCTTGATGCCGCCCTCCTTCTCGCTCATCGTGATGACCCGCGCGTGGGCCTTCTCGAAGATGCGGGGCGCGGCCCCCATGAAGGTGGGCTTGACCGCTGCGAGGTTGTCCACGATCTTGTCCACGCGGCCGTCGACCACGGTCGGAAAGCCGACGGCCAGCTGGGCCGACAGCAGCACCTTTCCGAACGAGTGCGCCAGCGGGAGCCAGAGGAACTGGAGGTCGTCGACGGTGAGGATGTCGAGTGCCTGGACGCCGGCACCCTCGTAGGTCCAGGCGGAGTGCGGGAGCCGGACGCCCTTGGGTCGCCCTGTCGTGCCCGACGTGTAGATGAGCGTCGCGAGGTGGTCGCTACGCGTGGCGTCCACCCGCTGGTCGACGGCGTCGGGGTCGGCGGTGAGATGTTCGGCGCCCAGCGACTCGAGGTCCGCCAGCGTCATCACCCAGTCGTCGCGGGCTTCGTTGGCGAAATCGTCCGTCCCTGCGCCGCCAGCCTCGAAGACCACGACCTTGGTGAGCGCCGGCAGCGCCTGACGTTGCTGGAGCAGCTTGGCGACCTGGGTGCTGTCCTCGGCGAAAACGACGCGCGAGCCGGAGTCCCCGAGGATGAATGCGACGTCGTCGGCCAGGCTCGAGGGGTACACCGTCGTGGTCGCCGCCCCGGATGACATGATCGCGAGGTCGGCCAGGATCCACTCATACCGCGTGCTCGACGCGATCGCGACTCGTTGTTCGGGTTGCAGGCCAAGGGCGACCAGCCCGGCAGCGATCCGCCGTACCCGTTCCCCGGTCTGGCCCCAGGTGAGCGACCGCCAACCGCCACCGTCGGGGTACCGGTAGGCCTCCAGGTCCGGCGTGGCGCGCACGCGGTCGAAGAACATCCGGCCCAGGCTCTCGGGCCGGCTGTCGATCATCGACCGGGCGTGCGCGGTGTCCGTCATGGCTAACCGTAGGCTACTCGGCTAGCGGGTGACGGGCCTTTGGGCGCGCTGCCGTGACTTGTGCCGCGGGCGGGAACGACCCTCCGCTGCCGGCTTCCCGGCCGACGAATGGCGCTGACCCCCGTCGGACCGGACGCGGTGCTGCTGCCTTGCCCGGTTGGCGGATCTCGCCGGGGTGTACGCCGCGACGACGCGCTCCGACGGCGCGACCAGGACCCGTTCCCCGGGAGCGATCTGGCCGAGCAGTGGGTCGCCGGTGCTGAGCCTGGTGATGGTCGGTCTGACACCGGCCTTGCGGGTGAGGGTCCGGACGTCGGAGACCTGGGCGTCGACCATGAGCGTGACGACGGTACCCGTCGCGCCGGCCCGGGCGGTGCGCCCTGAACGGTGGGTGTAGGCCTTGTGCTCGGCCGGTGGGTCCGCGTGGATGACCAGCCTGATGTCGTCCACGTGGATGCCGCGAGCCGCGATGTCCGTGGCGACCAAGGTGGTCGACGTGCCGCGAGAGAAGGCTGCGAGGTTGCGCGCCCGGACCGGCTGTGACAGGTCACCGTGCATCTCGAGTGCGGGGACGCCTGCTGCGGTGAGCTTCTTTGCCAGCTGCTTGGCGCCGTGCCTGGTCCTGGTGAAGACGAGGGTCCGGCCGGGGGCCGACGCCAGGTCCACCAGCACCGAGAGCCGCGAGTCGCGGTCGACGTGCAGGACGTGGTGCGTCATCTCCGCCGAGGGTGCGTCGATCGCGTCGACCTGGTGCGTCACCGGGTTCCTGAGGTACTGCTTCGCGAGCACGTCGACGCCGCTGTCCAGCGTCGCAGAGAACAGCATGCGCTGCCCGCCTGCCGGGGTCTTGTCGAGCAGCCGTCGTACGTCGGGCAGGAAGCCGAGGTCGGCCATGTGGTCGGCCTCGTCGAGCACGGTGATCTCGATGGCGTCGAGGTTCGCGTGGCCGGACTTGACGTGGTCGTTGAGCCGACCGGGGCAGGCGATGACCACGTCGACGCCGTCGCGCAGTGCCTTGATCTGCGGCTGTGCGCTGACCCCGCCGAAAACGGTGACGGTGCGCAGGGACAGCGCCTTGGCAAGCGGCGCCATTGCGGCGTTGATCTGGGTGGCCAGCTCTCGAGTCGGCGCCAGGATCAGCGCGCGCGGGCGGGAGGGGCCGCGCTTGCCCTGGGTCTCGGCGAGCCGCGCCAGGATAGGCAGCGCGAAGGCATAGGTCTTACCCGATCCGGTGCGTCCACGACCGAGGAGGTCGCGGCCGGCGAGGGAGTCGGGCAGGGTGGCCGTCTGGATCGGGAAGGGCACGGTGATCCCGGCCCGGGCCAGGGCGGCGACGAGCGGCTTGGGGACGCCGAGCGCGGCGAACGTGATGAGGTCCGCGGGGAACGCAGACTTGTGGGCAGTTGGGGCATCGTGAAAGGGGCGGCTGGCCGCCATAAAGCAACTCCGAACGTCGGGGTAGTCGTCCTGCGTCACGCTTCCGCGTTCGTCGCGGTGCGTCGGTGGTCGACATAAGAAGGTGGCCCGAGGCAAGACTCTGCGGGCCAACGAGTCGAGTGTACGGGACGTCGGCCCCGGGAGTCGCATCGCCACGCCCACTGCGGATCCGTCCGACCGGCTTGGACATGAAACTCCCGCGACTGGTCGGACGAATCCGCGAGTTGGGGTCAGTCGTCCATGGCCTTGGCGATCGTGATCGCGTCGGTGAGCCAGCCGTCCATCTCGTCGGACTCCGGTGCTGGGTCCTCGATCTCCCACATGGCGTTGACGAGCATCCGGACGATCACCCAGGCCTTGGCTCGCTCCTCGTCGAGTCCCGCGACATCGACAACGGTCTCGAAGCGCTCCCGCAGCGCCCGGCGCACATCACCGGTGTCGACCGCCTCGTCCCATCGGTTCCACAGCAGCGGTGCGATCTCGAACGCGGGGTCGCCGGACAACGGCTTCGGGTCGATCGCCAGCCAGGGCTCTCGCTCCGCCGCCAGGACGTTCTCATAGTGGAAGTCCGTGTGCACCAGGACGCCGTCGGTGGCGGGATCGCTGCCGAGCTCCCGGGTGAGTGAGATGGCCCGCTCGACGTACCGTCTGGGCAGCCCCGGGTGCCTTCGGATCGCTTCGAGCCGGGCGGTCCACCGCTGACACAGCGACGAGAGCGTGCGGAACTCCGGTGACGCGGCGACGTGCAGCTCGGCGTAGAGGCCCGCGATGACCTCGCAGGCTTGGTTGATCGGCCGGGTGGTCAGATCCGTGACGTGCAGCCGCTCCAGCAGCAAGGCCGAGCGATGCGGGTCGGCGCGAAGAAGTGCCACCGCCCCCCGGCCCCCCCAGAACCGAAGGGCCAGATGCTCGTGCTCGGCTTCCTCGTGCGGCCACCCGATCTTCAGCACTGCGGCCCGATCTTCGGAGGTGCGTGCCGGTACGACGAGGGCCGCCTCGCCATGCTTACTCGGCCCGTCGACCCGCAGCCCCCACTCGTCGACGAGCCCAGCGGCCAGCGCTGGCAACCGATTGATCCAGTCGGCCCAGGCGTCACCGCGATCGGCGAACGCTAGGAGCTTGGCCGGAATCTCGATCTTCAGTCTCTCTTCCCTCCACCGCGCGGATCCGCTCGTCAGGCTAACAACGGTGCCCGGATCCCACAGTCGGGGGGGGGGCCCCCCGCCGGGGGGGGGGGGCGGGGGGCCGCGGGGGGGGGGGGGGGCGGCGGGGGCCGGGGGGGGGGGC
>JBBSGI010000049.1:0-22112 GCA_038254365.1 Propionibacteriales bacterium
CTGGCCCGCCCCCGCGACGGGTGGCAGGAATTCCTGCAACGGCTGGCTCACGGCGTGCGTCGGCTGGCGCTGGCGCATCCACTGGCGTTCCCCTTGGTCGCTTCGCGTCCACCTGAGGCGCCATGGCTGCGCCCGCCGCTGCGCAACTTGAGATGGGTAGAGCTGTTCCTGGCGGGGCTCACCAGCGAGGGCTTCGGGGACGAGGCCGCCGCCGCGGCCTATCGCGCGTTCACCAGTTTCCTCCTGGGCCACCTCCTCCTCGAGGTCTCAGCGCACGGAGCAGACCTCGGTCCGCTCGACGTGCTGGACGACCACACCACGGACAACCCGGCCCTCGACGATTACCCGCTCGTCCGGAGGCTGAGCCCATCCCTCGCGGAGGACCATTCGGCGGCGGAGTTCGAGGAGTCCCTGGAGAACCTCCTCGAGCGGCTCACCTTGCTGCGCTCGGAGCGGCGTCCCCCGGCCAAGACGCGCCCGTAGCCCAGGCGCCTTGGTGGGTGCGCGACCTGCGTCGGGGGGTCAATGGAAGGTCTCGCCACGGGACAGCATCTCGACACACATCGCGATGCGCTTCGCCCGGGTGTCCGGGCGCTGGGCGTCGTGCACCCGGTACAGCACGGCATACCGGTTCGTCCGGCTGATCGTCGCGAAAAAGTCTCTTGCTGCGGGGTTCGCATCCAGGGCCACCTGCAGGTCCTCTGGCACGGTGATCGTCGCCGAGCCGCCGTACGCCGCCGCCCACCGACCATCAGCCTTGGCGGCCTCGACCTGTGCCGCGCCGGCCGGTCGCATCCGGCCAGACTCGACGAGCTGCGCGACCTTCTCGACGTTGATCTTCGACCACTTGCTCCGCGGCCGGCGAGGGGTGAAGCGCTGCAGGAAGTAGGTGTCGTCGTACGCGCCCTTCTGACCGTCGATCCATCCGTAGCACAAGGCCACGTCGAGCGCCTCGGCGTAGGTGACGGTCGGGATCCCGCTGGCCTTCTTCGCGATCTGCAGCCAGACCCCAGGAGAGTCGGTATGGTTCGTAGCGAGCCACGCCTCCCAGGAATCGGCCGACTCGAACGGCATGACGGGCAGTGCGTCCTTCGGGCTCACCGGTCCAGTCTTCCTCAAGTCCCGGCCTCTGCCGCCATGGCATGCACCTGCCCGGACGTCTCGAGGTCAGGCGACGAACTCGACCTTGGCCGCCGGCGTGATCGTCGAAGACACTCCCGGGTAGCTGACCCAGCAAAGGCACATGTTGGTGTGCGCGATCACCTGCTTGGCGCTGATCGGCACCTGCTCGCCATCAGTCATGTCGAACTCGCTGTCGCCGGTGGTGTGTGCGTCCTCGACCAGGGTCATGTCGTATCCCTCGACCAACGCCCGGATTGTGGTTGCCCTGACGCACCAGTCGGTGGCGGCCCCGGTGATCACTACGTGACCCACGCCCAGCCGATCCAGGGTCTCCCGCAATGTGGTCTCGGCGAACGAGTCGTTGAACCGCTTCGGCACCACGACGTCGTCGTCGCCCGGCCGGATCGCCTCGACGATCTGCCAGCCGTCGGAGTCCCTCACCAGCTCCTCGTCCTCGTGCTGGATCCAGATGACGGGGACGTCCTCGGCCCGTGCCCTTTGGATCAGGCTGGCGATCCGTTCCACGACGCCATCGCGGTCATACGCGTTGGCGACGACATCGTTCTGCACGTCGATGACGACCAGGGCGGACTTGCGCGATGCTGCGTCGCTCATGGGTTTCACTCCTTCGAGGTTCGGGTGCTGCTGGCTAGCCTAGGGACTTACCAGGACGGTTTCCGTCCCGATAGCCGAGGGAAGGGTGATTCACGTGACGAACCCGGCCGGCCGGGTGCTGACTCTGCTGGAGCGGGTCCAGGAGCGACCCGGCATCAGTGGGCCCAGCCTGGCGAGGGACCTCGGCGTGACCGAGCGGACGGTGCGGCGCTATGTCGCGACCCTCCAGGATCTCGGCATCCCGGTCGAGCCCACACGCGGACGCGCCGGTGGCTATCGGCTCGGCCCCGGCTACCGCATGCCGCCGCTGATGCTCGGCACCGATGAAGCCGTTGCCGTGACACTCGCGCTGGCCGTCATGCGTGCCCCGATGAGGCCCGCTCCCGATGCGTCCTCAGGAGCGCCAGAGGAGAGTCCGGCCGCGACAGCCCTGGCGAAGCTGATCCGGGTACTTCCGCGCGGCGTGGCGACGAGGGTGGACCAGGTGCTCGCGGCGGTCTCGGCACCGGCAGACTCGTCCGTGACCGGCAGCCCGCCGCAACCGGGGTTTCTTGCCGCGCTCGCGGAGGGCGTCGTGGGACGCCGCCGGTGTCGGCTCCGGCACCGCAGCCAGGGCGGTTCGGTCACCGTGCGGGAGGTCAACCCGTACGGCATCGCGGCGGTCCTGAACGGCTGGTACCTGCACGCCTGGTGCCACCTGCGCCAGGCCCGGCGTACCTTCCGCATCGACCGCATCGACCGGGTGGACCTCCTCTCGACGACGTTCGCGGCCCCCGAGGGTCTCGACATCGTCGCCGCCGTCGAGAGGTCGCTGGCGCTCGCGCGGCCGGAGTGGGCCGTGACCATGCTCTTCGACGGGCCGATCGAAGAGGTGGCGCAATGGATCCCGCGCCATCTCGGGGTGTGCGAGCCCGTCGATGCCCAGACGACTCGGGTTCGCTCGTCCACCAGCAACCCCGACTACTTCGTGCTGCGGGTCAGCGACCACCCGTTCGACATGACCGTGGTCGAGCCGGATGAGTTGCGGACCGCCTTCGGGCGTCAAGCCGAGCGAATGCTCGCGGCGGCCCGCGGCTACGCTGCACAGCATGACGGACGTCTCCGGTAAGGGCTTCGAGACGCTGGCCATCCATGCCGGTCAGCCGCCCAACGCCGAGAACGGCGCGGTCATGACACCGATCTACGCGACCAGCACGTACAAGCAGGACGGCGTCGGCGGGCTGCGGGGCGGCTACGAGTACTCCCGCACCGGCAACCCCACTCGGCGCGCGCTCGAGGAGTGCCTCGCCGCACTGGAGGGCGGCGCGCGGGCGATCGCGTTCTCCTCCGGCATGGCAGCCGAGGATGCCCTGCTCCGGGTGGTCTGCCAGCCGGGCGACCATGTGGTGATCCCCCTGGACGCGTACGGCGGCACCTATCGGCTCTTCAGGCAGGTCTTCGAGCCCTGGGGCGTGCGGCACACGCCGGCGCCGGGCCACGACGTGGACGCGATAGCCGCCGTCATCGAACCCGGGACGACCAAGGTGATCTGGCTAGAAACGCCGAGCAACCCCTTGCTGGGGGTGGCCGACCTCGCGGCGATCGCCGCGCTCGCCAAGGACAACAATGCACTGCTCGTCGTCGACAACACCTTCGCAACCCCCTACCTGCAACGGCCGCTGAGCTTCGGGGCCGATGTCGTCGTGCACTCGACGACCAAGTACGCCGGCGGGCACAGCGACGTCGTCGGCGGCGCCCTCGTGACGGCCAGCGACCAGCTCGGGCAGGCCATCGCGACGTTCCAGAACTCCACCGGGGCCACGGCCGGCCCGTTCGACGCCTACCTCACGCTGCGTGGACTGAAGACGTTGGCCGTCCGCATGGACCGGCACTGTGACAACGCCGAGCGGGTCGTCGAGGCGCTGGTCGCTCACCCGGAGGTTATGACGGTCTACTACCCGGGGCTCGAGGGTAGTGACGGCCACCGGGTCGCCGCCGGTCAGATGAGCCGATTCGGCGGCATGGTCTCGTTCCGGGTCAAGCGAGGCGTCGCGGGCGCTCGGGAGGTCTGCGAGCGCGCCAAGATCTTCACCCTCGCCGAGTCTCTCGGCGGGGTTGAGTCTCTGATCGAGCTGCCGTCGACCATGACGCACGCATCGGTGGCCGAGTCTCCGTTGGCCGTGCCACCGGACCTCGTGCGGCTGTCGGTGGGCATCGAGTCCATCACCGACCTGCTGGCAGACCTCGACTCGATGCTCGCCTTCTGAGCCGCTGGAGCACGGCGGATGGAGCTGGTCTACTGCGTCGACTTCGGCTCGACGTTCACCAAGGGCGCGCTGGTCGACCTCGACGAGGCCCGGCTCATCGGGCAGGCAAGCCACCGCACGACCATCGAGAGCGATGTGCTCGACGGCTGGGACGCCCTGCGTTCAAAGCTCAAACCTCTTGCCGGCAACGGCGACCCGCCGACCCTGGCCTGCTCGTCGGCGGGTGGCGGGCTACGCATCGCGGTCATCGGAAACGAGGAGCTGGTTACCGCGGAGGCCGGCCGCCGGGTGGCGCTCTCCAGCGGCGGGCGGGTGGTGCACGTGTCGTCGCGAGACGTCGAGCTGGGCGCCGTGCGCGCGAGCCGGCCGGATGTGCTGCTGCTCGTCGGAGGTACCGACGGGGGAAATGCGGACGTGCTGCTCGGCAACGCCGCACGTCTGGCCAGTGCCCGCTGGGCGGGGCCGATCGTCGTGGCCGGGAACGCCAACGTGGCGGAGGAGATCGAGCACCTGTTCGGCGCCGCCCGGGTGCCCTGCGTCGTTGCGGACAACGTAGTTCCGGAGATCGGGGTACTGGAGCCCGAGAGCGCGAGAGCGGCAATCCGTCAGATGTTCCTCCGGCACGTGATCGGCGGCAAGCACCTGTCGCAGCGTGCTGACTTCAGGTCGATGGTGCAGGGCGCCACCCCCGATGTGGTGCTCCGGGCCGTGGAGCTGCTGTCCCGCGGGCTAGGACCCGACCAGCCGGGCGCCGGTGACGTGGTGGTTGTGGATGTCGGAGGAGCCACCACCGACGTCCACTCGGTGGTCGAGCTGGAGCCAGAGACCGCCGAGGTCGGGCGCGAGGTCGTCGCCAACGTCCCGGTGAGTCGCACCGTCGAGGGCGACCTCGGCATGCGGTGGAGCGCGGTCCCGACCGTTCGTGCCGCGGTCGACGCCGGCCTGGACCTGCCTGCCGGCCTGCTGACCGCCGCGCAGGCCCGTCACCACGACCCCGGCCTGGTGCCGACATCGGCCGAGGAGAAGCGCCATGACCTGGCGATCGCGTCGGCGGCGATCGCGATCGCCGTACGACGCCATGCCGGGCGACAACAGGTCGTGTTCAGCCCGTCCGGACGCCTGGTCGAGCGCCACGGCAAGGACCTGCGCGAGAGCGACCTGCTCGTCGGGTCGGGCGGAGTGCTTCGTCACGCGTCAACAAGCGACGCGGCTGCTGTGCTGGCAGCGGCCACGGGCGAGCATGTCGAAGGCGGCTGGCTCGTGCCGCGGGAGCCTCGCGTGGTCGTCGACACCGACTACGTGTTGGCGGCGGCCGGCCTGCTCGTGTCGGAGCATCCCATGGCCGCCCATCGGCTGCTCGCGGGCCTCCGCGGGCCGGGTCCGAGATGAGCCTTCGTCAGCAGCTCCGTCAGTGGGCGAGCGCGATCTCGTCGGCGTCGACGACAGTGCCCTCGGCCTGCGACTGGGCGCGAGCCTTGAGCGGGACCTCCTTGATGAACAGCGAGATGGCGAGCGCCACCAGCACGACCGGGATCGCCCATAGGAACACGTCATGCAACGAGTCCGCGTAGGCGCTCAGCACGAACTCGTGCATGGGCTCCGGCAGCTGCTGGATCTTCTGAACGTTGCCGGTGACACTGCCACCGACCTGCGCAGCCGAGCTGCCTGTGGGGCCAAGCTGAGCGCTGAGGTGTGTGGCGAATCGAGCGGTCAGGATCGCGCCGAAGACCGCGGCGCCGAACGTACCGCCCATCGAGCGGAAGAACGCCACCGAGCTGGTCGCGGTGCCCATGTGGCGACGGTCGACAGCGTTCTGCACGATCGTCACGATGATCTGCATGCTGAGCCCCAGGCCTGCACCGAACAGCCAGAAGTAGACACCCGCCTGCCAGTACGGCGATCCGACGCCCAATGTGGAGAGCAGGTAGAGCGCCAGCGCAACCGTCACCGCCCCCATGATCGGGAACACCTTGTAGCGACCGGTTCGGCTCATCGCGATGCCCGAGGAGATGGAGGTCGAGAAGATGCCGACGACCATGGGCAACAGAGCCAGCCCAGACCGGGTCGGGCTCATCCCGTCGACCACCTGGAGGTAGACCGGCAGGAAGACGATGCCGCCGAACATCGCGAACCCGATGATGAAGCTGTAGAGGTTGCTGGTCCTGAACACAGAGATGTTGAACAGCTCGAGCGGGATGATTGGCTCCGTGGCGCGGGCCTCCACGAAGACGAAGAGTGCCGTCATGACGAGCCCGAGGATGATGAGGGCGGCGCCCAGCCACGATGCCCAGCCGTGGTCCGGTCCGGCCCACGTGGTGTAGAGCAGGAATGAGCTCACACCGGCCACGATGGTGGTTGCGCCCAGGTAGTCGATCGTGTGCTCTCGGCGCACGTGCTTCATCTTCAGGGCCGACGACGTGATGGCCAGCGCGACGATGCCGACGGGAATGTTGACGTAGAATATCCAGCGCCATCCCGGCCCGTCGGTGAAGAACCCGCCGAGCACCGGGCCAAGGACGCTCGACGTCCCGAAGACTGCGCCGAAGTAGCCGCCGTACCGGCCGCGTTCGCGAGGCGGGACGATGTCGCCCATGGTGGCCAGGGCAAGCGCAAAGAGACCTCCACCGCCGAGCCCCTGGATCGCGCGGAAGGCGATCAGCTCGGTGATGCCCTGCGCCAGCCCGGCGAGCAGCGAGCCGGTGAGGAAGGTGATGATGGCCAGCTGGAAGATCCGCTTGCGTCCGTAGAGGTCCGAGATCTTGCCCCACAGGGGCGTCGAGGCGGTCTGGGTGAGCAGGTACGCCGTGACGACCCACGACAGTTTGTCGATGCCGCCGAGCTCGCTGGTGATCCGCGGCAGCGCCGTGCCGACGATGGACTGGTCGAGGGCGGCGAGGAACATGCCGGCCATCAGGCCGCCCATCACCACCAGGATCTGCCGGTGGGACAGGTAGCCGTCGGCGTCGGCCACGGGGGTCCTGCTGGACTGCTGCGTCATGGGTGCGTACTCCGGAGCTCGTCGAGGTCGTTGGCGTCGCGCAGGTCCTTCGCGAGCCGGGTGAGCAGAATCTTGAGGTGGGCCAAGTCGTCGTCGCTCCACGGCTCGAGAGCGGACTTGATGCGGAGGAGGCGCCGGCGGAAGGCGGCCTGCATGTGCTCCTCGCCATAGCTCGTCAGGCGGACGAGCGACGCCCGGCCGTCTGCCGGGTCGGTGGCACGCTCGATGATGTTCTTGTCCTCGAGCTGCTTGATCTGGCGGCTCACCGTCGAGGCGTCGAGCTCGACCTGGGCGGCCAGGTCGGAGACGCGCATGCCGTCTCCGCACATCAGCGCCCGGGCCAGCGGAAAGGTGGACGGGTCCACCTGGTCCTCAGGATGACGCGTGCGCAGTTTGCGGCCGGCCTGCATGAGGAGCCCGATCAGCGCTTCCTCGGCCGTCGCCGGCGCCTCAGTGAAGCGGACATTCGGTTGCATGGCACAAGCATATATCTAGATGCGTGCACCATGCAACTTCTCTCGGTCGGCCCGACTACGCCGGCCGTACGGCGGTCAGGTGGGCGAAGACGACCGTGTTTCCGACGTAGTGCCCGATCGACGAGTCGAAGTTGCTGCAGGTGATGAGCCGAAGCGTCGGGCTCTGCAGCTGGTCGCCGAAGATCTGGGCCACCGGGAAGTCCGCGTGCGTCGGGTACGACCGCACGGCGTTGACCGTGAAGATCGCGGTGGACCGGTCCATCCGGGTGATGGAGATCCGGTCCCCGATCTGCACGGCCCCGAGACGGAAGAAGATGGAAGGACCCTCCGTGGTGTCCACGTGGCCCTCGAGCACGCTCGGTCCGGGCGCGCCAGGGGTGGCTGAGCCGCGGTACCACGCCACCTTGTCCAGGTTGGGGCCCGGCTGAGGAACAGCGAGCGTGCCGTCGGGGTTCTTGCCGATGGAGATCACCTCGGACCGGACCTGGATCGCCGGGATGGTGATCGCGGCAGGCATCGAAGGCGGAAGAGTCAGCACCTGCCCGCTTGGGGACTGCTTGCTCGGCGATGCAGACGACGGCGGGGCTGAACTGCTGGTTGAGCTGCTGGGTGACGGCGCCGCGGGGTCGCCAGCCGAGTCGATTCCGCTGACCGGGCGGACATTCACCTTGCCCTGCGCCGAGGGGGGTGGTCGCGGCGCCGAACGTTGCGCCGAGATGGCAAGTGCGAGGACAACGACACCGCCGACGGCGGCCACCAGGGCCAGCAGATAGAGCCAGCCCGGGCGGCCGCCATCCGGCGATCTCGCGAAACGATTCGACACGGGTTGATCAGGCCTGCGTGTCGACCTTGGCCGTACGGCGACGAGCGGCCACCATCAGGCCACCGGCTCCGAGAACCATGGCGCCGGCCAGCCCGATCAGGCCCTTGTCCTCAACGCCTGTCGTCGAGCCGGTACCGGTCTGAGGGGCGGTGGGCCAGGCGCTGAGCGCGCCACACAGAGACGGCGAGGTTGCGGCCAGCGGGAGGGAGGGCACCAGGTCGCTCTTCTCACCCTGGGCCTTCTTGCTGAGCGTCGCGGGGTCCAGACCGTGGACCACGATCACTGCGGTGCCCGCCTGGATGGACTGGACGGTGTCGCTGCTCAGCGTGATCGTGCGAGAGTAGTCGGTGCTCGACCCGCTCGGGGCGATCTTGATGTCGGTGGCGGCCGCGGGGCTGGTGTCACCGGTGACAGAGAGCGTCGTGCCGATGCCACCGTAGAACGGCGTGCCCTCGGTGGTGTTCACGACGCCGTCCGCGTTCTTGTCGGCTGACGGCGGCGGGCAGGTGCCCTGAGCGCCGATGTGGATGTGCTGCACGTGGGGGTATGCGGCGCTACCGAACTTCGCGGCCAGGCCGGACCAGTGCTCGGTGATGGTCGCCTGGTTGCCGTTCAGCGCCAGGCTGAGCATCCCCGAGCCGGAGGCGTGGTTCAGTGCGTTGAGCGTGGCGCCGTAGCTCGTGCCCGTGTCGGCCGATGCCGACGAGAGCGGGGTCACGGCGACGGCGAGTGCCGCGGTTGCCAGCGGAAGAAGCAGTCGAGTTCTGTGCATGGGACGTTCCTTCTCTCGTGTGTAGCGAGTGTTGGTGGAGCGCACCGACCGGACGCGATCTCCGCCGAGTCAGCTCTACGCTCTCGTACACAGGGGGTTCGGAGCGGTCGAGACCACGGATTGCCCTGACGTGATAAGGCAATCCGACTTCCCGTGGCCGACGAATCCCGAATATGAGACGTCGCCGTGCACTGCCCGTTGCCGCCGGTGTTGCCGCGCTCGCCCTCCTGGCGGGGTGCGGCTCGGGTGGAGCGGGAAACGGGGACACGGAGCAGGTGCAGCCGACCCACGGGATACAGACGAGCCCTGGCATGGAGATGGCGCCGGGCACCCACATGGCCGCTCAGCGAGTGACCGCCAAAGGTCCCTCGAAGGCGGCCATCATGGTCTGCGGCGAGGAGATCCGGCGCGCGGTGTCGCAGACCTTCGAGCAGCCCACCCTCGCGGCTGGGGTCTCCACCTGGAGCGGCCGGCTGTTCACCTGCACCTACCGATTGGCCGACGGCCCGCTGGTCGTCTCGGTCAAGGACTCGCTCGAGCGACCGAGCGGCCAGGCCTACTTCGCGGCGCTGCGTGCCTTCGACGGCACACCCCCGCTGTTGAAGGGCCTCGAGGCGTTCGGCTTGCCGTCGTACGAGACCGCGAAGGGCCGCGTCGTCTTCCTCAAGGACGGCAAGACGTTGGTGGTCGACGCCGGCGCACTGCCGGCGACCGCCGGTCCGAACGGGGAGTCGCGGGCCGACGTCGCCTACGCTATCGCCGCAGACGTGGTCGGCTGCTGGAGCGAATGAGGGCGTCTTAACGAAGGAGACGCTCAGCCGAGGGTGACGCAGAGATTCTCGATCGTTCCGTGACCCTCGATGAGCGTGTAGTGGCCGTCGGCGTCCCCGTGCACGGCCCAGCCATGGCCGGTGACGACGTAGTAGCCGGCTCCGGGGTCGTCGCCCCGGTGCAGCCCGGCACCGAAGTGGCCGCCCTTGTCATAGAGCGTGAACCCGCCGTCGGCGAAGTACTCGAAGTCCCCACGGCCAGTGAGGTTGCGAACTGCCGACTCACCCGTCTCGGTATTGGTGAAGCGAATGATCAGCTGGCCGGTGAACTCCTGATACCGCGGTGAGCCGCCAGGAAGTACGCCGTGGTGCGGTAGCGCTCCTGGTCACTCACGATGTGACCCGCGAGCTCGAAGGGACAAACCGTCCCAGCCGCGTCAAGGAAGTCCTGGCTGTGGTACGGCGTCCGCGTGGTCTCCGAGTTCGCCCGGAGGCGGCTTCGCACGTGTCCTGGTGCCGGACGGCGACGGAGCGCGCTGGCAGCTGCGCCGCTCGGCGGGCCTCGCGCAACCGGTGCTGGCGGTCGCCCGAGCGGCAGAGTCATTCCTCGTCGACACGAACCTGGCAGAGGTGAAGGCATGCCCCGGCGCCGGCTGCGGCTGGCTCTTCGTGGACCGCACCGGACGGCGCCGCTGGTGCAGCATGGCCGACTGCGGCAACCGGGCGAAGGTGGCCGCCTTCGCCGCCCGGAACCGCCGACGGGGAGCCGATGACTGAGCTTAGATCCTCGGAGCCGGCCTCGGTCGGACTAGGCTCCCGGTATGACGAACTCCGGTTTCGCGGTGACGCTGGAGCAGATCCAGCAGGCGCGCGAGCGGGTGAAGGGCACCGCCCTGGTGACCCCGATGGAGGGGTCCCGCTGGTTGAGCGCGATCACCGGCACCGACGTCTATCTCAAGTGCGAGAACCTGCAGCGGACGGGGTCGTTCAAGATCCGCGGCGCATACCTGCGGATCAGCAACCTCACCCGGCAGGAGCGGGCACTGGGCGTGGTCGCCGCCAGCGCCGGAAACCACGCGCAGGGAGTCGCGCTGGCCGCGAACCAGCTCGGCATCACCGCGACCGTCTTCATGCCGTACGGTGCTCCGATCCCCAAGGAGAACGCGACTCGCGGGTACGGCGCTGACGTGAGGTTCGCGGGGCACACGATCGACGAGGCCCTCGTCCAGGCGCGGGCCTTCTCGGCGGAGACCGGGGCGATCCTGATCCACCCCTTCGACCACGTCGACATCGTGGCGGGGCAAGGGACCTGCGGCCTCGAGATTCTCGACCAGGTCCCCGACGTGAGGACGATCCTGGTGCCGACCGGCGGCGGTGGGCTGGTCGCCGGAGTCGCCACGGCGGTCAAGGCCCTTGTCCCGGGGGTCTGCGTGATCGGGGTGCAGGCCGAGTCGGCGGCGGCGTACCCGGCGTCGCTGCGCAGCGGTCGGCCCGTTGCGCTCGGCGCGATGGCCACGATGGCGGACGGGATCGCGGTCGGCTGTCCCGGTGAGGTTCCGTTCGCCGCCATCCAGGAGAACGTCGACGAGGTGCGGACCGTCTCCGAAGAGTCTCTCTCGACGGCCCTGCTGGCGCTGATGGAGCGGGCAAAGGTCGTCGTCGAGCCGGCGGGAGCCGCTGCCGTCGCGGCTCTGCTCGATGAGCCACACGACTTCACCGGCCCCGTCGTGGCAGTCCTTTCCGGCGGCAACATCGACCCCCTACTGCTGATGCGGGTGATCCGCCACGGGATGGCGGCACAGGGCCGCTACCTGTCGATCCGGTGCCGCATCCCGGATCGACCGGGTGGGCTGGCGCGGCTCCTCGGTGAGCTCAGCGCGGTCGAGGCCAACGTGCTCGACGTGGTGCACGAGCGCACCTCCGAGACTCTGCCGCTCGACCAGGTAGAGGTGGTGCTGCAGCTCGAGATGCGCGGACAGGAGCACCGCGACCTGCTGCTGAAGCAGCTCGACGAGCACGGCTACCGCCCCATCGTGAACTGAGCACCACCCCGGGCACGGAACTGCCTTCGATGACGACGAAGGTCTCGTGGTGCCGAGAGTGGACGTGGTCGCCGAGGCTCCGCAAGCAGCTCAGCTCACGAAAGGCTTGGCCTCGAGGATCTCGACCGTGACGGTGGTGTTGTGCCGGGTCGGCGCCTTGAAGCTGGCCGTCTCACCGACCCGCTTACCGACGATCGCGGCGCCAAGGGGGGACTGCGGGGAGTAGACGCTCATCTCCACGCTGTCGTCGACGGCCAGGACCTCCCGCGCACCGAGAAGGAACGTCTCGGTGTCCCCACCGGCGAACTTGACGGTCACGCGCATGCCCGGCTCCACGACGCCGTCGTCCTTCGGTGTCTCGCCGACCTGGGCACGGCGGAGCATGTCCTCGAGCTGCAGGATCCGGGCCTCGGTCTTGCTCTGCTCCTCGCGGGCGGCGTGGTACCCGCCGTTCTCCCGGAGGTCGCCCTCCTCGCGGGCCTCGGCGATGCGGCGGGAGATCTCGGCGCGGACCGGCCCGCGAAGGTTGTCCAGCTCGACGGAGAGCCGGTCGTAGGCCTCCTGCGTGAGCCAGACAACGGACTCGGCTGTGGGCTGCGTCACGGACGTCGCTCCTTGGTCGTGGGCGTGCCGAGGCGGCACGCCACTAGCGGGAAGAGTCGAGGCTACCAAGAAACCTGCTGGAGACCACGGTGGCCGACAGCTTGGTCAGCTGCAGGAGGCGACGTCTGCGCTAGTGGCCTCGCGCTCGGTCCGGACGACCGTGGTGACGGTTCTGGTGCCGGTGTCACCGGGGGGCAGCCGGACCACCTGTCTGCCCACCTCGACGTGATCGCTGGCGATGGCGCTCACCGTGCACTGGACGGCATCCGTCGACTCCCGGGTGATCTGCAGGGTCACCGAGACCAGGTGAGGGGAGCGGACGTCGTACGACTCGACGAGCCCGCCGACCTGTTCGCCGGTCTGGCCGAGCGCGGCCCAGACCGCCCAGCCGAGGAGGGCGACGGCCAGGAAGACGATGACCGCGAGGCCCGCCCGGCCGCGGGCGAGCGACGGGTGGCCGTAGCGCTCGGCCATGGCCTGCGTGGAGGGCCGGGTCATGCGTCACCACCTCTGTCCTGAACCGCGGCGGGTGGCCATCCCGCAGATGATGCCGGGCGATGTCTCGTCGCTGCCGGCCCCCGGACCGGTGTGGGGCGGGGGCCGTCCGTCGTACACCATTGTGCTGGTGTGGAGAGGATAGAACCGCAGCAGGCATCGAGCAGCGAGTGAGGGATCTCAGTGGGCGAACGGCTACGGCTCATGCACGTGCACGCACACCCCGACGACGAGTCGAGCAAGGGCGCCGCGACCACAGCGAAATACGTGGCGGAGGGCGTCGATGTGCGGGTGGTCACCTGCACGGGGGGTGAGCGCGGGTCGATCCTGAACCCGAACATGGACCGGCCGGACGTTCTGGCGAACATTACCGAGATCCGTCGGCAGGAGATGGCGGCGGCGCGCGACATCTTGGGCATCACTCAGGACTGGTTGGGGTTCGTCGACTCGGGATGGCCCGAGGGCGATCCGCTGCCGCCGCTGCCGGAAGGATGCTTCGCGAGGGTGCCCGTGGACGAGGCTGCCGAGCGGCTGGTTCGGCTGATCCGTGAGTTCAAGCCGCATGTGCTGACGACGTACGACGAGAACGGGGGATACCCCCATCCCGACCACGTCATGACCCATCTGGTGAGCATGCGGGCGTGGGAGACGACCGGCGACGCGAGCGCCTACCCGCAAGCGGGGGAGCCCTGGCAACCGCTCAAGATCTACTATCACCACACGTTTCACCGGCGGCGGATGCTGGCGATCCACGAGGCGATGCTGGCGGAGGGGCTGGAGTCGCCGTACACCGAACGCCTCGAGTCCTGGAAGGAGGACCCGGAGCAGGAGCAGCGGGTCACGACCCGGGTGGAGTGCGCCGACTTCTACCCGGTGCGCGACCGCGCCCTGATCGCGCACGCCACGCAGATCGACCCCGATGGGTGGTGGTTCAAGGTGCCTATGGAGATCAGCCAGCGAGCCTGGCCGACCGAGGACTTCGAGCTGGTGCGCAGCCTGGTCGAGGTCTCGGTGCCCGAGGACGACCTGTTCGCGTCGATCCGGGGACTGGCCGAGGGTTACGACGGGCGCCGCGAGACCATGGGCGTATGACGAAGGTAAGCGCGTGATCGCCTACAACCCCAACGACATCAAGCCGGGCTGGGTCGCCTTCTTCGTGGTGATGGCTCTCGTCGTCGCGACCTTCCTGCTCTGGCGCAGCATGAACACCCAGCTGGGCAAGATCCAGGTACCGCCACGGGCGTCCTTCGGTCCCGACGCGGCAGACCGGCCGACCGGCTCCGAACCCGACGACGAGCGCCCGTCGTCCCCCTCGTCGGACGACGACGAGCGGTAACGCTCCTCGGTGCTGGCTGTTCCTGAGCCGCTGCGCGGCGGCCATGGCCCCGCTGGCCAGCGCGAGCCGGCTGGCAGATGCCTATGTTGGACACATGGCGAACCGGTTGGCGAGCTCGACGAGCCCGTACCTGCAGCAGCACGCCGACAACCCGGTGGACTGGTATCCCTGGGGTGACGAGGCATTCGCCGCCGCCCGGGAGCGCGACCTGCCGGTGTTCCTGTCCGTCGGATATTCCGCGTGTCACTGGTGCCACGAGGTAGCGCCATCGATGGCTGTTGGCGAAGGTTGACGAAACCGCAGGTCAGCGGGGGTGTGGCGGTTCGTGTCGTTTCGGCCAAGACCGCGGTTGGACACCGATTCCGCGGCTTCGTGTATCACTTTCGTGTAATCACTCGGGAGCTTCTGCGACGTGTCGAGGCACCTAACACGTCCAGGGGAACGTGCTAGGTTTGCGAGGCTTCTTAACATGTTGCATATTTGCAACGCTATTCTAGGACGTATCGCATGGACCTTGCGGAGCGCATCTCGACCCTGCGCCGCGTGAACGGGCTCAGTGCCCGCCAGCTCGCGGCGCTGGTCGACGTCGCCCCGACGACGGTGACGCGGATCGAGGCCGGCAAGGTGAGTCCCTCCTTCGACCTGGCGCAGGAGATCCTGACGGTGCTGGGAGAGCCGATCGGGTTCACCGGGGTTGCCGACAAGGCGGCGATCGCCGCCGCGCGGTTGACACTCGACCCGGCTCTCGGCATCGCGGTTACCCCCGAAGTCCAGTCGTGGTGGCAGCGTTGGACGCGACTTGGTCTCGTGGACGCCTCTGGTCGCACGGTTCCCGGCCAGGAGGCCGACCTGCTGTTCCGCGCAGGGCGTGCGGCACGTCTAACCCGCCGCCCCGGCGCAGTGGACTTCAATGCTGGGCCGAGCGCGTACGACGTCGCTGAGGCGCTTGGCAAGGCTGGTGTCGAGTACGCGCTGACCGGCGATGCCGGTGCGAACCTCTATCGCTCCAGTGCGGGAGAGACGTGGCCGGTGCTCTACGTCGAGGACGTCGCGCGTGCAGCCGCAGCGGCGGGTCTGACGCGCAAGGAGCCGGGCTTGTTCGGCATGCGAGTCACTCTCATCCCCTTCGACGGTGTCAGTGAGCTTGGCAGGACCGAGATCGACGGCGTCACCGTCGCTGCGCGAGACCAGGTGGTCCTGGACGCCTACGGCGGCATCGACCGCATGGCGAAGCAGGCCGAGATTCTGCTCGGGCGGCATGTGGCGTGACCGAGTTCAAGACGCCCCTGCACCGAGATCGAGTGGAGTGCGGCCGAGATGCTCATCGAGGATCGGGCAGGAGATCCCCTCCGGCCGTTCGGCTCAAACGAGGGACGGTTGCGCGATACTGTCGGTCCCGCACGGTATGTAAGTAGTATGCAACTCGAAGGGGGTTTGCCTGTGACCACCAACGCGATCGCCTCGGGCGAACGTTTTATTCTCGCGCGCCCAACCATCGAGGTCGCCGCTGCCGAGATCCGCTTTACGAGCGCCGCCGGCGCGGCTGAAGAAGGGCTCGCTCTCTCGCTCCGCGATTCACTGCGTACTACGGAGCTGGCCTTCAAGGTCATGAACCCTGCCGCTCGCCAGGAGGTCGCCGTCTCTATGTCGCCGGTTGGCGGCCAAGCGGTGCAGGGGACGTCAGTGAAGGGCTGGGTCTTCAATGACGAGTCAGCGCAGATGCAGGTCACCTGGCTTCCTGACGTGCTGCTTGTCCAGAGCAGTTCCTACACCCACTTCAGTGAGACACTGAAGCCCGTTCTTGAGGCTGCCTTGAGTTGGCTGGATGAGAACGCGCACGTGCAGTTGCGCACGCGCGCCGGGCTGCGGTACGTGAACCGCCTCGTCGACGAGGCGGCCACCGCTCCGCAAGCGTGGCAAGGGCGCGTTCAGGACTGGTTGCTCGGGCCTGTCATCGCCGGGCCATGGGCCCAACGTGTCGAACAGGCACACCAGGAGCTTCACCTGCGAAACGCAGACTCCACGAACACCGCGTTGCGTCACGGACCGTTCCGCGACGCCGCAGCACGCAACAGCTTCAGTTACCTGCTCGACCTCGACGTGTTTGATGCCAGCACCGAGCCGTTCGCCGGAGCCAGTGCGCTGGAGCTGCTCACCCGCCTCAACTACACAGCTGCAACGGTGTTCCGTGGGACGCTCACCTCTGAGTTCCTTGAGCAGCTCGGCATCGCCGTCGAGCCGACGGTGGAGGGAGAACGATGACCGCAAACCTCCTCGCCGCTTCAGGCGCGCCAACCGCCGGCGACGTCACCGAGCCGCTGCCCTGGAAGACTCCCGCCGTGCCGGAGGCTTCGACGTACCTCGAACTTGGTGCCGTCACCAACGCGGCGCTGCGTGACGTCCTTGCTCACTTTGCGTTGGAGCATGAACCGTTGCTTCGCCTCTCCAAAACCATCCCCGGGACTGTAGTTCTTCGGCGTTCTCTGAACCGTTCCGTGGATCAGCGTATTCGCGTGTTCATCAGCGGCAGCGCAGCCGACCTACGTCCACAACTCGAGGTCTTGCGCTGGCTTGCATCGACGGATGGCGAGCTCTTGCAGACCGACGAGGACGCGTGGATGGCGGTCCAGCCTGATGCGTTCGACGAGTTGTCAGCTGCTCATACCCAAGCTGTAGTGCCTACTGGTGCAAGCGACGTCGTCGAGGTCGTTAAGTGGTTGGCTCAGCAGCTCGGCGTCCCCGACGGGGACATCATCGAGGCCGCGAAGATCAAGCGCCGGAACTGGCACAACTGGAAGAGCGGTCGTCGCCCTCGCGTTGAGACCCAAGGACAACTTTGGGCCGTGCTCAACAGCGTCCGGGCGCTCAGCGACATGTTCGAGAACGTTCCCGCGCCCTGGTTCAAGGAGGGTGGCGCCGAGAGACGTGCTCTGTTGACATCCGGCCAGCACCGCAAACTCGTTCAGGAGGCCCTGAAGGAAGCTGCGATGCGCGGCGAGCTCACCAACGAAGCCAGGCGCAGGGCCAGGCAGAAGTCTGCTGCGGGATTCTTCGAGTAGGTCCCTTGATGAGTACTCGCCCCGATCTTGCCCTGCTCCGCGACTTCGTCCCGGCCTGGACATCCGACCAGGTCGCAGCACTCGATGAATGGCGCCAAGGCGACCTGCTGCCATGCCCTCCGCTGGTCTGGTCGACAACCGCGACCTCGCCGGATCCTGTCACCGGCCAGCCAACGCCAGGCGGCGGCCTGGTGCCATGGCCTGGGCAGCTTCCGAAGTACGCCATCGTCACGACCCAGACATGTGACGTCTGCGCGAAAGGCCCGGGAGCCCGGGAGCCTTTCGTCCAGGTCAGCCCAGTTGTGCAAGTAGCCGAGGCGACCACCGACCAGTGGAACGAGCTTGTGACCGGACAAGTCGTCGACCGGTACGGACTGACCGGGAGGAAGCTGCGGTCGAAGTGGGCGGTGGACCTGCGGGTGAGTTTCCCCGTGAGCAAGGCCGTTCTCTTGGACGCGACGCCCGTCCGAGGGTTCGCGACACCGGACCAGGCGTTGGACTTCGGTGTCCACCTCGCGCAGCGAGCCGGACGGCCAGCCCTGCACGACTTCTTCCTAGACGTGGTTCGTGCTGACATCGAGGCCGCCATCAAGGCATCGGCGAAGAAGGGCACGGGTTGGTGGTCGAAGGTTGAGGAGGTGCGCCTCGATATCCGGGGCGACGACCTTGCGCCGAAGTCCTTCCGGCTCGTCGTGGTGACATCATCCGTTCTCTCTGCGGATGAGCACGATAAGTGGATCCAGCTCGGCGATAGTTTCAAGAAGCGGGCCAAGGGTCACGGCATCAAGGTGGGAACCACAGTGGTATCTCCGATCGATGACATGGGCGCGCGGGTGTACCGCGACACCGTCGAGCTGAGCGTCGCGAGCCTGCGTCGCTGACGGGACCAGTGTGGCGGGAAGCTACGAGGGTGCATCCATCCGCCGCGTTGACGTGCGGCTGGTTCTCCGATGTCGAAGTCGGCTGTGAACCATGAGTCCGTTGCGCGGGAGGGTCGCCGAGCGCCGAATGATTGTCAGGCAGATCGTCGTCGTCGCTTGGGTTGGGGGAGCAGGTCGGTAACGGTCACCCGCTCGCGGTCGGCTGCGACGAGGGCCTTCAGCGCGGCCTCGGCCAGCGCCATGCGCTTCTCCTCCCACGCCAAGAGCTGGTCGAGGCGCCAGCGGTCGGGGTGGGTCATCACCGGCGGCGGGACCAGCTTCTGGTCCTTGAGGTTGCGGTAGCCCTTGGTCTTGCCCCAGCCGTAGCGGCGCATCACCTCCCTTGCGTCGAGGAAGATGTTGCGCGGGTCGTCCATCGGGATCACCCCGCCTTCGGTGCAGCGATGACGGGCTGGGAGGCGAGCCGCTGCTCGCGGATCCAGCGGCGCAGGTCGCCGACGGTCGTGTAGAGCCGCCGGCCGATCTTGAAAAACTCGGGGCTGGTGCCCATCTGGCGCCACCAGCGAACGGTGTTCGGCGAAGTCTGCAAGATCTCGGCGACCTCGTCGAGGGTGAGCAGCTCGTCCTCGTGGCGGGCGTGGAAGGGAACGTCGGTGTTCTTGTTCATGGTTCCTCCTTGTTGTTGCGGGTACGTCGGCCCGGGGGCAACAGGTAGGTGTTCTGGACGATTAGTTTGAGGGCTCCAATACATCCGATTGGGTATCGTTCTGGTGTGGACCGCTCGTTCCTGCTGGAGAGGGCGCGGCGAGCACGAGGCCTGACGCAGGCGCGGCTCGCGGCCTTGTCCGGCACCTCGCAGGCGCGGATCTGCGCCGTGCGCTCAAGGCGGATCTTGACCACGAAATCGACGATCCGGAGAGCGTGACGAGTCGGTTCCTCACTCTCGTGTATCACTGATAGCGCAATGATTCACGTGCAACTCGTCAGGAGTCACCGGAATGGCCAACCGTCTCGCCTCGGCAACAAGCCCCTACCTGCAGCAGCATGCCGACAACCCGGTGGACTGGTATCCCTGGGGTGACGAGGCATTCGCCGCCGCCCGGGAGCGCGACCTGCCGGTGTTCCTGTCCGTCGGATATTCCGCGTGTCACTGGTGCCACGTCATGGCGCACGAGTCTTTCGAGGACGCCGACACCGCCCGGCAGCTGAACCAGAGTTTCGTGTGCGTCAAGGTCGACCGGGAGGAGCGGCCCGACGTCGACGCCGTCTACATGGGCGCCACCCAGGCGATGACCGGGCAGGGCGGGTGGCCGATGAGTGTCATGCTCACACCGGGCGGCGAGCCGTTCTTCGCCGGAACCTACTACCCCCCGGCACCGGGGCACGGGATGCCGTCTTTCCGGCAGGTGCTCTCCGCGGTGTCCGAGGCCTGGCATGACCGCCGTACCGAGATCGAGAAGGTCGGGGCCGACATCGCGCAGCACCTGAACACCGCGACGCAGCTCGGCCCGGACCAGGCGGGGGCGGCCGCGGACCTCGCCGACCTGGGTAGCGAGGCGGTCCGCGCGCTTCGTACCTCGTTCGACGCGCGCGACGCAGGCTTCGGTGGGGCGCCCAAGTTCCCACCGTCGATGGTCCTCGAGTTCCTGCTCCGGCGGGCTGTGCGGGATGACGGCGGCGAGGCGCTCCGGATGGCGGCGGCGACGCTCGAGGCGATGGCGCGCGGGGGCATCTACGACCAGCTCGGTGGCGGCTTCGCGCGGTACAGCGTGGACGCGGGGTGGGTGGTGCCGCACTTCGAGAAGATGCTCTACGACAACGCGCTCCTGCTGCCCTGCTACCTGCACTGGTGGCGGCTGACCGGATCGCCGCTGGCTCAGCGGGTGGCTCGGGAGACCGCGGACTTCATGCTGCGCGAGCTGGCGACCACCGAGGGCGGTTTCGCGTCGGCGCTGGATGCCGACTCCGACGGGCGCGAGGGAGCGTTCTACGTCTGGACTCCCGCCGGGATCGTCGAGGTGCTGGGAGAGCCGCTCGGTACGGCGGCGGCGGTGATGTTCCAGGTAGGGGACCGGGGCACCGTCGAAGCGGGCGCATCGACGTTGCGTCTCCCGGCCGACCCCCCCGACTGGGACCAGCACCGTCAGGTGGTCGAGCGGCTCCGCGCGGCCCGGGAGGAGAGGCCCCGTCCGGCTCGTGACGACAAGGTGGTCGCCGCGTGGAACGGGCTGGCGATCGGCGCGCTGGCGGAGGCGGGGGTGCTGCTGCAGGAGGGCCGGTATCTCGATGCTGCGGTCGCCGCCGGCCGGCTGCTGGTCGACGTACACCTCGAGCCCTCCGGCAGGCTCCGCAGGGTCTCTCGCGACGGCGTCGTCGGCGCTCCGGCCGGGGTGCTCGAGGACTACGCATGCGTGGCCGAGGGTCTTCTCACGCTCTTCGCCGCGACCGGCGACCCGGAGTGGTTCGGCTGCGCGGCTCGGCTGGTCGGCCAGGTGCTTGACCGCTTCGACGACGGAGCGGGCGGCTTCTTCGACACGGCGGCCGATGCAGAGGCGCTGGTGGCCCGCCCGAGAGACGCCACGGACAATGCCACTCCGTCCGGCCAGGCCACCATGGCCGCCGTCCTGACCACGCTGTTCGGCCTGACCGGGGACGCGCGGCACCGAGCACTGGCCGAGGGCCTGGTCGCCAACGTCGCGGGTATCGCCCGGCAGGCGCCGCGGGCGGCCGGCAAGGCGCTGGCCGTCGCGGAGGCGCTCACCGACGGTCCGCGCCAAGTGGCAGTGGTCGGTGCGGCTGACGATGCTCGGCGCGACGCCCTGGTGCTGGCGGCGTTCGGGCTGACCTATCCGGGGGTGGTCATCGCCCAAGGCGATGGCGAGACCAGCGCCGTGCCGCTGCTGGAGGCCCGGACCCCGGTCGGCGGCTCGCCGGCCGCCTACCTCTGCCACGACTTCGTCTGTGATCTCCCGGTCACCGACCCCGCCGACCTCACCCCTCCGGGTTCGTCCGGTTGAGCGCGGGGGTTTCCCGGCTGACCCGGGTCGGACGAATCCGCTCGCTCCGGGTTCGTCCGGTTGAGCGCGGGGGTTTCCCGGCTGACCCGGTCGGACGAATCCGGTCGCTCCGGCGACAACCTCGAGGGCTTGCTGCCTCGTTGACAGGGCAGAGGAGCGTGTGATGCCCGAGGTGGTCGACGTGGATGACGCGCAGCCGACGGCTGACGTCGCCGCCAAGGACCTCCCCAGTTTCGACGACTTCGTCGCCACTCGGAGCCGATCGCTCTGGCGGAGTGCCTGGCTGTTGACCGGCGACGCGCAAAAGGCCGAGGACCTGTTGCAAACCGCACTGGTCAAGGTCTGGCGACGCTGGCCAATGGTCTCCCATGGCGGGGACATCGAGGCGTACGCCCGACGTGCGCTGGTCACGACGTACACCGACTGGTGGCGCCGAAAGTGGACCGACGAGCTTCCGACGGAGACCATGCCGGAGCCCGATCCCATCGCGAGTAGCGACCAGCTGGCCGACCTGCGGCATGACTTGGTAGCCGCCTTGGGCATGCTGAGCCGGGGGCAGCGGGCGGTGGTGGTGCTGCGGTACTTCGAGGACTTGACCGAGGCCGCTACCGCGGCGGCCCTGGGCTGCAACATCGGCACGGTCAAGAGCCAGCACGCGCGCGCGATGGCCGCATTGCGCTCCTCGCCCTTGTTGAGCAAGGACATCGAGGAGAGGTCATGACACCCTCTGAGTCAACCTTAGGCCGCTTGCGGCGGTTGGTTGAGCCGTTGGACCGCACCGTGGTTGGCGACGTCGTAGGGCTTGTTGTCTTGCCAGCAGCGGTAGATCACGCGGGTCCAGGAGCGGGCGAGGATGC
>JBBSGI010000050.1:0-21875 GCA_038254365.1 Propionibacteriales bacterium
CGAGCGACCTGCTGCTGGCCGTCGGCGACCTGGCACTCGAGGCGCGCATCGCCCGGTCCGCCTCGTGCCTGACCGCGACCTCGGGACTGCTCGCCCAGCTGTTCGCGTCGGTCGCCGCCTCCCACGCGGTCACCGTGCAGCTGACCGAGCCGCGCGCCGCGGACACCCCGGTATCGGCCCCGGACGCAGTCAGCTCCGCGACCCCGCTGCAGCCGTGCCTGGCCGCCGAACATGCTGCGGTGTACGGGTACAGCCTACTCGGGGGGGTGCTGTCCGCCGCAGTGTCCAACGCGCCGACGGCGGAGGCGGCCACCGCGTCGTACGACGCACATCGTGAGCGGCGTGACCTGCTCACGCAGCTGATCACGACGGCAGGCGGGCGGCCGGTCGCCGCGGAGCCCGCCTACGACGTCCCCTTCCGGGTGTCCACCGTGGCGACGGCTCGGCGGCTCGCGCGCGATCTCGAGGCCGGGTGCGCGGCGATCTACGCCCGCGCGACCGCGGTCACCACTGCCGACACCCGGCTGATGATGAGCAGCACCCTGCTGGACTGCGCCGTTCGCGGCAGCCGCTGGGGCGACGCGCCGGTGGCCTTTCCGGGACTCGGCCGGACATAGCTCCCCTCACGACATCTCGGGCAGGAACAACATCGAGTCGCCGAACTCGTGCCAGAGGTAGTGCTCGGCGACGGCTCCCCGATAGGCAATGGCGACCAGCTCGGGGCCGGCAACCGCCTCGAGAAGCATCAGATGGCTTGCCTCAGGCTCGTGCAGGCCGCTGACCAAGCCAGTGACCACCCGAGCCGGCCGCGCTTGGCTGAGCACCAGGTCCGTCCATCCGTCGCCGGCCACCACATGTCCGCTCGCGTCGGCGACGGTCTCGAGCGCCCGCGCCGAGGTGGTGCCCACCGCGACCACGCGACGCCGCCTTCGCCTTGCGAGGTTGACCTGGTCCGCGGCGGGTCGCGACACCTCGAAGCGTTCCGCCATGGGCGGTTCGCGCTTCTCGGGGCTCGAAACGCCGGCGTGCAGAAGGATGGGGACTATCACCACACCTGTGGCCATCAGCCGCACCAGCAGCCGGTGCGTCAAGGGCCGGCCGGCGCTCGGCATCTCGGCGCTCCCCGGTTGCCGGGCGTAGACGTTCTGCAGGTCCTCCAGCGGCCAGCCGCTGCTGAGGTAGCCGTACCGGATGGGCCGCCCGTGGTCGAGCAAATAGTCGACCCGCTCCCGCCGCGGGAAAGGGTCGACCCGCCACAACCGGGAGGAGCCCGCCGCCGGGTCCGGGAACGCCTCGAGCACCCGGACCTGCTGTCCTGCGGTGAGCGTGACCACCTCGCCCGGAGCGAGGTCGGTCTGAGGTCCGGAGTTGTCGGTGCGCCGTACCTCAACCACCCAGGACCCGTCGTCCTGGCTCGACGCCAGGTGGACGGGACCACGAACCCCGTTGGCGCGAAGCCCGTCCACGGCCGCGGGGAGAGTGGCCGACGTGTTGACCACGAGCAGGTCGCCTGGCTGCAGGTGCTCGGGGAGCGTGCGGAACGCGGTGTGCTCGACACCGCGCCGCCGCGCCACCAGCAGGCGCACTCCGTCGCGCGCCAGTCCCCGACGCTCGGGAGGCGCCGTCGCCTCGCCGTCCGGCGGCACGCTGAACGTCGGCAGCGATGAGCGCACCGTCTGCGCGCTCATGTCTGCTCTGCCCGTTCCTGCAGTGCGGCCGCGCGGTACCGGGCGCTCGGAGGACGCTCGTCGAGCAGACGCAGCAGTGCGGGCACGACGGTCTCCGGCTCCGGGCGATCGGAGATGTCCTCGCCCGGGAAGGCCTCCTGGTGCATCCGAGTTCGCATGTCGCCGGGGTCGAAGGCATACACCCGCACCCCAGGCTCCTCCGCGGCGAGGATCGCGGAGAGGTGGTCCAGAGCGGCCTTCGAGGAGCCGTAGCCTCCCCAACCCTCGTACGGCTCGACCGCAGCGTCCGAGCTGATGTTGATGACGGTGCCGGCTGCGCGCCGTAGCGACGGCAGCAGAGCCTGGGTGAGCGCAAGGGGCGCGACCACGTTGACGTCGTACACCTGGCGCAGGGTGTCGACCGGGTAGCCTGCGAGCCGCGGCTGGGGACTCGGCCCGAGCAGGCTCGCGTTGTTGACCAGCAGGTCCAGGCCACCGAGGCGCTCCACCTCGTCGGCGATCCGCCCGCGATGGGGGGTTTCGGCGACGCTGCCGCTGATCGCGGTTACCTTCACCGCCCCGACTGCTTCGAGGTCGGCGACCGCCACGGCCAGGTCGGACCTGGTCCGGGCGTCGATGACGAGTGACCAGTGGCGGTCGGCCAGCGCCAGGGCCAATGCTCTGCCGAGCCCGCGGGAGGCTCCGGTGATAACGGCAACAGACATCGAGATGCTCCTGAAGTCGATGGGCTGCCCTTGCCGGCAGCCCCCAGCTCACTGTGCAACCTGAAGTTAACTTGAAGTCAAGGCGTCTTGGTGGCAGCATCTGGGCGGTCGTGGTCACCTCCACCTGAACGTCTCCTGAACCGTGGTTGCCCGGGGGGCGAGACGGGTACACGAGTCAAGACTGGCGAGACGTGGACAGGAGGAACATGAGCCGATATCCGAAGGTCGTCGTCGTGACCGGGGCGAGTGGCGGGATCGGGCGCGCGGTCGCGCGGCAGTTCGCCCGACCGGGGACATCAGTGGCGCTGCTTGCTCGCGGGGAGAAGGGCCTGGCCGGGGCCGTTGCCGAGGTGCGTCACCGGGGAGCGACCGGGCTCGTCATCCCCCTCGACGTGTCCGACGCCGACCAGGTCGAGGCCGCCGCCGCGCGGGTCGAGGCCGAGCTCGGTGAGATCGACGTCTGGGTCAACGTTGCGTTCACCTCGGTGTTCGCGCCTTTACACCAGATCTCGGCCGCGGAGTTCGCCCGGGTGACGCAGGTCAGCTACCTGGGATACGTTTACGGGACTATGGCGGCGCTTGCTCGCATGCGGCCTCGCGACCGCGGCACGATCGTGCAGGTCGGGTCGGCGCTCGCGTACCGCGGCATCCCGCTGCAGTCGGCGTACTGCGGCGCCAAGCACGCGATTCAGGGCTTCCACGAGTCGCTCCGCTGCGAGCTCCTGCACGAACGCAGCGGTGTCCACGTGACGATGGTCCAGATGCCTGCGGTCAACACGCCGCAGTTCTCCTGGGTGCTCTCACGCCTGCCCCGGCAGGCTCAGCCGGTCCCGCCCATCTACCAGCCCGAGGTCGCGGCCCGGGCTGTCGAACACGCCGCCCGGCACCCGCGGCGACGGGAGTACTGGGTCGGCGGCAGCACCGCGGCCACGCTGGCCGCGAACGCCGTCGCACCCGGCCTTCTGGACCGGTACTTGGCGAGAACCGGTTTCGACTCGCAGCAGACGCAGGAGCCCACACCCCCGGACCACCCGGCCAATCTCTGGGAGCCCGCCGACGGCGCGGCAGGCAAGGACTTCGGCGCACACGGCATCTTTGACGCCAAGGCGCATGGAGGCAGCGTCCAGGCGTGGCTCTCCCGCCATCACGGGCTGCTGGCGGTGGCAACCGGGGCAGCCGCGGCCGCGGTCATGGGCCGGATACACCGGGATCGCGGATGAGGCGCCGCGCCGGCTGGCACGTCGACCCGATGGGGATCGCGCGCGGGGTGATCGGCGCCGCGCTGGTGGTGGGGGCGGGAGCGGTCACGAACCGGATCCCCCTCAGGACGAGTCCGCGACCGGTCGCCGTCGCCGGCAGACTGCTCGGGGGCCGGCACCTCATCGAGGCCATCGCGCTCAGCCGTTGGCGCTCGGCCCGTCTTCGCCGCGTCGTAGTCGCAGTCGACATGCTGCACGGCGCAAGCATGGTCGCCCTCGCCGTACGATCGCGGGACCTCCGTCCTGTCGCGACGGCGGCCGCCGCCGAGGCGTTCGGGCTGGCCGCGGCGAGCGCGATGTGATGAGCGCTGGCCCTGCCGAGCACATCCCCGTCCATGTCCTGAGCGGCTACTCCCTGCTCGCGGACGGCTACCGTGGGGCGATCTGCGGTCCGACCGGCGAGGTCGGTTGGCTGTGTGCGCCGCGGTGGGACTCCGACGCCATCTGCTCCGGGCTCGTCGGGGGAGCCGGCGGCTACTCGGTGACCCCCACCGGACGGTTCGTGTCCGGCGGATACTACGAGCCGGGCAGCTTGATCTGGCGTCACCGCTGGGTGACTACGGACTCGCTGGTCGAGTGCCGAGACGCCCTCGCCTATCCCGGCGACCCTGAACGGCTCGTCCTGCTGCGCCGAGTCCGCTCGTTGCGGTCGGTGGCGCAGGTGCGGGTGCTCCTCGACCTACGCGACGGTTTCGGACGACGGGGGATGCGGCAGCTGCGGCGCCTCGACGACGGGACCTGGACGGCCCGGACAGGCGACCTGCGCATCCGCTGGAGCGGAGGCGGCGCTGCCCGGGAGAGTCCCGACGGCGGACTACTGCTTGACCTCGCCGTACCAGAGGGATCCGAGCACGACCTCGTGCTGGAAGTCAGCACCGGGCGGCTGCCGAACCGACCGCCCGACCCCGACCAGATCTGGTCGGCGACCGAGCACTCCTGGACTGCGGCGGTTCCCGATTTCGCTCACACGGTTGCCCCGCGCGATGCCCGGCAGGCCTATGCCGTCATGCGCGGGCTCACCTGCGTGGGGGGAGGGATGGTCGCCGCGGCGACCCTCGGCCTGCCAGAGCGCGCGGAGGCCGGCCGCAACTACGACTACCGCTACGTCTGGCTGCGTGACCAGGCCTTCGCCGGCATCGCCGCCTCGGTGCACGAGCCCCACCCGCTCCTGGACGACGCGATCGCCTTCGCCACGGAGCGGGTGCTCGAGCACGGGGACCAGCTGGCCCCCGCCTACCGGCTGGACGGCTCGGACCTGCCGGCCGAGGTTCCCTTGAAGCTGGCCGGCTATCCGGGCGGCCGCGACGTGGTCGGCAACTGGGTCCACGGACAGTTTCAGCTGGACGCGATCGGCGAGCTCCTGACACTCTTCGCCTCCGCCGCCCACCACGACCATCTGAGCGACGACGGACATCGAGCGATGAGCACCCTTGTCGATGTCATCGACCGGCGATGGAACCAACCGGATGCGGGCATCTGGGAACTCGAGAACCGATGGTGGACGCAGTCCCGGCTGGCCTGCGTGGCGGGTTTGAAGGCCGCCGCAGTCGAGTTGTCGACCAACGATGCGACGCGCCTGTCCACTCTCGCGGACACGATCCTCGCCGAGACATCGCGGCGATGCCTCCACCCGGACGGCTTCTGGAGACGCAGCCCCGACCACTCCCACACCGACGCCGCCCTGCTGCTTCCGCCGGTGCGGGGCGCGCTGCCGGCATCGGACCCGCGCACGGTAGCGACCTTGCGGCGGGTCCTGGACGAGCTCACGGAGGATGGGTACGCCTACCGGTTCACCGTCGACGACCGGCGTCTCGGCGAGGCCGAGGGCGCGTTCGTCTTGTGCGGCTTCACGGTCGCCCTGGCTTTGTGGCATCAAGGTGACGCGCTGCGGGCGTTCCGGTGGTTCGAGCGGAACCGGGCCGCGTGTGGGTCGGCCGGCCTCTTCGCCGAGGAGTACGACGTCCAGCAGCGCCAGCTTCGCGGCAACCTCCCGCAGGCGTTCGTGCACGCCGCGCTCCTCGAAGGCGCCCAGCGGCTTTCGGCGGTCGGGACCGCGAGACCCTGACGGTCTCAGCCAGCCGCTGCGGTCCACGAGGCCAGCGCGGCGGGAATCTCGCAGAGACGATGCACGACCGCATCGGGCTCACCCTGCGAGTGACCGCGTTGGTCGTCGGGGATGTCGCTATGCGGCACCCAGATGGTGCGCATGCCGAGCCGCGCCGGTCCCCAGACGTCCTCGAACAACCGGTCGCCGACGTAGACCGCGCGCTCGGGGTCGGTGACACCCACCGCATCCAATGCGGCCCGGAACGCCCGGGCATCGGGTTTGGTCCACTCCAGCTCGCTGGTGTAGACGTCCCCGTCCACCAGGTCGAGTACCCCGTCGCGCTCGAGGAACTCCCGGTGCCACTCGCGTGGCCAGATGGTGTTCGACAGCACACCAACCTTTATCCCGGCGGTTCGCAGCTGCTGCCACAGCGGACGCACGTCCGGATCAGTGATGGTGGCTGACTCCCAGAAGGCGCGGTACGAGGCGATGGCCTCCTCGGTCGGCTCGATCCCGGCCAAGGAGCACAGCTCGGCGAGGGTCCCACTGCGGTGTACGTCGCGCGAGCGAGCCCACAGTTGCGCGCCGGCCGCGAACACGGCGTCGGCGACCTCGTCGACCCGCTCCGGCTCGACGTACGACGCCAGCGCCAACGCCTCTCCGCGGTAGTCGATGGGACGCCAGGGCGTGAGCGTGCCGCCCCAGTCGAACACCACCGCCTCGATGACGGCTCCGGTCACCCCCGGACCAGACCGGTGAGGTGGTCGACCGCCCGGCTCAACCCGACGTTCTCCGACGTCCCGGTCTCGCGGTCCTTGACCTCGACGACACCCTCCGCCAGACCGCGGCCAACGACCACGATGGTCGGAACCCCGATCAGCTCCGCGTCCTTGAACTTCACCCCGGGAGACACCTTCGTCCGGTCGTCGTACAGCACCGTGACACCCGCTGACTCGAGGTCCCTGCACAGCCGGTCGGCGGCCGCGAAGATCGCCTCATCCTTGCCGGTGGCGACCACGTGCACATCCGCCGGAGCGATCTCCCTCGGCCAGATGATGCCCCGCTCGTCGTGCGAGTTCTCCACGATGGCCGCGACGGCGCGCGAGATGCCGACGCCGTACGACCCCATCGTGACGGTGACCAACCTCCCGTTCTCGTCGAGTACCCGCAGGTCCAGCACCTCGGCGAACCGGCGTCCCAGCTGGAAGATGTGACCCATCTCGATGCCGCGCGCGGTCTCCAGACGGTGTCCGCACACGGGGCATGGGTCGCCCTCGCGGACATCGGCGGCCTCGATGGTCCCGTCCGCCTCGAAGTCGCGCCCCGCGACGAGGTCGATGACGTGGTAGCCGTCCTCGTTCGCGCCGGTCACCCAGCGGGTGCCGCTGACCACCCTCGGGTCGACCAGGTAGCGGATGGCGCTGATGCTCCTCTCGCCCAAGGCACCGGGGCCGATGTAACCCTTGAACAGGGCTTGGTTCCGGGCGAAGTCACCTTCGTCGAACGCCTCGATCTCGGCCGGCTCCACCTGGGCCCCCAGCCGCTTCAGGTCGACGTCGCGATCGCCGGGAACTCCGACGGCCAACGGCTCGCGCCTGCCATCGGGGTGGACGAGTTGCACGATGACGTTCTTCAGGGTGTCGGCGGCCGACCATGGCCGGTCGTCGCGGGGGAACGCCTGGTTGAGGTGGGCGACGAGAGTCTCGATCGTCGGCGTGTTGGGAGTGCGTTCGACATGCGCGGTCGGCACCCCCTCGTAGTCGACGGCGTCCGGTACGGCGACCCGCACCGCCTCGACGTTGGCGGCATAGTCACAGTTGGTGCATCGGACGTAGGTGTCCTCACCGTTCACCGCCTTGGCGAGGAACTCCTCACTGGCCGAGCCGCCCATGGCACCTGACATCGCCGCGACGATGGCGTACTCGAGGCCGAAGCGGTCGAAGATCGCGATGTAGGCCTCCCGGTGCGCCTCGTAGGACTTCAGGAAGTCCTCGTCGCTCACATCGAACGAGTAGGAGTCCTTCATCACGAACTCTCGCCCACGCAGGATCCCGGCACGAGGTCTGGACTCGTCGCGGTACTTGGTCTGGATCTGGTACAGCGAAAGGGGAAAATCCTTGTACGACGAGTAGAGGTCCTTCACCAGCAGCGTAAACATCTCCTCGTGCGTCGGACCGAGCAGGTAGTCCGCCCCTTTGCGGTCCTTGAGCCGGAAGATGCTGTCGCCGTAGTCGGTCCAGCGGTTGCTCTTCTCGTAGGGCTCGCGGGGCAGCAGCGCCGGAAAGTGCACCTCCTGTGCGCCGATCGCGTCCATCTCCTCGCGGACGACGCGCTCGACGTTGCGCAGTACCCGATAGCCCAACGGCAGCCAGGAGTAGATTCCCGGCGCGGCGCGGCGGACGTAGCCGGCACGCACCAGCAGCCGGTGGCTCGGCACCTCGGCGTCCACCGGGTCCTCGCGCAGGGTGCGCAGAAACAGGGTTGACATCCGCAGTATCACCGGGAGCTCCTCAGGATCGGCTGATGAAGTGTCGAGGATATCCGCCCTGGACACCGCCACCCGCACGAGTTTCCGGCCCCCGGCGGGGCCGGGCGGGGTCACTCGCCTTCGGTGACGCCGTGCTCTAAGGCGCCGAGCAGGTTGACGTCGGCGCGCACGCGCGCCTGGGTGGCCAGCATCTGCGGGCGGATCGACGCGTACCGCGGCTCGTGAAGCGCCCGGGGGACGTCCAGCACGCGCGCCGGGTGAGCCCCGTCGAATTGGGTGATCATCGTCGGGACGTACTCCAGCCCGGACACGGTAATCCGCCCTCGCGGAACGCCGGAGAACGTGACCCGAACGGCGAGCCCGTCATACACGCCCTCGACATCCGTGGACTGTGCGGCCGCCGCGTTGCCCAGACCGTAGACCACCCAGGTCCCGTTGACCTTCGTGATCGGCTGCACGACGTGGGCATGCTCGCCGTAGATCAGCGAGATGTCCTTGTCCCGGCTGAGCTGCTCAGCGATGTCGACCTGGTAGCTGCTCGGCTCGTGCACGTACTCGTCGCCCCAGTGCAGGCCGACGAGGACGATGTCCGCCCCTTCCTCGCGGGCTCTGTGGGCCATCGCCTCGATCTTGTTGACATCGATGATCGGCACCGACCACGGCTCGTCAGCCGGAAGCGGGATGCCGTTCGTCCCGTAGGTAGCGGCCACCAGCGCGACCTTCACGCCCTGGACGTCGAGCAGCAGCGGCCGCCGCGACGACCGTTTCGTGGTAACCGTGCCCGCGTGCTCGAGGCCCGCTCGATCGAAGTCGCGCAGGGTCCGGACGATCCCATCGAACCCCGCATCGAGGCTGTGGTTGGACACCGTCGTACACGCGTCGTAGCCCGCCCACTTGATCGCCGGCACGATCTCGGGCGGCACCGAGAACACCGGGTACGACGAGTACGGGCCACCGGGCGGAGCGAGCGGTGTCTCCAGGTGACAGATGGCGAGGTCGGCGGAACGCACGAGCGGTCGGAGGTCGCCGAGCAACGGGCGGAAGTCCATCGCCCCGCGGCCGGTGCGCTGGGCGTCCAGGTGCGCACTCTCCCACAGCGTGTCGTGGAGCAGCAGGTCGCCGTTCATGACGATCGTGATCGAGACCGGCGGCACCGGCGGGGTCGAGGTGGTGGTCGGACCGCTCGACGACGGTGCGGAATGCGTGGGCACCGAGCTGTGCGGGGTGGTTGGGCCCGACTCGCTACCGGTCTGCGGGGTGGTCCGCGACCCGGGGTCCGGCGAGCCGTCGCCCCCGGCACCGCTGCAGGCCGCCGTGGCCAGCAGGGCTGCTGTCCCGAGTCCCGCCAGCCGGAGAATTCGTCGCCGCCTGCTCATGTGCTCCCCACGGTGGTGCGTGGTCGCGTCTGCCCCGCGGCGTCCACCGCCGGCGACGCGACCCGGTGCTCGCCAGCATGCCATCCCCTCCCCACCCGGTCCGCGTAGGCTCACCATGGGAGGTGGTTCGCCATGCTGGGGACTCGCGGCAGGGTCCGCGTGCTCGGGCACGACGACCTCCCCGCTGTCCGGAGGGTCCTGGACCAGGATCCGGTCATCAACGTGTTCGTCGACCACCGGGTGCGGGTAACGCAGCTCGACCCGCGTTGGCTCGGTGGCCAGCTGTGGGGGTACGACGACGGAACCGGCGTGGTGGCGCTGTGCCACGCCGCCGCCAACCTGATCCCGGTCGCCGCCGGCCCGGACGCCTTGCAGGCTTTCGCCGCCCAGGCCCTTGCTCAGGGCCGGCAGTGCTCGGCGATCCTCGGGCCCAACGACGAAGTGCAGCAGCTCTGGCAGCTGCTGGGCGACGGCTGGGGGCCGGCACGAGACATCAGACCGCGGCAACCCTTCCTCACCTTGGAAAGCGCGCCGAAGGTCCGCCCCGACCGGCTGGTGCGGCGGGTCCGGCCAGACGAGGTGGACGTTCTGTACCCGGCATGTGTGGCGATGTTCACCGAGGAGCTCGGGATCTCACCGGAGATCGGCGGTGGCGCGAAGCTCTACCGGTCCCGGGTCGCCCAGCTGATCAACAAGGGACTGGCGTTCGCGCGTATCGAGGGTGGCGAGGTCATCTTCAAGGCCGAGGTGGCTGCGGTCACCCCCCATGCCGGACAGGTCCAGGGTGTCTGGGTCAACCCCGCGTATCGCGGGCTTGGGCTCAGCGCGCCGGCTCTGGCAGCCGTCGGCAGCGCCGTACTCGACGAGCTCGCCCCGGTGGTCTCTCTCTACGTCAACGAGCACAACGCCGCGGCGCGTGGTGCCTATGCCCGCGTCGGCTTCGTCGAGCGGACCCGGTTCGCCACCATCCTGTTCTGACGCCACCGTTCCGCCTGAGGGGGGAGGTCCAGGCGACGACGCACGCCACCACCCCCAACGCGGCCATCGCCGCCATCGCCGGCCGGACGCCGACGACGTTGCCGATCGCGCCACCCAGGAAGGCACCCGAGGTCCAGCCCAGGCCCCAGGCAAGCATCCTTCCGGCCGTGTTCACCCGTCCGAGCAGGTGCTCGGGCGTCACCTCCTGCCGGTAGGAGATGCCATTGACCACGACCAGGGTGTAGGCGGTGCTCCACAGGAACAACGCGGCGGCGCCGACCGCCCACGAAGAGGCGAACGGGGTGACGATGCCGAGCGCAGCGGACACCGGCAAGGCGTCCAGCGTGATGCGCGCCGCACTGGTCCGTCGGAGCAGCCGGGGCAGCGCGATCGAGGAGAAGATCGCGCCGACGCTCCACACCGAGAACACCAGCCCGAAGCGCCAACCAGAGGTACCGATGTCGAGGACCCGGTCGCACCAGACGACCATCAGCGCAACGAAGCCACCGCCAGCCATGCTCTGGAGGCCGCCGACGATCGTCATGGTCCGCACGCCTGGGTGACCCCAGAGAAAGCGCAGGCCCTCGCCGATGTCACCGACGACCACGCTCCTGGTGAGCCGTCCCGTGCGACGCTCCGGATCCTGAAGGAGGCGGGAGATCCCCCGGACGAACAATGCCGAGGCCGCGAAGCTCAACGCGTCGACAAGCAGCAAAGAGGCCGGCATCATCACAGCGAGGCTGATGCCGACTGCCGCCGGAGCCATCAGCTCCACCGCCGTCGAGGCAGCCCATACCGCTGCGTTGGCCTCCGCGATGCGGGCCCGTCCGACGAGAACGGGCAGCGCGCCGAAGTTCGCGCCGTCGAAGAAGACTGCGACCGCCGGTCCCGCGAAAGCGACCAGGAGCACGTGTGGCACGGTGAGCACCCCGAGCCACGACGCGACGGGTACCGACCCCAGCAGCACCGCGTCGCCCAGGTCCGCGGCGACCATCATCGCCCGCCGGTCCCACCGGTCCGACAGGGCTCCGGCGAACAGCCCGAACACGACGTACGGCGCCGCCTCCAACGCCGAGACCAGGGCGGTGAGGAAGGTCGACCCGGTCATCCGGTAGATGAGCACCGGCAAGGCGATCAGCGTGACCGCCGTCCCGCCGGTCGAGAGCACCCGCGACCACCAGTAGCGGCGGAAGTCGGGATCGTCACGCAGCCGGCCCGGCGCCACGACTGCTGTCATCCGGCTTCCTGGGGGGGCTCGTGGACCTCGATCCGCAGCCCGTCCACGTCGATGACCGAGAGCACCCACCCGACGTGTTCCCGATGGGCCACGTCAGCCGGGAAACCGGCCAGAGTGAGCCGCTCGGCGACCTGCGACAGACCCTCTGTCGTCTCGAACGACAGGTAGGCGGCACCGGCGCGGTCGAGCTGGCTCGCGGTCGCCCCAACCTGCTCGGGAGCCATCGGCAGGTGCAGGCCGACCAGGCCATGCCCGCCGTCGCCGAGGGTGTAGGCGGCGAAGTGCTCCGTGGCCGGCCCGCGCGGCACGCACCCCAGGGCGGTCAGGAAGGCGCCGTACGCACCTTGCGGATCGGTGAGGCGCAGCGCCATGACCCGCAAGCCGGGCGCCACGCCCGCCGGCCGGTGCAGGCGATAGCCGTACAGGTCGTCGCTGCGCTCGTCGACCTGAAGCTGGTGTCCGAGCGGGTCACGGCAGGACAGCACTCGCCCGTACGCCTCGTCGTACACAACGACGTCGGGCACGACCGCGTCACGCAGTCGCTTGGACAGGGCGTCGATGTCGTCGGCCTCGAAGCCCAGCGAGGTGAAGCCGCTCGGTGCCTGGCCCTCCGAGTCGCGTGCGGAGTGCAGCGCCACCATGCCGGCCTCGGCGACCATGTCGACCCAGCCGCCGCCGGTCGACTCCACTCGCGGGCGGAGGCCGAGCGCCTCCAGGAACGCCCTCATCCGCTCGACGTTGTCGGTGAACCGCACTGGTCGGACAACGAGATCTCTCATGCTCGGGGCTCTCCGTTTCGTTCGAGAAACTCTTCCATGGCTCGCTCGACCAAGGCCGACAAGCTGGCTCCTTCGTCGATGGCCTTGTGCTTGATCCGACGGACCAGGCCCTCCGGGAGGTAGACGTTGAACTGGGCCTTGCCAGTCTTGCTGTCGCCCGCTGCGCTCATGCCCTAGGATGCTAGCATAGTAGGGAGGTAAGCAACCCGGGGGCCGCAGGGCATCCTGGTCGAGCTGTACCGCTCAGCGCGACCGGATCAGGTCAGCGGCTTGGCCATGTTGACGTTGGTGGTCTCGTACCCGAGGCTCTCGTAGAGTCGCCGCGCCACGGTGTTGTCTCCGAAGACGTGCAGCCTGATCGTGGCCGCGCCGTGGTCGCGGCAGTAGCTCTCGGCGCAGACCATCATGGCGCGTCCGTAGCCCTTGCCACGCTGGTCCGCGTCGACCTCGACGTCGTAGACGAACGCGTTCACCGCTTCCCTATCGGTCGGGATGTTCAACCAGAGGAGGCCGGCCCGGACCCCGTCGGCCTCTCCAACCAGCAGGTGGTGTGTATCCGTGCCCAGCCCGTCGGGCAGCAGCTCAGCGAACTGCTTGGTCGCCAGGTCATGCGCTCGGTCGGCCCGCATCGAGCCGGCTTTGACGTGCCCCGTCGCGTACTCGGTGATCGCTCGCGGGTACCAGGCGTCGTACTCCTCGCCGGTCATGGGTCGCAGCGTCAGCTCGGCCATCAGCCGGCCACAGTCACCGTGGGAGCACCAGCTGGCGCGGCCACTTCCCCTTCCTCCGCCAGCTGGTCGGCGATCCGCATGGCCTCCTCGATCAGCGTCTCCACGATCAGCGACTCCGGCACGGTCTTGATGACCTCGCCCCGGACGAAGATCTGACCCTTGCCGTTGCCGGATGCGACACCGAGGTCAGCCTCGCGAGCCTCGCCCGGGCCGTTGACGACGCATCCCATCACCGCGACCCGCAGCGGGACTTCCATGCCCTCGAGGCCGGCGGTGACCTCCTCGGCGAGCTTGTAGACGTCGACCTGGGCCCGCCCGCAGGAAGGGCAGGAAACGATCTCCAGCTTGCGCTCCCGCAGGTTGAGCGACTGCAGGATCTGCAGCCCGACCTTGACCTCTTCGACCGGAGGGGCCGAAAGCGACACCCGGATCGTGTCGCCGATTCCCTTCGACAGCAGGGCCCCGAAGGCGACCGACGACTTGATCGTCCCCTGGAACGCGGGGCCGGCCTCCGTGACACCGAGGTGCAGCGGCCAGTCACCGGACTCGGACAGCAACTCGTAGGCCCGCACCATCACCACGGGATCGTTGTGCTTCACCGAGATCTTGAAGTCGTGGAAGTCGTGCTCCTCGAACAGGGACGCCTCCCAGACGGCCGACTCGACAAGGGCCTCCGGCGTCGCCTTGCCGTACTTCTCGAGCAGCCGCGGGTCGAGTGATCCGGCGTTCACGCCGATCCGGATCGAGGTGCCGCGGTCCTTCGCCTCGGCGGCGATCTGCTTGACCTGGTCGTCGAACTTGCGGATATTCCCCGGGTTGACGCGTACGGCGGCACAACCCGCGTCGATCGCCGCGAAGACGTACTTGGGTTGGAAGTGGATGTCCGCGATCACCGGGATCTGCGAGTGCTCTGCGATAGCCGGCAACGCGTCGGCGTCGTCCTGGCTCGGGCAGGCGACGCGGACGATGTCGCAGCCTGCCGCCGTGAGCTCGGCGATCTGCTGGAGCGTGGTGTTGACGTCGGAGGTCAGGGTGGTAGTCATGGACTGCACCGAGATCGGCGCATCGCCACCGACGAGCACTTTTCCGACTCGGATTTGGCGGGTCTTGCGCCGGGCCGCGAGCACCGGTGGCGGTGCCGCTGGCATGCCCAGGTCGATGGTGGTCATGAGGAAGCGCCTCGCAGGGTCGGGTGGGCGGTCGTCGGGTCGGGACCCGGTGTCGCCGAAAGCAACCCTTTCATCCGGTCAGCGTGATGGGGTTGACGATGTCAGTCCAGATGAGCAGCACACCCATCACGACCAGGATGCTCGCCGCGACGTAGGCGACCGGCAGCATCTGTGCCACATCGGCGTAACCCGGGTCCGGTTTGCGTCGGAGACGGGCCCACGCCCGCCGCAGTGCCTCGTAGAGCGCGCCGGCGATGTGGCCACCATCCAGCGGCAGCAGCGGGACAAAGTTGAACAGCGCCACGAACAGGTTGACGACGCCGAGCAGGGTGAGCAGCGTCGCGAGCCGGTCTACGACGTCGATCTGGTTGTTCGAGGCCACCTCGCCGGCCACCCGGCTGGCCCCCACCACGCTCATCGGGCTGGACGGGTCACGCTTCTCGACCCCGATGGCCGCCTTGGCGACCCCGTACAGCCGGCTGGGCATGCTCACCAGAGCCTTGCCGGTCTCCGCGGTGTAGGTGCCCATCGTCGAAAGCACGAAGCCGAAGCTCTGCCGCTCCCGCACCTGGCCCGGTGAGACGCCGAGGAATCCCGCATGCACAAACTGGGTGGGGTCGTGCAGCGAGAAGAGTTTGTTGACGGTCGGATTGGCATGCAGCGTCACCTGCCGTCCGTCCCGCTCGACGACGACGTCGATCCGCTGGCCCCGCGAGTCGCGGATCACCGAGGAGAACTGGTCCCATGAGGTCATCTTCGTGCCGTCGACGGAGAGGACGTGGTCGCCCGCGTGGAAGCCCGCGAGCCGCGCCGGCGACGCTGGGTCGCCCGGCTTGCACACGGCGGTGGCGGCGCTGGCCGGCTGCACACAGTCGGACACCTGTGACACCGTCAGGGTGGGTTTGGCCACGCCCAGCAGCATGAAGACCGAGCCCAAGATGATGACCGCAAGGAACACGTTCATCATCGGTCCTCCGGACATCACGATGACCTTCTTCCACCAAGCCTTCCGGTAGAAGAGTCGGTCGCCGTCCTCGGCGGTGACGTGCTCGTACTCGACGGCGCGGGCGTCGGCGATCAGCTTGCCGAGCACCCCCCCGGTGAACCCCTTCACCTTGCCGTCGGCGTCACGCTTCTCCGGTGGGAGCATGCCGATCATCCGGATGAAACCACCGAGGGGGAACATCTTGATGCCGTACTCGGTGTCGCCTCGCTTCGCCGACCAAATGGTCCGGCCGAACCCCACGAAATATTGTGTCACCTTGACGCCAAACTTCTTGGCCGGAACCATGTGCCCTACTTCATGCAACGCGATCGAGACGACGACACCGAGGAAGAACAGCACCACCCCGAGGGTGTAGATCAAGGCGGTCATCGCTGCTGTGCTCCTCGTGCTCGGCCGGCCGATGGCTCGGCGCGGTCCACCATCTCGTCGGCGCGGTCGCGGGCCCACGAGTCCGCCGCTAGTACCGCGGCCACGTCCAACGGGCCTTCTGGAGAGGGTACGTCGTGGGCAGCCAAGAGCGCAGCGACCACGTCTGCGATGGCGAGGAAGCGCAGGCGACCGTCCCAGAACGCCTGCACGGCGATCTCGTTGGCCGCATTGTAGACAGCCGGGTAGACGCCCCCGAGGCGGCCGGCGCGGACCGCGGCCCGGAGCAATGGGAAAGCCTCATGGTCGACCGGCTCGAAATGCCACGACTGGCGCCGGGTCCAGTCCACCGGAGGGGACGCGCGAGGCACCCGGTCTGGCCAGCCGAGGGCCAGGCTGATCGGCAGCCGCATGTCCGGAGGCGACGCCTGTGCGATCGTCGAGCCGTCGTGGAACTCGACCATCGAATGGATCACGGACTGGGGGTGGACGACGACCTCGATGTCGTCGTACCCGATGTCGAACAACAGATGGGCCTCGATCACCTCGAGGCCCTTGTTGACCAAGGTCGCGGAGTTCGTGGTCACCATCGGGCCCATGTGCCAGGTGGGGTGGGCCATCGCCTGCTCGGGCGTGACGTCGCCGAGGTCCTCGCGACGGCGGCCGCGGAACGGCCCTCCGCTGGCGGTGATCACCAGGCGGCGCACCTCGTCGGCGCGACCCGATCGTAGGCACTGGGCAAGGGCGGAGTGCTCCGAGTCGACCGGCACGATCTGCCCCGGCTTGGCTGCGGAGGTCACCACCTCGCCGCCCACGATCAGCGACTCCTTGTTGGCGAGCGCGAGGGTCGCGCCGGCCTGGAGGGCCGCGAGTGTGGGCTGCAGGCCGACCGCTCCGGTGATCGCGTTGAGCACGATGTCAGCGGGCAGCGCGGCCACCTGCTCCGCGGCCGCCGGTCCCGCGAGAATCCTCGGCAACGTGAAGTCGCCATGGTGGTAGCCGCGGCGCTGGGCCTCTGCGTAGAGCGCGAGCTGCACGTCCTGGACGGCGGTCCCTCGGGCCACCCCGACCACGGGTACGGCGAACTCGATCACCTGGTCGGCCAGCAGCCGCGGGTCGGAGCCGGCCGCCGAGACGCCGACGACCCGGAAGCGGCCGGGGTTGGCCCGGATGACGTCGAGCGCCTGGGTACCGACCGACCCCGTACTGCCGAGCAGCACGATGTCGCGGGGAGGCCCGCCGGGAAACGACGTCACCCCGCAAGTGTCCCACGCGCAGCTGCCAGCTCCGGATGCGTCGGGGCTTTTGCGGGATTGCGTACAACCGTAGGCGAACACCAGACGTGTCCAGAGAGACGAGAAGCGTGCGGAAGGCGGTGGAGCGTGGACGAAGTCGAGCTCGACGAGTTCTACCGGGCATCTTTCGCGCGCCTCGTGGGACAGGTGTGCGCGATGACCGGCAACCCTGCCGAGGCGCAGGACTGTGTGCAGGAGGCGTTCGTACGGGCCTGGCTGCACCGGTCCGCCCTGACGGCCACCGCGGGTCCGGATGCGTGGGTGCGTACGGTTGCGTGGCCACTCGCCGTCAGCTGGCGGCGAGCCCGACGAGCCCTCTCCTTGCTGGATCGCTCGTCCACGAGTGACCAAGCCGGGGAACCGAGCATCGACCGGCCGGCCCTCGTGACCGCGCTCGCGGAGCTCCCGCCGACCAGCGCCGGGCCCTCGTGCCCAATCACCTGTGCGACCTCAGCGTTGCCGACGTGGCCACCGAGACCGCGGTACCGATCGGCACCGTCAAGGCCGATTCTCCCGAGGGAGGGCCGCACTGGCCGAACTGCTAAAGGACGAGCCCCAAGAGGTGGGTCACCATGCCTGATCCCTGGCCCGAGCTGGACGCGTACCGTGTCGATGCGACCCGGCTGGCCAGTCCCATTCCGCTCGTGGAGCTGCGGCGCCGGGGCCGCCGTCGCCGCGGCCGACAGATCGCCGGTGTCGTGGGGGCCGTCGCTCTCATCATCGGCGGTGTCGGTTTCGGAGTCGGGTACGGCGAGGCCGGCCAGCCACGGACGACCGGCCCGGCCGGGCACACCACCACCCCGGCTCCGCCCTCCATGAGGAGCACCTCCACTCCTCCTAGCGGTCCCTACCAGCGGATCCCTCCCAGTTGCCCATGGTTGTCCTTCGTCGCCCATCCCGGCGGTGACGGCAGTATCGACGCCCTGGCGGCCTGGACCTGCAGCCGCTGAGCGCGTGCGGACGTGGTAGGTGGGACAGCACCGGGGTCGATCCCCCGCGTGCCGTGCTCAGCCACCTTCCCGACTCGACACAGCTCCGGCAGATCGTGCTGTTCACCAACCAGGGTGCGGCCAGGTCGCCCTGGAGCGCGCGCGCACCGCGTTCGCGGACTGCCCGGTCGAACGGCACGGCGGTGGGTATGCGGCCCGCTACGTGGTCTCGGTTCCCGACCTGGTCGGGCCCTCCATCGCCCCGCCGGCGGCGCGCCTCGCCGTCTCGGCGCGCGAGACCTTCAACGGGGCAACCGCCCTTGGTCTCACAGAGCTGCGATGGGTGCGCATCGGCAACGCCATCATCTTCACCGAGGACAGCGGTGAGCCGCTGAGCAACGATCCGCGGCCTGGTCGCGCCGCCGATCGTGTCTCCGCCGACATGGTGACCACTTGGTGTGACCTGGCCGGCGGCTGCTAGCGCTAGCCGGCCGCCCCCGTGAGCGTCGTTTGAGTGGTGCACCACCCAAGCGGCCCCGCTGCCACCCAAATCTGGGTGGCTTGAGGGTTGTTTGAGTGGTGCACCACTCAAACACTGGTTGCCACGACCGTGGTATGGCCCAGGTCAGAGATCGAGTCCGGTCAGCACCATCACCCGTTCATAGGTGAAGTCCTGCATCGCGTAGCGCACACCCTCGCGGCCTACCCCGGACTGCTTGGCGCCGCCGTAGGGCATCTGGTCCGCGCGGTAGCTGGGTACGTCGCCGATGATCACGCCGCCGACCTCGAGCTGGCGGTGCGCGGCGAAGGCCGTCTGTAGATTATGCGTGAAGACTCCTGCCTGCAGCCCGTATGGCGAGGCGTTGACGATGTCGAACGCTGCTGCATCGTCGTCGGCCCGCTCGACCAGCAGCACCGGCCCGAAGACCTCCTCGCACGAGACCTTGGCATTGTGCGGCACGTCGGTCAACACGGTGGGCTCGACGGTGTTCCCCTGACGCTTGCCGCCGGTACGGATAGTCGCACCGGCCTCGACGGCCTCGTCGACCCACCCGGTGATGCGGGCCGCCGCGTCCTCGCTGATGACCGGCCCAACCTGGGTGGCGTCGTCGGTCGGGTCTCCCACCGGCAACCGTTCGACGGCCGCAGCCAACCGGCTCACGAAGTCGTCGTACAGGGCGTCGGCCACGATCACCCGCTGGACGCCGATGCACGACTGTCCCGCCTGGTAGTTCGAGAAGGTCGCGATCCGGGTCGCCGCCCACTCCAGATCTGCCTCGCTGGACCAGTCGGCGCAGACGACCGCGGCCGCGTTACCTCCCAGCTCGAGCACGACGTGCTTGCCGGGGACCGCCCGCTGGATGGCGTAGCCCACCGGGCCTGAGCCGGTGAACGACACGACAGGCAGCCGTTCGTCGGCGACCAGGGACTCGGCCCGGCCATTGGGCACGTTGATGACACTGACCATGCTTTGGGGAAGGTCGGTCCCGGCCAGTATCTCGCCGAGCGCCAGCGCCGAAAGCGGTGTCTTGGGTGCGGGCTTCACGACCACGGGCGCACCGACAGCGATCGCCGGGGCGATCTTGTGGGCCACCAGGTTCAGCGGGAAGTTGAACGGCGAGATGGCTAGCACCGGACCCTTGGGCACCCGCCGGACGTAGCCGAGTCGGCCCTCCGCCGCCTTGTCCGTGTCCAGCCGCAGGGCTTCTCCGGACCACCGGCGGGCCTCCTCAGCGGCGATGCGGAAGACCGAGACCGCCCGGCCGACCTCGGCCCTGGCCCAGGTGATCGGTTTGCCGTTCTCGGCAGTGATCAGCCGGGCCAGCTGCTCGGCCCGGTCTGCGATCGCCACGCTGGCGGCCGCCAACGCGTCTGACCGCCGGTAGATCGGCAGGGCCGCGGCTTCGGCCCGGACGTCGTCAGCGGCCTGGACGGCGGTCTCCACCTGGTCCGGAGTCGTCCACGAGGTCGTGGCGACGACTGACCCGTCGTACGGGTTGCGAACTTCGAACGTCTGGTCGCCATGGACCGGTTCACCGGCGACCCACATCGGAGATACTGACCTCATATCCCGACGGTACGCGACCCGGCTGGACCCACGCCGGTGACAGGAGGAATGGCGCATGGGAGCACTTTGGCATCCCTTCTCGAACATGAGCCTGGTCGAGAAGAACGGTGAGTTCACCCTGGTCCGGGGCGAGGGCTGCTACGTCTTCGACGCCGACGGCGTGCGCTACCTCGACGCGACCGCTGGGCTCTGGTACGCCAATGTGGGCCACGGCCGGGAGGAGCTCGCGAACATCGCCGCGAGGCAGATGGCGGCGCTGGCGTCGTACAACATCTTCAGCGACTACTCCAACCCGCCGGCCGAAGCTCTGGCCGAGAAGCTGGCCGGCATCGCCCCGATGGCCGGGTGTCGGGTCTTCCTGACCTCCGGGGGCTCGGACTCGGTGGACACCGCAGCCAAGCTCGCCCGCCGCTACTGGGTCGAGATGGGGCAGCCGAGCCGCACTCACCTGCTCGGTCGGCAGAAGGCCTACCACGGCATGCATTACGCGGGAACCGCGCTGTCCGGCCTACCGACCAACCGGGATGGGTACGGCGACCTGGTGACGGAGTCCGCGACCGTCGCCTGGGACAGCGCCGACGACCTGCGGGCGACGATCGAGCGGATCGGGCCGGAGCGGGTCGCCGCGTTCTTCTGCGAGCCGGTGATCGGTGCCGGAGGCGTCTTTCCTCCGCCTGTGGGCTACCTCGCGGACGCCCGCAAGATCTGCACCGAGTACGACGTGCTGTTCGTGGCGGACGAGGTAGTCACCGGCTATGGGCGAATCGGTGGCTCGTGGTTCGCCAGCACCCGGTTCGGGCTCGAGCCCGACCTGGTGACGACCGCGAAGGGGCTCTCCAGCGGGTACCTGCCGATCGGGGCGGTGCTGGTGGCGCCGAAGGTAGCCGAGCCGTTCTTCAAGCCCGACGGCGACGTGTGGTGGCGACACGGCTACACCTACTCCGGCCACGCCGCAGCCTGTGCCGTCGCTCTCGGCAACCTGGCGATCATCGAGCGGGAGGGTCTGCTGGACGAGGCCGCGCGGCTGGAGACGACCCTCGAGGCGAAGCTGGGTCCGCTCGCGGACCACGAACGCGTGGCAGAGGTGCGCAGCGGCGTCGGCGCGTTGGCCGCCGTCCAGCTGCACGAGCCGAGCGAGGCGGCTCCAGTGGCGGCGAAGCTCCGGACCCTCGGCATCGCGACCCGAGCTGTCGGCGTTGGTGGCATCCAGGTGTCGCCGCCGCTGATCATGACCGACGACCAGGTCGAGACCATCTCTGATGCCCTCGCGACGGCACTGGACAGCTAGTCCAGCTTGCCTGATCGATCCGACTCCGAGGGCCTGGTCGTGACCGCGCGCTCTCCGGACTCGACGCGAGCCGTGAGGATGCGCACGCCCAGGTAGAGGGCCATCAGCAGCACGACCAAGCCGATCAGGAACCCGCTCACGAAGCGCGGGTCGTGCATCATCTGCGTCATCAGAGATCACCACTTCCGGTCGCTTCGACGCTACCTGCCGCCACGACGAAAGGTCCTTACGGAATGGTGACCTTGCACTTTGCAGGCTCCGCCCAGCCCCGGATACGGTTTCGCCGCATCCACCGCCATGACGGGGGGGCGGGGGGGGGGGGGGGGCGGGGGGGGGGGGGGGGGGGGTTTGGGGGGGGGGGTGGGGGGTGTGTTGTGGGTTGTTTAGGGGGCTTGGTGGTTTTTTTTTTGGGGTGGGTTTAAAATGGGTGCGTCCGGTTTTTGGGTTGGTGCGGGTTTGGCAGCCCG
>JBBSGI010000051.1:0-21719 GCA_038254365.1 Propionibacteriales bacterium
GGACAGGTGGGAACTTCCATGGATTCCACGCTATCTGATATCCACGCTAAGCGACATAGGACATGTGTATGAGTATACTACCTGCTCGCCGATAGTTTCCCTCCGCGACCCGTTGTCCACAAGGGAATCTCGGACGAGGATGGCATGATCTTCCCTCGTGGCAGAGCTGAGCTTCTACACCGGCACCATGGACTCCGGCAAGAGCACGCTCGCGCTCCAGGTCGACCACAACCACCAGGCACGAGGGCGGGTAGGGCGCATCTTCGCGAGCCGGGACCGGGCGGGCGAGGCGGTGCTGTCGAGCCGTCTGGGTCTGACGACGACGCCATCGAGGTCACCCGGGACCTGAACTTCTGGCACTACGTGGTGGATTCCCTGACCAGTGGCGGCCGAATCGACTACCTGGTGTGTGACGAGGTGCAGTTCTACTCCGACGACCAGGTCGACCAGCTGGCCCGGGTCACCGACGAGCTGCAGATCGACGTCTTCGCCTTCGGCATCCTGACCGACTTCCGCACCAAGCTGTTCCCCGCCTCGGCGCGGCTGGTCGAGCTCGCCGACCGCGTCCACATGGCGCAGGTCGAGGCGCTCTGCTGGTGCGGGAAGCGCGCGACCCACAACGCCAGGACCGAGAACGGCGAGATGGTCACCGAGGGCGACGTCATCGTCGTCGGCGATGTCGACGACCACGGGACGGAGCGGCCCACGGTGGTCGGGTACGAGGTGCTGTGTCGTCAGCACCACCGGCGCCGGCTCACCGCCGACCACGCACACGCGGCTGCCCTCTCGCCGGACGTGCTGCCGTTCGGCTGAGCGGCGAGAACCGACCCGACCTAGGATCGAGTTTCAGCCCGGTCGAGAGATGAGGATGTCGATGGAGGCACGAGTGTTCCCCTTTGAGGTTGATGGCCGGGCCGGCCCGTTGCTTCTCCTGTACGGCGTGCGTGCCGCCGCCTCCAACGTCGCAGTGGACGACGACGAGCTCCGGGTCCACTTCGGACCATGGTCGGTCACCACCGCCCGGAGCAACATCGCGGGCGTCCAGGTGACTGGCCCGTTCCAGTGGTGGAAGGCGTGGGGTCTGCGGATGTCGCTCGTCGACCGGGGTATCACCTTCGGGTCGAGCGCGAAGGGCGGCACGTGCGTGCGTCTGCGGGAGCCGGTCTCGGTCAAGCTTGGCCGGTTCGCGATCCCGTTTCGCCACCCCGGGGTGACCATGACGGTCCGGGACCCCGAAGCCCTGGCGCGCACCCTCAGCGCGCCGGCAGGTCCGCCAAGGTCCGCGTGACGATCTCGACCCCGTCGACCGGCCGGCCTCCGGAGATCGCGGCCACCCGCAGGCAGACGTGCACCCACATATTCAGCTGGATCTCCTTGGAGATGCGCAGCCGGTTGTAGAGAAAGCTGGACCGCCGGTCGCCGGCCCGGGCCCATGCCTCGATCTCGAACTCCAGGAGGCCGTCAACCTTATCGGCCCGGAACTCGATCTGCCCGGCCTCGAGGTGGCCGCGCAGGGTCGCCAGCCGGAACGACCGGGAGTCCTGGTTCACGACCCGAACCGGGCCATCCCACGGACCGGGCATCCGTACGACGTACTCGTCCCCGCGGTGGAACGGACTGCTCCCGCCGCGCAGCTTGCGGAAGAACGCCACCTCGGAAGGAACCGCCTTGTTGACGTTGCCGCGCACGGCCGCCGCCAGCTCCTCGGGACTCATCGAGCTGCCCATGATCCGGACCCGGAACCGGCGGTGCAGCAGCGGACCCACGCCGTCGCTCACCTGTTGGATGCTGTCGTCGACGACATCGGCGGGCAGGTCGGGGGGAAGGTCGTCGCTGGTCCCTTCCTCGTCACGCCGGTGCAGCGCCGTGACCCGCCACAGGTAACGCCAGCTCACCAGCATCAGCCCAGCCGGCCAGCGAGCCGCCGTGCCGAGGCTGTCGGCGACCGTCCTCCGGTGCGGGGGAGCGTCGGTGAGGTTCTGCACCCCCCTATGAGAACATGGACGGCCACGCAGGGTGGTACGACGATCTGCCCGGTGACCAGGAAGGTGTGCCATGTCACTCGGGCGGCCGATGCAGCGGATCGGGCTCCGCAGCAGCTACCTCCACTCGGCCTCGCTGGGTTCGGTGGGCCTCTGCCTCGGGCTGTGGTTCGCCGCCAAGACTGTGGACCAGACCGAACGTGGAAATGCCGAGCGACGCGCGCTGTTCGTCGGGTTGTGGGCGCCCACCCTGTGGCTCATCGGCGACTCGCTCGCCGACCTGGAGTAGCCGTGAGGCTCACGGGCCGCCAGCACCCGAAGGGGGTCGACGTCAGCGCGTCCCTCGGCCGCCTGCGCGACGTCGACGTGAACTACCACCTCCCGCAAGGACAGGCCGCACGACCGGAGACCGGCTGGCACGTCGACACCGAGCGCACGACCGTCGGGCACGAGCAGCCGGGGCCGCCGCTCGAGGACGGGCCGTGGGCGATCGCGTGTCGCCTGGTCCACGACTACGAGTTCGCCGAGCCCAGCATCCTGCACGGTATCTACCGCGGGACGGAGCCGCTGCTGGGCCGGGACATCCTCCTCGAGGGACGGTTCTGCGGGCTGAAGTTCTACCTGGGTGTGCGGGTCACGGCCGTCATCGACGAGGAGCGGGCGACCGTCGACGGACGCATCAAGGTCTGGGGGTGGAGCTACGAGACGCTGGACGGTCACCTGGAGAAGGGCAAGCTCACCTACGAGGTGACCAAGAACCTCGAGACGGGTGTCGTCGACTTCGTCATCTCAGGCTTCTCGCGCGCCGCGCCCATCCCCAACCCGGTCGTGCGATGGGGGTTCCACCTGTTCGGTCGCCGTACCCAGGTCCGGTTCTACCACCGCAGCGGCGAGCGGCTCCGGCGGCTGGTCGCGCAGGTGCTCGCCGGTGAGCCGGCGCCGACACCGCAGGCCTACGTCGGTGACCCAGACCTGATCCTTGCTCCGTCCGACGCCTCGACCACTAGGGCCGCGAAGCTGTCGCCGCGCTCGGAGGGACCGGGTCGCCGGTGAGAGCCGACGAGCTGCTGATCTCCGCGCGCGACCTGGTCGTGACGGAGACGTCGTACACGATCCTCGATGTCCGCTACCGCCTGCTCGGCCCCGACGCCCGACGCGGCCTGGCGGGCCGCAGCGGGTGAGGTGTCCCCGTCGGTGCCGGACGCGGCGGCGGGGAACTTCGTGGCCGACCCGGGGCACGCCAGACTCCTGGACGCCCAGCAGGCGGCCGCGCTGGTCAGGGTTGGTGTCCTGCTCGACGCCCGTGCAGCGGAGCGCTACCGCGGGGACGTCGAGCCGACCGCGCCCGTCCGGTGGCAACGGGGGACGCACCCGGCTAGTCGTCCTTGCCGAACATGATCTCGTCCCAGCTGGGGACGCTGGCCCGCTTGGTCCGGCGCCTGGGCGCGGGCGTGGGCTCGACCGCCGGCTCGGTGACGGCCGACGCGTCGACGTCCACCTCGACCTCCACCGCGACCGCCTCGCGGGTCTCGCGCACGGCCCGCACGACCGCCGTCAGGTCGTCGGTGGGGTCCTCGTCGCCCTCCGACAGGGTGAGCAGGTCGTCGCCGTCCGGCACGGCGGAGAGCCGGCGCTCGCCGCCCCGGCCGCCCTCCCGCGGCTGTGGACCCTTGCTCGTCGATTGCCGCTCACCAGTGAGCCACTTCGCCTCGTCGTCGTCGGCCAGCGAGTAGCGGCCGACCGCGTCGAAGATGAACAGGGCGCTGCGCTCCCGCTCGCCGGAGTGGTACGACGCCTGCACCGCCCATCGACCGTCCTCGCGGCGCCAGGCGTCCCACTCCGCGGCCAACGCGTCGACGCCACGACCCTGCAGCCGCTCCGCCACCACGTCGCCGAGCGTCCGGGACGGGCCGTCGGCGCCCTTTCGCCGCACGTGGCTCCGCCGGGCCAGCTCCGCGATGTGCTGTCGCTCGGCGAGCACCGGAACGACATACGGCATGATCTTGTCGACCGACACCTGGGCCAGGGCGGCCACCGTCTCCGGCGGGTCACCTGCCCGGATCCGGGCCTGGATGTCGCGCGGTCGCAGGACGCTGTCCATCTCGATCTCCAACTGGCCTAGCCGGGCGCGGTCGCCTCGAAGCGCCGCGCGAAGCCTGTCGTCGGCGGGAGTCGCGAACTCGGCACCCGCGTCGTCGACGAGAACGACCTGTCGGCCGTCCGCGCTCAACCCCACGAGCCTGAGCTTGCGCATGTGACTCCCGCTCCTTCCCGGAGACTTTGGCCAAAGTGTGGCGGGTTGCGGCAGCCGTTCCAAGACAGCGCGCCGCTCGTAGCCCCCATTCAACACCGGTTGTGGTGCTGGTGTGATGGATGTGTCGGATGCCGTCGGTTTCGGGTCGCTCAAGCCCGGCTGACCACCGACTCCGCGACGTCCGGCCGGCGCTCGCGTCGGGCCGGCGTCAACGCGGCCACCACCGCGGCCAGCGCGCCACCGATCGCCGGCACGCTGTAGGCCGCGCTCGCGCCGTACTCGTCGATGAGCCGACCGGCGATCGCGGCGCCTGGTGCGATGCCGAGCCCGAGGCCGGTCATGAACCAGGTGATGCCCTCGGTGAGCCGGGCTGCCGGGACGTGGGACTGGACGAGCGAGACAACCGCGACCAGGGTCGGGCTGATCGCGAAGCCGGCGAGGAACAGCACCACGGCCATCAGCGCGATGCCGCCCACGAACGGCAACGGCAGCATGACGCAGGCCATCCCGAGGGCACCCACGCGGTAGCGACGGAGCGCGTCGGACCTCCACTGCACACTGCCGGTGATGACCCCGGCGATCAGGCTGCCGGCCGCCCAGACCGCGAGCAGCGGACCGGCCAGCCCGCGATGTCCTTGTTCCTGGGCGAAGGCCACGGTGACGACTTCGGTGGATCCGAACAGCGCGCCCAGGCAGATCGCGGCGAGGACCAGCATCGACAGCCAACCCCAGCCCATCGGCTCGCGGGCGATGGTGGCTTGGCTCGACTCCCGTGCCGGAGGCTCGGTGCCGCGCATGCGGGCCAGCCACGCGCCACCGACGAGCGCGAACCCCATCACGACGGCGATCCCGAGCGTCTCGTTCACGCTGGTGGCGAGGATGGTCACGGTGACCGGGCCGACCATGTAGACCGCCTCATCGACCACGGCCTCCAGCGAATAAGCGGTGTGCAGCGCAGCAGACTCGCCGAGGGCGGCCGCCCAGCGAGCCCGAACGCAGGCGCCGACCGGCGGGTAGCAGGCCCCCGCGAACGCGGCCAGCAGATGGGGGACCGGGGTCGACCAGGAGCGCTCCACGGCCACGACCAGACCAGCCAGACCGAGCGCGAAGCCGAGGACGCCGGGCAGCAACACTCGCGCCTGCCCCCTCGCGTCGATCAGCCGGGCCAGCGCGGGCCCCGAGATCGAGCCGGTCAGCATGTAGGCGGCGGACACGGCGCCGGCCAGGCCGTACGAGCCGGTGCGCCCGGCGATGAGCAGCACGATGGCGAGGGTGACCATCGATATCGGCAGCCGAGCCACGAATCCGGCCACCGACCAGAGTTTCGCGCCCGGGGTCGCCAGGACATCTCGGTACGGCGACAGCATGCCCGGAGTCTAGGCAGTGTTCGCGGGTGGCAGGATCGAGCCATGCCCGCTGCCCGCTCGGTCGCGCCGTACGACGCCCTGCTGCTGGTGTCGTTCGGCGGGCCCGAGCACGCCGACGACGTGCTGCCCTTCCTGGAGAACGTGACCCGGGGCCGCGGCATCCCCCCTGAGCGGCTGGCTGAGGTCGGTGAGCACTACTACGCCTTCGGCGGCCGGAGCCCGATCAACGACCAGTGCCGCGCCTTCCGCTCCGCGGTCCACGACGACCTCTCGGCGCACGGGGTCGACCTGCCGGTGTACTGGGGCAGCCGGAACTGGGACCCCTACCTCGCAGACACCCTGGCCGTCATGGCCGGCGACGGCGTCGAACGGGTCGCCGCGTTCGTCACCAGCGCCTACTCGTCGTACTCCGGGTGCCGGCAGTACCGCGAGGACCTGTTCGACGCCGCGCAGGGACTACTGGCGCGCCGACCCCGGATCGACAAGCTCCGGCACTACTTCAACCACCCGGGGTTCGTCACCGCGAACACCGACGCCACGCTCGCGGCGCTGGAAACACTGAGCGAGGGGGAGCGGGCCGGTGCCCGGTTGGTGTTCGTCACCCACTCCATCCCGGTCGCCATGGCCGACGGCTCCGGCCCGGGCGGGGGTGCGTACGTCTCCCAGCATCGCAGCACGGCCGGCCTGGTGGCGGACGGCGTCCGCGCGGCGACCGGCCGGTCCCTGGGATGGGATCTGGTCTACTGCAGCCGTTCGGGTTCGCCGCGCACGCCGTGGCTCGAGCCGGACGTCAACGACCACCTCGAGGTGCTGCACGCGTCCGGCACCCGGGCGGTGGTCGTCGTCCCGGTTGGTTTCGTCTCCGACCACATGGAGGTGGTCTACGACCTGGACACCGAGGCCGCCGCCACCGCGGACCGGTTGGGACTGACCATGCGCCGGGCTGCCAGCGCCGGTCTCCACCCGGCCTTCGTCGCGACGCCGCGCGACCTGCTGGTCGAGCGCGCGGCCGCGGAGCGCGGTGAGCGGGTGTGGCGGCCGGCGGCCGGCTCTCTCGGTCCCAGCTGGGACGTGTGCGCGGCGGCCTGCTGTCCCAACTCCCGAGAGCCGCGGCCGGCCCTGTGCCAGGCATGACGCCCGGGATGTCGTCCGCGACCACGCCGTCGCCGGCGGAGCTGCTCACGCTGGCCGTCCGGGTGGCTGTCGAGGCCGGCGAGCTGGTCGCCGCCGGTCGGCGCGGCCGGGTGGAGGTCTCCGGCACCAAGAGCAGCCCCACGGACATCGTCACCGCGGTGGACGTCGCCTCGGAGCAGCTGATCCGACGTGACATCCGACACGCGCGTCCAGACGACGCGTTCGTCGGCGAGGAGGGAGACGACACCGCGGGCACCAGCGGGGTCACCTGGGTGGCGGACCCCATCGACGGCACCGTCAATTTCCTCTACGACATCGCGCAGTTCGCGGTCTCGCTTGCGGCCCGCGTGGGCGACCAGGTGGTGGCCGGGGTGGTGCACAACCCGATCTCGGGCGAGACGTTTACCGCGAGCGTGGGGGGCGGGGCGTTCCGCGACGGCGAGCCGATCCGGGTGTCGGCCTGCGAGGACATGGCGTCCGCGCTGGTGGGGATCGGCTACACCTACCTGGCGGACGTCCGCGCGCACCAGGCGGTGGAGACCGCACGGCTGGTCCCGGTCGTCCGCGATGTGCGGCGGTTCGGGTCCGCGGCGCTCGACCTGTGCGCGGTGGCGTGCGGCCGGCTGGACGCCTACTCCGAACGCGGCCTCAAGCCGTGGGACCTGGCGGCGGGAAGCCTGATCGCCGCCGAGGCGGGCGCCCGGGTGGCCGGCCTCGGAGGGGCACCGGCGTCGGAGCTGATCGTCGTAGCGGCTTCGGAGAGGTTGTTTCCGCTCTTCGAGGAAGCCCTGCGGACAGCCGGTTATGCCGACTGGCCGATGCCCTCGTGGCCCGGCTGACCGGGCCCGGGTCACGCAGTGTAGGGCTTCGCTGGCATTCGCGGAGGTTTTCCGGCACAATCACGCCGCTGGGTGGGCACAAAACGCGGTAGGTCTGCGTTACTCACAGAGCCCGGCGACGGATTCTCCGGGACTGAGAAGCGCACCAGACGACGAGCAGGACAGGTTCGATGGCCACAGACTACGACGCACCACGCAAGACAGACGAAGAGCTCAACGAGGACTCCATCGAGGAGCTGAAGGCCCGGCGGCTGGACAAGAACTCGGGCAAGGTCGACGAGGACGAGGTCGAGGCGGCCGAGTCGTTCGAGCTGCCCGGTGCCGACCTCTCGCACGAGGAGCTGTCGGTCCAGGTGCTGCCGCGCCAGTCGGACGAGTTCACCTGTTCGCAGTGCTTCCTGGTCCACCACCGCAGCCAGCTCGCCCAGGAGCGCGACGGGATGCTGGTCTGCATGGACTGCGCGGCCTGAGGTCAGGCGGTCTTCTTCTCGATCTCCTGGTAGGCCTCCGGCGGCATCCCCGGGGGGAGTCGGCCGGTCGACTTGACCCAGTAGGTGGCAGCCCGGCGGCTCGCGAACGTCTTCATCACGCCGACCGCCATGCCGCTGACCGCCGCCCAGGCGATCGCCTCCCGGCCGCCGACGTCTGGATGCTCGGGCTTGTTGGGGGGCTTGTGGCCCGTGGCGGTTCTCCAGGTCGCGTCGAGCGCCTTGGCGGTAACCAGACCGGCCGCGATCGCGGTGCCGGTGTTCATCATCTTCCAGATGGCCTTGCCCTTTTTCTGTTCCTTCTTCGCAGCCTTCTGGGCGCGCTTGCGCTCCAAGGCGTCGGCCTGGGGCTTCTTCGGCTTGCTGCCCACGTCGCTCCTCCTCCGCCGTCGGCTGCCGCAGCCGGTCGTCGTCGAGCCTAGTCTTGCACGAGGCGTGACCCCAGGCTCGCGGCCAGCGCAGCCGGGCGACGGGTGGAGACCAGCCAGTACGGCGTCGGGTCGGCCGGGTCGGCGACGGTGACCTTGACCGACCCTTTGCAGTAGGCCCGCAGCAGCAGGTAGGCCCGCGCGTCCGCCTCGACCCCGAGCACCCGGCGGGTGGTGGCGGCGTCGAGCTCCTCGACCCGGCCGACGTGCCGGTAGGGAAGCAGGGCTCGGCCGGCGCAGAAGCCGTCGGGGTCGGTGGCGACCCGCGCGGCGCCGTACCGGCGGAGCCCCACGGTGACGAGCCCCGCCGCGAGCAGGCCGGCGACGACGGCGACCAGCAGCGGGGTCGCCACCAGGAAGGCCCAGAACACCGCCAGGGCGAGCCCGGCACCCATCAGCCACCAGCTCGCGGGGACCGTCAGCGTCTCCGTGTAGGGCTCGGTGGGCTCTGGCACGACCACCAGCCTGCCACGGCCCTCCGGCCGCGCGGGTAGTGTGCCTTTCCATGGTCGACCCGCGGACGATCGACGTGCTGATTCGACGACACGACGCCGCCGTCCCGTTGCCCGGCTACGCCCACGCCGGCGACGCGGGGGCCGATCTCGTCACCACGGTCGACGTCGTGATTGCGCCCGGCCAGCGGGTCAAGGTGCCGACCGGAGTGAGCTTGGCACTGCCAGACGGGTACGTCGCGCTGATCCACCCGCGCTCGGGGTTGGCGGCCGCCTGCGGGGTCTCGATCGTGAACGCCCCGGGCACCGTCGACGCCGGCTACCGTGGGGAGATCCACGTGCTGCTCGTCAACCTCGACCCCGAGCGCCCGGTCGAGCTCCATCGCGGCGACCGGATCGCGCAGGTCGTCTTCCAGCAGGTGGAGCGCGCCTGCTTCGTCGAGGTCGAGCGGCTGCCGGGTTCGGCCCGCGGCGACGGTGGGTACGGCTCGACCGGCGGTGTCACCGCAGCGGCCGCGCCCCCGACGTCGCCAGCCAGGCAGGAGGAGAGGGCGTGATCTTTCGACGCCGCTCGCCCGACAAGGGGGAGCCGGGCGAGGTCGACCCGCGGGCGGCTGCCGGGTCCGACGAGCTGGACGAGCTCGCGGCGGAGAGACACCGCGGCCCCTGGGACCGTGAGGAGACCGACGTCGACCAGGAGGACGACAGCTACATCGACCTCGGTGGGCTCGTGGTCAAGGGCGTCGAGGGCGTCGAGCTGCGGCTGCAGGTCGAGGACCAGCAGGGCACAATCGCCGCGGTCATGCTCGCTGGGCCGGAGTCCGGGCTGGAGCTTCGGGCCTTCGCCGCTCCCCGCTCCGGCGGCATCTGGGACGAGGTGCGCGCCGACATCACCGCCGAGGCGACCCGGCTCGGCGGGACGGTCACCGAGACCGACGGCGAGTTCGGCACCGAGCTGACCCTGACGGTCCCCGTGCAGACGCCCGACGGCAAGCAGGCCACCCAGCCGAGCCGAATCGTGGGTGTCGAGGGTCCACGGTGGCTGCTGCGGGGCACCTTCCTCGGCCGGAGCGCTCTTCAGCCGGACCCGGAAGGGGCGCTGGAGACCGCGTTCCGCAACGTGATCGTGGTCCGAGGCACCGACCCGATGGCGCCTCGGGACATGATCGCGATGCAGATGCCCGCACAGGCGCAGGCACAGCTGTTGGAAGCGGCGGGGGAACAGCCCCCCGACGGTCGTACTCTTGAGTCATGACTGAGCAAGCGGCGACCGGCCGGCTGGGGCGTTTCCTGCGGAAGTTCTCCGCGACGGAGGCCGACCTGGAGGCCGACGACCTCGATACCGAGCGCCAGGTGCAGCGGTGCAGGGCGATCAAGGGTGTCACCGACCGTGAGGTCGTCACGCTCTACGGGGAGCTCAAGAACGTCTCCCTCGCCCCGCGCGCCGGTACCCCGTCGCTGGAGGCGTCGCTGTACGACGGTTCCGGGGTCGTGACGCTGGTCTGGCTCGGCCGACGCAGGATCGCCGGCATCAAGCCCGGCGCTGGACTCGTGGTGTCCGGGCGAGTCTCGTGCCAGGACGGCCGCCGGGTGATCTACAACCCGCGGTATGAGCTCCAAGCCTGACCCGGTCGCCGTCAGTGGGCCGACGGTGACCCTCGAGACGCTGGTGCGCAGCCAGCTGTCCAAGGCACTGGGCGGCAAGCGGGGCATGGTGGAAGGGGCGATCCCCACCTTCGGCTTCACGCTCACCTGGATCGTGTCTCACAACCTCAACTTCTCGCTGGTCATCTCCGGCGGGCTCGCGGTCCTGCTGCTCCTGCTGCGGATCGTGCAGCGCTCGACGGTGCAGTTCGTGCTGAACTCACTGGTCGGGATCACCATCGCCGCCGTGTTCGCGTTGCGCTCGGGACGCGCCGAGGACGCGTTCCTGCCCGGGATCATCTACAACGCCGGGTACGCCGTGGTGCTGGGCGGCTCGGCGCTGGTGCGGTGGCCCCTGGTGGGTTTCATGATTGGTGGAGTGACCGGCGACCTGACCCGGTGGCACGACGACCGGCACCTGGTCTCGCTGTGCAGCCGACTCACCTGGCTGCTGGCGCTGCCGTGCCTGCTCCGGGTGGTGGTGCAGTACCCGCTCTACGAGCTGCACCAGGCCGGCTGGCTCGGTGTCGCGAAGCTGGCCATGGGCTGGCCGCTGCAGATCGCCGCGCTGGCCGCGATGGTCTGGCTGCTGAGCCGCGACCACACCAAGGTCGGACTGCCTACGCCCAGACCCGCCGAGGAGTCTGCCTGAGCGTGTCCTCCTCACTCCTCAAGGCGAGCGTGATGGGGGCGGGTGTTCGGAGCGAGCAGGTCGGCCAGGTCCTCTTCGGTCTCGGGGGTGGTGACGAACAGCAGCTCGTCGTGAGCCTCGAGCGTCGCCTCCGGGTCGGGCTGGTGGACCTGGCCGTCGCGCAGCACCGCCACCAGGCTGGAGTCGGTGGGCCACGGCACCTCGCGGATCAGCGTCCCGACGAACGGCGAGGCGTCGGGCAGGGTGAGCTCGACGATGTTCGTGTTGCTCTGCCGGAACGTGAAGAGTCGGACCAGGTCTCCGACACTGACGGCCTCCTCCACCAGGGCAGACATGATGCGCGGGGTCGACACCGACACGTCGACGCCCCACGACTCGTTGAAGAGCCACTCGTTGCTCGGGTGGTTGACGCGCCCGACGGTCCGAGGGACCGCGAACTCGGTCTTGGCCAGCAGGGAGATGACCAGGTTCGCCTTGTCGTCACCGGTCGACGCGATGACGACATCGCAACGCTGCAAGGCGGCCTCGTCCAGCGACGACAGCTCGCAGGCGTCCGCCAGCAGCCACTCGGCGCTGGGGACGCTGTCGGCCTTGATCGCTCTCGGATCCTTGTCGATGAGCAGCACCTCATGGCCATGGTCGAGCAACTCGGCCGCCACCGAGCGGCCCACGGCACCTGCTCCGGCGATCGCGACACGCATCAGCGCTCCTCCTCCGGTCCCCGTTCGATGGCAGCGGTGACGCTCTCGGCGTGCGACTCCAGCATCACCAGGTGAAGCAGGTCGCTGTCCTGCAACACCACGTTGGGCCCGGCCATCATCGCCTCGCCCAGTCTGGTAAGGAACGCGACCCTGGTGCCGGCCTCCTCGAGCGCCGAGACCTTGCTGCCCACCCACGTCTCGGGAACGGTGACCACCTCGATGCGGATCAGCCCGGAGGCGTCACGCCACTCCGGTTCGGAGCCCTCCGGCAGCAGTCGGCGCAGCATCTGGTCGGCGGTCCAACGCACGGTGGCGACGGTGGGGATGCCCAGCCGCTGGTAGACGGCGGCCCGTCGCGGGTCATAGATGCGCGCCACCACGTTCTCGATGCCGAACATCTCGCGGGCGACCCGCGCGGCGATGATGTTGGAGTTGTCGCCGCTGCTGACGGCGGCGAACGCACCCGCCTGCTCGATCCCCGCGTTCCTGAGCACGGTCCGGTCGAAGCCGTACCCGGTCACCATCTCGCCGGAGAACTTGGACCCGAGGCGGCGAAAGGCATCGGGGTTGGCGTCGATGATCGAGACCGTGTGGGACCGGTCCTCGAGGTAGCGCGCCAATGTGGAGCCGACTCGGCCACAGCCCATGATGACGACGTGCACGGTTGCCTTCCCAGGTTGCGACGGCCAGCGGTGGCGGTCACCTCGGGATCCGCCGGTCTCGACGCTACACGTTGAGCCCGGCGGTGTGGTCTAGCCTCTCTGGGTGGGCATACGAGATGTCGGCAAGCGCTTGTTGCTGGGGCGCAAGCTCCGCAACACACAGCTGGGGGAGACCCTTCTCCCGAAGCGCATTGCGCTACCGGTCTTCGCGAGCGACGCCCTCTCCTCCGTGGGCTACGCGCCGGACGAGATCTTCCTGACCCTGTCAGCAGCCGGTCTCGCCTACTACTCGATCTCCTGGAAGATCGGCATCGCGGTCGCCCTGGTGATGCTCACCGTCGTGGCGTCGTACCGCCAGAACGTGCAGGCCTACCAGTCCGGTGGCGGCGACTACGAGGTCGCCGGCACGAACATCGGGCCGACGGCGGGACTCACCGTCGCCAGCGCGTTGATGGTCGACTACGTCCTGACCGTCGCGGTGTCGATCTCCTCGGCGGCGCAGTACGCCGCGGCGGCCATCAGCCCCCTGCAGGGGCACGAGGCGTTGCTGGCGATCATCGCCACCGTCTTCCTCATGACGGTCAACCTGCGAGGCGTCAAGGAGTCCGGAACCGCGTTCGCGATTCCGACGTACATCTTCATGGTGTCGATTCTCACGATGGCCGGCTACGGCTTCATCCGCTACTTCACCGGGACCTTGCCCGACTCGGAGAACGCGGCCTTCAGCGTGCAGGGCACCGAGAAGCTCACCGGAGGCATCGGCAGCTTCGCGGTGGTCTTCCTGGTGCTCCGGGCGTTCGCGTCGGGCTCGGCGGCGCTGACCGGGGTCGAGGCGATCAGCAACGGTGTCCCGGCTTTCCGCAAACCCAAGGGACGCAACGCCGCCACCACGCTGCTGCTCCTCGGGACGATCGCGATCACCATGGGGCTGTCCATCCTGATCCTGGGCAACCTGATGAACGTCCGGCTGGCCGACGTGGACAACGGCGTGCGCCTGGTCAGCCCCAGCGGTCAGGTGATGGACCGCGACTTCGCCCAGGACCCGGTGATCGTGCAGCTCGCAAGGGGCATCTTCGACAACTTCTCGCTCGCGTTCTATCTGGTGGCAGCCGCGACCGGCGTGATCTTGGTGCTGGCGGCGAACACGGCCTTCAACGGCTTCCCGGTGCTCGCCTCGATCCTTGCCCGGGACGGCTTCCTGCCCCGCCAGCTGCATACGCGCGGTGACCGGTTGGCCTTCTCCAACGGCATCCTGTTGCTCGCGGGCTTCGCCGTCGTCCTGATCTACGCCTTCGACGCGCAGGTCACCCGGCTGATCCAGCTGTACATCGTCGGGGTGTTCGTCTCCTTCACCACCAGCCAGACCGGCATGATCCGACATTGGACGCGACATCTGCGCACGGAGCGGGACCGGCACACCCGACGCCGGATGCAGCGCAGCCGCGTCATCAACACGATCGGGCTCACCGTCACCGCGTTCGTGCTCATCATCGTGCTGATCACCAAGTTCGTGCACGGCGCTTGGATCGCGATCCTCGCGATGGTCCTGCTGTTCTTCCTGATGCGCGGCATCCGACGGCACTACGACCGGGTCGCACTCGAGCTCCAGGCCGCCGAGGAGGACGTCGCGCTGCCGTCGCGGATCCACGCGATCGTGCTGGTCTCGAAAGTGCACCGGCCCACGTTGCGCGCACTCGCCTACGCCAAGGCCTCGCGTCCCAACACCCTCGAGGCGGTCACCGTCGACGTCGACGACGACGTCACGGCGAACCTGCTCCGAACGTGGGACTCCGAGGGAGTCTCGGTCCCGCTCAAGGTGCTGGCGTCGCCGTACCGGGAGATCACCAAGCCGGTCCTCGACTACGTGCGCGCCTTGCGCCGCAAGAGCCCCCGGGACGTGGTGATGGTTTACATCCCCGAGTACGTCGTCGGCCGGTGGTGGGAGCAGCTGCTGCACAACCAGAGTGCGCTGCGGCTCAAGGGGCGGCTGCTCTTCACGCCCGGTGTCATGGTGACGTCGGTGCCGTTCCAGCTGCGGTCCTCGGCGCTGGCGGAGCGTCGCCTCGAACGGCCGACCGCGGTCGTGGGCAGCGTACGGCGGGGGCCGGCCCGGATACCGCGCAAGCGCGCCATGAAGCGCAGCGAAGCCGAGGATGTGGACAACGGCAGCGGCTGAGGCCGGGGATGCGTGGGATTCCGAAATGATGTATCTTGATGTCAAGATACTTGGTGAGGGAGTGCAGAGATGAGCAGCGGGAACAGTTTCGGGGCCAAAGGACCGCTCGAGGTCGGTAGTGAGTCCTACCAGATCTACCGACTCTCGAGCGTGTCGGGTGACGGCCTTGACGTGGCGAGCCTGCCGTACAGCCTCAAGGTGCTCCTGGAGAATCTGCTGCGCACCGAGGACGGCCGCGACATCACCGTCGAAGACGTGCGGGCCGTCGCCGGTTGGGACGCGGACAGTGAGCCCAGCAAGGAGATCCAGTACACGCCGGCCCGGGTGATCATGCAGGACTTCACCGGCGTCCCGGCGATCGTCGACCTGGCCACCATGCGGGAGGCGATGAGCGACCTGGGCGGTGACCCGACGGCGATCAACCCGTTGGCGCCGGCCGAGCTGGTGATCGACCACTCGGTGATCGCCGACGTCTTCGGCACCTCGGCAGCCTTCCAGCGCAACGTCGACATCGAGTACGGCCGCAACAAGGAGCGCTACCAGTTCCTGCGGTGGGGACAAGGCGCCTTCGACAACTTCAAGGTGGTGCCGCCGGGCACCGGCATCGTGCACCAGGTCAACATCGAACACCTGGCCAAGGTGGTCTATGTGCGCGACGGTGTCGCCTACCCGGACACGTGCGTCGGCACCGACTCGCACACCACGATGGTCAACGGGCTCGGCGTCGTCGGGTGGGGGGTCGGCGGTATCGAGGCCGAGGCGGCGATGCTCGGCCAGCCCGTGTCGATGCTGATCCCACGGGTCGTGGGCTTCAAGCTGGCCGGTGAGCTGCCCGAGGGGGCCACCGCCACCGACCTGGTGCTGACCATCACCGAGATGCTGCGCAAGCACGGAGTCGTGGGCAAGTTCGTCGAGTTCTACGGCGCCGGGGTGTCCGCCGTACCGGTGGCCAACCGCGCCACCATCGGCAACATGTCCCCCGAGTACGGCTCCACGATCGCGGTCTTCCCGATCGACGAGGCCACCTTGACCTACCTGCGGCTCACCGGCCGTGACGACCAGCAGGTGGCGCTCGTCGAGGCGTACGCCAAGGAGCAGGACCTCTGGCACGACCCGGCGGCCGAGCCCCGCTACTCCGAGCGTCTCGAGCTCGACCTCTCGACGGTGGTGCCCTCGATCGCCGGTCCGAAGCGGCCGCAGGACCGGATCTCGCTCGACGACGCCAAGGCGGCCTTCCGCCGGGTGCTCGGCGACTACGTCACGAGCGACGACACGCGAAAGGCCGAGCAGGGCTACGACGAGGCGTCGGCCGAGTCCTTCCCGGCCAGCGACGCGCCGTCGTACTCCGGTCACAACGACTCGGCACCTCCGACCGGGCACGCGTCGGGCGACGACGACCGTGACGGCAACCGGGCGCGCAACCCGATCGCGGTGACTCTGCAGGACGGCTCGAGCTTCGAGATCGACCACGGTGCCGTTGCCATCGCGGCCATCACCTCGTGCACGAACACCTCCAACCCCTCGGTGATGATAGGCGCGGCGCTGCTGGCCAAGAACGCCGTGGAGAAGGGGCTCACCCGCAAACCGTGGGTCAAGACGACCCTCGCCCCCGGGTCGAAGGTCGTCACGGACTACTACGAGCGAGCCGGGCTCACGCCGTACCTGGAGAAGCTCGGCTTCAACCTGGTCGGCTACGGGTGCACGACCTGCATCGGAAACTCGGGGCCGCTGATCCCCGAGGTCAGTGCGGCGGTCAACGAGGGCGACCTGGCGGTGGCGGCCGTGCTGTCGGGCAACCGCAACTTCGAGGGGCGGATCAACCCCGACATCAAGCTGAACTACCTGGCCTCGCCGCCTCTGGTGGTCGCCTATGCGATCGCGGGCTCGATGGACGTCGACCTGCTCACCGAGCCGCTCGGCCAGGACACCGCGGGCAACGACGTGTTCCTCAAGGACATCTGGCCGGCTCCCGCCGAGGTCGAGGAGGTCGTCGCAGGCTCGATCACTGCCGAGATGTTCGCCAACGACTACGCGGACGTGTTCGCGGGCGACGACCAGTGGACGTCCCTGTCCACCCCCGAAGGGGCGACCTTCGCCTGGGACCTGGAATCGACGTACGTCCGGAAACCGCCTTATTTCGAAGGGATGTCGGAGGCGCCGGCCCCGGTCGAGGACATCCACGGTGCGCGGGTGCTGGCCATGCTCGGTGACTCCGTGACCACCGACCACATCTCTCCGGCGGGCGCGATCAAGCGCGACTCACCGGCCGGCCAGTACCTGTCGGAGCACGGCGTCGAGCCGCGCGACTTCAACTCGTACGGGTCCCGGCGCGGCAACCACGAGGTCATGGTGCGCGGCACCTTCGCCAACATCCGGCTGCGCAACCAGCTGGCGCCGGGCACAGAGGGTGGCTACACCCGCCTGCTGCTCGATGGGCAGAGCGCCGCGGACGGCGAGGTGACGTCGATCTACGAGGCGTCCCGGGTCTATGCCGAGGCGGGTACGCCGCTGGTGATCCTCGCGGGCAAGGAGTACGGGTCCGGCTCGTCCCGGGACTGGGCGGCCAAGGGCACCGCGCTGCTGGGTGCTCGGGCGGTCATCGCCGAGTCCTACGAGCGGATCCACCGCTCGAACCTGATCGGCATGGGCGTGCTGCCCCTGCAGTACCCCGCGGGTGAGAACGCCGAGTCGTTGGGGCTGAGCGGCGAGGAGACGTTCGAGATCACCGGCGTGGAGGCGATGAACGACGGCGACAAGCCGGCGACCGTACGGGTGCAGGGCACCGGAGGGAAGGCCGCCGTGGAGTTCGACGCCGTGGTCCGCATCGACACCCCCGGCGAGCTCGGCTACTACCGACACGGCGGCATCATGCACTACGTGCTCCGCAGCATCCGCAACCGCTGATCGACGCGTCGTCGCGATGCGGGCGGCTCGACCTGGCGTGGTGGAGCGCGTGCGGTTCTCCCTGCTCGTCGACGCGCTGTCCTGGGGGTGATCCTCAGTCCCCGGTGACGGCGTCGATTTGCTCGCGCAGCCGATCGGCGTAGTCCGCGGCCTCCGCGTCGTCGGCGTACCGGGTGCGCGGCCAGAAGAACCCGCGCAGCCCGTCTCCCTTGCTGCGAGGTACGACGTGCCCGTGCAGGTGGGGGACCGACTGGCTGACGACGTTGTTGACCGCGACGAAGGTCCCTTGGGCGCCGAGGGCCACGACCATCGCGGCCGCGACCCGCTGGAGGGCGCCCAGAAACCCGGGCCCCTGGTCGGGCGGCAGGTCCAGCAGCGTCTCGACGTGCTGCCGAGGCACCACCAGGGTGTGGCCCTTGAAGACCGGCCTGGTGTCGAGAAGCGCCACCGTCTCGGGGCCGTCGTACACGATGTGCGCCGACTCCTCGCCGGCCACGATCCGGCAGAACAGGCAGGGGGGCTCCTGAGCTCTCGCCATCATGTTGACTCCGCGGTTCGCTCTCGCTGTACCGAGCCGGTCCGGCCCTTGTGGGTATCTCGTGACCTGGGCGACCGGGGGAGACTGAACGCGACGGTAAGACCGCCTCCGGGCGTCTCGGCCAGCTCGATCGTACCGTGGCCGGCCGTGACCAGACGATCGACGATCGCCAAGCCGAGGCCGGTACCGCCTGTGTCTGCGTGGTTGGTAGTGAAGCGCTGGAACGCCCGCTCACGTTGTTGAGGCGTCATCCCGGGACCATCGTCGGTGACCGTGATGATCGCCGTGTCCCCGTCTGCCATGAGGTGGATCCGGACGTGACGTGGCGGCGGTTCCAGGTCGAAGCAGTTCCCCAGCAGGTTGTCGAGAACCTGTCTCAGGTGTTCGGGAACAGCCCAGGTGGGTACGTCGGGGCCCGGCAGCAGAACGAGCTCGACGCCAGCCTCGGCCGCCAGGGGGGCCCAGGCCTCGACCCGCTCCGTGATCACCGCTCGTGTCTCGACCGAGATGGGCTTGTCGGTCGTTGACTCGGCCCGGGCGACCGCGAGCAGACCGTCAACCAACCGAGACAGCCGATTGAGCTCCATGATCGCGCCGAGAAGCTCGGCACGGTTGTGTGGTGTCTCTTGCGTCAGCAGTTCGAGCCGTAGCCGAAGCGCGGACATCGGGGTCCGAAGCTGGTGAGACACGTCCGCGATCACCGCTCGATGGCGGTCCAGGAGAGTGCTGAGCCGAGCCGCCATGACGTCGAAGCTGACAGCCAGCCGTCGTACCTCTGGCGGTCCGTCCACGATGCCGGACCGCGCCTCAAGATCCCCCGCACCGACATATCGGGCCGCTTCCTCCAAACGCCGCAGCGGCCGCGAGACCCACCGCGACAGCCACGACGCCAGCAGCACCGACAATGCTGCCGCAAGAACCGCTATCCCGGCGAGAGTGAGCCACAGCAGGTGGATCCGGCCTTCGAGAGGTTCGGTGGGTCGACCGAGGACGACGACTCCCTTGCGGGTCGAGCCCTCGCGGATGGGCATGACGGCGAGAAGCATGGTCTCGCCACTGGCCTTGACATTGAAGACGCCGGGACGAGTGGAGGCGGCCTCCCTGGGGCCGATCGGAACGGAGATGCCCGCGCGATCGATAGGGTCGCCCGCTGAGTTGAGCAGCACGATGCCCTCGCCGGCACCGGCGAGTCTACGTAGGTCGCCGGCCAGCCCAGTGACTTCAGATTTGTCGGAGAGCCGTTCCTCGGCGACGCCGGCGATGAGCCGGGCTTGGTTGAGGGCCGCATCGGAGTAGTCCTGCCTGACTTGGGACGCCGTCTCGATACCGAGCGGGACCACCACGCCACCTAGCAGTGCCGCCGTCAGCGCCAGCAGCGCCGCCAGGATCCGGCGGGTCAGGGACGGTCCCCAAGCCGGAACCCCCGACCGTAGACGGTCTGGATGGCCGTCGGGCTGCCGAGTTTGCGGCGCAACGCGGCGACGTGGACGTCCAGCACCTTGGTGGGGCCGTACCAGTGCTCATCCCACACGCTGCTGAAGATTTCCTCTCGTGACACGACCCGCCCCGGTTCGACGATCAGGGTCCGCAAGATGTCAAACTCGCGCCCGGTCGCGGCGATCTCCCCGCCCTCGAGAAAGACGCGGCGTGAACGCTCGTCCAGCGTGAGCCTGCCATGCCGATGGACTCCGGCTGCCTCGGGAGGCGCCCGTCGGAGCAGGGCACGTATGCGAGCCGTGAGCTCGGCGAATCCGAACGGCTTGACGAGGTAGTCGTCGGCTCCGAGGTCCAGTGCGGACACCCGGTCGGCTTCCTCACCGCGCGCGGTGATAACCAGGATGGGCACGTCGCTCCGGCGGCGCAACTCGCGGCATACCTCGACGCCGTCGATGTCGGGGAGGCCCAGGTCCAACAGGATGAGATCAGGGATCGGCGCGACCAACGCCTCCGCACCGGACGCCACTCGGCTCACGTCGTAACTCTCGCGGCGAAGACCGGGAAGCAGTTGCCCGACAATACCTTCGTCGTCCTCGACGACGAGGACTCGGAGCCCCGGCTCCACCACCGCAGGAGTCTGGTGTTCCATGGCGCCACGCTACGTCCTCGACCTGAAGGTCCGTGATCTGAACGAGTTCTTGGCAGGTCGTCGCCCACCATGGAGTCATGTCATCGCAGCGTCCGCAGGACAGGTACCGGCACCCCCGACGCACAACTGAGCCTGCCTGGTGGGTCGTCGGGCCTGAGTGGGCGACCCAGCGCCTTCGTCAACCTGGCTGGCTCCTGCTCCCGTTGCGAGCGTTCCTCGGTGTGACCTTCGTCTACGCAGCGCTGCAAAAGCTCGCCAACCCGGGATTCTTCGATGCCAGCTCGCCGACGTCAGTGCAACACCAGATGCAAGCCATTGCGCCAACCAGTCCGATCGGCCCGCTGGTCAGCGTGAGCCTGCACACCGGCTTCTTGCCGGGGCTGCTCATCGCCGTGGCCGAACTGGCGGTCGGGATCGCCACCCTTGTTGGCCTCAAGGCGCGGTTCGCCGCCGTGGGAGGGATGTTCCTCGCCCTCATGTTCTTCCTGACGGTCAGTTGGAACACCACGCCGTACTACTACGGGGCGGACATCGTCTTCGTTTTCGCCTGGACGCCGTTCGTCTCGCTCGGCGCGGGCAACGTGTTGTCGCTGGACGCGTGGGTGGCCGGTCGAGCCACTCACGCCGGTTTTGCGGTCCGGGAACCGCGTGCCGAGACGGTGCGGTTGCGAGAGCGTCGTGCCCTGCTGACGGCCGGCGTGGTGGCTGTCTTTGCGGGACTAACGTCGGCCGTCCTCGGACGGTTGGCCGGTGGCACCACGACCCCGGCGGCGAGTTCCCTGAGCGGCCGAGGCTCGAACAACGGGCAACCGGGGACGCGCCCCAGACACAGCCGCACTCGGGCGTCCAACCAGCCACCCCAGGCTGGACAGAGCTCGGCACCCGCCGGGATGACCAAGATCGGTGCAGCGACCGACGTGCCGGTTGGTCAGGCCGGCCAGTTCCGGGACCCGGCCAGCGCAAGCCCGGCCTGGATGGTGCGCCTGGCCCGAGACAGGTTCGTCGCTTTCAGCGCTGTCTGCACCCACGCTGGCTGCACGGTGCAGTACGACGGCGGCAACCGGCAGTTCGTGTGCCCTTGCCACGGTGGAACGTTCAGCGCCCAGACCGGTCAGGTCCTAGCAGGCCCACCGCCGACCCCGTTGCCGGCAATCCCGGTACGCCTCGTCGATGGTCAGCTCTACGTCAAGTAGCGGAGGCTCACCCGCCGTACAGGCCACTCGATCCTGAACAACATCCCAGGCGTGAAGAAGGAAATTGTCTCGAACACTTGTCCTATGTCGCTTAGCGTGGAGATGGGTGCAGGCTGGGAGCTGACCGGGAATCGACGTGGCGTCGTTGGTCGGGTGCTCGTCCTTGGGTGCGGGCGAGGTGGTCTCGGATGAGTTCGGCCCAGGCGGTTTCGTTGGCCC
>JBBSGI010000052.1:0-21201 GCA_038254365.1 Propionibacteriales bacterium
ACCTACGCGTCCTGACCCGCCGCGCCTACGGATACGGGTCGCCCGAAACGCTGATCGCCATGGCCATGCTCACCCGAGGCGGTCTCTGCCCCCCGCTGCCAGGACGGGCCGCGTGACCCACGGAAACGTCAGGAGACCCTCATTATCACGATCCTCGTCATCGTCCTCTTAGTGGTCGTCATCTTGTACTTTGTCCGGCGCACCTGACGTAAGTCTCAGCTCCATCTCGCCCGATCGACGGCTATGGGAGGTGAAGGGCATGGGAAGGATCATCGCGATAGTGGTCGTCGCGTGGCTCGTTATCGGAGCCATCGCCGCCGGCCAGCGGGGCTACTACACCCAGAATGGCGACGCGAACTGCGCCCAATTCAGCGATACCGCCATCACGATCATCGCGGGACCACTCAACTACGTAGGGGTCAACCCCAAAGTGACCTGCAACGTTCCACAGCCTTCCCAGTGATGGCTTTGGTCAGGACTTCGGGCTGAGCTCTGGGGCGCCGAGATCGTTGAGGAAGGTTGCGGCCCACGAGGAGATGTCGTTCTCCCGCACCTGCTTGCGCATCGACCGCATTCTCCTGGAGAGGTCCCGCGGGTCCGAGCGGATCGCTCTGAGCATCGCCTGCTTGACTCCGTCGATGTCGTGAGGGTTGACGAGGAACGCCTGCTTGAGCTCGTCCGAGGCGCCGGCGAACTCCGATAGCACCAGTGCACCGTCGCTCCGGAGTCGGCAGGTCACATACTCCTTGGCAACCAAATTCATCCCGTCGGCGAACGGGGTCACGACCATGACGTCGGCGGCCCGATAGAGGGCTGCCATCTCCTCTTTCGGGAACGACGAATGCAGGTAATGGACCGCGGGATGACCGATCGACCCGAGGTCCCCGTTGATCCGCCCGACCCAGCGCTCGATGTCATCGCGCACCTCGCGGTACTGCTGGACCCGCTCGCGGCTCGGCGAGGCCACCTGCAAGAAGACCGACTCGTCGACGCTTGTGTGGCCGTCGACGAGTAGCTCCCCGAAGGCGCGCAGCCGTTGCCGGATGCCCTTGGTGTAGTCGAGCCGGTCGACGCCGAGGAACACGAAGCGCGGGGACCCGAGCTCGTCGCGGATCTCGTTGGCGCGGGCCTCGACCTCGGGCGTTCGCGCCATTGCCTCCAGGCCCAGAACGTCGAGCGAGATCGGATAGCTGCGGGCCCGCACCTGGCGGCCGTCGGCCAGCTGGATCCGATCTCGGTGCGTCTTGTGACCAAGACGCTGGCGAACCAGCCGGGCGAAGTTCGACGCACCACCGGGCCGCTGGAAGCCCACCAGGTCGGCGCCGAGCAGCCCCTCGAGGATCTGGTCCCGCCACGGCAGCTGCCGGAACAGCTCGCTGGGCGGGAACGGGATGTGCAGGAAGAAGCCGATGCGCACGTCCGGCCGGAGCTCGCGCAGCATCGCCGGCACCAGCTGCAGCTGGTAGTCCTGCACCCAGACGACCCCCCGCTTGCCGACGCATTCGGCGGCCGCGTCGGCGAAACGCTGGTTGACCCGACGGTAGGCATCCCACCACTCCCGGTGGAAGGCCGGCTTGGCGACCAGATCGTGGTAGAGCGGCCACAGGGTGCCGTTCGACATGCCCTCGTAGTAGCGCTCGAACTCCTCGTCGTCGAGGTTGACCGGCCGGAGGGTGAGCCCATCGGCCTCGAAGGTGCCGTCGGTCTCGAGCCGGGACCCTGGCCAGCCGACCCAGACGCCACGCTGCTTGCGGAGCACAGGCTCCAGTGCCGTGACCAGCCCCCCCGGCGAGGTCCGCCAGCTCGGGCCTTCGTCTCCGCTCCCCTCGACCCGGTCTACGGGCAGCCGGTTCGCCACGACGACGAACGAGCTCTCGGAGTTTTCGGGCATCGCCCCAGCCTAGTGCGGCTGCCTGCGTCGCACACGGCGTCGTCATGGCAGGGACACGCCCTCGCAGGCGAATGACATGCTTGTGATTCGTCGCCTAGGATGAGCGCAGGCGGGGCGATCCGCGATCCCCGCCGCACTGTGCCACCAGGAGCCGACCGGATGGACGCCGCGAACGTCGCGACCTCGGGCGACGCTGCCCGAGACGCGATCGAGCTGACGGAACGCGACCAGCGGATCCTGGCCTTCGAGCGGCTGTGGTGGAAGTACGCCGGAGCGAAGGAGCAGGCAGTTCGTGAGCAGTTCGCGATGTCGGCCACCCGCTACTACCAGGTGCTCAATGCCCTCATCGATAAGCCGGAGGCTCTCGCCTTCGACCCGCTCCTGGTCAAGCGCCTGCGTCGTCTCCGCGCGGCGCGGCAGCGACAGCGTTCGGCCCGGCGGCTGGGGATCGAGGTCTGACGTGGCGCTGCCCTCCGCAGTCACGCTCGGCAGCCTGGCCTTCGTGCTCGCCGCCGGTGTGGGGTACGTCGCCCTCTCGGCCGCCTCCGCAGAGCCGACTCCTCCGCGCGACCAGGTCGCGAGCCCGCAGGTCTCGGCCCCGGTGAAACCGATCTCCGTGCCCGACCACAGCGCTACGACGCATCCCGCGCCCAAGGTGGATGCCGTCCCCGACGTACTGGTCGTCGTGTTCAACAACACCGGCGTGAGCGGGCTGGCTGAGGAGAAGGCGGCCGTCCTGCAGGGCGCCGGGTGGAGCGTCGCGGCGACCGACAACTGGTACGGCAGCATCCCCGCCGACACCGTCTACTACCCGCCGGCGCTGCATGCCGCCGCCATCAAGCTTGCCAAGGTTCTGCACATCTCCCGACTGCATCCCGCCGTCGCGCCGATGCCGTTTGACCGGCTCACGGTAATCATCGCGACGGCGTGATCGGGCTCCGACCCTGGTTGACTGGCGGCATGGCCAGCCTTGCTCCGAGCACTGCGGCAGGTCGCGCCGGTCTCACCGCCTTGCTCACGAGCCCCGGTGACGCACTGCTGGCGTTCGACTACGACGGCACCCTCTCGCCGATCGTCGACGACCCGGCCGAGGCGCGCGCGGAACCGGGCGTGGTCGACGCCCTGGCGGAGCTGGCGGCCCGGGTCGGGCACGTCGCGATCATCACTGGACGACCGGCGCGTACCGCAGTCGAGCTGGCGGGACTGTCCGCGGTGCCGGGGCTCGAGAGGCTGGTCGTGTTGGGCCAGTACGGCGTCGAGCGCTGGGACAACTCGTCCCGCCAGGTGGTCACCGTTGACCCGCCGCCGGGCCTCGATGTCGTTCGGCGAGAGATACGTGGCGTGATCGCCCGGGCCGAGGTGACCGACGCGACCATCGAGGACAAGGGCCTGGCGCTGGCTGTGCACGTACGTCGCTCCGCCGCGCCGGCGGTGGCATTCGAGCGGCTCACCGGCCCGCTCTTCGCACTCGCCCGGCGCACCGGCCTTGTCGCTGAGCCCGGACGGTTCGTCATCGAGCTGCGACCCCGCGGCATGGACAAGGGCAAGGCGCTGCGGGGTCTCGCCCACGAACTGGCGGTGACCACGCTGGTCTTCACCGGGGACGACCTCGGGGACCTGGCCGCCTTCGACGCCGTCGAGGAGTGGCGCTCCGGCGGTGGGACCGGACTGCTGGTCTGCTCGGGCTCGGCCGAGGTGGCCGAGCTCGCCGCCCGAGCCGACCTGGTCGTCGATGGCCCGCGCGGGGTGCTCGATCTGCTGCGCACCCTGACCAGGACGCTCGGCTCCTCGCCACTTCCGACCAACCGTCCTTCGTAACCCCGGGTGGTCGGGTCTCAGGATGCGGGAACGGCGGGGGGTGCGGCACCGGCGGAGGTAGCGTGGTGCGCCGCTCATCCAGAGGGGCAGAGGGACCGGCCCGACGAAGCCCCGGCAACCACGCGAACCAGCCTCCACAACGGCGCGCAGGGTGCCAATTCCGGCTCACGGCGACCGCCGTCGTGGGAAAGATGAGGAGGACCTGTGGTGACACCAACCACGGCGGGCGCAGTCCCGTCTCGCACCCGCCGCCATGCCGTCTCAGCCCGCAGCCGCCAAGCCCTCGCCGGCCGGTCCGACGCGGCGCCGCCGGAGGCCGGTCGGTTCGGGCACGCTCGCGCCCTGGTCTGCCGTGAGTGCCGCGGCGAGCAGCCGCTGGGAGCGCTCTACGCCTGCACGGAGTGCTTCGGCCCGCTCGAGGTCGGCTACGACTACCCGTCCCTCACGCGCAGTCAGCTCGAGTCGGGTCCGCTGAGCATCTGGCGGTATGCCCAGCTTCTGCCCGTGCGGCCCGACATCCACACCATTGCGAACACCGAGCCGGGGTGCACCAGGCTCGTGCCGGCGAACAATCTGGCCAGGGCACTCGGCATGCGGCGGCTCTGGATCAAGGACGACTCCGGCAACCCGACACACTCGTTCAAGGACCGGGTCGTCGCGGTGGCGCTTGCCGCGGCGCGGGAGCTGGGGCTCAAGGTTCTCGCCTGCCCGTCGACCGGTAACCTGGCGAACGCGGTCGCGGCGGCCGCCGCGCGGGCCGGCATCGAGAGTGTGGTGCTGATCCCGCACGACCTGGAGCGGCCCAAGGTGCTGGCGACCGCCGTGTACGGCGGTCGCCTCGTCGCCGTCCGCGGGACCTACGACGACATCAACCGGCTGGCCATCGAGATCGCCGCGGAGCACGAGGACTGGGCGTTCGTCAACGTGAACGTCAGGCCTTACTACTCCGAGGGGTCCAAGACGCTCGCCTTCGAGGTCGCGGAACAGCTGGGCTGGCGACTGCCCGGTCAGGTCGTCATCCCGGTGGCCTCCGGGTCGCAGCTCACCAAGGTCGACAAGGGATTCCGCGAGCTCGTCGCCCTGGGACTGGTCGAGGACGCGCCGTACCGGATCTTCGGCGCCCAGGCCGAAGGATGTGCGCCGGTCGCCACCGCGTTTCGCGCAGGCAGTGACGTCATCCGTCCGGTGAAGCCGGACACGTTGGCCAAGTCGCTGGCGATCGGTAACCCCGCGGACGGTCTGTACGTGCTCGACACCTGCCGGCGCACCGGCGGGGCGGTCGAGTCGGTGACCGATGAGGAGATCGTCGACTGCATCCAGCTGCTGGCCCGGACGGAGGGCATCTTCGCCGAGACCGCCGGAGGCGTGACGGTCGCTACGCTGAAGAAGCTGGTCGACGCCGGGTTGCTGGACACCGACGTCGAAACCGTCGTGTTCAACACCGGCGACGGCCTGAAGACGCTCGACGTGATCGCCGACCGGGTTGGTCGCCAGATCACGATCGAGCCCACGTACGCCGCGTTCGCCGCGGCCAGTCAGTGAGGTCACGATGAGTGTCACCGTCAGAGTCCCGACGATCCTGCGCACCTACACGAGCGGCGAGGCGAGGGTGACGGCGGACGGCGCCGTACTCAGCGACGTGCTGGAGTCGCTGGACGGCAGCTACCCGGGGATCAAGGGTCGGATCGTCGACGAGCAGGGCGACCTGCGTCGGTTCGTCAACGTGTACGTCGGCAACGAGGACGTGCGGTTCCTCGACGGACTGGCCACGCCCGTCCAGGACGGCAGCGAGATCTCGGTGATCCCCGCGGTGGCCGGCGGCTGAGGTCGGCGCCACGCGGCCTCACCGCGCCTGGCACAGGGAGGTGGGGCGCGGAAACCGCACCCCACCTCGAGACCTCGTCGCACCCACGAGGTGCCGAGAAGGGTAGCCACCCCGCAACATCTGCTCACCATCTTCCCGAAAGATGGCCCGACCAGGCGTGGTCAGGTAGTCCGTTGGGGCTACGGCGTTCCCCTCCCGCCGTGCTTGCGGCAGGATCGGACCATGCCACGCGCTACTGACTTGGGAATCAGTATCGGGTCCCTGCCCCACGGTCGGACCAACTCCGTGCTCGACGTCTCCGGTGTCGGCGTCGGACATGCGACGGTCTGGCGCGACGAGCCGGACCCGCCCGTGGGTCGGGGGGTGGCTCGCACCGGGGTGACCGTCATCAGGCTGCGGAACGACCCCTTCCACGAGATGCTGCCCGCCGGGGGCGCAGTGCTTAACGGGGCGGGCGAGTGCACCGGCTTCCTCACCGCCGCCGAGTGGGGAACGCTCGAGACCCCGGTATTCCTGACCTCCACTCTGCAGCTCGGGCGCGTATACGACGCGGCGTGCGAGCTGATGCTTGATCGGTGGCCGGACGTGGCCGAGGACTTCATCATCCCGGTCGTGGGTGAGTGCGACGACTCGTTTCTCAACGATGCGCGACGCATGCAAGTGACGCGGGACGACGTGCGCGCGGCGTGGGAGGCGGCGGACGCGTCGGTCGGCTCACCGGCGCCACCGGCCGAAGGGGCCGTCGGATCGGGCACCGGGATGAGCTGCCTGGGCTTCAAGGGAGGCATCGGTACGGCGTCACGGGTGACCGAGGACGGACACACCGTCGGAGTGCTGCTCATGACGAACTTCGGCAGCCGTGACCAGCTGACGGTGGCCGGGGTGCCGGTCGGCCGGCTGCTCGGGCGGGGCGCCGAGGGCGAGAGGCAGACCCGATCCGCCCCCCCGGCGGGATCGTGCATCGGACTTGTCGTCACCGATGCACCCGTCGACGGGACGGGGTGTGTGCGGCTGGCCCGCCGCGTCGGCCTAGGGCTCGCCCGGACCGGCTCGGTCGCCCAGCACGGAAGCGGCGAGATCTTTCTGGCGACGTCGACCGGCGTCCGGGTGCGGCGTGACGACCGGACCTGGGACACCCCGGTGGTCACCGGCCGAGGGTTCGACGCGATGTTCGCCGCGGTGGTCGAGGCCAGCGAGGAGGCGGTGCTGAACTCCGTCCTCTCGTCATCGTCGGTGGTGGGCAGAGCAGGCAACACCTCGGCCGGGATCCCCGTCGACGACGTGGTCCGGCTTCTGCGTGAGCACGGCAGCGTCGACGCGTGACCCGCCCGGGGCCGGAGCCGCACCGACGCGGGGTGCGGATCTCGATGGATGACGGGATCGAGCTGGCGGCGACGCTGTACCTGCCCGGTGGCGCGGCCGCGCAGCCCTGCATCCTCGAGGCGCTGCCCTACCGCAAGGACGACCTCACCTCGTCGTACCGGCCGGAGTACGTGAGGCTGCGCGACGAGCACCGGTACGCCGTGTGCCGCCTCGACCTGCGCGGCACCGGTTCCTCCGGCGGCGACGCGATCGACGAGTACCCCCCGCGTGAGCAGCAGGATCTGCATCTCGTCATCGACTGGCTGGCCCGACAGGACTGGTGCGACGGGAACATCGGGATGTACGGCACGTCCTACTCCGCCTTCAACTCGCTGCAGATGGCCTGTGAGCGACCGGAGCCCCTCAAGGCGATCATCGCGATCTACGGCACGGACGACCGCTACACCGACGACGTGCACTACCGCGGGGGCATCCTCAAGGTGCTGGACCTGGTCGACTACTGCCATTACATGACGCCGATGAACGCCCTGCCGCCGGTGCCTGCGGTGTGGGGCGCCGGGTGGCGTGCGGAGTGGGTACGGCGGATCGAGACCACCGAGCCGTGGGCGCTGACCTGGCTGCGTGAGCAGCTCGACGGGCCGTACTGGCGGCATGGCTCCGTCCGACCGGACTACGACCGGATCGCCTGCCCGACGATGGTCGTAGCCGGCTGGGCCGACGGCTACCGCAACAACTCGTTCCGGCTGATGGCGCGGCTACGGGCCCACGGCGTGCCGCACCGGCTGCTGGCCGGACCGTGGGCCCACGCCTCGACGTCGTCGGCGCTGCCGGGACCGCGCGTCGACTCTATGCCGGAGATGGTGGCCTGGTGGGACCGCTGGCTGCGCGGAGTGGAGAACGGTGTCGATGACGCGATGGCGGCGAACCGGCCGGGTGTAACCGCGTTCGTGCGGTCGTCTACCCGGCCGTCGCCGGTCCTCGACACGCACCAAGGCTTCTGGGTTCGGGAGGAGTGGCCGTCACCGAGGGTCCGGCTGGACGTCCGGGCGCTGGCGGCTCGTCCACCGCACGTCGTGCGCGCGGACATTGGTGTGGACGCCTGGATCGACTGCGCGGGGCACCTGCCGTGGGGGCAGAGCGGTGACCAGCGCTTCGACGACGCCGCATCGCTGACCTGGCGGTGGGACGCAGAGTCACGCATCGTGATGGGACACCCGAGGGTCCGGCTACAGGTCAGCGCCGACCAGCCGGCGGCCTTCGTGTCGGTCAAACTCTGTGACGTGTTCCCCGACGGCACCTCGGCGCTGGTCTCCCGCGGCACCCTGAACCTCGGGTGCCGTCACGGCTTCCGGTCGGTCGAGCCGTTGGTCCCCGGGCAGAGGTACGACGTCGAGGTGGAGCTCGATGCTTGCGCCTACGCGTTCGACCCAGGCCAGCAGATGCGGGTCTCGGTCGCCGGAGCTGACTGGCCGAACACCGCGGCGCCGCCCCGCCCGGTGCTGCTGACCATCCACGGAGGCGAGCTGGAGCTGCCGGTCTGGACCGGACCGTCGCCGTACGCCGCTCCCGTCTTGGCGCCCGGAGGAGAGTCGCGAGAGGACGCCGCGGGCGCGACGTGGGTGATCGAGAGGGACGTGCTGGCGCAGACGACGTCGTGCGTGCTCGACCACGGGTCGACGTACGCGGTGCCCTATGACGGCACGGCGACCGAGCACTACCGGGGACGCGTGACCGTCGACCGGGTGACGTTCGAGCAGACCACCACGGCGACGACGACCTTCGCCCTGCATTGGCCGGACGTCGAGGTCTCTACGACCGCGACGATGAACGTCCAGATCGGCGCGGAGATGCTCGACGTGACGATCGGGCTCAGGGCCATCGAAGCGACGGAGACCGGCCAGACCACGGTGGCCACGCGGGAGTGGCACGAGACGATACGGCGCTGAAGCCGCGGGCCGTGTGCGCAGACGGTTCATGAGGGGAAGGCGTCGCCGGGGCCACCGGCAGACCCCAGGATCCGTGGACGTCCACTGATCCCAGATGGTGCCGGCCGTCCCGCGCTACCCACCGTTACCTTCAAGCGCTTCACCGTCTGGCAGCGTGGGGTAGTCGGTCGGGTAGAGGCCGGCCACCAGGCCGTACACCGCGTTCCCCTCGCGCGGCAGCTTGCCGAACTCGCGCACGACCTCCTCGACACGCTCCCAGAAGGTCGCAGCGCGCTCACGAGAGATCCGGGCGTGCCGGGTGACGGCGAACAGCTGGTCGGCCTGGTGTGCCGGCATCGACTCGGCGGCGGCCTCAGCAAGGTAGTTTCCCCCCGGCGGCGGCCTCACCTCGTCCGGGGGGAGCTTGCCCATGAAGAAGAGGCGCGCAGTGCGGCCGTAAAACCGTTCGTCAATAGCACGCACACGCCGTGTGCGCACCACGCGGAGCATCCCGACCTCGAGCAGCACCCTGACGTGATAGGCGACGCTGCTCTTCGGTCGGCCGACCGCAGCTGCCAGCTCCGTGACCGTCGCGGCCCGCTCGAGGAGTAGGTCGAGGATGATCGTCCGCAGCGGGTCGGCGAGCGCCCGCAGCTCCGCTGGTTGCGTCACGACGATCCTGTCCACCAGGTCGTAGTCAGGGGGAGTCTGGCTATTGATCGACATTGTTGGATCATTCTATAGTATTGGATCATTCGAGCGTCGCGCCCAAGCGTCGCGTCGGGACAGGAGTGTCGAGATGGCTGAGGTAGTGCTGTTCCACCACGCGCAGGGGTTGACATCCGGCGTCGTCGCCTTCGCCGACGAGCTACGCCGGGCCGGGCACATCGTGCACACGCCCGACTCGTACGACGGCCGCACCTTCGACACGCTCGACGAGGGCATGGGGTACGCCAAGGAGGTCGGGTTCGGCCAGGTGGCGGAGCGCGGGCTCCGGGCGGTCGAGGGACTCCCGGCCGGGGTGGTGTACGGCGGTTTCTCGCTCGGGGTTGTGCCGGCGCAGCAGCTGGCGCAGACCCGTCCCGGCGCTCGGGGCGCCCTGTTCTTCCACGGATGCTTACCCACCTCGGAGTTCGGGTCCGGCTGGCCCGACGGCGTACCCCTCCAGATCCACGCGATGGACCGCGACCCGTTCTTCGCAGAAGACGAGGGCGACATCGACGCCGCCCGGGCGCTCGTCGAGGAGGCAACCGATGCCGAGCTGTTCCTCTACCCCGGCGACCAGCACCTCTTCGCGGACAGCTCGCTGTCGTCGTACGACCCGGAAGCCGCCGCGCTGCTGAACCGGCGGGTGCTCGCCTTCCTCCAAGACCGCTAGCCGCACATCGCTTGAACCGTCGAGGACTGAGCGCCAACTTCGCGCGGACTGCTTCTCCATCACAGGTTTCCGGCGGGCTTGTGGATCGGCAGGCCGCGGTAGGCGCGGGCGATCGTCGTCGCGAACATGTGCACCGCGTCCTCGCTCGGACCGAACGGCCCGGGGCGGAAGTGCGGCGAAGCGAGGCCGCGCTGCACCGACTCGCACGCCCGCCAGTCCTGCTTGTTGGTGAGGTCCCAGAACTCGACGGCGTAGGACGCGTCGATGGAGGGATCGTCGCCGGTGTCGGGGAAGTACCAGGAGCACTCGACCCAGGTCCGCCCGGGCGCCAGGGGCACCAGCCGGTGCGTCATGACGTAGTCGGGGTGCGCCGAGATCAGCAGGTTCGGCACCAGGCCGGCGTACAGCACGGTCGTCGGTGAGACCCCAGGAATCGGACGCCCCCCGGACTCGCCCGTCAGCGACATCGTCTGCATGCCCTCCCGTAGCTCCATCGTCCCGCCGACCCACGAGCCGGGCAGGTCGAGGTTGTCACCGGATGACGGCGGCGTGACCTGACAGAGCTCCGGGTGGATCAGCGGGCAGTGGTAGCACTCGTGGTAGTTCTCGGAGATCACCTTCCAGTTGGCCTCGACCACGTAAGTGTGCCGGTCGCCGAGCACCAGTGCTGCGGGGTCGTACGGCGCCACCAGGCCCTCGAGCGCGCCGATGAACATGTCGAACGGCAACACCTGGCCGGACCGCAGAGACGTGGCCCCGTGCACGAAGAGCCAACCGTGCCAGCGCCGCACCGGCAGCGCCACCAGTTCATGCGCGGAGGGGTCGAACCCGGGCACCTCTTGGTAACCTGGCGCCGCACGCAAGGCGCCGGACAGGTCGTACGTCCAGGCGTGGTAAGGGCAGATGATCGAGTGCCGGCTGTGCCCTCCGTCGGGCTCGACGAGCTCATGCGCGCGATGGCGACAGGTGTTGGCGAAGGCTTGCACCTCGGTTTCGCCTTCCCCCGACCAGGTGAGCAGCACGTGGACGTCACCAACCATCAGGGCACGCTGAGTCAGCAACCGGTCTCCGGTGCTGGGAGCTCGTAGCTCGGTCTCGCGCCCCACGCACATGTAGGTCCCGGCGTACAGTTGCCGCTGCTCCCAGGCGAAGACGTCATCGGCCGTGTAGGCCTCGGCCGGCAGCATCCGGGACTTGCCGAATGGCTGCAGGGTCTCGTCGAGGCCGGCCATCGACAGGGTCGGGATCCGGCGGTCAGAAGTCGTCGTCATGGAAGCCTTCGAGGATAGGGTCGGCGTCATGCATCGTCGCAAGGTCGAGGTTCGCCGGGAGCAGATCCTGGTGGCGACCATCGCCGAGATCGAGAAGAGGGGGATGACCGCGCTGCGCGTCTCCGACATCGCCGGCGGGCTCGGGGTCAGCTCTGGCCTGGTCTTCTATCACTTCGACACCAAGGACGCCCTGCTCGTGGAGGCCTTGGAGTACGCCGTCGTGCGCGACGCGGACCGGCTGGACAAGGCGTTGGCCAAGGAGGGCGAGCCCCTCGAACGCCTGCGCCGCGTGCTGACGTCGTACGGCCCGACCGGTGCTGCCCACGGCTGGACGCTCTGGATCGAAGCCTGGTCGACCGCCCTGCGCGAGCCCCCGATCCAGGCCTCGCTGCGCAAGCTCGACAAGCGCTGGCGCGACGCGCTCGAGGACGTGATCACCGATGGTGTCGCGGCCGGCGTCTTCACCTGTCCCGATCCCCCGGGCACCGTCGCTCGCATCGGCGCGCTGCTCGACGGACTCTCGGTCGCGGCGCTCATCTACCGAAGCGTCAACCGCAAACAGCTGCAGCGCTGGGTGCGGGACACCGCGGCCGACGAGCTGGGCATCGAGCGCGGCCGACTCACGTGAAGCCATGACCGGCCCCGACCGTCACCGACTCACGGCCCGGCACCGGACCCAGGACGAAGTGGGCGGGATCGACGTACATGTCCTCGGGAAGCGCCGGCTGCAGGGATCGGCTCGGCACGCCACGACCTCCTGAGTGGTTCGCTGCTGCTACTGACTCGTGAGTCAGTAAGGACGAGACCAGCCTGCCATATGGATGCCGCGGGCGGAACACTCGGCGACGCTCAGCCGGGTGTCAGGCGACCGGGCAGCCAGCAGGCGGCGCGGTGCTCGCCGGTGGCCGCGAGCACGGGCAACGGCCTCGAGCGGCAGTCGCTCTCGATGCGAGCCGCCGCCGCTGCTCCGCCCAGCAAGGCCGGGCAGCGCGGATGGAAGCGGCACCCGGGGGGCACCCGGGTCGGGTCCGGCGTCTCGCCCTCCAGCACGACCGGCTCGATCTGGCTGATCTCGGGGACGACGGACAGCAAGGCGCGGGTGTAGGGATGTTTCGGAGCCGCCAGCACCCCCTCGGTGGTGCCTACCTCGACGATCCGGCCGAGGTACATCACGGCGATCCGGTCGGAGATGTTCCACGCCAACCCGAGGTCGTGGGTGACCACCAGCACGGACAACCCCAGCTCCTCACGCAGCTTCAGCAGCAGCGCAAGGATCTCGCCGCGGATAGACGCGTCCAGCGACGACACGGGCTCGTCGGCGACCAGGATCGAGGGTTCGACGGCCAGGGCACCCGCGATCACGACCCGCTGGCGCTGTCCGCCCGAGAGCTCGTGGGGGTAGTTCAGGAAGAAGCGATGCGGGGGACGCATTCCCGCCTGCGCCAGTGCCTTGGAGACCAGGTCGGTCTCGTTGACCTGGTCCCCACTCTTGCGGTGCACCTTCACCATCTTGTGGATCCGGATGCCTTCGGCGACTGACTCGTAGACGCTCTGACGCGGGTTCAGCGCGCCCGTCGGGTCCTGCAGGATCAGCTGGACCTTCCTGCGGTACGACCGCAGGAAGGTCCGGTCGTAGGCGAGGTCAGCGCCGTCGTAGGAGACGGCACCGCCACTCGGCCGCTCCAGCCCGAGCAGGGTCCTGGCCAGCGTCGTCTTCCCGCATCCGGACTCACCGACCAACGCGAGGATCTCGCCGGGGGCGACGTCGAGGTCAACGCCATCCACCCCCTTGGCGTCCGGTCGCCCGTGCCGGCCGGTGAAGGTCACCTCGAGTCGGCGCGCCGAGATCAGCTGGCTCATGGTGCCGACGCTGTCGAGTCGGTCGAGCGGTCGGCCTCTCGGCGGCTCTGGGCCAGCAGGAGCTTCATGTCGCGTCGCTCATCGGCGTGGTGGCACGCGACCTCGCGGTCAGGACGGATCGGGCCCAGTGGCGGATCGGTCTCGCGGCAGATCTCGGTGGCCAGTGCGCAGCGGGCGTGGAACGGACATCCAGCGGGTAGTGCCTGCGGATCGGGCGGATCTCCCGGCAGCCCGACCGGCGCGAACCGCGCCCTCGGGTCACCTACTCGGGGGAAGGCCGCCGCCAAGGCGCCGCCGTACGGATGCAGCGGGTGGTCGAACAAGGTGGCGCCCGGTCCCTGCTCGACCACCCTCCCGGCGTACATCACCAGGACGCGGTCACAGGTCGTCCCGAGCACCGACAGGTCGTGGCTGATCAGGAGCAGACCGAGGCCGAGGTCGCGCACGAGGTCGGTGAGCACGCCGAGCACCTGCGCCTGCACCATCACGTCCAGCGCCGTCGTCGGCTCGTCGGCGATGATCAGCTGGGGTCGGCACGCCAGGGCCATCGCGATCATCACCCGCTGCTTCTGGCCTCCGGACAGCTGGTGGGGGTAGGCGGCTCCGCGGCCGGCCGGCAGTCCAACCTGCTCCAGCAGCTGGGCGACCCGTTCGGCTGCCTCGTTCTTGCCGATGGACTCGTCGTGCAGGCGAATCGGTTCGGCGATCTGGCTGCCGATGCGTTGGACCGGGTTGAGGGAGTGCAGGGCACCCTGGAAGACGATCGCCGCCTCCCCCCACCGCACCGCGCGTAGCCGACCCCACGGCATGGTGTGCGTGTCCTGCCCGTTGACGCACACGGTGCCTTCGACCGTGGCTCCCTTCGGTTGCAGCCGCAGGATGGTCGACGCCAGAGTCGACTTGCCGCAACCGGACTCGCCCGCGATGCCGACACTCTCGCCGGCCTCGACCGTCAGGGAGACGCCACGAACCGCGGGGAGCGGCCCCGATGCGGTCTGGTAGCTCACGTGCAGGTCGGTGATCTGGAGCAGTGCTGGGGAGGAGGGCTCGACGTGGACGGTCATCGACGCTGCCTCAGCCTCGGGTTGAAGATCTCCTCCAGGGACTGTCCCACCAAGGTGAAGGCGAGCACGACCAGCACGACGCAGATGCCGGGCGGGAACAGGAACCACCACGCACCAAGGGTGAGTGCGCCGTTGGTGAAGGCGGAGTCGAGCATGGTGCCCCAGGAGACCCGCGTGGGGTCGCCGAAGCCGAGAAACGACAGCGTCGTCTCCGACAAGATGGCGCCGGCCACGGTAAGCGTGGTGTTGGCGAACACCATCGGCATCACGTTGGGCAAGATGTGTCGGGTCATCTGGTGCCAGTCGCCGGCGCCGAGCACCCGAGCCCGCTCCATGTAGGGACGCGCGATGATCGACAGGCTCTGGGACCGGATCAGCAGCGCCGTACCGGGCCAGCTCGTCACCCCGATCACAAACGCGATCGTGACCAGCGAGCCGCCGAGCAGCGTTGCCAGCACGAGCGCGAGCGGGAGGAACGGGATGACCAGGAACCACTCGGTAAGCCGGAACAGGACCGCTCCCACCCAGCCCCCCCAGTAGCCGGAGGCGATCCCGATCACGGTGCCGAGCACCATCGAGATCAAGGTCGCGAAAAGTCCGACGAGCAGGGAGACGCGGGCGCCGTAGATCAGCAGCGTGAGCACCGACCGGCCGTACTCGTCGGTGCCCAGCCAGTACGTCGAGGAGGGGCTCTCCAGCGGCAGGCCGGTGGCCCTCGTCCGCAACAGGCCGTCGGAGTCGACGAGCAGGGGCGCGCAGATCGCCACCAGCGCGAAGATGACCAGTACCACCATTCCGAGCATCCCCGAGCGGTGCCGGCGGAACTCCTTCCAGGTCCGGCTGGCCGAGTCCTTCCGGCGTCGCCAGGTGACCTGACGGGCCGACAGCCGCCCGGGTCCCGCGGCGCTGCCGTCGACGGCGCTCATAGCCGCACCCGCGGATCGAGCCAGCCGTAGAGCAGATTCGAGACCAGGTTGGCGAAGACGACGGAGGCTGAGAACACAAAAAAAGTCCCTTGCAGCACAGGGATGTCGGGGATGCGCAAGGCATCGGTCGTGAGCAGCCCAAGGCCAGGGATGGAGAACACGGTCTCGACGGTGATGGCGCCGGAGACGATGAATCCGAGGTTGAGCGACACCAGCGTCACGACCGGGAGGAGGGCGTTGCGGGTGGCGTGTCGGCGTCGGACCAGCAGGTCACTGAGACCCTTGGCCCGGGCGGTCTGCAGGTAGTCCTCCCCCATCTCGTCGAGCAGCGCCGACCGCATGATCAGGCCGTACTCCGCGAGATACGCGAGCGTGAGCGTGACCACGGGCAGCACGAGATGCCAGGTCTGGTCGATGACCCCGTGCAACGACCAGGCGTCGACTCCAGCGGTCTTGAGCTGGCCGATCGGGAACAGCCGAGGGATCGGCCCGAAACCCGTGGCCAGGAAGAGGAACAGGATCAGTCCGAGCCACCACTCCGGCATCGAGTACAGGGTGATTGTCGTGGTCGTCGAGACTCCGTCGAATGTCCGGCCACGGTTCCACGCCGCGATAGTGCCGATCCAGACCCCGAGGATGATCGACAGCAGGGTCGACGTCCCGACCAGGGCCACGGTCGGCCAGAGCCGATCGAGCATCAAGCCGCGGACGGGCTGGCTGTACTGGTAGGAGTCACCGAAGTCGAGCGTGACGATGTTCTTCAGGTAGACCAGGAACTGCCGAGGCAGGGGGTCGTCGAGGCCGTACTTGTCGATGATCGCCTGGATCTGCTCGGGTGTCTTGGCCCGGCCCCGAGCCAGCGTCCGCTCGGGATGTTTGTTGATCACCCGGAACAGGAAGAAGTTGACCACGACGATGAAGCCGAGGGTCGCCGCCGAGCCGGCCACCTTTCGGGCGAACCACCGCCAGGTGGCGGATCGGCTGGGGGCGTGCGCGTCGTCAGCAACGGTCGGCGGCTCCGAAGCGGGCTCCAGGGCCCTGACGTCGACCGGGTGGGTCACTCGCGATCGTCCGCGGTGCGCCGGCGCATCACCAGGAAGCCCCCCACGACCAGGACACCGAGCACGACGACCGCCACCAGGACGGCCACGACCGTTCCGCTGCTCGAGTCACTGGACGCGTTGACGACCTCCGGGTTGCCGGCCGCGGTGCCGACCGGCGCCAGGTTCAGGTAGTTCGCGTGCCCGTACTGGAACAGCAGGATGCCGCCGTCGCGAGGCTGCGGGACGAAGCCCTCCCACCGGTCGCTCCGGTAAGCCTCACCGATCTGGTTGTAGACGGTGTTGAGGTAGGGCGCGTCGTCGTACAGCATCTGCTGCAGCTGCTTGACGATGTCCGCACGGCGGCTCTGGTCGGTGGCTCCGTTCTGCTCCCGATACAGCTTGTCGTACGCGGGGTTGCAGTACCACGAGTCGGACCAGTTGCCACGCTGTCCGCAGGTGAAGTAGCTCAGGATCGAGTCGGGGTCTGGTTCGACGTACCACCCCCACTGGAAGATGTCGAACTCTCCATCGAGGATGATGTTGGTCAGCTTGCTGCTCTCGTACGACGTCACCTTGGAGTCGATCTGGACGGCCTTCAGCCACTCCTGGAAGAACGCCATCGTCGAGACGGAGGTCTCGGAGTCCGACCGGGCGTACAGGCGGAGCTGGCCGATCGGTGAGCCGTCGGGCATCGTCCGGAAGCCGTCGCTTCCCACCCGGTAACCAGCGGCGTCCAGCAGCTGTCTTGCCTTGGCAGGATCGTAGGCGTAGGCGTCGCTGCTCGGGGGGTTCCAGGCGTATTCCTGGTAGGCAGGCGGGATGATGTTGCCAGCCGGGATCGCCGCGCCCTGGTACGCCTTCGTCGCCAGCACGCTGCGGTCGATCGCGAAGTTGAGCGCGAACCGGAACTTCCTGTCGAGCACGGCGGGGTTGGGGTCGCCCAGTGGCTTGCCCGTCTTGAGGTCGACCGAGCCGGTGTTGAAGGCGATCTCGTCGAAGCCGGGTGAGTCACCTTCCTGGGCGGTGATGCCGTCAGCGCCCTGGAGCGCCTTCACCTGCAGGGCGCTGACCCCCTCGGCGAAGTCGATGTCCCCCGCCTTGAGCGACTGCACGAGGGTGTCTTCGGATCGGTAGACCTGCATGTCCACCTCGGCGACCTTCGGCTTGCCGCCCCAGTAGTTGTCGTTGCGGACGAAGCGGTACGTCGACCCCCCCGCCTTGCCCTCGACCAGCTCGAACGGCCCCGAGCCGACGACCGGCTGGCTCGCGCTGGCGGGCTCGTTGGAGTAGGTCTTGACCTCGTCCTCGCTGACGTTCTTCCAGATGTGCTCGGGGATGATCGGCATCGGCAGCAAGGGGAGCACAGCGTTGGGCTTCTTCAGCTGCAAGACGACCGTCGTGGCGTCGGGTGCGGTGACGCTGGTTACCGACGTCAGGTACGAGCCCCACGACGCTGACTCCGGACCCCCGTCGAGGATCCGGTTGTAGGTGTAGGCGATGTCCTTGGCGGTCAGGGACACTCCGTCGGACCAGCTGACACCTTCTCGGATGTGGAACGTCCAGGTGAGCCCGTTCCCGCTGGTGTCCCAGGAGGTGGCCAGCCCGCCTTCAGCCTGGGGACTCATGTCGTCGGGCGACCAGCCGATCATGTAGTCGTACATGAGCGCCCAGGCTTCGTACGACTCCGCCTCGATGCCGTTGAACGGGTTGAACGAGTCGACCTCGTTGGTCATCCCGATGGTGAACGTCGCGTTGTCCGCCGAGCTCTGGGAGCCTGCCCGCGCGGAGGTCGTACTGCCCCAGACGACGCTGCCCACCAGCAGCGTCGCCACGGCTGAGCCCGCAGCCGCCCGGACGATGTGGTGCCGGATCCGTGTCATCGGCGTCTCCCCTGGCGGGCCGGCGGCCCTGTTGACGGAGTAGGTTCCCCCTCGTGAACCAGTCTCCTGACTCGCGAGTCAGTATTCCTAAGGCGCGCCGAATTGAAAAGACCCGACAGCTCCACGGAGACATCCGGGTCGACGGCTATGCCTGGATGCGCGACGTCGACAGCGAGGAGTTGGCGTCCTACCTGGTCGCGGAACGGTCCTACTACGACTCCGCGACGGCTCATCTGCGTCCCGTGATCGAAGGTCTCACCCACGACATGGCCGCGCGAGTTCCGCCGACCGACGCCGGGGTGGGCTACCGCCGCTCGAGGTTCTTTTACTACCCCCGCACCCCTGCCGGCAGCGAGTACGAACAGCTGTGGCGCGGGAGCCTCCTCCGCGGCCCGGACGCAGAGGATCCCAGGCCCGGTGACCAGCTGCTGCTCGACCCTGCGCGCCTCAAGGGCGGCTCGGCGTACGTCGAGATGGGGGTGAGCCTGGTCAGTCCGGATGAGCGACTGCTGGCGTACTCGGTCGACACGACGGGCAACGAGGTCTACGCCCTGCGTTTCCGCGAGCTCGAGCCGACCGCCGGCGGCGATCCGCGCGACCTCGACGACGAGATTCCCCGGTCCTACTACGGAGGTGCGTGGAGCGCCGACTCGCACACCTTCTTCTACACGGTGCACGACGAGGCCTACCGGGCGCACCAGGTGTGGCGGCATCGGGTCGGCACACCCATCTCGGACGACGTGCTGGTGATCGGTGAGGACGACCAGCAGTACGACCTGAACGTCCGGGCCACCAGGTCCGGTGACCTGGTGGTCATCCACTCGGCCAACCGCGACACCTCCGAGGTCTGGCTGGTGGACGCGCACCACCCGGGGCTGCCGCCTCGCTGCGTCGAGCCGCGGCGCTCTCGGGTGGAGTACTCCTGCGAGCACGTCCGCACGGACGTCGGGGACCGGCTGCTCATCGTCACCAACGACGGCGCGCAGGAGTTCCGGATGATGGCTGCGCCCCTGTCCTCCCCGGGAAGGCAGAGCTGGACCGAGCTGCTGCCGGAGAACCGGGCCGAGCGGCTGTACGACGTCACGGCGTTCGCGACCCATGTGGTCATCACGCTGCGCCGAGACAGCGTGTTGCTCGCCCGGAGCTACCGGATCACCGGCCAGGGCGGGTTGGCCGACCCGGTCGACATCGAGCCGTCGTTTCCCGCCGGGACCCTTCGGCCCGCGCACAACGAGCAGTTCGAGACGTCGCAGTTGCAGGTGGTAGAGGAGTCGTGGGTCCAGCCGAAGGTCTGGTACGCCGTCGACCTGGGCTCGGGCGATCGACGCCACCTGATCACGCAGGACGTGCCGTCGTACGACGCCGGCCGGTATGTCAGCGAGCGGTTGTCCGCACCGACGGGCCAGGTCCAGATCCCGCTGACGGTCGTCCGGCACGTCGACACGCCACTGGACGGCTCCGCTCCCTGCCTGCTCTACGGCTACGGAGCCTACGAGGCCTGCTTCGACCCGAAGTTCGACGCAGCGCTGACGGCGCTCATCGACCGGGGGGTGATCTGGGCGCACGCGGGCATCCGTGGTGGCGGCGAAGGGGGTCGGCGCTGGTGGCTCGACGGGCACCTCGAGCACAAGCAGAACACGTTCAGCGACCACGTCGCCGTGGCGGACTTCCTCGCCGCCGGGCTCGTCGACGGCTCGCGGATCGTCACCCGGGGCCTGTCCGCGGGGGGCCTGCTGCAGGGCGCCGTCTTCTCCCAGGCACCCGCCCGGTGGGCCGGCGTGATCGCCGAGGTGCCGGCGGTCGACCTCCTGACCACGATGCTCGACCCCTCGATCCCGCTGACGATCAACGAGTGGGACGAGTGGGGAGACCCGCGCAAACCCGCCGAGTACTCGTGGCTGCGTTCCTACTCGCCCTACGACAACCTCCCGGCCGCCGGGGTGCGACCGGACCTGCTGGTGACCGGGGCGCTGCACGATGCACGGGTAATGGTCTGGGAGCCGACGAAGTGGGTGGCTGAGCTGCGCCACACCGATCCGGACTGGTCACCGCGCTGCTTCTACCGCGTCGAGCTCGGAGAAGGCGCGCACGCCGGGCCCTCCGGTCGATACGCGCACCTGCGTTACGAGGCGGAGATCTACGCCTGGGCACTCGCCCGACTCGGCCCGACCTGACCCGGTCGGCCGTTGGATCAACCCGGGCGAATCTGGGTCGCCCCCGGGTCAGGGCCGTTTGCACTCGCCGGACCCGAGTGCTAATAATGGATTAGCACTCTCGACCCGAGAGTGACAGCGATCGGCCCGATGAGGGCCCGGTTGCGCCGCAGGAAGGGTCTGCGGCCAGCCTGGTCCGTCCGTCGCGGGCGTCGACCGACCGCACTCCACATTCCAAGCGCGGAGGACTCGCGTCAATGCCGAAAATCATTGCGTTCAACGAGGAAGCCAGGCGCGGCCTCGAGCGAGGGATGAACACCCTCGCCGATGCCGTCAAGGTGACACTAGGTCCCAAGGGCCGCAACGTCGTCCTCGAGAAGAAGTGGGGTGCGCCGACGATCACCAACGACGGCGTGTCCATTGCCAAGGAGATCGAGCTCGAGGACCCGTACGAGAAGATCGGTGCCGAGCTCGTCAAGGAAGTAGCCAAGAAGACCGACGACGTCGCCGGTGACGGCACGACGACGGCCACCGTGCTTGCCCAGGCGATGGTGCGCGAGGGTCTGCGCAACGTGGCCGCCGGCGCTAACCCGATGGCGCTCAAGCGCGGCATCGAGGCTGCTGTCGAGGCTGTCATCGAGCAGCTGTTCGCGGCCGCCAAGGACGTCGAGACGAAGGAGCAGATCGCGGCCACCGCGGGAATCTCCGCCGGTGACTCCAGCGTCGGCGAGATCATCGCCGAGGCCATGGACAAGGTCGGCAAGGAAGGCGTCATCACCGTCGAGGAGAGCAACACCTTCGGCCTCGAGCTCGAGCTCACCGAGGGCATGCGCTTCGACAAGGG
>JBBSGI010000053.1:0-21079 GCA_038254365.1 Propionibacteriales bacterium
CGAGCGCCCACAGCATCGCGCGAGGCCGACCGTAGGAGGCGAAGGTGGCGACACTTCTGCACCTGTCTGACCTGCACCTAGGGACGGGCGGTGACGAACAATTCGGCGACCATAAGCTTGAGGTCATCGCCAAAGACCAGCGCGAGTCCCGCTCCCAGATGCTGCGCTCGTCACTGGTCAACCTGGGCAGGTCCCTGCAAGAGCGTGGCGAGGAACTCGACGCCATCGTCGTCAGCGGCGACGTCACCTACCAGGCGAACTCCGACGGCCTGAGCAAGCTCGACGAGACCCTCAATGCGCTCGGCGACAGCCGGCCCGCGAACGGCCGGATCGTCGTCGTGCCCGGCAACCACGACGTCGCGTGGGATACCGAACCTGGCTCACTCGACCGGTACGCGGCGTTCCTCGAGCACATTCGCGGCACCGGCTTCGTCACCCCGGTCTTGGAGGGCGTCGACCCTGAACCAGCCGACCTCGACCGCGGGGTACTCGTCGCCACCGACGAGAGCTTCGTAGTCGTCGCCCTGAACAGTGCTGATCACTGCGGCGTGCGCCAGCAGGTGGAGCTCGATGATCAAGCTGCCCTCGACGAGGTGGAGGCGAGCGGAAACGCCGCGGCCAAGAGGATCCGGTCGATGTGGCGAAACGCCTCGTTGTTCGACGTCGCCCGGGTGAGTGCAAGACAGCGTGAGCACGGCAGCCTCGCGTTGGAGGCCGCGTTGGCGAAGGTTCGGCCTGACCCGACGATGGTCCCGCTACGGATCGCGACTTTCCACCACCAGCTGCTCCCGATCTCGCTTGATGAGGAGATCAAGCCGTTCGAGGCGTTGACCAACCTGGCGCAGGTGCGCGACTGGATGGCTGACAACGACATCCAGCTTGTGCTGCACGGGCACAAGCACGTTGCGCACACCTACGTCGACGACTACGTCACCCTCGCCAGGTCAGGCAATGCGCGGCCGCGGCGGCTCGTGGTCTCCTCCGTTGGCACTGTCGGATTGGGACAGCTCTCGGAGAACACGGTGGCCCGCCTCATCCGAGTCGATCCCGATCGGACTCGGCTGGGGAAGGTCGAGTTCGTTGACGTCCTCTCAAGCAGGCCTGGCATGACGGTGGACTTGACCCCGCAGGGTCGGCGTCACCTGATGCGGGTAGACGGCGCTGATGGCGCTGAGATCGTCGGCCGGTCGGTCGACGACGTCCACGAGCAGATCGTCGAGCGGCTGGAGGCAGGCGTCGACCTGGTGGGGCCGCTGGTGTGCCGCATCGAGGACCCCTCTGATGCCGACCAGCCGCCGGTGCCGCTGCGCGTTCTTATGCGAGAGGACGTCGGTGACGTCGACGAATGGTTCAAGGACACCGTCGAGTTGTGGCAGAGGGATGAGCCGTACTCGGCGATGGACTTCAACCACGGCGAGCGAATCTTGAAGCACGATGGCACGATCGACCTGGTCGAGAAGGTCGCTGAGGCGCTTAATTCCGACAGGGACACCAGCCGCGGCGTCATCAGCTTGCTCGACCACAGCATCGACGATGTCTCGTCCGACGCTCGGTTTCCCGCGTTCTGTCTGGTCCAACTGCTCATCCGGCAGGGCCGTCTCGTCGTGGTCGGCTACTTCCGTAAGCAGGAGATGCAGTACTGGTGGCCGGTGAATGTGGCCGAGCTGGCCCGGCTCCAGCGAGAGGTGCGGGACAAGCTATCGGCCATGAGTCAGCGTCATGCCCCCGAGTGCGGCGAGATCGTGACGATCACGGCAATCCCAGCAACCGGGAAGGCAATCCCGCGGGTCGTGGTTCCTCGGCTGGACCGGTGGGTGGACGACGAACCGCAGAGACTCACCCGGATGTGCCTGTCCCTGATGACCCCGGACAGCGTCAACATTGCGGCGGCGTGCGAAGACTGGCAGGTCATGCTGGAAGAGTGCGAGCCCAGCGCCGACGCCGCCGACGGCGGGCCGGTTCCGATCGCTGGGATGGACGCATTGCTCGGCCAGTTCTCCGCGCTCGAGCAGATCGTGGCCAATGCCGCTGACGTCGGCACCGTCCAAACGACCATTGGCGGCCTTGTAGCCCAGCATCGGCAATATCAGAAGGTGACCCGACGCAACGACCGGGATGCAGAACTTCATGGCAGGCTCGTCCGTGCAGTGGGAACGCTGCGGGCCGAGCTTGTGAAGTTGATGCCGACCCTCTTCGAGACGGCCGATCCGATCGGCCCGCCTGACCCACCCGCGGCGGCGTCCTGATGGAGCGGCGTCACCTGGAGCACGGGCACGTGCTGTCCGTTCAGCTGCGGCCGATCTTCGGAGCGCACCGATGACTGGGGCGTTTGAGTGGGTGTCGCCACGCCTGTACCGCAATGTCGAGGCGGCACTTGTCGGCGAAGCCGCGCTCATCGTGGAACGCGGTCGCACCGTCACCGTACGCGGGGCAACAACCCGCGAATTGCTCGCCCGTACCTTCACCATCACAGACCCGTTGCAACGAGTTGTAGCGCTTCCGCATCGGCACAATCACCTGGCAGCCACGATCGTGGACACACTGTGGGTGCTGTCCGGTCGCAACGACATCGCCGCCATCACCCCCTACCTGCCTCGCGCCCCGCAGTACTCAGAGGATGGCACCACCTGGCAAGGCGGTTACGGGCCAAGGCTGCGTCACTGGCGAGGCACCGACCAGCTCGATTACGTCCGTCGCGTCCTTCTCGCCGACCCGCACACCCGTCGAGCCGTCATCTCGCTGTACGACCCCGCGGCCGACTCCATCCTCGGCTTGGATGCTGAAACGACACCTGCGACGCCCGGTCGCGACACCCACGCTATGCAGACCACGCGAGCCGACCTACGCAACGCGCGGGCGCGGTCGGACGTGCCTAGGGGTGCCTCGTCTGACGCTCAACTCGATGTGCGGCTCGATGTGCCGTGCAACAACTGGCTGCACTTTCTGATGCGAGACGGGCGACTCGACATGTTTGTCGTTGCACGCAGCAATGACTTGATCTGGGGTTTCTCCGGCATCAATGCGTTCCAGTGGAGCGTGCTGCACGAGCTGATGGCCCGGTGGGTCGGCGCCTCAGTTGGTCGGCAGCATTGGGCGGTTTCGTCGATGCACGTGTATGAGCGACATCTCGAACGTGCACGACGCATCGTTGCCAACTGGGACGGTACGGGCACCTACACCCCGTCGAGCAAAAATCGGCGGTACGAGGGCCGCTGGGAGCGGTTTGACTCGGACCTGGCGAACTGGTTCGAGATCGAGCGCGAGCTCAGGACGGCGAACGAGCCGCATTGGGATCCAACGTTCACTGACCGTATTCGCGACCCGTTCCTACTGGGGTGCCTGACGGTCGTTGAGGACTACTGGCGCGCGCGTGCGAATCTGCAACCAGATCATGGTGATGGCTCGGGCCGTGCGGAAGCGGTGGCGGGGACCGACCTGGCGGCTGGGATGCGGTCATTTCGCGACCACCGGCTTCCCGGCACAACCGAGGCGACGTCAGGCGTCGCGGTCGGAAGTGTCTTGACGCCAGCCGGCGCACCGGTCGGCACCATTCAGTCCAGCTCGCCGCTATGGGAGCGGCAGTGGGCCGGTCAGGCAGGTGAGGTGGTCGCACGTATCAAGGAGGACTTGCGGTCAATGCACCGGATGAAGTCCGCGGCGTATGGAGACAGCTGGAAGCGCCGAGGCGAACTCCTCGGAGTGCTGCCGAACGTGGCCCGCAAGATCGACCGCCTCCGCAATCAGGTCAACTGGCATGCCGAGGACCGAGAGTCCGAAGCTGACACGTGGGCGGACCTGGTCACCTATCTTCTCAAGTACCAGACGCTCCTCGCGGACCGAGACCCAGCCGTCGCGGCCAGCCTGTTCGGTTCCCGTCCGTCCAGCTACCTTAGTGAGCAGACCGAAGGCTCAGACGGATATTCGGACGGCAGCTTGGACGGGGGGTTCAGCGATGGTGTCGCCGCGTTCGAGGAGCTTCTATCTGCCCTGACGGCAGCCAACGGCATCCCGTCGCCGCATGCACTCGATGCGGACCTGGATGGCCTGCAGAAGCTTGTTGAGACGTCCTCGGATGCGCAGACCCGATACAAGGTTGCGGGCCGGATGGCGTCAGAGGCGTTCGCCGGGCTCGTCGCCGCAGCGACCGGCAGCATGCGCACCGAACCGTAACAAGACACCCCGGACGCCGAACGGGCGTCGAACCAGCCCACGTTCTCTACTGCGGCAGGGCGACCGCCGCCGTCCGGACGCTGGCCGACGCGCATGCGGTCCGCTACTTGGGCCGGCTGTTTCCGGCTGTGGAGGTGTCGTATGCAGCGGCGACGAGGTCGTTGATCCCCCACTTCGGCGGGAACCAGGCGGATGATGCGGGACGTTCGGACGTGTACTTCTGCTTAATACGGGTGCGGCCGGAGTGACCCGCCACCTCCGGGTGGGCGACGCGTGCGTACTTGTCGACCTCGCAGAACAGGTTCTGGCAGTCGATGAGCTGAAGGGGGCGTCCCCAAAGGCCGTCGAACTGGATTCCGAGATGTTCGAGGTGGTCGTCCTGGGTGTCGGTCACCCATCGAATCAGTTCAGTCTCGATGCCGACGGAGGCGTCTCCGAAGCATTTGCGTAGACCGTCCTTGGCGCCGGGGCCGGCGACGACGAAGTCCATCTCGTCAAAGTCGGTAACGGTCGAGTAGTTCAGGTCGATTGCGTATTGGAATGCCAGGAACGGTCCCAGGCTCGGGTAGGCGAGAAGGGTCTCGTATAGATACTTGAGAGTCGGCGCGTCGGCGACATTCTCGGGCAGGCTGCCGTCCAGCATGGAGGCCAGCAGCCGCAGGTGGTTCGTGTGCTTTCGGGCTGCACCGAAGGCGGGCGAGGGCATCACGTAGGCGGCCGAGTAGAGCCGCTGACCGTCATTCATCGCGTTGGTGAGGACGCCGTCGTAGGTGTCGATGTCGAATGAGGACCACTTCAGCGTGCCGACCTCGGACGTAAGGAGTTCCCAGGTCTGAATCTTATTGAACATCTTGAACAGCAAGGTGCGGAAGATGACTTCGGTGGGAGAGGGGTCGCCGGCATAGGCGACGTTTCGGATGAGGTACTGACTCACGCGGTCAGCGGCGCGGTAGCAGTTGGTGAACCTGTGCTCCGCGAGGATGGAGTCGTCCGTCCACGGACCCGGCGTGCCGGCGTGCCGAGCCTGGTAAATCTGGTGGCGTTCGGCGGCGAACCGCCAGTAGGTGTCGAAGACCAGTGTGGGCTCTATCGTTCGCCCAGCGAGCGTGAACGGCTGTAGCGTCGCGGCGCGGCACAGCTGACCGTTGGCCCGACTAGTTCGTGTCGATGGCTCCACGGGGCTGCGGCCAGCAGGCGTGGCTGTGCGACCTACCGGGATGTCGGCCATCGGGATGGCGGATGGCGCGGGGCGCCGAACGGAGGGGGACGGGCGTCGGGAGACAGTCACGCTGGGCACACCGGTCACAGTAGTCGCGCCCACCCTCATGCCGGAGTCGCGAGGCGTGGCACGGCGTGGCGTCACGTCTGCGGCAAGGTGCGAACGTCATATTCCCACGGCTGATCGGCCCGCAGACGAGACGCGCGACATCGGCCGAGGGAGAGCGCGCGACCAACCGCACGAATGGTGCGTTGTGGCACAGCTAGGTCGATGGAACAGCCGACCGCACGCAATCAAGGATCGACGGTGAGGGACTGGACCGCGAAAGCGATCAGGTAGTTGATTGGCAGCCAGCCATACCCGCCGGCGCCCCAGAACTCGCCCCAGCTGTTACGGATCAGCAGGTGCCGCTGTGCAACGGCCGGGGCGGGTTGGGCGACGCTCTGAGGGCTGGGCTTGATGTGGGAGGATGCGCCCACGACCAGGACGGCGTGGTAGTCGCCGGCCGGGCTACGAATGTCCGGCGTCACGATGACGCCGTCGGAGTCGGGGTCCTCGAAATCGTCGGTCACCTCGACGACCAACACCGCCGGTTGACCCGCCGCAAGCGCGTCTTCCAGGTCGTCCTCGACGCCGTCGTGCGCCAACGGGAGCGGTGTCACGGTGGCGGTGCGCCAGGGCGGGCGGCCGGCGGCGGGTGGTGGGTCCTCCGTCCCGGCGCCGAGCAGCGGGTTCCACGGCCATGCCGCGAGCGGGGGCTGGCCAGTTCGCGCCAACGCCTTGCCGCAGTGCTCCATCTGCATCCCGTCGGCGGATACCTGTCCGAGCTGGGAGCAGTGCCACCAGATCGCCTCGGGCGCCATCACCGCGTCCGCGGAGCCGGCGACGGCGGCCTCATGGGCGTGGCTGAGTGAGAACGGCAGGCAGAGGGGCCTGGCACCCTGCTGGATGAGCGGGCTGGTGATGAGGTGTCGCAGGTCGACCGCGGGGCGTGCGCCGGGCGTCGACCCGATGGTGGCGGGGGTTGGTGCCGCCTCACCGGTGGTGGGGTCGGTCATGAGGCATCACCGTCGCCGGGCCTGTTGGGGGTCTCATCGATACGCAGGTCGCTGTCGTCGGTGATTGAGGAGGCATCAGCGGTCTGGACGAGACGGCGACGGTGTTGAACCTGGGGTGGGGCTGCGACGGTGACACCGAGGTGGTAGCGCGCGACCGTTGAGGCTCGAGGGTCCACCGCTGAGGTGTAGGCCAGGTCCAGGCTGTAGGTGCCTTCGCCGGTGGACCGCAGTGCCAGCAGCCGCTGGCCGGTCGCGGCGACCGGGATCCGGGTCGGGTCCAGCGGCGACACCTGGGGGCGACTGTTCGAGTCCGGCACGAACCCCTCGCCGAGGTCGTCGTCGCGGTCGTGGGCGTCCCGGTGCAGCGTCACCGGGAGGGCGACATCGGTGCGGCCGGCGATGGCGCGCCGGACACCACGGGCTGCCGCTGGCGGGATCCCGGCCCAGCCTGCCACGAACCGGTCTTCGACCCGGTGGAGCTCGGCTGGGGCAGCGAGTTCGTCGGGGAGGTCGGATGTGGGTGACGGGGCGGGTCGAGCCGTCTGGAGGATCCTGCGGGATTCCGCGTTGCCGGGCACTCGCGCCAGTGCTCGGTTGATCGCGGCGGCGCTGCGCGGTCGTCGGCCGCCCAGGCGGGGCGAGACGGCTTCCCGATCGACGTCAGTGGCCGGTGTCGGCGGATCCGACGCAAACGGTGCGGGTGCGGGTGACGGGGTGCGTGCGGCCCGTGCCTCGATCTCTCGCGAGGTCAGCCAGCGGTAGCCCGTGGATCGGTTCTCCGGCAGGGACACGAAGAGTTCGTCGCCCGCGACGAGCTCGAGGTGCTCCGGGCTGCTAGTCAAGTCGACGGGCCACACGTCGACCCACCCGTGGGGCCGGTGACCCTGGCAGAGTTCAGCTTTGATCTGACCTGGCGTCTGGGACAGAAGGTAGTCGCGTTGGCCTGCGTCGACGATGCCGAGGTTCGCCATCTGCCGAACTGCTGCCTCGTAGCTGGCCCCCATGTCGCGGGCCGCCTGGTAGACGGCCGGGGCAGTGACGCTGCTCCCACTGATGGCGTAACGCCGGGCCATCGCGTAGACGAGCGGTGGTGGCATGAGCAGCTGTCCGGCGAACAGTTGCGCGAGGCGCTCCCGGTCCACCGAGGGCCAGAAGATGTCTTCCTCGGCGTCGAAAACAAGTTGGTCGATGTCAAGGATCCAGTGACCGATCTCGTGCGCGGCGGTGTAGCGCTGCACCGATGGGCCTCGCTGGGTGGTCAGCATGATGCCGCCGGATCCGCTCGGAACCACCGCACCCAACAGGGTATTGAGCGGGTTGAAGACCAGGTCCAGGTCCAGGTCGTCGATGATGCCGAACACATCGACGGGCTGCTCCTGATCGATGCCCAGGTCGTTGAGAAGCTCATCTGCCGCCTGGAGCGCGCGACGGCGCTGCGCGAGTGTGGCCATGCCCTACTCGCCGCCCGAGGGCTGCTCATGTCTGCGTGCGCGCGGCTGCCGCTCGCGTTTCGCGGCGGCGGTAACCGGATTCACAGCGGCCGGCTTTCCTGCTGCGAGGAACTGCGCGAAGCGCAGGACCTGCTCCTTGTCCTCCTCCGACAGCTGCGCGGTCGCGCGGAAGAGCGCCTGGTTCTCCGCCGCTGCGGTATCGAGGACTTCCTGTCCTTCGCCGAGCAACCACGTGACGTTGCGCCGGTACAGGCGGGCAAGTCGGCGCAACTCGAGCGCGGTCACGTTCCGCCTGCCCGCTTCCATCGCGATCACGCTCGTGCGCTGCAAATTTAGGGCCGCGGCGACGTCCTCCTGGGTCAGCCCTAGGGTCTCTCGTGCGGACCGCAGCCGCCGACCGACCTCGGCGTTCTCCGTCCTTGGTTCGGCGTGCTCGTTGCCAGCCGCATCTTGGCGTGCTGACCTCCCTATCGGTCGATCGCTCATCGTGCCTCCTTCATCCGTGCCCGCATCCATGTCCGCCGTCTGCTCCAAGCACCTCTCCTGACCTATCCAGCTGCCCCGCGGGCGGGCCTCCCCTGCTGTCGAGCGCTGGGGCGTTGTGCGCCAACACGTAGGCGATCGCCAACTCGCCCTCATGGCACAGCGACACGACGAACCGCTCCAGCCCGGCCCGCTCGGCATAGATCAGCGCACTGCCTTGCAACAGCAACTCGGGCGCCTCACCCTCAACGGCGACGACTTCGATGTCGACCGGATCGATCTCCCCGATGCCGTGACCGAGCGCCTTCATCGTGGCCTCTTTCGCGGCCCAACGAGCCGCGAGGCGTTCAAGGGACCCGTTGCAGTAGCCCTGTTCCTCGCCGCTCCAGCAGGCGTCGATGAACCCGGCACCGGAGGTCTCGATCAACGCCGCCAGCGCGGGAAGGCTCACCATGTCCACCCCGACGCGCACCAGGAGGTCGTTCATACCAGAGTCCCGCTGCGGGCCGCGTCGATCAGGCCTTCCAAGCCCGGCTTTCCATAGGTGTCCTGCTCCAGATCGGCCATGGTCGCGTGGACGACGAGCTCGCCGACCTCATAGCCCGACTGCTGAGCGAGGAACCTGAGCAGCCGGCTGAGTCCGAGTAGGTTGCCGTAGGCCTTGGTGATCAGGAACTGGTGGCGATACACCGCCGCCATGCTCAGGCGACCCTCGAACACGGTCAGATCGATGTGCACCAGGCAGGGGAAACCCCGGGGACGACGATCGTTGGCGGCGTAGACCTGCACCCCTGCCAGATCAGCGGTGGAGGCGGTCTCCTCCTCGTCCGCGGAGGTCGACTCAGCGTCAGTCCGGGCCGCCTGGTCCGAGCCGGCCTCGAGGATCGCATTGGGCGTCATCAGACCATCGCCCTCTCCGCCGACCGCGATGTCCTCGAGGTTGCGCTTGCGGTGGTTGTGGTCACGGGCCTTGCGCAGAGTCTTGATCCGCTCGGCGAGCTGGTTAAAGCCGCCCCCCGTCTTCCCGGGCCAGCTGGTCATTCTCCCGAAGTACGTTCCGCGGGAGTTGGCCTGTTCGGTCGTCAGGATCGGCAGCATGTCGGCGTACGCGGCGTACAAGTCGGCGGCGGCCGCATCGAGTCGAGCCCTGTCGGCAGCGTCCATGCCGGGCTGGTAGGTGATGCCCGGGTCGAGGTACAGGTCGGCAGGAAAAATGGTTCCCGCCACGGTATCCACGGTCTGTACCCGGGTGCCCGACCGGTGGCCTTCGACAAGGATGGCGTCCACGGCATCACGGATCGCCGGCTCCCCAGGGGCGAGCGGGTCGGTCGCCGTCGTCATGACGTTGATGGCGTAGCCGCCGGCCTTGCTCACCCATTCCACGGTGCACAGCCAGGCCTCCCCCAGGCTCTCTGCCGGCTCGATGAATGCGCTCATGCCGCTCCTTCCCCTCCCTGATCCCGTTGGATCGCCGCGTGCAGCAGCCGGGACAGTCCGCCGACGCTCCGAAGGCTCTCAGGGTCTCGAACCTGGGACAGCCGCACCACCTTGCGCCCGTAGGCGTCCGCCACGATCCCCAACACCCACACCGACACCTGGCTCGGAAGCCGAAGGCTCCCATCGCCGTGACGTTCGAACATGAGCAGCTCCACCGCCGGCGAGTTCCGCAGGGCACCGAGCAAGTCGACGACCATCTGCTCGAGCTGGCTTTCCGACCCCGACAGGAGCCTCGCGCGGTCCACTCCAACGGCTGCGACCCGTTCCGCCAGCGGCATCGGAGCGACGGAGGGTTGCACTCCCGCCGCAGTGGAAGCGGGACTGGGGAAGAACGGCGAAGCCTCTCCTCCGTCGCCAGCACTCACGTCCGAACTCATGACATTGAATGTCGCATATTCCGACATCAAAGTCAAACGTTGTGTCCTGCAGGACCGCGTCCAGCTTGAGGCACGGGCAATAAAGCAGTCCCGGCCGGTGCCCCGCCCCGGTTACGCGCAGCAAAAGCGGCCGCGTCCATGCACGCTCGGGCTATGAGCGCCGCATCCGCAGTTCGATGTCGTGGCCATGGTCGCTCGTGCCGGCGCCCGCCTAGGTCCGTGCCTGCCATCGCGCTAGTTGATGTCGAACTCAATTCTGCCTTCGTCCATGACGGACAAGAGCTCGACGATCTCGAATCGATCCCGCCATCGTGCCACTGATGTCAGGGTTCGACGCGCCTCGTCAAGGGGCATGTTCCGCCCTGAATACTGCGCGGCCATCAGGTGAGCACTGAGGTAGGCGATCTCGGGGTCAATGGCGGTCGCGTAAACCTGGGCCAGATGCGCACAAGCGTCCAATTGGGGCGTCAGACAGTCGTAGAGGTGACGCATGGTGGCTCGGGCAGCCTCCGTCGTCCCAATTGCCGGTAGTCCGGGCTCGTGGAAGTCGTCGGTATCCCATGCCCAGAGCCGGGTGAGTAGGACGCCCAGCAGTGCAGCGTCGAACGGCTCGTTTGCGAGGATTTTGGGGTTGAGTCGTGCCAAGTGCTCGAGGGCCAACGAGGTCGCCGGACGGTGAAGCTGAGTAAGGGCCACTCGAAGCAGGCGCGCCACCCTCGGATCGTTAGGCAGCGAACGTGCAGCAACAACTGCAGTGGTCTGACGGCTCGCGTCGTTGTCCATGAGGTCCAAGAGGTCTCGGGTTGCATGCTGGCGGATGCAGGCGTCACGAACGGCTGCCGGGAAGCTGGCGTCGAGTGGCTGACTCGTCGAGACGCTCGCCAGGTTCGCGTCTCCCTTGAGCGCTGCGGTGAGATCCGCCCAGTAACCTCGTTCGCCATCGTGCACCACGCCGAAGACGGGCAGCGTGTGTTCCCGCCAGTAGGCTCGGTGGGCCTTCACCGGAATCCGGCGTCGGTGCGAGGAGCCACCCTTGACCTGCACCGCAGCCATAAACGGCTCGACACTTCGGTCCCGCGTGAGAGCAATGAAGAGGTCGAGGCCGTCATCGAAGCTTGCGGGTACCTCGACGACCTTGCAACCCGCGGCGACGAGCACGCGCTCAGCCGCTCGAAGCGCCCGACGTTCCGCCTCGTACTGCTCGTGGATGTGACCCGGCAGGTCGCTGTGAACCATGCGCCCGACTCTGCCTCACGCGATGCCGGCAAGCGATCGGGTGGCCAAACTTTCTTGCGAACGGCCGCTTTGCCGTCGCGATGTGAGCCTCCGGATGTGCGTCATTCCGCACTGCTCCTGCCCCGAGGAGCTCTCGGGAGTCGGTGTGACGGGCTTCCGGCGGTGGGCGCTGTCGGCTCTAACAGTGCGCGGGCCCATCTCCTGCGGAATCTCTGCGGAATCTGAGCCAATTCAGGCCAACGGGAACGGGCCAGAATCCTGCATAATCGCAGGTCAGTGGCCGTATCCCTGGTCTACGAGATCTCAGATGTCGTAGTAGAGCTCGAACTCGTGGGGGGTGGGCCGAAGAGCGATGGGCTGCACCTCGTTGACCCGCTTGTAGTCGATCCAGGTTGAGATCAGGTCGGGGGTGAAGACGTCACCCTCCAGGAGGAACTCGTGGTCGGCCTCGAGCGCGTCCAGCACCTCGCTCAACGTGGCCGGCACGGTGGCGACTCCCTCGTGCTCCTCGGGGGCCAGCTCATACAGGTCCTTGTCGATGGGGTCCGGCGGCTCGATCTTGTTTTTGATGCCGTCGATACCCGCGAGCAGCATGGCCGCGAAGGCCAGGTACGGGTTCGCGGACGGATCGGGGCAGCGGAACTCGATCCGCTTCGCGGAGGGGTTCGAGCCGGTGATCGGGATGCGGATGCAGGCGGAGCGGTTGCGCTGGCTGTAGACCAGGTTCACCGGCGCCTCGAATCCCGGCACCAGCCGGTGGTACGAGTTGACCGTCGGGTTGGTGAAGGCGAGCAGCGACGGCGCGTGGGCGAGCAGGCCGCCGATGTAGTGTCGCGCGGTGTCCGACAGGCCGGCGTAGCCCGACTCGTCGTAGAACAACGGCTCCCCGTCGGCACGCAGCGACTGGTGGCAGTGCATCCCGGACCCGTTGTCGCCGAAGATCGGCTTGGGCATGAAGGTGGCGGTCTTGCCGTTGCGCCAGGCCACGTTCTTGACGATGTACTTGAACTTCATGACGTTGTCCGCCGAGGCCAGCAGCTCGTCGTACCGGAAGTTGATCTCAGCCTGGCCCGCCGTGCCGACCTCATGGTGCTGGCGCTCGACGACGAGTCCCGCGGCTTCGAGCTCGACCGAGATCTCGGCGCGGATGTCGGCGAAGTGGTCGACGGGAGGGACCGGGAAGTAGCCGCCCTTGTACTTCACCTTGTAGCCGCGGTTGCCACCGATCTCTTCGCGCCCGGTGTTCCATGCGGCCGCGATCGAGTCGATGGAGTAGAAACCGGTGTTCTGCTTGGTCTCGAAGCGCACGTCGTCGAAGATGTAGAACTCCGCCTCGGGTGCGAAGAACGCCTGATCGCCGATGCCAGTGCTGGCCAGATAGGCCTGGGCCTTCTTCGCGATGTTGCGCGGGTCGCGGCTGTATGCCTCTTTCGTCAGCGGGTCGTGGATGAAGAAGTTCACCACGAGCGTCTTGTGCTGACGGAACACGTCGAGGTACGCCGTGGTGGGATCGGGCATCAGGGCCATGTCCGACTCGTGGATCGCCTGGAACCCGCGGATCGACGACCCGTCGAACATCAGCCCCTCGTCGAAGACCTCGGGACCGAATGAGGAGACCGGCACGGTGAAGTGCTGCATCACCCCCGGCAGGTCGCAGAACCGTACGTCGATGAACTCAACGTCTTCGGAGTCGACGTAGGCGAGTAGCTCCTCACGGTCGGCGAACATCTGTCCTCGTCCTCCTAACGGATCGGCCGCCCTGGCGGATCCTGATCTGTGGGTTGCGGATCACCCTAGGTCGGTCGGGTTTCCCTGCCGTGTCGTGCTTGTTTCCACCGTGTTACGTTGCCGCGGTGACAGCGCCGACCGGCCAGAGATCCGGCGAGCAAGACTGGCCCGGTCAACGTCTCGGGCTGCCCCGAAGCGGTCCCGGAGCCGTCGCCGGGTGGGGCCGCCGGCTCCTCGCGCTGCTCATCGACTGGATGTTGTCCCTGCTCGCGGTGGCCGCGATCACGCAGGCCAACCCCTGGGAGCACTCAAGCGCCGGCCTGGCCCATTCCTATGCCGCCTTCGGGGTGCTCGCCCTGGAGATCTGGCTCTTGACCTCGCTCGTCGCCGGGTCCGCAGGACAGGTGGTCGTGCGCATCGCGGTCCGGCGTGTCGGGGGCGGGCTGGTGGATCCGCTCCGCGTCCTCGCTCGAACCTTCCTGCTCCTGCTGGTGATCCCACCAGTCATCTACAACCGTGACCAGCGGGGACTGCACGACCTGGTCGCCGACTCCATCGTGGTACGGAGGTAACCACGTGACCTGGCGTCACGTCTGACCAGCCGCGGTCAGGTCCCAGGCTGGGGTTGGCGCGGCAGCCGCCGTACGACCGGCAGCCGACGGGCCCACAGCCAGAGGCCGTGCAACCGGATCAGCAGCGCCACCCGTTGGGGCATGAACGGATGGCGGAGAGCGCTCCGCAGCCGGCGGCCCGTCGTCAAGGGCACCGCGCGTCCGCTGAAGCTGGCCGTGAACACCACGCTGTCGTTCTGACGCAGGGTGACGAACGCACCCACCCGGTCACCGTCGAGGGTGAACCTGAGCTGGTAGCTGCCGAAGACACCGAGGAACGGGGAGACGTAGAAGGCCTTCTCCGCATGGCCTCTTCCTCGGTCGTCAACCTCGACCACGTAACCGTGGCGCTCACCGTAGGTGTTGTGAACCTCGGCTACGACACCCTCGAGCCGGCCGTTGGCCGAGTAGCACCAGTAGACCGTCAGCGGGTCGAAGACGAAGCCGAGCATGCGGGCGTTCGTGAGCATCAGCACCCGGTGCGCTGTCCAGCCGACGCCCTGTGCGGCCAGAAAGCCCCGGATGTTGTCGCCGAGCGTGCCGTCCGCCGGCCCGATGTGGTCGCTGGCTCGCACCGACGACAGCGGGCGAAGCCAACTCGGGGTGACGTCAGCCGCGTCGGCGTCGACCAGCCACTGGTGGGCGCCGTAGCTGAAACCGTGTCGGAATGGCGCAAGTCGCTCGTGCCTCACCCGCCCGCGCACCAGGGCCGGCACGTCGACCGTCAGCCGGCTAGACGTTGTCACCAGACGGCGCCCAGTCGTCGCGCGGCGCTTGCCCCCGAGCGGCAACCGTCCTCGTGAAATCCCCACCCGTGGTAAGCCCCGGCGAAGACCACCCGGTCGGTCTCGAGCTCGGGCAGCCGACGCTGGGCGGCTCGCGCTTCGGCGGTGTAGATCGGGTGGGTGTAGCTCATCTGGGCAACGATCGAGCCCGGCGGGTCTGCCGAGTCGGGGTTGAGGGTCACCACCAGCGGGAACCGCTCGTCGTGGTGCTGCAGCCTGTTCATCCAGTAGCTGACCTGCACCCGGTCACCGCGGTTCGCGCAGCCGGACATCCGGTAGTTCCAGCCGCCCCTGGCCGCGGGTGCGGTGGGCAGCACGGAGTCGTCCCGGTGCAGCACAGCGGAGTTGCGGGAGTAGGTGAACGCACCCAGCACGTCCTTCTCGTCGGTGGTGGCGTCCGCGAGCATCGCGAGAGTCTCGTCCGCGTGGGCGGCGAGCACCACCGCGTCGAAGGTGCCGAGGTCTCCGGTGGGGCCACCGAGCGTGACGCCGCCGTCGTGCCGGGTCACTCGGGTCACCGGCGTGGCCGTCACGACGTCGTCGAGCGTCGCGAGGATGCTTTCGACGTACGTCGCCGAGCCGCCCTCGACGACGTACCACTGCGGGGCATCGCGGAGCTGCAGGAAACCGTGGTTGGCCAGGAAGGCGAAGAGGTAGCCCGCCGGGTAGCGCAGCGCGTCGTCGTGGCCACTGGACCACACGCAGGAGACGACCGGGATCGCGTAGTGGTTGATGAAGTGGTCGCTGAAGCCGTGCCGGGCGAGGAACTCGCCGAGTGTCTCCTGGCTGTCCATTTGATCGCCGAGGTGGGCCAGGGCGAGCCGCTGGAAGCGCCGTACGCCGAGGAGCAGCCGCCAGAACCGGGGGTCGACCAACCGGCGCCGCTGCGCGAAGACACCACGGAGACCGCGCCCGCCGACGAACTGGAGCCCGCAGCCGTCGCAGCAGACGCCCATACTCATCTCGGTGGCCCGCAAGGACACGCCGAGCTCGCCGAAGAGCTTCAGCAGGGTTGGGTAGGTGCGGTCGTTGCAGACGATGAACCCCGAGTCCACGGCGGCCGGGGTCGCGTTGGCGAGCGTCGGGTGGTGGGTGTGGACATGACCGCCGACCCGTGAGCAGGCCTCGAAGAGGGTTACCTTTGCGGTATGGCGAAGCAGGTACGCCGCGGTGAGCCCGGACACGCCGGAGCCCACGACGGCGACTCGGCGGGGTGTCAGTGAAGGGTCATCCACTTTAATGATTCGATGCACCCGCACCGCTGGATTGACTGCTCTGGTTGCGGGTCCGGCACCGGTCAGCGGCCGCGGCTGGATCCGCGCATCGCCGCCCTTGCCTGCTTGGCGCTGGTCGGCATCGGCCCCTTGGGGATGGGGATCTGCGGGCGCATGGCGTCGAGCGCGCGCAGCCGCTGCATGACGTCGGTGATGTCGGACGGCGTGATGTTGCGCGGCAGCTTCTGGATGTGCTTGGCCAGCTGGGGGACCGTCACCGTCTCGTCGGTTCCGTCACCGACGATGACGTCGTAGATCGGCACCTCGCCGACGACCCGCGCGTGCTTCTTCTTCTCAACCGCCAGCAGCTGGCGGACCCGGCTGGCGTTGCCCTCCCCGACGAGGACCACGCCCGGTTTGCCCACTACCCGGTGCACGAGGTCCTGGTTTTTGGTCACGGCGACGGCCTGCTGGACCTTCCAGCCTTTGCGCAGGATGCCGAGGGCGGCACCGGCGGCACCCGGGCGGCCCTCGACCTCCGCATAGGCGGCCCGTTCAGCCCGTCGACCGAACACGATAAGCCAGGCCAGCGATCCCGTCGGGATGGCTGCCACGACGCCGGCCACCGGGTGGATCAGCCAGCCGACCAGGCCGCCGATGACGAGCGCGACACCGAGGAACCAGGCAAGGCAGATCACCCCAACCCACCGGTCGCGTTGACGGGTCATCTTGTAGGCGGTGTAGATCCTGCGGAGCGCCCCCTCCTTCTTGGCCGCGCCGGGGGAGCCGGCCTTGGTCTTGCGTCGGAATGCCATGGTCACACCGCCTTCTGCGTCGTCGCCAGGGACCTCACATCGAGCGCCTGCTGGTAGAGGCGTCCGGCCCGGTACGACGACCGCACGAGCGGACCGCTCATGACGCCGGCGAAGCCGAGCGCGAGCGCCTCGTCGCGGAGCTCGACGAACTCCTCGGGGTTCACCCACCGCTCGATCGGATGGTGGCGCACGGACGGGCGAAGGTACTGGGTGATCGTGAGCAGCTCGGTGCCGACCGAGCGCAGGTCCTTCATCGCCGCGGTGACCTCCTCGCGCGTCTCGCCCATCCCGAGGATCAGGTTGGACTTCGTCACCAGGCCGACTTGCCGGGCCATCGCGAGGACGTCCAGCGACCGCTCGTACCGGAAGCCGGGCCGGATCCGTCGGAAGATCCGCGGCACCGTCTCGACGTTGTGCGCGAACACCTCCGGGGCCGCGTCGAAGAGCTGGCCCAAATGGTCGGCGTTCGCGCTGAAGTCCGGCGCCAGCATCTCGATTCCGACGCCGGGGTTGAGCCGGTGGATCTGGCGGATGGTCTCCGCGTACAGCCAGGCCCCCTCGTCGGGCAGGTCGTCGCGGCAGACGCCGGTGACGGTGGCATACCGGAGCTGCATCTGCCGCACGCTCTCGGCGACGCGGCGAGGCTCCTCGTGGTCGAGGTCAGCCGGCTTGCCGGTGTCGATCTGACAGAAGTCGCAACGCCGCGTGCACTGGTCGCCACCGATGAGGAACGTCGCCTCGCGGTCTTCCCAGCACTCGAAGATGTTCGGGCAGCCGGCCTCCTGGCAGACCGTGTGCAAACCTTCGCGCCGGACCAGTGTCTGGAGCTGTGAGTACTCCGGACCCATGCGCGCCTTGGTCTTGATCCACGCCGGCTTGCGCTCGATGGGAGTCTCAGCGTTGCGCACCTCGAGGCGCAGCATCTTCCGTCCGTCCGCGGCGATGGTCACGGTTCCCAGCCTACGCCGCGCCGCCTGCTGCCAGAATCGGCGCGTGTCCGACTTCGCGCAGCTCGCCGACGAGGTCGCTGCCGCCTTCGGACTGGGCAGGGCGCTGGCGCCCATGCGCTGCGCCGCCGGGGGTGAGCAGGCCACGATTTGGCGGCTCGAGACCACACTCGGCAGCTTCGCGGTCAGGCAGCCGCGCCGCGGCTTCGAGGTTCGTGCCGATGGTGTGGACATCGCCTTCCAGGAGGCGGTGTTTGCCCAGACCGGCATGCTGATGCCCAGGCCGGTACGGCGACCCGGCGGCGAGCTCGTTGTCTCGGTGGGCGACCACGTCGTGCGGGTTGCGACCTGGGTGGACCTGCTGCCGCCCGACACCGGGCTCGATGCTCGCCGGGTGGGCGAGCTGCTTGCTGCCCTGCACCAGGTCGACTTCACGGCACCGGGCGATGTCGACCCGTGGTACTGGGCGCCGGTGGGCGAACAGGCCTGGCAGTCGCACGCGGAGCGGCTTGCCGCCGCCGGTGCCCCGTTTGCCGACGCCTTCCGAGCCGCCGTACCAGGCCTGGTCGAGCTGGAGCGCCTGCTGGAGCCGCCGCGAGTGACCCGGATCTGCCACTGCGACCTCTGGGCGGACAACCTGCTGCGGACGCCGAACGGCGACCTCTGCGTCATCGACTGGGACAACTCCGGCCCGGCTGACCCGAGCCACGAGCTGGGGATGCTGATGTACGAGTTCGGCCTGGGCGACGCCGAGCGGATGCGCGCGCTCTACCAGGCATACGTCGACGCAGGGGGCCCGGCCCGCCTCACGCGTCCCGGCCAGCTGACGATGGTCATCGCCCAGTTCGGCCACTTCTGGGAGCAGGCCGCTGAGTGCTGGCTCGACCTGGAGGCCACGGACGGCGAGCGCCAGCACCAGGAGGACCGGGTCGCGGAGCTCAGCGAGCGGCCACTCACGGTGGAGGGAGTCGGCGCCATCCTGCGCGTGGCGTGAGCTGGGCTCAGTGCAGCACGATCTCCGGGATCGGCTGTCGCTCGACGTCGGGGGAGCGCTGGTACGGCGACCAGTCGAGCAGGTCATGGAGGTGGCGCTCGAGCAGTGGATCGGCCTCCGCGACGGTGACATCGCGGCCCAGCTCCTGGCTCAACGTGGTAACCCCGGCATCGGCGATACCGCACGGAATGATGCCGGCAAAGCCGTCCATCGTGTTGTTGCAGTTGAGCTCGACCCCATGCATGGTCACCCCCCGTGAGACTCGGATGCCGAGGGCGGCGATCTTGCGCTCGGGTCGGAGGCCGTCGGCGGGGAGCCAGACCCCGCTGCGGGCGGTCACCCGGCCGGACGCCAGCCCGAGGTCGCGGCAGACTCGGATCAGTGCTTCCTCCAGGCGCCGCACGAAGTCCACGACGTAGACATGTGAGGGCAGCTTGGTGATCGGGTAGGCGACGAGCTGACCAGGCCCGTGCCAGGTGATCTTCCCTCCTCGGTCGACGTCGACGACCGGAGTACCGTCGACGGGCCGGTCCCGCTTCTCGGTGCGTCTGCCCGCCGTGTAGACGAAAGGGTGCTCGAGGAACAGCACGGTGTCGCCGATCTCGTCGTCGACCCGCCGCGCGTGCAACCGGCGCTGCAGGTCCCAGGCCTCGAGGTAGTCGACCGGCGTGTCGCCATACCCGAGCCTCAGCACGCGAAGCTCACCGGACGTTGTCACTTCATCCACGATAGTCGCCGGGGCCCCGGCCTCAAGCAGCTTGTGCGCGAGCGGCGGTCCGGCTAGTGCGTCAGCTGGATCTGGCTGACGCCGAGATAGCCGGAGCGGAAACCGGCCTCGCAGTAGGCCAGGTAGAACTCCCAGATCCGTCGGAAGTCCTCGTCATAACCGAGGCGGGAGATGTCATCCCACCGCTCGATGAACCGGAGCCGCCAACGACGAAGGGTCTCTGCGTAGTGAATCCCGAGGTCGCGGCGCTCGCAGATGTGCAATGACGTGTGCCGGGCGCAGACCTCTTCAATGGCCTGCATGGACGGGATCAGGCCACCCGGGAAGATGTACCTCTGGATCCAGCCGTAGGAGTTGCGGGTCTCGAGCATCCGGTCGTGGGCCATGGTGATCGCCTGGATCGCGATCCGCCCACCGGGGGCGAGAAGGCGATCGATCGTGCTGAAGTAGCTCGGCCAGAACTCTTCGCCGACTGCCTCGATCATCTCGACGCTGACGATCGCGTCGTACTCTCCCACGACGTCGCGGTAGTCCAGCAGCCGGACGTCGACCAAAGGGTCGAGGCTGAGTCGCTTGATGCGGATGTTGGCCAGGTGAACCTGTTGTTCGGACAGCGTGATCGTGGTGACCATGGCGCCACGCTGCGCCGCTCGGATCGCCAGCGAGCCCCAGCCGGTGCCGATCTCCAGCAGCCTGGTGCCCGCCCCGACGCCGGCATAGTCGAGGATTCCGTCGAGCTTGCGGATCTGCGCCGCCTCGAGGGTCTCGTGACTCGGGTCCGTGAACCAGGCCGACGAGTACGTCATCGTGTCGTCGAGGAACGTGGCGAAGAGATCGTTCGACATGTCGTAATGGGCCGAGATGTTGTTGCGCGCGCCGTCGCGCGTGTTTCTGGTGTCCCCGGGGAGTCGACGGTCGATCAGCCTGCGCATCCGGCGCAGGGGAGCAGGGACCAGGTGCTGGAGCCTCGCGGCGAAGGGGCTGAGCAGGTCCGCAAGGTCGGTGCCGGCGCCCGGAGCCCAGTCTCCCGCGACATACGCCTCACCGAACGCCATCTTGGCGTCGCGGCCCAAGCGGCGGTAGAAGCTCTCTGGGTTCAGCAGATCCATGACAGGCGCGTGCGGGTCAGTGCTGCCCCAGCAGGTTCCGTCCGGCAAAGCGAAGCGCACGTCGACGCGATGGGACGCTGCCTTTACGACCAGCCGCGCGATCCTCGCGGCCAGTCGGCTGTGAACGCTTTCGACAACATCGGCTGTACTCACAAGAGGTGATCCCTACTCGTCACATGGCCAGGGTCGCCGCGGAGACTCTATAGCAGGCGACCGCCCGGTATTCGACGCAGCGTCAAGCCCGGATGGGTGGTCCCGGGCGCCCGTGGACGCTTTAGAGCCGCCTTGCTCAGAGTTTGCCGAGGGTGGTGGTGCCGTGTTGGTCGACGAGGGAGTACCTGCCGTGGGGGGTGCGCCAGGGCCAGGCGCCGGGTCTGACCTGTGTGATGGTCCAGCCGGCGTGGGTTTTGATCCGGTGGTGACACATGGGCCTGGTTGACGGGTTGGGTCGCCGGTGCGGTGGGTCCGGCACGAACACGGCGTCGCCGTTGTGCTCGTCGGGGCCGGGCCGGCGGCTCAAGCATCTCGAACATGTGTCCTATGTCGCTTAGCGTGGATATCAGTTAGCGTGGAATCCATGGAAGTTCCCACCTGTCCGATGCCAGAGCATGCGAAGTCGTTGGTAGTGCGGGCCGGTTGGTACGGGCGCGCCGGCCAG
>JBBSGI010000054.1:0-19991 GCA_038254365.1 Propionibacteriales bacterium
GACGCCTGCTTGTCGGCCCCGCGCCCCCCGGGGGCCCCCCCGCCCCCGCCGGGGTCCCCCCGGCGGGGGCCCCGCGGGCCACCCGCGGCCCCGATCGCGCAGGCGGCTCCGTCGTCGAGCTCGTCGGGCACGATCCCTCGTACGTCGTACGCCTTGAAGATCCTCCTCAGGTCCGCCACGACTCAGGGGTCGATCTCGCCGGGAAGTCTTCCGAGCAGGTCGGCGATGTGCTCGACGAGCACCTCGTTGACCAGCGCCAGCTGTTCCAGCCGGGTTTTCGCGCGCATCTCGACCGGGCGGCGGAACACCACGATTCGGCTCGGCTGACCGGGGCGACCTCGGGTCAGCGCACCGAACGGTACCGGTTCGTCCTGCCAGTCGTCGGGCAGCTCCGGCACGTCCTCGGTGCCGAAGTCGACCTCCCCGAGCTCCCCGCCCCATCGACGCACGTAGCGGTCGACCAGCATGAGCACCAGCTCATCGAAGCGGTTTCGACGGGTCTCGGTACGGGGGCCGTCGCGGTTCAGCGGGCCGGCCAGGGTGAACGGTCCACGGGGGCCGCGACCGTGGCGGTCTCGCAGCGCGCCCGCCCGCGCGGGGACCACCAGCAGGGGCACCTCGATCACGACCGAAGTGTAGTGCCGGCGGACCGTCTCCGGGGTCCAAGCCGGGCAGACACGGTCCCGGGCCTTGCTCAATCCCTGGCCGGCCAGGGCGGCCGGGGTAGCGTCAACCCGTGAGTCGCCGCCGCAACTGTTCCCGGAACGCCTGCTCGCGTCCGGCGGCGTCCACGCTGACCTATGTCTACGCCGACCAGACCGCCGTACTGGGCCCGCTCGCGACGTACCGCGAGCCGCACTGTTACGACCTCTGCGACCGGCACACCGAACGCCTGACGGCGCCTCGGGGATGGGAGGTCATCCGGCTCAGCAGCGACACGTCGAACCAGGGGCCCTCACCGGACGACCTGCTGGCGTTGGCCGACGCCGTCCGTGAGGCGGCGCAGCCTCGAACCGTCGAGCAACCTCTAGGCCAAGGCGTCGAGGTGGGCCGCCGAGGCCACCTCCGGGTGCTCCGCTCCACCGACGGCTAACCAACCATCCGCCCCTCGTAACCAACCATCCGCCCCTCGTAACCAACCATCCGCCCCTCGTAACCATCCATCCGTCACTCGTAACCAACCATCCGTCACTGGTCGATAGCCCAGGGGCGGATCGTCCGCAACAACTGACGGATCGTGCGTCACGAGGGGCGGATCGTCCGGGGGTCAGAGAGTCAGAGGGGGAGGACGGGGGGGCGCACGACGGTACGGGGGGCGGAACGCAGCGGGAGCTGGGTCACGCCGGCGGCGCCAGAGTAGGTGGCCGCGCAGTGCAGCTGGCTGCCCTGGGGCACGGTGACCACGAGATAGGCGGCATCCCAGGCGGCGGGCAGCTCCCAGGTCGTGGTGGCCGAGCCCGCGACGGTGACGACCGACCGGCCGGCCGGATCGCCCGACCCGCTGACGCCGCGTACCTCGACTTGCTGGCGGGTCGGGCTCGACGTGGCGAAGGCCAGCGCCATCGTGGTCGCCCGGATGCGCGGCGCCACGGCCGGAGCCGTGAGCACGTCACCCACCCCCGAGACGGCGAAATCCCGGGCACCGGCCAGCCGCCCGCTGACCAGCGCCCCGGTCAGCGGTCCGTGCGCACTCAGCTCGATCGCGGTCGGCCGCTGCCCCAAGATGGCCTGCACACGCTCGACCACCACCGACCGCGGTGGCACCTGGAGGTCGGCCAGGTCGTTCGACGTGAACACACCGGCTTCGTCGAGGATGCGAACCGACACCAGCTGCTGGCGGTTCCCGGTGTTGGTGACCGACAGCGACTGGTGGCCGACGTCTCCCACCCCTGGATCCACCACGACGGTCCTGGCCGGCGCCGTGGAGGCCGGCACCCAGTCGGCCCCGACGGGCGTCAAGCCGGCCAGCCGGGTGGTGGACACCGCAGCGCCGACCGTGCCCCTGGTCGCCGTCACATGCAGGGTAAGCGCCGCCTGCCCCGGCGCGTACCTGGCGAGGTCGAGCACCCGGCGCGACGAGGGCGCGACCGGGATCCCGCTGGCTCCCGCTGCGTCGACGGCGCCGTCGGTACCCATGATCTCCAGGTCGACGACCGCGACCGCCGGGCTCGGGTTCGAGAGCACGAGCGCGGTGGACGTGCCGACGCTGGTGTCGACGCCGTTGAACCACCACTCGTCCCGCGGGCTCTCGCACGACGCGGCGGCGATCCCCCTCCGCTCCGCCGAGCTGTACGTGGACAGCTCGGCACCGGCAAGGCCCGGCGCCTGAGCCCCGGACGCCTTCACCAGCACGCCGGTCCGGGCCGTGGCCTGGCGGATCCGAACGGCGGCGGGGACCCCGGGGGTTGCGCTGTCGCCCAGCCTCGGCGTACCCGGGCCGGCGCCGAGGATCCTCAGCCCAGCCACCTCCGTGTCCCCGGCGGGGGCGTCAGGCCCGACGGCGAACACCGTGGTCTGCGGAGTCGCGGCCCCGGGCAGTCCCGGACAGCTCAAGGTGGCGACGGTGACTGGTTGCTGGACGGCCCGCGAGGACGGGACAACGGGATGCGGCTGCTCCGACCCGGCGAGCCCGACCGCCACCGCGGCGGCGAGCACCGCGGTCGCGCCAACCAGTGAAACTCGCCAGCTCATCGTGGCTCCTGCTCAGCCTGGAGCGGACGCCGCCGCACCCCTGGCGCCGCCAGCACGGTGACGAGCGCCCACAGGACCGCCAGCATGAGGACCAGCCCCTCGCGCGATCCCGGCTCCCGTCCTGTCGACCCGGCGACCTCCTCCACCTGCCAACCGGAGAGCACCGACTGCTCGGTCGACGTCCGGCTGAGCCCGGCCAAGGAGTCGAGTTTGGCGACCGCGGTGGAGCTCTGCGGTGACGGCAGGACGACGTACCGGATCCCCATCTCGCCGAGCGCGGGCACGTCTTCGGGCCCGCTCTGCGACAGGATGTCTGCCACCACGGTCGCGAGCCGCGGCGCACCGCCGGGAGGCAGCACGCTGTCGTCGCCCAACCGCTCCCCGTCACCGGCCAGCACCTGGTAGCGCACTGTTGACGAGTTGGTTCGCAGCACCAGCACGCGAGCGTCACTCGTCGACATCGCAGCGACCATGTAGGCGGGCACCGGCACCGCCGCGCCGTGGTGCAGGTCGCCGTGAGGCGCCGCCGTGACCCACCAGCCGAGCCCGAGCAACGGGGCGCTCAGACCGACCACGACCGCGGCCAGTGCAAGCGGCTGACGCCAGCCGAACGACTCCGAGCCGACGTGCCCCCTCAGCCCGTCGGCCGCGATCCCCGCGGCGCCGATCAGCCCGGCGCCGGCGATCACGACCGGAACACCCAGCCAAGGGTAGGCCGTGCCGGCACCAAGCGGCGCTGCGACCAGGTGCCGGGACAGCACCGCGGCCGCTCCCAGCCCGGACGCGGCGACCAGCCAGGCCGCGCTGACTCGAGCCCTCGTGTCGGTCCGCAACAGGGCGAGGACGGCGACCACGGTGACGCCCGCAGTGAGCCACCAGGCCGCCTGGTCGACGGCTCCGGTCCGGAGGAACGCGAGCTGCCAGGCAGACCCGGAGATCGACGTGCCGGGCACGTCGACAAGGCCGGCCTCGGTGAGCACCAGCGGCGGGTCCGTGAGCACCCGCCACGACCAGGGCGCCAACAGCACCACCGGCAGGGCCAGCGCGAGGACCCACTGCGCGACCCGCGCCCACTGCCGCCCGACGAGCAGCCACCCCAGGGCGAGCACTCCGAGGACGACCGCCACCGGCCAGCAGACCGGAGCGAACGCGGTGGCGAGGCTCAGCGTGAGCCCGGTGGCCCACGCAGCGCCCCATCGGGCGGCGGACTCGACGTCGAGCAGCCGGCAGGCACTCCTCGCCACCCAAGGCAGCAGAGCTGCGACCGCGACCGTCCCCACGTGCCCCGACGCGACCGCACCGGTGACGACCGGCACCAGGCCGTAGGAGAGGGCCATCCAGAGGCGCGTCGAGGGCCCACGGACCAGCCGGGCGGACGCCATCCAGGCGCCGACGGCGGCCAGCACCGGGGCGAACATCATGAGCAGGTCGACCGCCAGCCAGGCCTTGCCGAGCAGCACGGTCGCCGCGATCGCGAGGACCGCGACGTACGGCGATGTGCTCAGGTCAGATCCCAGGCCAACCTGGTGCCGGTCTTCCGTGAAGAGCCGCCACCAGCCACCGGCGCTGTCGGGAGCCGGCAGCAGCGCCCCGCCCTGAAGGAATCCGCCGCCCCACAACCCACGTGAGGCCACCAGGCCGGCCACCGTCAACACGCCGGTCAGGCAGAGCAGGGGGTGCCGCGCCACCAGCTCCAGCGGGCCCGCACCGGACGGCAGGTCGACTGCTTCGTCCGGGACCGGACCCGACTCCAGTCGGCTGGGCTCACCTCGCCCGCCGCGAAGTCGTCTGGTCGAGGAGTTCAACCTGGTGGCCGCCTGGTGAAGGGGCTCCGCGCACCGGCTGAGAGCCGCGTCGAGTCCCCGCGCGTACGGCGACCACCACGGCGGCAGCAGATGCCGGACGCCGGCCGGGGGGCCAACCCGCAGGCGTCGCCGCCAGCGTCGTGCGGCGAGCACCTCCCATGGCCGGCCCAGTGCCGCAGCGCCGGCCGCCGCCTCGTCCCACGCGGCGCCCGGCAGCTTGCCGAGCAGGTAGCCCAGGATGCGCAACAGGGAGCCCAGCAACAGCCGGACATAGACGTACGGCAGCGCCGCGGCCCGGCAGTTCACCAGCACGGTGTAGATGCCCGCCCGGCGGTCGGCCTGGTGCGGACGACGCGTGGTCGTGGAGATCGACCGAGTCCCCCGGCTCGCCGCCTCGGCGTGGTGGACGACCGCAGCGGGTGCCACCACGACCCGCCAGCCGGCGGCAGCCGCCCGCCAGCCGAGGTCGACGTCGTCCCGGAACAGCGGCAGCCGCGGGTCGAGACCGCCGAGCGATGCCCAGGCGCTCCGCCGCACCAGCATCCCCGCGCTGCTCACCGCCAGCACGTCCCTGACGTCGTCGTACTGTCCCTGGTCGTACTCGCCGGGCTCGAGACCGGTCTCCCGGTGTGCGGTCCCGCTGATCGTGACCCCAACCTCGAGCAGCCGTCGCGCGTGTGGCCAGGCCCTGACCCGGCAGCCGACGACGGCGATCCGGCTGTCGGTGACCGCGGTCTCCACCAGGCGTGCCAAGGCATCCGGATCGGGGGCGCAGTCGTCGTGCAGGAGCCAGACCCACTCCTCGCCGGCCTCGGCAACCGCGGCGTGTCGGCCCGAGACGGTAGCGACCGCGTCGGCTGCGCGGTCCAGGCCGGCCGCGACAGCGGCTCCGAAACCGATGGCCCGGTCCACCTCCAGCACCAGCTCGGAGCCGAGGGTCCCCCGCAGCAGGTCGGCCGACCCGTCGAGAGAGCCGGTGTCGACTCCCACGGTCAGATCGGGCAGCCGGGTCGACCGGGCAAGCGACGAGAGCAGATGAGGGAGCCACCCGACGCCATCATGACTGACGATTACCGCGATGACCCTGAGCGGCGCAGCGGACGGGTCGGCTGCAGAGCTCATGGGACGGGCTACCTTGGCGGGAGACAACGGGCCGTGCCCACCGAAGGGGGCTCGCCCACCATAACCGTCCGCGCGGCCGCGACGGCAATCGCGCAGCGTCGTCGAAGATGCGCCGCCGAAGATGCGTCAGCTGACGCGTTTCTTCAGCTTCCGGCGCTCCCGCTCGGACAGTCCGCCCCAAATGCCGAACCGCTCGTCGTTGTGCAGGGCGTACTCGAGACACTCACCGCGCACGTCACACGACAGGCACACTCGCTTTGCCTCCCGCGTCGAGCCACCCTTCTCAGGGAAGAACGCCTCGGGATCGGTCTGGGCACATAGCGCGCGCTCCTGCCACAACAACTCTGCGGCGGCAGTGTCGAGAACCTCGAGATCTCGCACCTACCTCGCCTCCTCGACCCACATGTCGTGACGTCCGCACGACTTGAGCAAATTACAGCGCTGTAAGTAGGGCTACGTCAAGCCGGATCTGCTAGCGAAGCCGCGACACGCCGCGATTTCGTCACAATTTCCATCGGCTCTTGCCGCGACCGGCGCAGCGATGTCACTGCTGGGGGTGCTGCCACCAGCCCTCGGCGGGCGGCGGGTCCTCCTCGCCCTCAGGCGTTTCGGCAACCGGTGAAGCGGCTCCGGACGGCTGGTCCGGCTCCGCCGACACCGCACGATCCGGGGGCGCGGAGTCCGGGGGCGCGGAGTCCGGGGGCGCGGATTCCGGGGGCGCGGACTCGGGCTGTGGGGTGCCCCACGAGGTCGTCGGTGTCTCCGGCGGGGACACCGGCGGTCCGGCGGGCGGGGCGTAGCCCGGCTGCTGGCCCCATCCGGTGGGGCCGGGAGGTGCCCAGCTGGCCCCTGGCCCGGGCGCTGGCGTGGGATGGGTGGGAGGCGGTGGCCCCCAGGCTTGCGGCTGGTGCGCCCAGCCCGAGGGTGCCCAGCCTTGCGGAGCACCCGGCTGGCCCGGTGCACCCGGCTGGCCCGGTGCACCCGGCTGGCCCGGTGCACCCGGCTGGCCCGGGGCGCCGTACTGGCCGAAGCCGTGCTGCCCACCCCACGGCGCCGCGTTCGGCACCGGCACCGGCAGACTCTGGAACGCCGTGACGATAGCGAAGCCGGCGGTCGCCAGGAAGAGCAGGTGGGCGAGGCCGAGGATCGCGCCGACGATCTTGCCGGCCAGGGCAACTCCGGAGTAGCCGAAGGCGTCGTTCGCGCCGAACTGCGCGAAGAACGAGATCACCGCGAACAGCAGGTCGAGAGCAAGAATCCCCAGCGCCACCAGGACGACGATCCGGGCGTTCGGGCTGGGCTCGCCGAGGCGGGTGACGAGCAGCACCGCGGCGACCAGGCACAGCACCGGCACGGCCGCCGCGAAGTTGGTGCCGACGAGGGCGGCCTTCGTGGAGAAGTCCGCTCCGCCGGTGCTCTTGAACAGCAGGCTGAGCGAACCTACGAAGTAGAGCGCCGCCACCGCGAGGAGGGCGTAGGCGATGATGTCTCGGTACTTGCGGGTGGCGTCGGTGACCACGGCTGGGCTCCCTGGATGAGATGCGGTACGCGTTGTCATAGGGTGACACACCGGGCGCAGACCGGAGAGTACCCGATCCGCGGGGCGCCCCCCGCTCTCCTGCCGGACCGACGGGCTTGCACACTGGCAGGCATGCGAATCACCGTGTTGTCGGGAGGCGTCGGCGGCGCGCGCTTCCTCACCGGCCTGCGTGAGGTGGTCGACGCCGAGCGGGACACCATCACGGTGATCGGGAACACCGCCGACGACATCTGGCTGTTCGGGTTGCGGGTCTGCCCCGACCTGGACACGGTGATGTACACGTTGGGGGGCGGGATCGACGCCGAGCGTGGCTGGGGGCGAAGCGGGGAGACCTGGCAGGCGAAGGAGGAGCTCGCGGCGTACGGCGTGGAGCCCTCGTGGTTCGGGCTGGGCGACCGTGACCTCGCGACGCACCTGGTACGGACCCAGATGCTCAACGCCGGCTTCAGCCTGTCGGCGGTGACCCGGGCCCTCTGCGAGCGCTGGAGGCCCGGCGTCCGGCTGCTGCCCATGACCGATGACCGCGTCGAGACCCATGTGGTGATCGACGACGCGGAAGCGGAGGGCGGCCGTCGCGCGGTGCATTTCCAGGAGTACTGGGTGCGGTTGCACGCACCGAAGGCGTACGAGGTCCGGCCGCTCGGGGCAGGTGACGCCGAACCGGCGCCCGGTGTCCTCGACGCCGTCACCGACGCGGACGTCGTGGTGCTGCCACCCTCGAATCCGGTGGTCTCCATCGGCACCATCCTGGCGGTCCCGGGGATCGCCGACGCGCTGCGCCAGACGGCGGCCGCCGTGGTCGGGGTTTCGCCGATCGTGTCCGGGGCGCCGGTGCGCGGCATGGCGGACCGGCTGCTTGCGGCCATCGGTGTCGACGTGACCGCGGCGGCGGTTGGCGCGCACTACGGTGCTCGCTCGGCCGGCGGCCTGCTCGACGGCTGGCTGGTCGACACCTCAGACGCCGAGGCGGTGGCCGAGCTCGAGCCGGCGAACCTTCGCACCCGGGCGCTCCCGCTGATGATGACCGACCTGGCGGCCACCGCCAGGATCGCCACGGCGGCGCTCGACCTGGGCCGGCGCTCCGACGCGTCGACCCCATGAGCGAGCCCGGTCCACCCCCCGGCGCCCCGCTGCCGGCGGTGCCTTCGACGATGACCTGGCGATCTGTCAGCTGGCCGGAGATCGGGCCGGGCGCCGACCTGGTCTCGCTGGTGTGCGCGATCGCCGACCTTCGCGATGGCGAGATCGTGCTGGTCACCAGCAAGGCCGTCAGCAAGGCGGAGGGCCGGCTGGTGCTCGCCGACCGCGAGTCGGTGATCGCGGGTCAGAGCTGCCGTGTAGTGGCGCGACGCGGTCCGTCGGTCGTCGCGCAGACGCAGCACGGTCTCGTCATGGCCGCGGCCGGGGTGGACTCTTCGAACACCCCCAAAGGCACGTCGCTGACGCTTCCGGTGGACCCCGACCGCTCCGCCCGGGCGCTGCGGGAGGGGGTCCGAGCCGCCAGCGGGTGCAACGTCGCGGTGGTGATCACCGACACCGCCGGGCGGGCCTGGCGGTTGGGACAAACCGACCTGGCCATCGGATGCGCTGGCGTGGTGCCGCTGGTCGACCTGAGCGGCAGCCAGGACACTCATGGCAACACTCTCCTGGTGACCGCACCTGCGGTCGCCGACGAGCTCGCCGCGGCCGCGGACCTGGTCAAGGGCAAGACCAGCGGCCGGCCAGTGGCGGTGGTGAGTGGGCTCGCGTCGCTGGTTCTCCCGCCCGACCAGCACGGCCCGGGGGCGGGAGCACTGGTCCGTTCGGCCGCGGACGACCTGTTCGCTATGGGCACCCGGGAGGCCGTCGTGGCCGCGGCCCTGCGGACCGACCCGGTGGCGCTGCGGCACTTCCCGGCCTGGTCGCTGGCCGATGCCGACCCCTTCGAGGGGCTGCTCGAAGGCGGCCTGGCGTGGCCGGCCGGGATCGCCCCCAAGGTCTCCGCCGGGCTCACGCGCAACGCCTGCCCCGGCGGCACGGCACCTCCGACCTGGACGCTGCGGGTCGACGTACCCGAGGAGTGCGATCCGGAGGTCCTGGTCGCCGTGGGCCGGCTACTCGAGCGAGCAGAGGTACTCGCGTCCGCTGCCCGGCTGCGGGCACACCAGCACGACGGCGTGCCCGCCTCGTCGGGAAGCCGTCCGATCGCGAGGATCTGCTGGCAGGATCGTTGAGATGACCCGACGCCGCTCCGCGCGTGGCCGAGCCGGGTCTCGGGAGATGGCCAGGCCGGGGACCGAGCGGCTGGGCACCGCGGCCACCGTGCTCACCTTCCTGCGGACCGCGGCCACGCTGGTGCTGGCGCTCTGGGGAGCCCGCGACGGCTCGCTCCCCCTGCTGCTGTGGGCCCTCGGGGTCTACTGGGTCGGAGACATGGCCGACGGTGTGCTGGCGCGGCGACTCGACCAGGAGACCCGCATCGGCGCGGTGCTGGACATCATGTGCGACCGGCTGTCAGCGGCGAGCTTCTATCTCGGTTTCGCGTGGTACGACCCCAGCATGGCGGTCCCCGTCGGGATCTACCTGGCCGAGTTCCTCGTTGTGGACATGTTCTTGTCGATCGCCTTCCTGGCGTGGCCGGTGTCGAGCCCCAACTACTTCTATGTCATCGACACCCGGCTTTGGCGTTGGAACTGGTCGAAGCCGGGGAAGGCGCTCAACTCGGCGCTGTTCGCGGTGCTGATGGTGGTGACGCGGGAACCGTGGGTGGCCGGGGCCGTGGCGGTCTGCCTGCTCGGGCTGAAGAGCGTTTCGCTGGGCTGGCTGATGAAGCTGGGTCTGCCGATCCCCGAGGTACGGCGCTCCAACGAGCACGAGACGCCGCCAGTACGCTGACCGAGCCGACGAGCCGACGCAAGGTGGTAGACGCGATGAGCCCAGCCCCACCGACTCGGGTGGCCGTGGTCAGCGGCTACTTCAACCCGCTCCATGTCGGCCACGTCCGCATGATGACCGCGGCTCGTGCGCTCGCGGACTCCCTTGTGGTCATCGTCAACAACGATGCGCAGCAGCTGGCGAAGGTCGGCACGATCGTGCAGCCGGTCGAGGATCGGATCGAGATCGTCCGGGCGCTCCGCGACGTCGACGACGTGGTCGCGGCCGTAGACCGCGACGCAAGCGTCGAGGAGACGCTGGCGTTGGTCCGCGCCCGCTACCCGAAGGCCCATGTCTTGTTTGCCAACGGCGGCGACCGCAGCGATCCCGAGACGGTGGCCGAGATCGCCACCTGCCGCGAGCTGGGTATCGAGATCGTGCTCGGCGTGGGCGGTCGGCAGAAGGCAGACGCCAGCAGCCGGATCAATGTGGTGCTGCGCGGCCTGGCTCGGCCCGTCGACTCGTCACCGCCGGCCTCGTGAGGACCGGTCCGGTCACGGTTGTCGCCGCGCTGGCCGCGGCCCTGCACTCGGCCCCGGGGCGACCCTTCGTGACGATGTACGACGAGGCCACCGGCGAGCGGGTCGAGCTCAGCGTCACCACCTTCGACAACTGGGTATGCAAGCTCGCCAACCTGTTCCGGGCCGAGTGGGATCTCGATCCCGGCCAGCGGATGAGCATCTCGCTGCCCCCGCACTGGCAGTCGATGGCGGTCATCGTGGCCGCCTGGGCATGCGGCCTGAGCGTGACCCTGGGGCCGGACGACATGGCGGCAGCCAGCGTCGTAGGCCCGGAGGCGTTGGCCGGACCGACCCCGCCGGGTGTCGTCCTGGCCTGCGCGCTTCGCCCGCTCGGTCGGCCATTCACCACCCCGTTGCCGCCCGGATGGCTCGACTTCGCGCTCGAGGTGCCCGCGCAACCCGATGCCCTCCTGTTGCCGTACCCCGTGGCCCCCGAGGAGGCAGCGCTGGTCACCTCGGCAGGGACGGCCACCCACGCCGATCTCGTCGACCGCGGACTGCTCGAGGCCGCGGGTCTGGGACTGCTTCCCGGGGGTCGGCTGCTCACCGACCTCGACCCGGCCAGCACCGCCGGCATCGGGGTCGCCCTGCTGAGCCCGCTGGTGACGGAGGCGTCGGTAGTGCTCGCTCTCAGCGCCTCGCCGGACCGCCGCCACGTCATCGCGGCCCAGGAGCAGGTCACCTGTATGCGCTGGTCCTCCCGGTAGGCTCTGCGTTCGAGCGATACGAGAGGTCAGCGAGGGCCCGGCCGAACCGACCCGAGAGGAACGAACACCGTCATGACATGGCTGGTCACAGGAGGAGCCGGGTACATCGGTTCGCACGTGGTGAGGGCGTTCCGGGAGGCGGGGACGGACGTGTCGGTGCTCGACTCGCTCTCCAGCGGCCATCGGGAGTTCGTGCCCGAGGAGGTCCCCTTCTTCCTGGGCAACGTGATGGACCGCGAGATGGTGCGCAAGGCCCTCACCACCCGGCCGATCGAGGGCGTCGTGCACCTTGCGGGGTTCAAGTACGCCGGCGTCTCCGTCCACAAGCCTCTGCTCACCTATCTCGAGAACGTCACCGGCACCACGGTGCTGCTGGACGAGATGCAGGAGGCCGGGGTCGACAAGATCGTCTACTCGTCGTCCGCGGCCACGTACGGCACGCCAGACGTCGACCTGGTCACCGAGCACACCGCGGTCTCACCGGAGTCGCCGTACGGCGAGAGCAAGCTGATCGGAGAGTGGCTGCTCCGCGACCAGGCCCGGGTCACGTCCCTGCGGCACACCTCGCTGCGCTACTTCAACGTCGTGGGCTCGGCGACCCCGACCTTGTACGACACCAGTCCGCACAACCTCTTCCCGGTCGTGCTCGACGTGCTCAGCCAAGGCGGCACCCCGCAGATCAACGGTGACGACTACCCGACTCCCGACGGCACCTGTGTGCGCGACTACATCCATGTGGGCGACCTGGCCTGGTCCCACGCCACCGCGGCGGAGGCGCTGGTCGAGGGCCGGCCGCTGGAGCCGGTCTACAACCTGGGCAGCGGCGATGGGGTCTCGGTCCGCCAGATCATGGATGCGATCGCCCGGGTTACCGGGCTCGACTTCGAGCCGGTGATCGCGCCCCGCCGAGCGGGCGATCCGGCGCGCATCGTGGCCTCCGGTGACCTGGCCGCGCGCGACCTCGACTGGGCGATGCGCCACTCGCTCGACGACATGGTCGCGTCGGCGTGGGCGGCCCGGCAGGCCGTCGCCGCCGGAGGTCAGTCCTCGTCCTCGCCCTCGAAGTCGTAGCCGAGCGCCTGCACGGCCTCGTCGGCTGGTCCGAAGAACTGCACCTGGCCCGCTGACAGCACCATGCCCAGATCGCAGAGCTTGACCACCTGGTTGGGGTTGTGGCTGACGAAGACCATGGTCTTGCCCTCGTCCTTGAGCCCGTAGATCCGCTTCATGCACTTGCGCCGGAAGGGCTGGTCTCCGACCGCGAGCATCTCGTCCATCAAGAAGATGTCGCAGTCGGTGTGCACCGCGACCGAGAACGCCAGCCGCATGAACATCCCGGAGGAGTAGTTGCGTACCGTCGACGCGACGAAGTTCTCCATCTCGGAGAAGTCGAGGATCGCGTCGTACTTGCGGCGGATCTCCTCCTGGCTCATCCCGAGGATGGCGCCGTTCAGGTAGATGTTCTCCTTGCCGGTCAGGTCGGGGTGGAAGCCGGCACCCACCTCGATGAGACCCGCGACCCTTCCGCGGGTCTGCACCGTGCCTGAGCTGGGCTCCATGACGCCACTGATCAGCTTGAGCAGCGTGCTCTTGCCCGAGCCGTTGAGGCCCATCAGCCCGATCGAGCCGCCGACGTCGAGCTGGAAGGACACGTTGTCGACGGCGGTGAAGCTCTTCACGGTGCGGCGGCGCTTGACCGCGTTGACCGTCAGGCTCTTCAGGCCGTTGCTGTTCGAGAGCTTGAAGCGCTTGGTGACCCCCTCGACGACCATCGCCGTCGTCATCAGAGCTTGTCCGCGAACCGGCCGTCGAAACGGCTGAAGATCAGCTGGGCCACCCACAAGAACACCAAGCCCGCGAGCAGGATGATCAGGCCCCGCTCGAGCAGGTGAGCCGGCAGCTCCATGGCCGACCCGGTCGCGATCGGATGGGGGTTGGCTGCGGTGGGCTGGAACGAGGTGATCCAGAACGCACGGTTGTTCAGCATCACGGCCGCGTTGAAGGGGTTGCAGATGTAGAGCTGGTCGATCCACGGGTGGCCGGCGAGCTTCGGCCGGATCGTCGAGTACGTGTAGATGACCGGTGCCGTCCACCGGATGACGGTGTTGACCACCTCGACGATGTTCGTCGTGTCCCGGATGAACACGTTGGCGGCGCTGAGGATGATCGCCAGGCCGAGCCCGTAGACCACCACGATCGCGAAGCCCAGCACCGCGGCGACGGCGGCCGTGAGGTCGGGATGCCACCCGACGATGAACTCGCCGATGACCAGCACGACGTACATCGGGAACATGTTGTAGAGCGAGACGGCGACCGACGCCACCGGGAACATCTCGCGCGGCATGTTGATCTTGCGCACCAGCGACTTGTTCTTGATCACGGCCTTGGAGCCGGCCGAGAGACAGGTCTGGAAGAACTGCATGATCACCATGCCGCTGAAGATGTGCAAGGCCCGGTTCTCGGTCTTGTGGTTGATGATCAGGTTCGCGATGAAGTAGTAGACGCAGAACCGCACGACCGGCTGGACGTACGACCAGGCGAGCCCGAGCAGGGAGCCCGAGTAGCGGACCTTGACCTCCTTGCGCACCAGCAGCCAGAGCAGGTATCGCCGCCGGAAGACGTCGACCAGCCCGCCCACCTGGCGTGGGTCCTGCAGAGGAGCCATGGGGCGTTCCTCGCGCGCCGTGGCAACTGCCGTCACTCGATACCGCCGCTCTGGATCGCCGCGCCGTCCGCGAAGTGCGGCCGGAGCGTGTTGTCGTACATCGACAGCGCAGAGCCGATCGCCATGTGCATGTCGAGGTACTTGTAGGTGCCGAGGCGGCCACCGAACAGCACGTTGGGCTCCGCCTTGGCGAGCTCGCGGTAGGCGAGCAACTTGGCCCGGTCCTCCGCCGTGTTGATCGGGTAGTAGGGCTCGTCGCCGGGCTCTGCGAACCGAGAATACTCGTGGACGATCACCGTCTTGTCCTTCGGGTACCACTCGCGCTCGGGATGGAAGTGCCGGAACTCGTGGATCCGGGTGTACGGCACATCCTCGTCGGCGTAGTTCATCACCGAGGTGCCCTGGAAGTCGCCGACGTTCTCGACGGACACCGTCAGGTCGACGGTGCGCCAGGACAGCTGGCCAGCCGAGCTCCCGAAGTAGGCATCCAGCGGACCGGTGTAGACGACCGGCAGCTGTCCCACGAACTCGTCGCGTACGTCGAAGAAGTCAGTGTTGAGGCGCACCTCGATGTTGGGGTGGTCGACCATCCGCTCGAGCCACGCGGTGTAACCGTCGACCGGCAGACCCTCGTAGGTGTCGTTGAAGTACCGGTTGTCGAACGTGTACCGGACCGGGAGGCGGGTGATGATCTCCGGCGCCAGGTCCTTGGGGTCGGTCTGCCACTGCTTGGCGGTGTAGCCCCGGACGAACGCCTCGTACAGCGGCCGGCCGATCAGCGAGATCGCCTTCTCCTCGAGGTTCTTCGCGTCCGAGGTAGCGATCTCGCTGGCCTGCTCCGACACCAGCTGGCGGGCCTGCCTGGGGCTGAACGACTTCCCGAAGAACTGGTTGATCAGCGCCAGGTTCATCGGGAACGTGTAGACCTGGCCCTCGTACTTGGTGAAGACTCGGTGCTGGTACCCGGTGAACGCGGTGAACCTGTTGACGTACTCCCAGACCCGCTTGTTGGAGGTGTGGAACAGGTGGGCGCCGTACTGGTGCACCTCGATGCCGGTCTCCGGTTCGGGGGCGCTGTAGGCGTTGCCGCCGACGTGGTGGCGCCGGTCCAGGATGAGCACCTTCAACCCCAGGTCGTTGGCGCAACGCTCGGCTATCGTGAGTCCGAACAGGCCGGAACCCACCACTACCAGATCTGCATTCACAAGCTCTCCACGTCTCCTCGTCCCGGGCCGAGTCTAAACGAGCCGACGGGGTCCTCCGGTTCCGTGCTCTCCGCGGCGCGCGATCCATCGCCGGTAGGCCGCCTTGCGGATCTGCTCCGGAACCAGCCGGTAAGCGCCCCGGAGGGCGACATTTCGGACGAACTGCGCTCGGGAGGTGAACCCGAGGCCATAAAGCCGTCGTTGCAACGCCCATTCGGACTTGAGCAAGGTCACACCCCCGCGCCGGGCGTAGGCGCCGGCGCCGACCCGGTACAGCACCAGTGGCTCGGCGACGTTCGCCACCTGGGCCCCGTTCTGGATCATCTTCGCGAACAGCAGGTAGTCCTCCATCAGCGGCAGGCTGCGGTACCCGCCGACCGCCTGCACGGCCGACCGCCGGTAGACGATAGTCGGGTGGTTGAACGGCTGGTGGAAGCGGGAGTAGCGGACGATCTCCGCCGGGTCGAGCGGCGGGACCCGGCGGCCGACAATGTCCTCCGGCGAGGTGCCGAACTCCAGGAGCGACGAGCCGACCAGGTCGGCGCCGGCCTCCACGGCCGGCACCTGCACTTCGAACCTGCGGGGGAACGCGATGTCGTCCGCGTCCATTCTGGCGATGATGTCGTGTGCGCAGGCCTCCATCCCCCGGTCCAGCGCCGGTCCGAGACCGACGTTCGAGTCGAGCACGAGCAGCCGAGCGGGCACCGGGGAGGTCTCGACGAGGACGGCGATCATCGCCGCCAGCTGCTCCGGAACCGGCCCGTCCTGGACGAGCACCACGTCGTCGGGCGGCCGGGTCTGGTCGTGCACGACGGAGCGGTACGCGGCCTCGAGGAACCCCGGGTCGTCGCCTCCGTACACGCTCATCAGCAGGCTGAACGCCTCAGCCACGGCCGGCCCCCGGCGGGCGGGTCGCCTCGGCGAGCACGGCGTCGTTGGGTCTCGGGCCGCGCAGCAGGCCGAGCACCAGGCCGCGGACCAGGCAGCGCAGCAGCGTGCCCCGGTCGCGGGAGCGGGCGATGGTGCTCGCCCAGCGGAGCCCCGAGCGTCCGCCGTAGACCAGCTTCTCGAACGGGCTGAGGCCGGTCGAACGCGTGAACAACCACACCTTGTTTCGGACCTCGTAGAAGAACCGCTCCCCCGGGTCCGTGTCGGTCGAGGCGAACCCGGCCGTCTTGTGTACGACGACCGAGGCCGGGCAGAAGATGCCGACGTTGCCGCGGACGACCCGGGTGGTGAACTCGAAGTCGTCGTTCCAGAGGAAGTAGTCCGCGATGGGCAGCCCCCGGTCGCGTACGACCGAACCGTCGACGAGCACGGAGACGAACGACGCGGAACGGATGGGGACGCAACCGATGCCGGCCGCCCGCTCGCTCGCCACCCGGCCCGCCCAGGGCCGGCGACGCGGGGTGTTCATCGGGTGGTCCCGGCCGTCGGTCCACACCACGCGGCTCGCGACAAGTGCCGGTGCCGGGCCGGGATAGGCCGCATGTGCGTCGACCAGCGCCTGGAGCGCATTCGGTTCCGGGACGGTGTCGTCGTCCATCAGCCAGAGCAGGGCGCCGGGAGCTGCGACGAGCGCCTCGCGGATGCCGAGGGCGAACCCACCGGCGCCGCCTGTGTTCCGCGTCGTCCGGATCGCGTCGACGCCGGGGAACTCGGCTCTGAGCAGCCTGTCGGTGCCGTCGGTGGAGGCATTGTCGACGACGACGACCCGGTCGGGACGGCGGGTCTGCCCGAGAGAAGCCCGTAGCGACTCAGCCAGCAGGTCACGGCGGTTCCAGGTGACCACGACGGCGACAATGGGTTGCGTCACGCGCTACCCGGCTGATTGTCCGACTCGAGGTACGCGAACGGGTCGTAGTCACGCTCTCCCTCGACCATCTGTCGGTTGAGCTCGGTCAGCCGCGCGACCAGCTCGGTCTCGGGCCAGTCGACGCGCAGAGCATCGGCGACCTGGATCGACGGAAGGGAGACCAGCGGTAGTGGCGGCTCGGCTTCGCCGTACCGCTCGATCATCTGCCGGTGACCCATCCACAGGGTGACGCGAGCGATCATCACCGCCGATCGCTCGATGTCGATGCCCTGCATGTTGGTCAGCGGCACGAAAGGCCATGGCCGAGGCGGCTCTGGCAGACCGGTGGACTTGGCCAGCTCGCTGATGCGGTTCTTCAGCAGATGCTCCAGGGCTCGGAGCTCGCGGTAGGCGACGTACAAGAAGTTCCCGCAGCCACACGCCGGGTCGAGCACCTTGAAGGCGCAGAGCTCGTCGAGCAAGTCGCGAGCCTGCAGCGGCGCGGCGACCGCGTCGATGCGCTCCTGCCACGGGCGAACGATCGTCGGCGTGACGATCTTCATGATGTCGGCCTCGTGGGTGTAGTGCGCGCCGAGCTCCCACCGGCGCTCCCGACCGAGCACACCCTCCATCAGCGAGCCGAAGATCGTCGGATCGACGCGCTGCCAGTCGAACTCGGAGGCCTCGAGGAGCACTTGAAGCTCGTCGACCGTGAGATCGACCTCCGCGGGGTCGGCGAACAACTCGCCGTTCACATAGGTCGTACCCTCGAGAACCCCCTTGCGGTTGTGGCCGCCCTTCTGGTTGAGCACCCGGAACAGGAACCCGATCCGCTCAGCGGACGACCCGCCCCGCTGGATCAGCTGCCCCACGGTCGTCTGCAACGGATACCCGCTGAGCATGCCCAGATCCTCAGCGAAGAGACACCAGACGGCCTGCATGACGAAGCGTTGGATCTCGTCGACGGGCGCGGCGCTGCGCTCGACGAGGGATTGGTAGACGCTGGCCACCCGCTCGGCCGCCTGCTTAGTGAGCTCACGGTGATGCTCGACGAACACCGGCTCGACGTTCGGGCCGATCAGGAAGCTGAGGGCGTCGTACCGGTCGGGCAGTTCTTCGAGGTCGAAGTCAATCCGCGGCTTGGCGGGATAGCGACCCGGCTCCCAGATCTCGAACTTCTGGAACGAGCGGATGACGACCCAGCTGGCGGCCGGGATCGCGTGCTCCTCGTCGGCGGACTCCTCCCAGTAGCGCTTGATCTGGTCACGTCCCGCGGCCACCTCCACGCCGGGCTTCTTCATCTCGAAGATGCAGATGCCGGGCCAGTGCAGGTCCATGAATCCGGCCGACGCCGTGAAGTCCTCGAACTTCGCCCCGGCCTCGAAGCGGTCAGTGCCGTAGCACGCGAAGAGCTCGTTGAGGAACGTCTGGGCCTCAGCTCGTTCACCGCCTGAGTACGAGCTCCATTTCGTGACGAAGGCACGCAGCGCGTGCTGGATCTCCGCCCCGCTCCTGGCCATGAGAGGCGTCAGAGGAGGCGGAGCGAGTCGCCGGCGAAGTAGGTGTCCTGCTGCAGGCGCTTGCGAACCCGCTCGAGATCCTTGATCGCCTGCCCAAGCGCCAGCTCCGCGTTGCTGTCGACCCCGTCCTTGGCGATGAGGCGCTGAGCCTTCTTGGCTCGGGCGAGGGTGTGCTCAAGGTTGAGCAGCACGTCGGAAACATGGCCAGCAGCAGTCTCCAAAGCTGCCTGCTGGGCGCTTCGCTGCTGGACGGGCTCGGACAACGGGCTCACCTCACTCCACGACGACCCTCACCCTATGACATGGCACTGACTGACTGGCCGTCATCCACACCCGAAAGTGAAGACGGGCGCCGTCAGCAGCTGCTGCTGAGGTCAGACGTGTCGTTCGGCGCGTAGCTCGCCTGGGAGCTGTCCCTACCGCCCACCGCCGGGGGTCGCTTCGGGTGACCTGGTGCCCGACTGGTCCCAGCTGCCTCGGACTTGGCGATCGCGGCCATCACCATGACCCGGATCAGCCGGAAGTCGGGATCGCCGGTGTTGATCGTGGGCGGCACGAACGACACGGTCGTCACCGGCAGGTTGCGCGCCATCATTGCGAGGCCGACGAACGTGTGGATCTCCCCGGCCGGGATCGATGTCGAGAGGATCTCCTTGCCGGCCGAGGCGATCGCTCCGAACTTCGTGAGCACGGTCTGGGGGTCGAGCTGGTGCAGCATGGCGTTCAGCACACACTTCTGCCGGGCCATCCGGGCGTAGTCGCTCGACCACACCCGGCTGCGGGCGTACCAGGTGGTCTGGAACCCGTTGAGCCTCTGCTTACCCGGCTTGATGTAGCCGGTGATCGAGTGCCCGATCCCGCCGATCGGGATCTCCTGGTGGACGTTGATCGTGACGCCGCCGAGCGCATCCACCAGCTGTTGGAACCCGCCGATGTCGATCAGGACGTAGTAGTTGATCGTGAGTCCGGTGATCTGCTCGATCGCCTGGGTCGTCGCCAGCACCCCGGGGTTCTCAACGCCCGGAAACAGCGACGCATGGTCGGTAGCCCAGGTATTCACGCCGTTGAGCAGGCACTCCTCCGCGCAGCCCTTCCAGGTGAAGCCGTTCGGGAACTGCTGGTGCATCACCGTTCCGGGCGGGAAGGGGACGTCGGCCAGGTTGCGCGGCAGGCTGAACAGCACCGTCCGCCCGGTCTCCTGGTCGACGCTGGCGACGGTCATGCTGTCCGGCCGCAGGCCGATGCGGTCGGGACCCGCGTCGCCGCCAAGCAGCAAGATGTTGTAGCGCCCGTCCTCGGCCTGGGTCGCCTGGTGCCCGATGAAGACCGTCTGGATGAAGTTCTTCTCCACGGCGACCAGGTGGCTGGCGTACAGGAGACCACCGGTCAATGACAGGCAGAGCACCCCATTGAGCGCCGTCATCACGAGCCGCTGGGTCTGCTGCAGGCCGAGCGGGTCGGCGATCCGCCACGCGTCGATGAGGAGATAGGCCCAGCCCACGGCGTA
>JBBSGI010000055.1:0-19988 GCA_038254365.1 Propionibacteriales bacterium
GCGCTCGTCGGCCACGACGGCGCGCAGTCGGGGATCCAGCTGCAGATGAGCCCGCTGGCGGCCCGTCCGCTGACCGGCTTGCCCGCCGGTGAGCTGGCGTCACTCGACGCCCAGGCCGAGGAGATCCTCGGACCGCTCGCACGCGCACGAATTCCGAAATTTCCAAGTCGCCGGCGTCGAGGATCCGACATCCTTGCTGGCATGACCGATACGACACCTGCACCCCAGGTCTGGCCCACCCTGCGCGCGACGGACCCCCACGCACTGATCCGGTTCCTCGTCGACGTAGTGGGGTTCGAGGAGACCGCCGTCTATGGCGAGGGCGTTGTCGTCCACCACGCCCAGCTGTCCTGGCCGCTCGGCGGTGGGATCATGCTGGGCTCCGCGCGTAACGACCCGGACGACCGCTGGCCGATCCAGCCGGGGACGTTCGGTGCATACGTTGTGGTCGACGATCCGGACGCCCTGTTCGAGCGCGTGCGCGCCGGCGGAGCCGAGATCACCGACGAACTGCACGACACCGACTACGGCTCCCGCGACTTCGCGATCCGCGATCCCGAGGGCAACCGCTGGTCCTTCGGCACCTACCGTGGCGAACCACGAGACAGCTAACGGTTCCGGCAGCCTTCCCGATGGGTTGTCGGGTTCTGCGCCGACCGCCGCCGAGCGCGCCGGAGGCTCCACTGCGACACCCGCGGGGCCCGCGTGACCGTCAACGCAAGGCCGCCGACGGGTCCCAGCTGGGGAACCCCGATCGTCAAGTGGCACGAGTTCGGCCGCAGGAGTGGTTGGTGTCCCGCACGGGTTTGCCCTGCGGGACACCGCTCCTGTCGAGGCTCGCTCAGTCGGATGAGTTGGCTGCAATCTCGACAACCAGGGCGTGGTCTCGCTGTCGCTCGATCGCGCGGTAGACCGTCGAACGGCCCACGCCAAACAACTCGGCCACCTCAGCGGTGCTGTACTCGCCGCTGGCCAGCAAGGAGACCAGGTGAGCCTCTTGCCGACGGGTCAGCTTGGGCTGCTTACCCCGCAAGTGACCCTTCGCTCTGGCCACCTTCATCCCCTCGCGAGTGCGCAGCCGGATCAGGTCAGACTCGAACTCAGCCACCATGGCAAGCACATTGAACAGCAGCCGGCCGACTGCGTCAGTGGGGTCATAGACCGACCCGCCCAGGTTCAGTCTGACCTGCCGGGCGGTCAGCTCATCGGCGATCGCACGGGCATCGGGCAGCGACCGGGCCAGCCGTTCCAACTTGGTCACCACCAGCGTGTCTCCGGACCGACACGCGGCCAGCGCCTCCCGCAGACCCGGACGCTCCCGGTTGGTGCCGGTCAGGCCATGGTCGACGTAGATCCGATCTGGTGCCACCCCCATCGTGGCCAATCCGTCTCGTTGGGCCGTTAGATCCTGGGCGTCGGTGGAGCATCGGGCATACCCGACAAGTAGCGCGCTCATGGCGCACCTCATTACAGAGACCGGCTCGAAGAGGACTTCGGCTACCGGCAACCGTCACAGCCGCTCACCCACGATCACCCCAGGACCACCAGAAGCCGATCGGGTTACGGATCGACCCGTGGCTCGGTCAGGAGTTCGGCGCCTCGACGCCAATGAGCCGGGAGGACCCTGCGGGTCTGCGGCAACGATCGTGTGGTGAGTTCAGTCTCGGTGCTGTCGACATTCACGGTGTGCTTCCTACCCTGGGGGCACCGAAGGCGATCCCAGGTTTAGCGGCGCGCTGACAAGCGGCTTGCGTCCTGGAGCCCCGAAGTCGCACCCCGCAGCCACTTACCGGACCGCGGTTCGACGAGCACACTGGGGAAGTGAACTCCGAGTCCGAACCCGTGCCGGAGACACTCGGCGACGAAGCGGCGCGCTTGCCCCGTCGGCGCGAGCCCGGTCCTGACGCAGCACGTCGAGTCCGCGCCACACACCTCGGAAGGTGGTGCGTGCTCGCAGTGGTCCTCGTAGCCGGCGCGGCGGTCGTCGTGGCCGACGGCCACACACGCAGTCGAGAGAACGTCGAAGTCGCGAGTTGCCAGCAGCAACTCCGCTTCGCCACCGAGTTCGCCGAACAGCGGCTCGGTCTGGTCGCTAACTACCTCGAGCCTACTGTTGCAGCCGACGGTCGAGTCCAGCGGCTGCACCTCGCCGATCTGATGTCCGCGCGGGCAGCGAACGTTCTCCCGCAGGTCCAGCAGGCCGACCGCTACTGCCGAAGGGTCATCCCCGAGTCGTGGCATTTCTCGCTCGTCGAGCGGCAGGCCGCGTCCAGGGCATACTCCGCGGCGCTGGTGACCCTCGTCCAGACAATCGCAGCCCAGGGCCGTGCGTCCTTCCGCGACGACGCGACAATGCGGCGCCTCCGCGACACGATCGGGGTAGACGGCGGCTGACCCGATACGAAGCCCGGCTCTGCCGCCATCCCCAAAAGCAGCCCCGACGGCAACGACCGTCCGCCCGACCCTCCCCCGCATGGCTCCGCGTGAATCGTCGAACCGCCATGTGACTTGGGCGCGATCTTGCCATTCAAGACCGCCCGCAACACGATCGCTTGCGGGGCGACCGCCGTCCTATCGGTGTTCAGCCGAGCGCTCGCCGCAAGCCGTTCCTCAAACGACGCCGGGGCGCGGCGGGGTCAGGACTGGATGTCGGCAACGCTAGGTACGGTCGGATCAAGGGTTCGATCGGCAGGGGGCACAGTGGAAACACAGCAGGAGGACCGGGACCGGCGCGTCCTGGAGTACATCTACGACAACGACGAGGGCCCCCGCGGCGGCGCTTCCCTCTCGGGGCTATGGGAGCTCGTCGGTGAAGAGGAAGGGGCGATGTCAGCCGCGGGACTGCGCGAGGAAGGGCTTATCCGCCGCGAAGACCGCATGTCCGGCGGCTATCACATCACGGCTGCTGGCCGCGCCGAGGTCGAGGCGATGCGCGCGCGTCGGACTGACCGAGGGCATCGTCGCGCAATGTGCCGCGAGGATTTCCTCCGTTGGGTCGACCAGATGACGACGCCAGACCCCGGTTCCCGCGTCGCTAGGCAAGACTTCAACGGGGCCGCCGACACGGTCCCGTACACCGAAGAGGAGACCGAAGCCGCAGCAGGACACCTCGCGCAACTCGGGCTCATCCGATCCATCAACACAGAAGAGGCAGACCACATCTTGGTCTGGATCACCGAGAAGGGTCGTGAGTGCGTGGACGAGAGACGCGGCATTCCCGCCTTCATCGACAAGGGCAGCCACGGCGGGCAGGTCTTTCACGTCAGCGGCTCGGGGAACAGCATCGCCGCGGCCGTCGGCAACAAGAACGAGGTCACAGCGAACCTTTCGCAGTTCGACCCTGCGCTAGCGGTCCAGTTCGCCGCCGCGGTGAGACAGGCGATGCCGGTGCTCAACCTGCCTCCGGACACCGAGGCGACGCTCCAGGACATCGAACAGCATCAAGACCTCGATAGGGCTCAGCGCGCCACCGCGACGCTCTACACCTTCCTGATGGGCACGAGCACGGGCACGCTCGGGCAGGTACTGGGGGTGCTCGGCGCCAGTGCCCTCGGAATCGGGACCTGACCGAGTTGACATCGTCTCTTATCCGATTGTTGATCCACTATCGGAACGGTCGGCTACCGCAGGCAAGCTCCAGCGTCCGAGGCGTGCATGCCCTTGCTCTCCTCGTGTGATGCATGAGTGTCGTTGCGCACTGGCAGACTCCCCATTCCGTCGGGGAAGTACACGGCCAACGCCGCCTGGCTCGCCCACGCCGTGATCGCGTTCAACCTCGCCCGCGCCGCCGGCGTCCTGGCCGGGCGCCAGCACGCCCGCGCCCGCTGGGCCACCCTCCGCGCTCAACTGATCAACGTCCCCGCCCGGATCGCCACCTCGGCCCGACGACACGCTCTGCACCTACCCCGGGACTGGCCCTGGAGCGACGCCTGGCAGCAGCTGTTCGACACCGCCGCCGACCCACCAGCCGCAGCCAGCTGACCACCCAGCCCACCGGGCGCGACCGAGGACCAGAAGTGGAAGGCCGGACAGACCGGCGAATCCCTCATGCCCACAACCAATGGCCACCACCGAACCAGCGGAAACCCGTCACCCGAAAACAGCGTCGGTGGATCTGGGCTCAACCAGCCAGCCCGCGTCGGCGGCGGATCGCCATGCGCCGGAAGCGGCAGGCCGGACCACGAGGGAGGCCAACCCCGTATCCACGGCCAACGGTGGCACGAAGCCGTTGGCGGCATAGTCTCGATCGGGCGGCCGTGCCGGTGGCCCCGAGCGTCGGCCGCCTTGAGCCTCGGTGAGCCAGACCACGGTGCCGTGGAATCGAAGCGGATCGTAAGGGTGCATGGTCTCAGTCTCATCGAACTCGTGCGGCGGTTCCGTCTTTCGGCAGCTCAGCGCACTGACAGCGGCATGTGAGTGCGCTTGATGTTCAGGATCGAAAGCTTGCTCTATGATCTGCGCGTGCCACTTCGTTCTGGTCCGGCCAGGATGACCGCCGCTGTCACGATCTGCCTCCTGGCGTTGTCTGGCTGTAGCGGCGGCTCGGCATCGACGTCATCGAGGTCATCCGGCGACGTCGAACGGAATGCTCGCGTCGTGCTGCAGGCCGATCTTCAGCCCGGAAGCACCGGCAAGACCGCTGCTCGTCTCGTGCGGAAGTTCATCCACCTTGAGAGCGTGGCCGGGACTCACGGCGATGCTGGTCAGCACGTCTGGGTCTACAGCACTCCCGATGCAACGGCCGCGGAAGTCTCCGCGGCCGTGTTTGCACTCCGCGCGGATCCATCGGTTGTCCGCGTTGAGAGGGTGCGCTAGAACGCTACGCCCATCCGCCGACCTGTGGAGGTATCCGCACATCGGCATGAGCGGGGGATCATGCCCACAGGCAGGCTCGCTACGAGAGCGTCTTTCGCCAGCCACGATTCACCGCATTCTCCATGCAGCAAGCGCCGCTCACCCGGACCTTGACCTTCCGCGCAACCGGGACGGGACCGGTCAGTCGTCAAACCCGAGTCCGCTTTGCGTGGGGATGTTCTCGCCGGCCAACAGCGGCAACGTGCACAGCTTGACCAGGGCCTCACGAGCGGAGTTCGCGTGCACCGTTGCCATCCCGGGCAGTCCGCTGTTCAACGCGAGCAGCAGATCGAGACACTCCTCGGCCCTGACCTCGCCGACGACTATGCGCGACGGTCGCATCCGGAGTGCCTCTTTGACCAAATGACGAAGCTTGATCTCGCCGGTACCCTCGAGGCCGGCTTGCCGGGTCTGCATCTGCACCCAGTCGGGGTGCGCGAGCCGCAGCTCATACACCTCCTCCGCCGAGACAATCCGCTCCCTGCCGGGTACGGCGCTGCCGAGCGTGTTCAGCATCGTGGTTTTGCCTGCCTGGGTGCCTCCTGACACGACGATGTTGAGACCGGCGACGACACAGGCGTCGAGGAACTGCGCCGCCGCCCTGGTCAGGGTGCCGAGCTTGACTAGGTCGTCGAGTCGGGTTGCCTTCACCACGAACTTGCGGATGTTGACGGCGGCGAAGCCCCGGGCGATTCCGGCGAGTACGACATGGAGCCGATGACCCGACGGCAGCATGGCGTCGACGAAGGGGCTGGATACGTCCAGCCGGCGCCCAGACGTCTTGAGCATGCGCTCGACCAGGTCGCGGACCTCGTCAGCGGTCAGGATCGTTGTGGTCAGCTCGTGGCGACCCTCACGGGCGACGAACACCCGATGCGGCTCGTTGACCCAGATCTCCTCGACCGCAGGGTCGTCCAGGTAAGGCTGCAGGGGACCGAAGCCGGACACCCGGTTGACCAGGTCGTCGACAGCCCGCTCGGGATCCTCGACGGGGCGGACGATGCCGGTCAGACTTCGCTGGTCATGGGCACGAACCGCGGATCGCGCGAAGGCCCGCACGGACTCGACGTCGGTCAGCGGGTCCACCCCGCGTCGCCGGATTTCCGCCCGCACGTCCTGGTCGAGCAGGTCGAGCGCGGCCGCGCCGTCGGCCAAGCCTGGACTACTCACCCACCGGCTCCCGTCTCCCAAGGCAGTCGATGGCACGCAGTCTGCCAGGGTCAAAATGCCATGACTAGCCCCCTTCTCCCTACTTGTGGAAAAGGTGACACATGTGAGCCAGATGTGATCTGAAGTGGCTGCTGTTCACTTCGCTGGCCCACGACAATCTCCATACCCGATCATGTGACACGGATCCTCTACGACTCGGGACCATGACCCTTCTCGATGTCGAGCCGCGGCTGTGCTACCGACGATCACTCAGCCGTAGCCGGAGCCGAGCGAGTCCGGCACCTGCGAGGTCGTTGAGCGCCACCGCACGTCCGCACACGGCCATCGCCAGCGCCTCGCTCGATCCGATGATCTCCTGGCCCGCTCCCCGCGACCACTCCTGGTCGGTCGCCACTAACCTCAGCCCCTCAAGACGGCGCTTTGGAACCAGGCCGGGGACGCCAGAGGGCAGCCAGTCGAGCACCATCCGCCAGTCATCGACGCTCACATCGTCGGGGAGGCCGAGCGGCCGGGCGCAGTCGCGGAGATGCAGGCATCCATCGGCCATCTGCCCCATCGGCCCCACGCCGGGAGCCTTGCCGTGTTGATCAGCCCTGTCCCGGAGCAGCGAGGTGAGCTCGAGCAGCGGACGCCGAGACAGTTCACCGGCAACGGCCTCACTCGCCCCGTTGAGAGAACCGCGTGCCCGCAGGACATGCAGCAGGAACCCGCCCAGGCTCCCGGCCAAGGGCATGACCAGATGACCGAGTACCTCACGCACAGTCCAGGCGTCGCACAAGCTGCGCGTTTCGAGCTGACCCTCGTCGAGGCGGTCGAAAAAGTCGGCCAACAGGCGGCGGTTGGCTGCGGTCCTGTTCTGGATGTCCACCAAGGGATCATAGGCAACGCTGAGGCGCGGTCTCGCCTCCCGGCGAGCACGATCCGCTATCGCCGCCCTGGGTCCCGCGAAGGCGTCAGCCGGTCGAACAGCAGCACGGCCGCTGCGGTGGCGACGTTGAGCGAGTCTGCCCTGCCCTGCATTGAGATGCAGACCCGCTGCCTCGCAGCCGTCCGCCACTCCGCGCAGACGCCTTGCCCTTCGGCCCCCACCACGAGCGCGGTCCGCTGGCCGCCGTACCGGACGTCTCGGTAGTCGACCGCACCGTCGGGGTCGGCCACGACGATCTCGAACCCCCCCGACTCCACCCGACGGCACGCAGTGCTGACCGGCCAAGAGTCCAGGATCGGCGTCGTGAGCACGGTGCCCCGGCTCGCGGAGAAGACCACCGGATGGGTGCACCGCGCCACTGCGTTGGTGACGACCAGTCCGTCGGCGCCGCTCGCGTCGACGGTGCGCACCAGCGAGCCCAGGTTGCCGGCGTACTCGATGCCGTCCGCAACCAGCACGACCCCCGACCCGCCGCCCAACAGGTCGGCCGGTGTCCAGCTCGGGATCCGCACCACCGACAGCAGACCCGGCGGCTGCGCTCCAGGGTGCAGCCGGGCGAGGGTCCGTTCGGAGATCTCGTACGACGACTCCGCGACCGCGACGACCTCGCCGGCCGTCTGGGTGAGCCTGAGGTCCGGGTGGTCGCCAGGGCACCAGAGGAACGTCTCGACCGCGGCGGCGAACCGGAGCGCCTGCCGATGCGCCCACAGACCCGCGACGGCGATGACGCGGTCATCGCGGGGCAGCGCGTTGCGGCGCGCCAGCAGGTACCGACGAGCGGCGGGGTGGCCGGCGGCAGCCGGTCGGAGCCGAAGGAGAGCGGGCGGGGCGGGCATGACGTCCTCGCGAGAGACGAGCGTCCGGACCGGCTCGCTGCGTTCGCGCAAGCGCACCGATCGTCAGGCGCGGGCAGCGCCTGGCTCACATCACTTCGCGATACCCATGCCATGACGGTACGGCGGGCGCCGGCGGCGGCGCACGTCAATTTCCTGCCGAACGCATCTCCCGACCGGCGCCCTTCGGGCTAGGACACGTCCCGGAAGTCCTCCATCATCGGGATGTCCGTGGCGGAGGCGCACTTGTTCTCGATGGTCGTGTGGCTGGAGCCAGGGGGCCGGATGAACATCACCACCACCTGGTACTTCGACCCGAGCCACTTGGTGGGCGTGGCAGACCTCAGCAGCGACTGGTCACGCGTCCCGACCAGGATCACCCGGGAGCCGGGGATGACCTCGGCGGTCCGGACGACGGAGGCCCCCCAGGTGCTCTGCAGCCGCGCGATCTCCCCCGCCGGCGAGGACGCCTGGACGCTCGATGCGGCAGCCGCCCCCGAGGCGAGGCCCAGCACTGCGGCGCCCGCGAACACCTTGGTGGCCAGCCTGGCGTGCTTGTCAGCGCTCATGGGGGCAAATGTAGCCCTCGTCGGGGCGTTTGGGCACCCAGGTGCCCCAGGTGCCTCGCGATTGCGGGGAAACGGCGGCCCTCCCCCTCGCAAATGCGGGAAAGGGCTTGGAACCCCGGTGGGATGAGCCAATCTTTCGCAATTGCGCGAGGAGTCGGGGGACCACCACAGCACTGTCGTCGGGCAGGGACAGGTACACCCTCGGCTGGCGCGCCACGACGAGGCACCGGCCGTCCTGGGATGATCGGGGGGTGAACCAGCCGTCAGCAGACGTCAGCGTCCGGCTCGCCTGGCGGGCCGACGCGGCCGCGATCGCCGCGGTCCAGGTCGCCGCTTGGCGGGCGACGTACGACGCCGTGCTGCCCGCTGACGTGCTGGACGCCCTCCCGGTCGACGAGTTCGCCGCGCACTGGGAGCGGTCGATCGCGACGCCTAAGGAGGCCCGCCAGCGGGTGCTGGTCGCCCTCGAACGGGCGTCCGTGCGCGGTTTCACCACCACCTCACCCAGCACCGACGAGGACGCCGACCCCGGCCGTGACGGTGAGCTCGGCGAGCTCGTGGTCGACCCGGCCGCCCGCGGCGCCGGGCACGGGTCGCGGCTGCTGCACGCGGCGGTCGACACGATGACCTCCGACATGTTCGTACGGGCCACGACCTGGGTGGCCTCGACAAACGACGCGCTGCGCGACTTCCTGGGCAGCCAGGGCTGGGCACCCGACCGCGCCTTCCGCGAGCTCGACCTGAAAGGCGACGGCACGACCACGGTCAAGCAGGTCCGGCTGCACACCAGTCTGGCCGACCCCTGACGGGAGACCGCAGAAACCATCACGTCACCGACCAACCGAACGAGAATCGCCTCCGTAAAAGGAAGTGACAGCAGCACCCGAGCAGGACGGTGAACGGTAGGAGCATGGGCGACCGACGAGACGACGAGTTCAGCTCGTACGTCGCAGCGCGCCGCAACCGCCTGCTGCAGACGGCATTCCTGCTGACTGGCGACTGGCATCTTGCCGAGGACGTCGTCCAGACGGCCTTGACCAAGCTGTACGTCGCCTGGCCGCGAGTGCGACGGGATGGAAACGTGGACGCCTTCGCCCGCCGGATCGTGGTCAACTGCCACACCGACGAGCGTCGTCGGCCGTGGCGCCGCGAGCGCCGGTGGCCCGAGGGTATCGACTCAGCCGCTCCCGAAACCGGCTCGGTCGAAGACCGGGCAGTGCTGATCGTCGCGCTGTCCCAGCTTCCTCCGGGGCAGCGGCGGACCGTCGTCCTGCGCTACTTCCTGGGGCTTTCGGTGGAAGAGACCGCGACCGATCTGAGGTGCTCGACCGGCACCGTGAAGAGCCAGACGAGCCAGGCGCTGCGCAAGCTCGACGAGCTGCTGTCGCCGACCTTCAACGAACGCGAGAGGTGAGCGAGATGGACGAGCAAGAGCTGCGGGACCGGCTTTTCGACACAGCGACGGCGGAGCAGCCGCCGGTCTGGACCCTCGACGCTGACCTGGCGAGGGGTCGCCGCCGGAGGCGCCGACGCGGAATCGCGGTGGCGGGCGGCGGCCTTGGCGTGCTCGCGGTGGCGAGCAGCGTCACCGCGGTCGGTCTGTCGGCCCAGTCGGGCGGGGGGCCCGGCGGCGTCGCAGGGCAGCCGCACGGACCGAGAGTCACCCACGCGGGACCCACAGGGATCGCTGCGCACCCGACCCACGTCAGCCAACCGCTGGTCACTCACGGCATGTCGCAGCTCCCCAACGGTGACGAGGGGGAGGCGCCCTACGCGCCATGGCGCAACAACCTCTACGGGCTGGCCCGGGAGTACCTCGACCCCACGCAGCGCTTCCTCAACTACGACTCCGATAGCTCCTTCGGCGGAAGCACCCAGACCGGGTTCTCGATCGGCATCAAGATGGGCTGGCAATCGGCCGGAGACACCGGCGAGGGCATGGTCTCGGCGGAGATCGCCAGCCCAGGAGATGCCAACGACGTCGCGTGCTACGACTTCCCGCCCTGCGTCACGGTTAACGAGCCGGGGTACGGCGAGGTCCGGCTGGGCGGAGACCCCTCGGGCCGCGACGGCTACGAGGTCGTGCTCACCCAGGCTGACGGGGAGATCGCCCACGTCGTCGTGAGCCCGCTGTTCGGAAACAACTCTCTGACGCCAACCCAGGAGCCGCTGCCCAGCCTGGACCGGGTGCTGGCGTTCGCAACCGATGAGCAGTTCGACATGCCGACCAGTTGAACGTCGACGCCGCCGGTTGCGGTCGACCACCGATAACCTCTGACGGTGCCCGCCGACACCGTTGCTCCCGATGAGGGGATCGAGGAGCCGAGGTCGGCCCGCCGCCAGGTACTGATGGACTCCTTGGGCGTCGGCGTCGCCACCGGCGCCTATGGGTTGTCGTTCGGCGCCATCGCGGTCGCCAGCCATTTCACTGTGTGGCAGGCCTGCGCCTTCAGCCTGCTGGTGTTCAGCGGGGCGTCGCAGTTCGCCGTGGTCGGTGTGATGTCCGCCGGCGGCGCCCCGATGTCCGCGGCCGCCACCGGGCTGATGCTCGGCTCCCGCAACACGCTCTACGGCCTCAAGCTGGCGTCGCTGCTCCGGCTGCGGGGAGTTGGACGGGTGGGCGGCGCCCAGCTGGTGATCGACGAGTCGACGGCGATGGCGCTCAAGCCGAGGGACCCGGCGAACGCTCGCCTCGGCTTCTTCTCCACCGGGCTGTCGGTCTTCGTCCTGTGGAACCTCGCGACGCTCATCGGCGCCTTGGCCGGCGGCGCCGTCGGCGACCCCGCAGCCTACGGCCTGGACGCCGCGGTGCCGGCCGCGTTCCTAGCCCTGCTCTGGCCGCGGTTGACCACCGGGTGGTCGCGTCTCACGTCGCTGACTGCCGCCGCGTTGGCCCTCACCCTGGTCCCTCTGACCAGGCCCGGACTGCCGATCATCGCCGCCGCCGGGGTCGCGTTCCTGGCCGCCTTGCGTAACGACGAGGCGGAACCGGTGGCTGGCTGATGTGGGCCGCTGTCATCGTCACCGCGGCCGGGTGCTACCTGATGAAGCTCGCCGGCCTCTCGGTTCCGGAGAAGGTGCTCGACCGTCCGCTGGTACGGCGGATCGCCGACCTGATCCCGGTCGCGCTGCTCGGTGCCCTGGTGGCCGTGCAGGCCTTCTCGACCGGCCAGTCCTTGACGATCGACGCCCGGCTGGCCGGCGTTGGCGCAGGCGCCGTCGCCCTGCTGTGCAAGGCGCCCTTCCTTGTGGTGGTTGTCGTGGCCGCCGTGACGACGGCCCTGCTTCGCCTCGCGATCGGTTGAGGCGAAGCAGGCCTGGGTGCGTTCCCACCGCTCAGGTCGGGCCGAGCACCTCGTTCAGTCCGACCAAAAGTCCGGAGACCATCGGCGCCGCCCGGACGCAGGCCAGCAGGCCCGGCATGGTGGCGGCCCGGTCGAGCATGTCGTGCCGGATGGTGAGCGTCTCCCCCGGATTGCCCATCACGACCTCCTGATGCGCGACGGCGCCGGCGACCCGCAGGCTGTGCACCGTGATCCCGTCGACCGTGCCGCCGCGGGCGCCCAGATCGTCCCCCTCGGTGGCGTCCGGCGCAGCGGGCCGACCGGCCTTTCGCCGCGCCTCGGCTACCAGCTGCGCGGTCCGCAGCGCCGTACCCGAAGGAGCATCGCGCTTGTCCGGATGGTGCATCTCGACGATCTCGACGGATTCGACGTACGCCGCCGCCTCCACCGCGAACCGCATCATCAGCGCCGCTCCGATGGAGAAGTTGGGGACGACGAGGACGCCGAGCACCGGAGCCTCCCCGAGCATCGTGCGCAGGTGCGCCAACCGTTCTTGGGTGAAGCCCGAGGTGCCGACGACGACCGGAAGGCCGTGCTCGACGCACCAGGCGATGTGCTCCATCACCACGCCAGGGTGGGTGAGCTCGACCACCACGTCGCAGTCCTGCAGGGCGTCCAGCGAGTCACCGTTGCCGATCATGGCGCCTAGCTCGAGATCCGGCGCAGCACCGATCGCCGTACAGGCCAGCGAGCCCATAGCGCCGCGTGCGCCGATGACGCCGACCGTGATCACGAGAGCGACTCTAACCGGCAGCCTTCGCTGCTGGATCCATGCGCGCCGGCGGGCAACCGGTGGTCACGCAGTAGCGTCCCTGGAGAGGAGAGCTACCAAGGGAGCACGTATGGTGAAGGCCTGGTCACACGTCGGACGAGGCACGACGGTCGCTGGCGTCACCGCTCTGGTCGTGACCGGGTGCGGCGCTGCCGTCGGCGGAGGTTCGGTAGGCCAGCCGCACCCAGTGGGGATCGCCTCCTGTCAGTCGGCCGACCTGACCGCCAGTGTCGGTGAGTACGGCAGCGAGGCGTCGCAGCCGTTCCTTACCGTGAAGCTCACCAACCACACGGCTGCTCCCTGCCGGATGAAGGGGTATTCCGTGCTCACGGTCGTCGGCAACGACGCGGATCCGCCGGCTCGGCCGATCCATGTGGTCGTGTCGCACGGGTCGACGTACGAGCGCGCCGACCCGGGGCCGCACCCCCTCCTGGTCGCGCCGCATCGGTTCGCGTCGTTCACGATCGGTACGGCTACGGCGTACACCGGGCCGATGGCGACCCTGCACCGCTTCAAGATCAGACTGGACACCGGCGACCACGCTCTCGTGGTCGACCAGGAGATGCCGGCCAACGGACCGCGCGGCGAGCCGATCCCGGTTAAGGAGACCGCCCTCGGTCTCGGCATCCCGAAGCCTCCGCGCTGACCCCAACCGTCCCGCTGGCGGAGTGTCTGAATAGTTCGAGTGTCCTGCTAGGTTGCGAGTCATCTTGCAGGAGGTGCTCGATGAACCGCCGTACCAGCGTGGGGCCGTGCCGTCGCCGTCCTCGCGCTCGTGGCAGCGACCGCCGGCATCGCCCTTCCCGGCCTGGCCTCGACGTCGTCGGTGTGTTCTACAACGCAACTCTCGCCAACGACGCGCATGCCAGGGGCCCGAGCGTCCTGCAGAAGAACGACAACGAGCAGTGCAACCAGTACGAGGAATGCACCACGAAGCAGAACGGCGGGTTCGGCCTCGACCAGTACGTCGATGCCGGCAAGCCCGTCTTCCAGACCGAGCACAAGCTAGAGACGAGCCAGTTCTGCGACGCCGACAACGCCAACGACTGCAACGGCGTCCGATATGCGTTCAACCCGAACGACAAGGTCGTCGAAACCTGCCGTTGACGATCGGTCACGGCGATCAGAGGAGCTTGTTGACGGCTTTCGCGGGCCCGAGGGCGGCCAGGGTCGGCTCGATGGTCAGCAGCTCCTGCGCAACCTCGTGGACGCGGTCCAACGTGACGGCGTTGATCTTAGCCAGCGTCTCGTCGATGCTCAGCAGTCCGCCGGGGATCAGCTCCGCCTTGCCGATGCGGGTCATCCGCGAGCTCGAGTCCTCGAGCCCCATCACCAGGCTGCCGCGCAGCTGGCCCTTGCCGCGCTCGAACTCCTCGACCGTGAGCCCGGCCGAGGCGACCTTCGCGAGCTCGTCGCGACAGATATCGAGCACCTTCGGCAGGTTGCGGGGGGTGCAGGCGCCGCCGATCGCGAAGTACCCGCCGTCGACGTGCTGGCTGCCGAACGAGTAGATCGTGTAGGCCAGGCCGCGTTGCTCCCGCACCTCCTGGAACAACCGGCTCGACGTGCCGCCACCAAGAGCCGAGTTCAGCACCCCCAGCGCGAAGCGGCTCGGGTGGTTTCGCGGGTAGGCCGGGACACCCATCACGAAGGTGGTCTGCTCAGCCGGCCGTTCGACGACCACGGTCGCTCCCGGCTTGGTGGCGTGGAGTCCGGAGGGTCGGATCGGTCTCGGGCCGACCGCCTCCTCGCCAAGCGACCCGGCCTCGGTGAACGCCGACCTCACCATCGCCACCATGGCGTTGTGGTCGACGCTCCCCGCAGCGGAGAACACCAGCCCGTCGGCCCGGTAGTGGCGACGGTAGTAGCCGCTGATCTGTCTACGCGACAAGGCGTTGATGGTCTCGGGTGTCCCGGTGATGGCCCGCCCGAGCGCGCTGTCGCCGTACAACGTCTCGACGAAGAGGTCGTGGACGACGTCGTCGTGGTCGTCGTCGTGCATCGCGATCTCCTCGAGGATCACGTTGCGCTCCGAGTCGACCTCGGCTGCCGGCAGCGTCGAGGACGTGACCATGTCGCAGATCACGTCGACAGCAAGCGGCACGTCGGCGTCGAGCACGCGCGCGTGGTAGCACGTGTACTCCTTGCCGGTGAACGCGTTGAGCTCACCACCGACGGCGTCGAGCTCGGCGGCGATGTCGAGCGCCGTACGGCGACGAGTGCCCTTGAACAGCAGGTGCTCGAGGAAGTGGGTCACCCCCGCAAGTGCGCGGGACTCGTCGCGGGAACCGACACCGGTCCAGAGCCCGAGGGTCGTGGTGCGCACGCCCGGCATCGCCTCCGTGACGACCCGCAGCCCACCGGGGAGGATGGTGCGACGGATGGTGGAGGCCACCTGTCCGTCGTCGCCGGTCTCCTTCAGGAGGGTGCGGGTCGACCCGAGGGGCTGCTCGAGTGCCGGGAGATAACGCACGGTCAGGCGTCGACCGACTGGCTCTGGTCTTGCGTCTGGGTCTGCTCCCCGGGCTGGTCGTCCTCGACGACCGGGACCAGGCTGAGCTTGCCGCGGTCGTCGATCTCGCCGATCTCGACCTGGATCTTCTGACCCACCGACACGACGTCCTCGACGTTCTCGACGCGCTTGCCGCCGGCGAGCGACCGCAGCTTCGAGATGTGCAGCAGTCCGTCCTTGCCCGGGAGCAGCGACACGAACGCGCCGAAGTTTGTCGTCTTGACCACGGTGCCGAGGTAGCGCTCCCCGATCTCGGGCATCTGCGGGTTGGCGATCGCGTTGATCATCGCCCGGGCGGCCTCTGCGGCGGATCCGTTGTCGGCTCCGACGTAGATCGTGCCGTCGTCCTCGATGCTGATCTGGGCACCGGTGTCGTCCTGGATCTGGTTGATGATCTTGCCCTTGGGCCCGATCACCTCACCGATCTTGTCGATCGGCACGTGCATCGTGAGAATGCGCGGCGCCGTCGGCGCCATCTCGTCAGGCGCGTCGATCGCCTCGGCCATCACGTCGAGGATGGTCATCCGCGCGTCGCGTGCCTGCTGCAGCGCCGAGCCGAGCACCGAGGCCGGAATGCCGTCGAGCTTGGTGTCGAGCTGGAGAGCCGTGACGAACTCGCGGGTGCCGGCCACCTTGAAGTCCATGTCGCCGAACGCATCCTCGGCGCCGAGGATGTCGGTGAGCGTGACGAACTTCTGCTCGCCGTCGACCTCGCCAGAGATCAGCCCCATGGCGATGCCCGCCACGGCAGCCCGCAATGGGACACCGGCGTTCAGCAGCGCCATGGTGGATGCGCACACCGAGCCCATCGACGTGGAGCCGTTGGAGCTGAGTGCCTCCGACACTTGACGGATCGCGTAGGGGAACTCCTCTCGCTCCGGCAGCACCGGCATCAGCGCACGGCCCGCAAGGGCGCCGTGACCGATCTCGCGGCGCTTGGGCGAACCGACACGACCGGTCTCGCCGGTGGAGTACGGCGGGAAGTTGTAGTTGTGCATGTAACGCCGCGTCCTCTCCGGCGACAGCGTGTCGAGCCTCTGCTCCAGTGACAGCATGTTGAGCGTGGTGACGCCGAGGATCTGCGTCTCACCGCGCTCGAACAGGGCGGAGCCGTGCACCCGGGGGACGACGCCGACCTCGGCACTCAGGGTGCGGATGTCGGTGAGGCCACGTCCGTCGATGCGGACCTGATCGCGGAGAACGCGCTGCCGGACGAGCTTCTTGGTCAGCGACCGGAACGACGCGCCAAGTTCCTTCTCCCGCCCGGCGAAGGTCTCGCCGAGGCTGGTCAGCACGCCCGCCTTGACCTCGTCCAGGCGCTCCTCGCGCTCCTGCTTCCCGGCGATGGTGAACGCGGCGGCTAGATCGCTGCTCGCGGCCGCCTCGACAGCGGCGAACGCGTCGTCCTGGTAGTCGAGGAAACGCGGGAACTCGGTGACCGGCCTCGCGGCGACCTCGGCCAGCTCGGCCTGTGCCTCACAAAGCTGCTTGATGAAGACCTTGGCTGCCTCGAGACCCTCCGCGACGATCTCCTCGGTCGGCGCCTGCGCACCGGAGCGGACCTTCTCCCAGGTGACGTCGGTCGCCTCGGCCTCGACCATCATGATCGCGACGTCACCGCTCTCGGTCACCCGTCCGGCGACGACCATGTCGAACACGGACTCCGCGGTCTGGCTGTGGCTCGGGAACCCGATCCACTGCCCGTCCACGAGGGCTACCCTCGTCGCCCCGACCGGACCGCTGAACGGCAGGCCGCTCAGCTGCGTCGACAGGGACGCGGCGTTGATGGCGAGCACGTCGTACGGCGTGTCGGGGTGCAGTGCCAGCACGGTGATGACGACCTGGACCTCGTTGCGGAGCCCGGACACGAAGGTCGGGCGCAGCGGGCGGTCGATCAGCCGGCAGGTGAGGATCGCGTCCTCGGAGGGACGGCCCTCGCGACGGAAGAACGAGCCGGGGATGCGTCCCGCGGCGTACATGCGCTCCTCCACGTCGACGGTCAGCGGGAAGAAGTCGAACTGTTCCTTGGGGTGCTTGCCGGCGGTGGTCGCCGAGAGAAGCATGGTCTCCTCGTCGAGGTAGGCGACGGCGGAGCCGGCCGCCTGGCGGGCGAGCTGCCCGGTCTCGAAGCGGATGGTGCGTTTTCCGTGCTTGCCGTTGTCGATGACGGCTTCGACGGACTGGGGTTCGGTACCCGACATGGGTATCCCTTTCGTTCGCGTGACGTAACGCGACGAACGCCTGAGGCGTTGGCCGTACCGAGGCGCACTCGTGCGCTCGGTCAGGGCGACAGCTGCCCGCTTGGAGCGGGGAGCCACGCTGACTTCGGAGGCCGGTCTTCGATCGAGGCCCGCGGGGTGAAGTCATCCCGAGGGCCACTACCGAGGACCGGAGCCTCGCTTGCCGAGCCATGCAGCGCAAGGTCAGCGCGTGACGTCACTGGTGGTCGATACCGCCGTGTGCGGCACCGCATCAGTTTGTGGTGCTTCGCTATTCAGTTGTGGCCTGCCGGAAAAGCCGACCGGTCTCGTCGCCCCGCCCGGTACGGCGCCGCCGAACTCCTAGGTAGCGATGGGCGGTGGCCGGGGCAGGCAGCAGGCGACTACTCCCCGTGGAGGAGGGCCGGCTAGCTAACGGCGGAGTCCGAGCCGCTCGATAATGCTTCGGTAGCGGGCGATCTCGGTCTTCTGCAGGTAGTTGAGCAACCGGCGGCGCTGGCCGACGAGGAGCAGGAGACCACGACGACTGTGGTGGTCGTGCTTGTGCTCCTTGAGGTGCTCGGTGAGGTCGGCGATCCGTTTGGTGAGCAACGCGACCTGAACCTCGGGGGAACCGGTGTCGCTGTCGCCGGTGGCGTACGTGTCGATGATCTGCTTCTTAGTCGCGGCGTCAAGTGGCACGCGATCTCCCTTCGGGGGTTTCGTTGCGCGGCGCGCCGGGGCCTGTTCACCCGGGCACTCTCAATCCGCGGCCGACAAAGACGGCAATGCGAGCCTACCAGCGGGGAGCGCCCGGCTCACAATCGGCGACGAGGCGTCGCATGTGTTACGACAAGCATCGCAAGGACCTCGTCGACATACCTCGCGATGGAGCCCACTGATTGCTCGAGCAGCTCTGGGCTGGAGCGCAGGCTTGCGCGGAGTCCTCGCCAAGAGCCGCCGGTGCATCCCGTTGAGCCAACCTCGGCGACCCAGGCGTCGCCGGGGGCTCGAGCAGTTTGGAGCTCAGCCGCGGGCCACCCACGAGTAGAAGTTCAAGACGCCCGGTGCCCAGTCCTTGACAATCCCCTTGCCGACCTGACGCTGCGCCCGAACGCTGACCCGGACCGCGTCGGGGTAGCCGAGGCACGGCCTGGGCAGCAGCACATAGCTGCTGTCGCCTGGGTCGTCCTGGGCGCTGCGCACACGGAACGCCGGACAGCTCACCGCAACGCCTGTGTCGCTGAACGACTCCACCTTGCGCACGCCGAGGCTGTCGGAGTTGGCGATCCAGCTGGTTCGGTACTCCGGGCCCGGGTCGGCTGCGTTGGTGTCGACCCAGACGTCGAACCCGTCACCCGCCCGGAGCTCGCGCTGCACGACGGTGACTCTGACCGCGGGGCGACCGGCCTCCCCGTTGATGACCCGGACACGATGGATGTCGACGCTTGAGGCGACGTCCCCCTGCGGGTCCGAGAACCACCGGGTCGCCGCGGATGCCGATGTGGGCGTGAGCGCGATCACCGCTATCGAAGCCAGTGCGACACCGAGTCGATGTGCGTACATGTTCGTTCCTCCGTACTGGTTGACGGACCCGTCCTTGCCGACATCATGCCAATGCCGCCACCTGCAGTCAGAGATGCCGGCCCGCCCGAGGTGTCGTCAACCAGGCGGTATGGCCAGCAGCTCGCGAGCCTGGTCGACGTCCGCCGACATCTGCGCGACAAGCTCGGCGACCGACTCGAACTTCACCATGCCCCGGAGGTGTTCGACGAAGACCACCTCCACGAGGTCGTCGTACAGCTCGAGATCGGTGCGGTCGAGCACGTAGGACTCCACCCTCCGGTCGGTGCCGTCGAACGTCGGGTTGGTTCCCACCGAGATTGCCGCCGGCCACCAGGGCGCCTCGGCACGGTCCAGTCTGCGCAGCCAGCCGGCGTAGACGCCGTCGGCAGGGACCGCCGTTCGGCTGCTGCTGACCGGCACGTTGGCGGTCGGGTAGCCGAGCTCGCGCCCACGCTGCTCTCCTCGCACGACTCGCCCGTGCAGCGAGAAGAACCGGCCCAGCGCCTCCCCCGCGGCCCGGACGTCGCCCGCGGCGAGGCAGCTGCGGATGTGGGTCGAAGTCCACGTCCGGTCGCCGGAGCCGTCCAGCGCCAGCCCGACAATCTCGGCGCCGTGCTCGGCGCCGAGGGCACGTAGCAGCTCCAGGTCGCCGACTGCCCGATGCCCGAACCTGAAGTTCTGGCCGACGACCACGCCCCCCGCATGCAGCGCCCCGAAGACGACGGACTCGGCGAAGACCTCCGCCGACTGGTCCGCTAGCGCCGAGGTGAACGCCAAGATGAGCACCGCGTCAGCGCCGGCCGCCGCCAGCAGGGCGATCCGGTCCTCTACCGACGTGAGCGTTTCCGGAGCCTTGTCCGGACGGATCACCGTCATCGGGTGAGGGTCGAAGGTGACCGCGACGACGGGGAGGTCACCGAGCCGCTGCGCCAGGCTGCGCGCCTGCGTCAGTACCCGGCGATGTCCCCGGTGGACTCCGTCGAAGTTACCGATCGTGACGACGCTCGGGCCGAGCCCCCGGTCGATCTCCGAGAGGTCGTGCCAGACTCGAACCCCACCCGTCCCGCTGGTCACGATCGACAGCCTATGGCTCTTACCGACCCAGCGCGGCGGTGGCTCCGGCCCGGCCCGTGGCGGGGTCACCGGCGGCGAGCGCCGCCCGGGCGGCCGCCTGGCAGCTCTCCAGCGTCGATCGACCGAGCGAGGCTCCGACCTGCCCGATCGCCGACGTCGCCATCGACA
>JBBSGI010000056.1:0-18737 GCA_038254365.1 Propionibacteriales bacterium
CCTACGCGTCCTGACCCGCCGCGCCTACGGATACGGGTCGCCCGAAACGCTGATCGCCATGGCCATGCTCACCCGAGGCGGTCTCTGCCCCCCGCTGCCAGGACGGGCCGCGTGACCCACGGAAACGTCAGGAGACCCCGTCTTCGTACCATCATCTGGATCTCCGTAGGCATCCCGAACAACCCGGGACGGCCACCTGCGTCCGCGGGACCGGGCAGGGACACCCCGGACTCGCGTCGCGGGCCGTCACGTGTCGGCGATGAACACGTTCTTAACGTCGGTGAACGCGTCCAGCGCGTCGGGTCCCAGCTCACGGCCGATGCCGGACTGCTTGAAGCCGCCGAACGGTGTCGAGTAGCGGACCGACGAATGCGAGTTCACGCTGAGGTTCCCGGCGGCCACCGCGCGCGAGACTCGCAAGGCCCGGCCGACGTCACGCGTCCAGATCGACCCGGACAACCCATAGTCGCTGTCGTTGGCCTTGGCGACCGCGTCGGCCTCGTCATCGAACGGCAGCACCGACACCACCGGTCCGAAGACCTCCTCGCGCCAGATCCGGTCCTGGTCCCCGGCCGGCAGCACCACCGTCGGCGGGTACCAGAACCCCGGGCCCTCGGGTGCGCTGCCGCGAAACGCCACGTTGACCGCGTCGTCCTCGACGTACGACCGTACGGCCGCCCGCTGCCGGTCACTGATCAACGGCCCCATCTCGGCATCCTCCTCCCCCGGCGGCGCCACCTTGACCCCCAGCACAGCGGTCTCGAGCAGCTCGAGGAACCGGTCGTGGACGCTGCGCTCGACGAGGATCCGGCTCCGGGCACAGCAGTCCTGGCCCGCATTGTCGAAGACGCCGTACGGCGCGGTCGCAGCTGCCTGCTCGAGGTCGGAGTCCGCGAAAACGATGTTCGCGCTCTTGCCGCCGAGCTCGAGCGTCACCCGCTTCACCTGCTCCGCGCAGCCCGCCATGATCTGCTTGCCCACCTCCGTGGACCCGGTGAAGCAGACCTTCCGCACCAAGGGGTGGGTGACGAACCGATGACCCACCACAGCCCCCGGGCCGGCCAGGACGGTGAAAACGCCGGGAGGCAACCCAGCCTCGAGGCCGAGCTCGCCGATCCGGATGGCGGTGAGCGGGGTCAGCTCGGCGGGCTTGAGCACGACGCAGTTCCCCGCGGCCAGGGCCGGCGCCAAGCCCCACCCGGCGATCGGCATCGGGAAGTTCCACGGGACGATGATGGCGACGACGCCTAGCGGCTCCTTGAACGTGACGTCCCATCCGCCCGCGACCGGAATCTGCCGCCCGCACTGGCGTTCCGGCGCCGCGGAGAAGTACGTCAGCACATCGCGGACGTTTCCCGCCTCCCACCTGGCGTTGCTGATCGTGTGACCGGAGTTGCGCACCTCGAGCGTCGCCAGCTCCTCGATGGCGCCGTCAACCAGCTCCGCGAACCCGCGCAGCAGCCGGCCACGGTCAGCGGGTGCCAGCTGTCGCCAACTCTCGAACGCGGCAGCCGCGCTGGCGATCGCCCGGTCGGTCTCCTCAAGTCCCGCGAGGTCGATCTCACATACGACCTGCTCGGTCGCCGGGTCGACCACCGAGTGCCGACCGGGCGCTGCTGCCGTATCTGTTGTCATGCTCAGAGTCTCTCGAACCCGCGGACCCGCTCCCAGTCGGTCACCGCAGCGTTGAACGCCGCCAGCTCGACGTCTGCCGCATTGAGGTAGTGCGCCACCACCTCGTCTCCGAAAGCCTCCCGGGTTCGCTCGGAAGCGTCGAAAGCCTGGCGTGCCTCGAGCAGCGTCTTTGGCACGTGGGTCTTGTCGGACTCGTAGGCGTTGCCCTCGAACGCCGGCTCGAGCTCGAGCTCGTGCTCGATCCCGTAGAGACCGCCGGCCAGCATCGCAGCGAGGCCGAGGTAGGGGTTCATGTCACCCCCGGGCAACCGGTTCTCCACGCGCAGCCCGGCACCGTGGCCGACGACGCGCAGGGCGCACGTCCGGTTGTCCCGCCCCCAGGCGATCGCCGTCGGCGCGAACGAGCCGGGTTGGAAGCGCTTGTAGGAGTTGATGTTCGGCGCATAGAACAACGTGAAGTCAGCCAGGGTCGCCTGCACTCCAGCCACGAAGTGCTCGAAGACCGGGGTCGGACCGTCTCCCTCGTCGAACACGATCTCGCCGCTGGTCCCGCGCACGCTCATGTGCACATGACAGGAGTTGCCCTCACGTTCGTCGTATTTCGCCATGAACGTGATGGCCTTGCCGTGCTGGCTGGCGATCTCCTTCGCCGCGGTCTTGTAGACCGAGTGCTGGTCCGCCGTCTGCACGACCTGCTCGTACTTGAACGCGATCTCATGCTGCCCGAGGTTGCACTCGCCCTTGGCCGACTCGACCATCAGACCGGCGGCGTACATGAAGTTGCGGATGTCACGCAGCAGCGGTTCCACCCGGCTCGTGCCTACCAGGGAGTAGTCCACGTTGTACTGGTTGGCGGGGGTGAGGTCGCGGTAGTTCTGGTCACCCGCGGTCTCGTACGTCTCCTGGTAGATGTTGAACTCCAGCTCGGTACCGGCGTACCCCACCAGCCCCCTCGCCTCGGCCCGCTCGACCTGGGACTTCAGGATCTGGCGCGGCGACTCGGCGACCATCGTGTGGTCGTGGTCCAGCCAGGTCAGATCGCACTGCACCATCACCGTGCCCGGCAGCCAGAGGGTACGCCGCAGGGTCGACAGGTCGAGGAGGAACTCCATGTCGCCGTAGCCCTTGTCCCATGAGCTGATCGCGTAACCCCCGACGGTGTTCATGTCGACGTCCACCGCGAGCAGGTAGTTGCAGCCCTCGGTGCCGTGCTGCAGAACCGTGTCCAGGAAGAACTGGGCGTGAATCCGCTTGCCCTGGAGCCTGCCCTGCATGTCGGTGAAGGCGACGACGACGGTGTCGACAAGCCCCTCGTCGATGAGGTTCCGCAGCTCTTCGACGCCGAGCCTGGATGGTCTGGGCATGGTCGCGAGTCCCTTCGACGCCGGGTGGATTCGGAATAAGTCTAGACCGGAGGGAGATGCCGCCACTAGCATTCGACGAGGATTCAGTCGGCTTGAACGGAGGTGGCCGGCCGTGGCTGACGGCGACTCATCACCCGGGGAGGCTGCCGCACGCGCTGGCATCCAGGATGAGTCGTCAGACTCGCTCGACCTTGCCCTTGCCCTTGCCCACCTCGAGTGCCTCGGGGAGGGTCCGCGCTCCGTCGTCCCGCTGGTCGGCGGACTGACCAACACGAACCTACGGGTGACCACCGGTGAGCGCGATGTCGTCGTGCGCATCTCCGCCGAGGACAGCGCCCTGCTGGCCATCGATCGCGAAGCCGAGTTCGCCAACTCATCCGCGGCGGCCGCTTCGGGTGCCGCGCCACCGGTCGTCGAGTACCTTCCCGACCAGCACCTCCTGGTGGTTGAGTACGTCGACGGTCGGACGCTAGCCGACGACGACCTCGCCGACGTGGAGACGCTGCGCCGAGTGGCCCTCGCCTGTCGTCGCCTGCATAGCGGACCACGCTTCGTCAACGACTTCGACGTTTTCACCGTGCATCGGGCCTACCTGGACACCGTTATCGAGTGCGGCTTCCGGCTGCCTACCGGCTACCTGGACCTGCTGCCGAAGGTGTCGCGGGTCCGCGCGGCGCTGTCGGCGTATCCCCCGGAGACCGTGCCGTGCAACAACGACCTGCTGCCGGCCAACCTCATCGACGACGGTGAGCGGATCTGGATCATCGACTTCGAGTACGGCGGCAACAACGACCCTTGCTTCGAGCTCGGGAACATCTGGAGCGAGGCGACGCTGTCGCTGGACCACCTCGACGTGCTGGTGGCCGCCTACTTCGGGCAGGAGCGTCCCGACCTGGTCGCGCGGGCGCGCCTGCAGGGTCTGATGTCGAAGTACTGCTGGACTCTGTGGGGGTCCATCCAGCACGCCACCAGCACGCAGGACTTCGACTTCTGGGCATGGGGGATGCAGAAGTACGACCGCGCCGTCGAGGAGTTCGACGGACCCGACTTCGAGCGCCTGCTCGACGCCGCCGCGCAACACACCGGAGGGACCGTATGTCCGATACCTTGCCCCTGAACGCCGACGAGAAGCGGCTCGCCGAGCTCGGCTACAGCCAGGAGCTGCACCGCAGCTGGTCCGGCTTCTCCAACTTCGCGATCTCGTTCTCGATCATCTCGATCCTGGCCGGGTGCTTCACGACGTTCGGCCAGGCCTGGAACAACGGTGGCCCGGTGGCGATATCCTGGGGTTGGCCAATCATCTCAGCCTTCATCCTGATCATCGGCCTCACCATGTCCGAGCTGGTATCGGCCTATCCGACTTCCGGTGGGATCTACTGGTGGGCATCCAAGATGGGTGGCCCTAGGGCGGGGTTCTTCACCGGCTGGCTGAACCTGATCGGGCTGCTCGCGGTGACAGCGTCGGTCGGCTATGGGTGTGCGACGTTCATCGATCTCACGATAAGCACCTTCAGCAGCTCGTACGCCTCCAACTATTCGCTGACGCGGGTCTTCGTCACCTTCCTGATCGTGCTGCTTATCGCCGGCGGGCTGAACATCTTCAGCGGTCATCTCATGGCGGTCATCAACAACATCTCGGTCTGGTGGCATGTCGCCGGTGCCGCGATCGTCGTGTTGATCCTGGTGCTCGTGCCGAACCACCACGAGAGCATGAGTTTCGTCTTCACCGAGAGGATCAACAACTCCGGCTACGCCGACGCGAAGTACTGGTTCCTCGTGCTGCCGCTCGGATTCCTGCTGACGCAGTACACGATCACCGGCTTCGACGCTTCCGCGCACCTATCCGAGGAAACGTCGTCCGCCTCGCACTCCGCGGCGCAGGGGATCTGGAAATCGATCTTCTACTCGGCAATCGGTGGTTGGATCCTGTTGCTGGCCTTCCTCTTCGCGGTTCAGAACCCCGATGGCGTGAGTGCCAACGGAGGCGGCGTCGCTGCGATCTTCAACCAAGCGCTGACGAGCCGATGGGCTGCGCTCGTTCTCCTGATCTCCGCGTCCGGGCAGTTCTACTGCACGATCGCCTGCATGACCAGCACTTCCCGCATGACCTTCGCGTTCAGCCGCGACGGGGCGATCCCGGGCTCCCGCCTCTGGTCCAAGCTCACGGCTCGCCGGGTGCCCGCCAACGCCGTCATGCTGTGCGTGGCAGTCAGCATCCTGATCACTCTGCCGGCCCTGGTGCAGGTCGACATCAACGGCTCACCGACCCCAGTGGCGTTCTATGCGGTGGTCTCGGTCGCGGTCATCGGCCTGTACCTGGCGTTCGCGATCCCGATCTGGCTGCGCTGGCGCATGGGCGACTCCTTCGAGCCGGGGTCCTGGACGAACGGCAGCAAGTACCGGTGGATGAACCTGGTCGCCGTCGTCGAGATCGCGATCATATCCGTCTACTTCATTCTTCCCTTCACGCCGTTGGCGATCCCCGGCAATGACGGCTTTGCGTGGAAGTACGTGAACTATGCCCCGATTCTCACCATCGGGGCACTCCTCCTGCTCGAGCTTTGGTGGGAGCTCTCGGCCAAGCACTGGTTCAAGGGACCCCGCCATACGATCGATCCCACCGTGGTCGCGGTATTCGAGAGCTGAGTGACGCCGGCGTCCGTACGCGGCACTGCGACCACGAACGTGCCGGTCGCGGCGCTGGCGGCGCTGGCGGCCGCCGCTCCCGACCTCGGGCCGGCGGCCGCGCTGCCGGCGTACCAGCAGATCGAGCAGTGGCTCACCGCGCTGATGGCCGAGGGGACGCTCTCGCCGGGTGACCGGCTGCCGAAGGAGGCGGACCTGGCGGCCGCCATCGGGGTGAGCCGCATGACGTTGCGGCAGGCGCTGGCTGCGCTCGAGGCCCGCGGGGTGATAGAGCGAATCCCGGGCCGAAGGGGCGGCACGTTCATTGTGGAGCCGACGATCGAGTGCGACATCACCGGCCTGGCGGGCTTCACCGAGCAGCTGCGCCGCGGCCAGGTCCGGGCCAGCGCCCGGGTCGTCAGCGCCGGTCTGCAACCGGCGCCGCCCAAGGTCGCCAAGGCCCTCGGGATCGCCCGCGACAGCGACGTCTATGAGGTGGTCCGGGTCCGGCGTGCGAACGGTGAGCCGCTGGCGCTGGAACGCTCCTTCCTGCCTGCCGAGCCGTTCCCGGGGCTGCTCGACAAGCGGCTGACCGGGTCGCTCTATGCGCGGATGGCCCGCGACTACGACCTGGCACCGCAGACCGCGACCGAGTACCTCGAGCCGTACGTCGCCGGCGAGGCGGTCGCCTCGATGCTCAACGTCCCGATCGGGTCGGCGCTGCTGCGCATCGAGCGGACGGCGGCCAGCGCGGCCGGTCAGCCGATCGAGTACGCCTCCGACCTGTTCCGCCCGGACCGGATCCGGATCACTGTGCGGACGGTGGCAAGCGCGGGCGGAGCCATGCGCGCGGCCGGCTCGACCTGAGCCTGACTCCCCTGGTCCATGCCGGGGGTAAGAACGGCTCTCCGCCAACAGCACCGCCTTGTGCGATGATCCGCGCAGTAGCGTGCAGGTTGGCGACCACATCAATGCTTCGCCGTACTACCTCGAGGAGGAGACCAGCGTGAGCGAGACCAACGTGAGCGAGGCCGCCGATACGCTCCCGAGGTTTGTCGCTGATCTGTGCGGCTGGTACTCGATGACCATGCTGGCGCTCGGCTCTCGAGTGGGTCTTCTCGACGCCCTTCGAGAGGGCGGCGGCACCGTGGAAGAGATCAGCGGGCGCTCCGGGGTCGACCCAAGAAACGGCCGGGAGTGGCTTCGAGCCGTCACGGCCGGTGGCCACGCCGTCGAGCGGGACGGGCGGTTCGAGCTCAGTCCGGAAACCGCGATGGTCCTGGGGCCCGATTTTCCGATCGATGCCCGGGCTGTGATCGCCTTCGCCGAAGGTGCGCCAGCGGTGCTCGACTCGGTCGTCGACGCGATGGTCGCCGGGAGCGGGGTCGACCCAGGTACATACGAGCGCGCCTTCGGTGCCGGTGTCGCCCGCATCAATACGCCGATATACCTGGCTGCGTTGGTGCCGGAGTGGATTTCCGGCGTGCTCGGGATGACAGAGACGCTGTCTGAGGGGGGAATGGTTGCTGACCTGGCCTGCGGCAACGGCGACGCCGCTGCTCTGATTGCTGCGGCGTTCCCCGCTACCCGGGTGGTCGGCTTCGACCAAGACACGATCGTCATCGGTCGTGAGGCATTGCCCGACAACGTCGAGCTGGTGGCTGCCGACGCCAAGCACCTACCCCGCGGAAGGCTGTTCGACCTGGTCGTGTGCCTCGACTCCTTGCACCATCTCGGTGACCCCGGGCCAGTAGTGCAGGAGGTCCACGCGATCCTCAAGCCCGGCGGGGTGTTCCTGATCGCGGAGCCGGGCCTGACCGGCGACCTGACAGTTGACAGCGCTGAGCCTATCGCGTTAATCGTCTATGCCAGCAGCGTGATGTACTGCCTGCAACAGAACTTGGCAGCCGGCGGCGCCGGGCAATCTGGAGGGGACGGCCCGGACTGGGTGCTTGCTGCCCTGGAGGCGGACGGATTCCGGGACTGCGCGGTCAGCCCTTCGGCGACCGGGTTCAACATCATCACCGGTCGCGCCTGATCGTGACAGCTCGCTCGCTCGTGCGGTTCAGGGACGCACAACATTCCATAGTTGGCGCTGCGTCACCACCTTGGCGCCAACGGCATCGCCGAACAGGTCGACGCTCGCCGTCGTACCCGCCGCCGACGACTCGACCGGTAGGTAGGCGTAAGCAATCGAGCGAGCCACGGTGTAGCCGAAGCCGCCGGACGTTACCCGTCCGACCACCGCGCCCTCGACACTGACCGGCTCGCCGCCGAGCGCGACGAACCGCGGATCGTCCAGGACCAGGCAGCACAGGCGGCGGGAGACCCCTGCGGCCCTGACCTCCCGCAGCGCCTCGGCCCCGACGAAACCGCCCGGCTTGTCGAGCTTCACGCAGAATCCGAGCCCGGCCTCCAGGGGGTTGGTCTCCGGGGTCAGGTCGGAGCCCCACACCCGGTAGCCCCGTTCGAGCCGGAGCGACTCGATGGCGCGGTAGCCGCACACGCGAAGACCGTGCGCGCTGCCGGCCTCGACGAGTCGCGTCCACAGCGCGGCGCCGTACTCCATGCTGGCGTACAGCTCCCAGCCGTGCTCGCCGGTGAAGGTCACCCGCAGCGCCAGCACCGGGCACTCCCCAACGGTGGTCGGCTGGGCGGTCATGAACGGGAACGCCTCATCGGAGACGTCGGCCCGCGCGAGGGAAGCGAGCACGACGCGCGCGGAGGGTCCCCACAACCCGAAGCACACCAGAGATCCGGTCACGTCATCGACGCGGACGTCGTAGCTGTCCTCGCGGGCCCGCTTGCGGAGCCAGGCCCGGTCGTGGCCGCCGAACGCGGTGCCCGTGACCACCAAGAACTCGTCCGAGCCGCGCCGAGTCACCGTGACGTCGGCCTCGATGCCGCCTCGAGCGTTGAGGGCCTGGGTGTAGGTGACGTCGCCGACGTCGCGCGCCACTCGGTTGTCGCAGACCCAGTCCAGGAACGCCGCCGCATCCGGCCCGCTGACCTTGATCTTGGCGAACGACGTCTCGTCGTACAGGCCCGCCGTCGTGCGGGTCGCGTGGTGCTCGGCACCCGTCGCGGGCGACCAGGATCGGCCGGCCCAGCCGTAGGGTCTCAGCGTCCCGTCGCCGAGGGCCACGTTCGTCTCGTAGTAGTTCACCCGCTCCCAACCGGCCTTCTCGCCGAAGCTCGCCCCCTGGCGGCGATGCCAGTCGTAGACCGGCGAGACGCGCAGCGGACGCCCCGACTCCCGCTCGAGCGCGGGATAGCTGATGTCGTAGTACTTCTGGTAGGTCTCGGTGGTGCGCTGCAGCGTGTAGGCGGGCGAGGCGTAGGCGCCGCCGAAGCGGCTGATGTCCATGTGCCACAGATCCATGCTCGGCCGCCCGTCGAGGATCCACTCGGCCATCACCCGACCGATCCCACCGGCGCCCGCGATGCCGTGGGCACAGAAGCCTGCCGCCACGAAGAAACCGGCCACCTCCGTCTCGCCCAGGCAGAACTCGTTGTCCGGCGTGAACGCCTCCGGCCCGTTGATGAAGGCGCGGATCCCGACCTCAGACATGACGGGGACCCGCCGGGCCGCGTTCACGGCGAGCTCCTCGAACCGCTCCCACGACTCGGGCAGCAGCCGGCCGTTGAAGTCGGCGGGGATGTCGTCGTACGACGTCAGGTCGGCCCGCCACGCCTCGGGGTTGCCCTCGTAGCCCCCCATCACCAGGCCGGCGGCCTCGGGACGCCAGTAGACGAGCAGGTCGGGGTCGCGCAGCGTCGGCGTAGTGGCCCCGCCAACGTCGCGGCTCGTCGCCGCAGCGGGAAGGGCGTCGGTCACGACGTACTGGTGTGACATCGGCACCACCGGCACCCGGACGCCGACCAGCCGGGCGATCTCCGCGGCGTACATGCCCCCGGCGTCGACCACCACCTCGCATTCGACATCGCCCCGGTCGGTGCAGACGCGGTCGACCGCTCGCTCGCGGGTGCTCGCGACGCCATGGCGCACCTCGACGGTCTCGATCGCGACCACCCGGGTGTGGCTGCTGATCACCACGCCCGCTCGGCGGGCTCGCTTCGCCAGGGCGAGACAGAGCTGGGAAGGGTCGACGTATCCGTCCGACTCGAGGAAGGCTGCCCCCGCCACTCCGGCCGGGTCCATCAGCGGGAACCTGTCGACGGCCTCGGCCACGCTGATCTCGTGCAGCGGCAACCCGTAGGTCGTGGCCCAGGCGATCTGCCGACGGATCTCGGCCAACCGCTCGGGCGACGACGCGAGCTTGATGCCCCCACTCTCGACCCAGCTGGGCGGGTCGTCACCGCGCTGCAGCTCCCGGTACAGCTCCACCGAGTACATGTTCATCCGGGTCAGCGCCGGGTCGGCTCGCAGCTGTCCGACCAACCCTGCCGAGTGGAACGTCGACCCGCTGGTCAGCTCGGAACGCTCGAGGAGGACGACGTCGCACTCGCCGCGCTCGGCGAGGTGGTAGGCGATGCTGGCACCGGCCACGCCGCCGCCGATGACCACGACGCGGGCCCGGCCGGGCACGGGTGGCCGAGCCGACGGCTGCTCGGGCTCCCACCGCGGCTTCACCTGCCAAGCCTAGAGACCCGGCCAACTTTAGGTCTAGACCTTTGATGGTGGAGGTTTGCTGTAGGCGGGCACCCGGCGCAGGCTCACGGCCTGTCGAAGCCCGCGCGGAGCTGACGGGACGACCACTTGTGATTGCAGGCTTCGCAGATGCGGTCGTGGTCCTCGACCAGACAGCCCATCTGGTGCTCCCACGGCTCGAGTCCCTCATAGGCGTCCGAGGTGACCATGCCGTAGTAGAGGTGGTGGACCTCCGGGCTCTGACACTGAGGACACCGATCCCGTTTGACTGTCATGGCTCAGGCCCGGCTCAGCCGACCGGCACGGAGAGCGGCTGGCCGATGCGGATCGCGCCCGGGTCGGAAAGCGAATTGAGCTCCTCGATCTGGGCCACCGTGGTGCGGATGTCGGAGTGCGGGGCGACCCGGTTGGCGATGTCCCACACCGTCTCCCCCGGCGAGACGACCACGGTCGCTGTCTTCGGGTGGTAGACGACGTCGGTGGACGCCGCCGGGGCCCCCCGGAGCGTGAACGCCCCGAACGTGGCGAGCAGGACGGCCACCACCACGACGAACCGGCCGCGGCGGGTCAGGCGCGGCACCGGTGTCGGCTCCTGGGCGCGCACGGCGCGCCGGGGCGCGCACGGTCGGGTGGGCCGGGTCGTATGGTCAAGAACGGTGCTGGTCATCGGGAACCTCCGGGGAAGGAAGTCGGCTCGATCTGAGCCGTCTGCGTCTGCTCGACCTCATGTCTATCGCCCGCCGCCGACACGAATCCGGCCATTGAGTCGAATACACGTTCGATCGAACACATGCTCGAAGGCTAGCACCGCCCACGGACAGAATGCGGCACCGATCGAACAAGCGTTCGAGCCGCGTGTCGCCCGGCAGACCAGGCGGCAGTTCGTCGCGACGTACCGCCGGCCCCGGCTGCTGTTCCGCGACCCGTGAACCTGTGGACAACCGGCCCCTCGGGACACGCCGGTTCGAACAGGTGTTTGAAACCGTCGGCGCTGAGGTCTAGCGTCAACCATGACGAGGATCCGACTGCACGGGCAGTGCCCGGACCTTCGATCTCGTCGTCTCCGATCTCCGATGCACACACTGAAGGTGAGACAGATGGCCAAGGCTCAGCACGGCACCGGCGTCCATGAGCTTCCCGACGGTCCTCCCGACTCCACCGGGCTCACGCCGCGTCAACGCCGTGTCCTCGCGGTGATCCGCGACTCGGTGCAGGCTCGCGGCTATCCCCCCAGCATGCGTGAGATCGGCCACTCGGTCGGGCTGACGAGCACGTCATCGGTCGCTCACCAGCTTCGTGTCCTCGAGGGCAAAGGCTTCCTGCGCCGCGACCCGAACCGTCCCCGTGCGGTCGAGGTGCTGCTGCCCGAGATCGATCTCCTGCCCGCCGGCGCCAGTCGCGACGACACCGGAATCGGTGACGCCTTCCCCTCCGCGGTGATGGTCCCGGTCGTCGGGCGAATCGCGGCCGGAGGACCCATCCTTGCGGAGGAGCTGGTCGAGCAGATGTTCCCGCTTCCCCGTCAGCTCGTCGGTGACGGCACCTTGTTCCTACTCCAGGTGGTCGGCGAGTCGATGATCGAAGCGGCCATCTGCGACGGCGACTTCGTGGTCGTCCGACAGCAGGCCACCGCGGAGAATGGTGAGATCGTCGCCGCGATGATCGACGGTGAGGCCACCGTCAAGACGTTCCGGCGACGAGACGGCAAGGTGCTGCTGATGCCCCACAACCCGGCTTTTCAGCCCATCGACGGCAGCGACGCGGTGATCCTGGGCAAGGTGGTCACCGTCCTTCGCCGGGTGTGATGAGGGCCGCTAGCCGATCGGCAGAGTCTGCGGCGAGTGCAGCCGGTGCAACGCCGAGCGGGCCACCGCACCGTCGTACGTCGTCCACATCGGCGGTAGCGAGGCACGCAGGAACGTGCCATAGCGAGCGGTGGCGAGCCGCGGGTCGAGCACCGCCACCACTCCCCTGTCATGCCTGGTGCGGATCAGCCGGCCGGCGCCCTGCGCGAGCAGCAGCGCGGCGTGGGTGGCAGACACGGCCATGAACCCGTTACCGCCGACCCGGTTCGCAGCGGAGACACGCGCTGACATCAGCGGGTCGTCGGGGCGGGGGAACGGGATCCGGTCGATGATGACGAGCTGGCAGGTGTGGCCCGGGACGTCCAGTCCCTGCCACAGCGACAAGGTGCCGAACAGGCTCACCGCCGGGTTGGCCACGAACTCCGCCTGCAAGTGGGAGAGCTGCCCGTCGCCCTGGCAGAGGATCGGCAGGTGCGGAAGCCGGTCCCGCAGCGCCTCGGCCGCGGCCTCCGCGGCCCGTCGTGAGGAGAACAGGCCGAGGGTGCGCCCCTGCGCCGCCTCCACCAGTGCGCGGATCTCGTCGAGCTGGGCCGCCCCGATCCCGTCCCGGTTCGGCGGCGGCAGCGACCGTGCGACGTACAGGATCCCCTGGCGCGGGTAGTCGAAGGGAGAGCCGACGTCGATGGCCCGCCATGGCAGCACGACCGGGCCATCCGCGTCGTCCTCGTCCTTCTCCTCGGACCGCTCGCTACCCCCGGGCTCTGGCTGGTTCTCGACCCGCTCGCCGGGACGTAGTCCGATGGAGACGGCCAGCGACGTGAAGTCGCCGCCCAGCTTGAGCGTCGCCGACGTACAGACCACCGTCTTCTCCGCGAGCAGCCGGTCGCGGAGCTGACCCCACACTTGGAGAGGAGCCACGCACATCTGCTGCCCGCCACGGGCGGGGTCGCGCTCCGCTAGCCACACCACATCGTCGACCCGGTTGGCGGCAAGCCGCTCGGCGATCTTGCGCACCTCGTCGACCAGGCCACGGGCCTGCTGCCGTCCGGCGTCCGGCTCGGCGTCCGGGGGGTCCTTGGGGAAGCCGCTCAGGGTTGCCCGCGCCGCGTCGCGGACCATGGCCAGCCCGCTCGCCAGCTCCTCCGGGAGGACGTCGTACCTCCCCGGACCGGCGTCGTCGTAGGCCGCGCGGAGCACGTCCGCGGCGTCGGCCAGGTCGACGGGCGCCGGGCCGTCGACGAAGTTACGGGCCCGGCGGGCCGCCCGCTCCACCAGCGGAAGCGCCAGCTCATCGGTCTCCGCCTGGGTCACCCGGGCCACCAGCTCATGTGCCTCGTCGACCACGACAGTGTCGTAGTCCGGGATCATCGGCACCCCCTCGATCGCGTCGATCGCGAGCAGCGAGTGGTTCGTGACGATCAATGCGGCGCCGCTCGCGCGGTCGCGGGCGCGCTCGGCGAAGCACTCCACCCCGTACGGGCACTTGGCCGCACCGAGACACTCCCGGTGACTGACCGAGACCTGCCGCCACACCCGGTCCGCGTGCGAGGGGGCGCTGTCGCGGTCACCCGCGCCTCCCGCCTTCGACTCCTGCTCGGCCCAGGTTCGCAGCCGCAGCACCTCACCGCCGACCGTGCCCTCGGGCACTTCCACCAGCGCGCCCTGGTCGTCGGGCACACCATCGCGGATGCGGTGCAGACAGACGTAGTTGCTGCGGCCCTTGAGCACGGCGTACGACGGCTGCTCACCCATCACCCGCGTTGCCGCCGACAACAGGGCGGGGATGTCGCGCTCGACCAGCTGGTGCTGGAGCGCCAGCGTCGCGGTGGCCACCACGACCCGGTGCCGGTGGAGCAACGCCGGGACCAGGTACCCAAGGGACTTTCCGGTGCCGGTGCCGGCCTGGACCAGCAGGTGCTGTCCCGACTCCATTGCGGACCGCACCGCCTCGGCCATCTCGACCTGACCCGGCCGTTCCTCCCCACCGACGCTCGCCACGGCGGCCGCGAGCACCGCCTCGACGGTCGGGGTGGCAGAGGGGGTCACCGACCGAGGCTATCTCGCCGTCCGCGTACCGTGGCGCCACTCCTCCACAGCGAAACAAGTGGCCCCGACCGGACCGGGGGGCCCTGGGGACGTCGGAGCCGCCGCCATTGCGGGGCGCCTCCCGACGTCAGAAGAGCTGGTAGCGCAAAGAAAGCAGGAGTGGCAGGACGATCGCGGCGAGCATCAGCCAGGCCACCAGGCGGTGGGACGGCTTGGTGGCGCGCAGCGAACCGGCGAACGCCAGCCAGGCGCCCTCGGTGACGTTGCGGTCGAGCCCCATCGACTGGGCGTCCTCGGGGATTCCCTGCATGCTGTGCAGCCGGGCGGCCGGCGGGAGCGGCTGCTCACAGTCGTCGTTGAGATCCCGGGCGTCGTCCACCCCGACATCGTACGACCCTCGGCCCCCACGCCACCCCGGCGTCGACGCGCAGGACGGGAACAGGGCGTCAGTCGGCGGCGTGGACCGCCGCGAACCGTTCCAGCTCGCCGGCCAAGCTCGGGTTGACCCGGGCCCGGATCCGTGACCCCAGCTCGACGTGCTCGAGGGTCAGCAACTCCCCCTGCTCATGGATCTTGCTGACCAGGTCTCCCCGCGAGTACGGCAGCAGCACGTCTACCTCGACACTCGGTCGCGGCAGCTCACGTTCGAGTGCCAGGAGCAGCTCGGCGAGGCCGGTCCCGGTGCGGGCCGATACCACCACCGCATGTGGCTCGCGCGACGTCAGACGCGCCAGCACCAACGGGTCGGCGGCGTCCGCCTTGTTGATCACGACCATCTCCGGCACCGAGTCGGCGCCGATCTCCGCGAGCACCTCACGCACCGCCCCGAGCTGGCCCTCCGGGTCGGCGTTGGAGCCGTCGACCACGTGCAGCACCAGGTCGGCCTCCGCGACCTCCTCGAGCGTCGACCGGAACGCCTCCACCAGCTGGTGGGGCAGGTGACGCACGAAGCCGACGGTGTCGGAGAGGGTGAACACCCGTCCGTCGCCGGTCGTGGTCCGCCGGGTCGTCGGGTCGAGGGTCGCGAACAGTGCGTCCTCGACGAGCACCTGCGCGCCGGTCAGCCGGTTGAGCAGCGACGACTTGCCCGCGTTGGTGTAGCCGGCGATGGCCACCGACGGCACCTCGCGCCGTACCCGCTCGCTCTTCTTGGTCACCCGTGCGGTCTGCATGTGCTTCAGCTCGCGGCGCAGCTTGGCCATCCGCGAGGCGATACGGCGCCGGTCGGTCTCCAGCTTGGTCTCGCCGGGTCCGCGGCCCCCGATGCCGCCACCCTGGGAGCCGACTCGCCCACCGGCCTGGCGGGAGAGGTTGCCGCCCCAGCCGCGCAGCCGCTGCTTGCCGTACTCGAGCTGCGCCAGCTCCACCTGCGCCTTGCCCTCTTTCGAGCGGGCGTGCTGGGCAAAGATGTCGAGGATCAGCGCGGTGCGGTCGACGACCTTCACCTTCACCCGGTCCTCCAGGTTGCGCAGCTGCGACGGGCTGAGCTCGCCGTCGCAGATCACCGTGTCGGCGCCGGTCTGGGCGACGACGAGCGCGAGGTGCTCGACCTTCCCGGGACCGATGTAGGTCGCCGGGTCGGGCTTCTGCCGGCGCTGCGAGAGTGCGTCGAGCACGATCGATCCGGCCGTCTCGGCGAGCAGTTTGAGCTCGACCAGCGAGTTGTCGGCGTCCTCGACCGAGCCGCCCGTCCACACGCTCACCAGCACGACCCGCTCGAGCCGCAGCCGGCGGTACTCGACCTCGGAGACGTCCTCGAGCTCGGTTGAGAGCCCAGCCACGCGACGCAGCGCGTTGCGCTCGTCGAGTTCGTAGTCCCCTTGGCCGAACGGGTCCTGGTCGAAGGTGTCCTCGCCGTCGCTGCCCCAGTTCTCCCAGGTCTCGGAAGGCCCAGTCTGCAGGTCGATGTCGCTGTCGGAGGGATCGTCCGACCGGCTCGTGGGTTCGAAGTCCGGCTGGTCGGCGTACGGGATCTCGGCTGTCATCGTGCGTCCACTGTACGGGCCGGCACGGCCGGGTTCGATGGAGTTTCCGGTCCTGGCTACCGTCGGCTACCCCGTCCAGGTGCCCTCGGCGACCAGGACCGCCGGGCCCTTGAGCAGCACGTGATTCGTGCTGTCCCAGGTCACGGTTAGCCGACCGCCCAGCACGTCGACGGTGTACGGCGTATCGGACGCCACTTCAGTCGGGAGGCTCGCCGCGACCACCGCGGCGCAGGCCCCGGTCCCGCACGACTGGGTCTCGCCCACACCACGCTCGAAGACGCGCATGCCGAGGGAGTGGTCGCCCTCGCGCACCACGAACTCGACGTTGACGCCGTCGGGGAAGTCGTCGGCCAGGTACCGGGGCGCCACCTGGAGTGGACCCACGTCGAGCGACTCCACGAAGGCCACCGCGTGCGGGTTGCCCATGTCGACGGCGGTCGCCTCGAAGGCGCGCCCCTCGACGCCCACCCTGACCTGCGGCCCCACCCGCGGCGCCCCCATGTCGACACTGATCTCGCCGTCGTCGCAAAACACCGCCCGCTTGACTCCGTCGCGGGTATCGATGGCCAGCGGCCCCGACGCCTCGGGCGGCCCGCACTCGGCAAGCAGCCCGGACTCGGCAAGGTAGCGGGCGAACAGCCGGATCCCGTTGCCGCACATCTCGGAGATGCTGCCGTCGGCGTTGCGGTAGTCCATGAACCAGGCGGCGCCGCCGTCGACATCTCCCCGCAGGACGCGCAGGACGCCGTCCGCACCGATACCGGTCCGACGGTCGCACAGGTGTCGTACCAGCACGGGATCGAGATCGCCGTGCAGGCTACCGTCCGGGTCGGGCAGCAGCACGAAGTCGTTGCCGGTGCCATGACCCTTGACGAACGGGAACCTCACGACCACATGCTAAGGCCACCACCGTTCCCCGGAACTGCGGAAAGCTAGTCGCCTCCGGCGCAGCGCGATCAGCCAGCCTCCCGCGGATCGCGGGCGGTAACGAGGTCGAGGGCGCGGGCCAGCAGATCCGGGGCGTCGAACGGCACGACCCGGCTCCAACGCGCAGACAGCGACGCCGCCGCCACCGATCGCGACCAAAGGCGCCATCAGCCCGGTAGCCCCGCCGGGGACTCGTCTGGTGGGCGAGGGTGGTGTGGTGGTAGCTGTTCCACGGGCGTGGACAACCAACGATATTGGCTGCACGGGGATGGCCCAGTCGAACAGCGTGTCGTTCAACAGACACAACAATGGTGGTGGGGTCGCATGTTCCGCGGGCGACGCCCAGGCGAGCGTGCTCTCGATCGTTGACCCCTCCCGATGAACCGCGAACGCCTCGGCTAGCGGAGCTGTGACTCCCCCAACTGGTAGGTTCGACAACCATCTGGCGTGCCTTAGCTGACCGGCCACCGGTGGGGCCGCTTGGTGTTGACTACCACGGGGTCCCCGAACGAAGGCAGGTGGCTCTCATGGCTTCTGCCAGGGCTCGTGACGATGTGTGCCACAATTGTGGCCATGAGTATTGAGCCGCTTCGGAAGGTCCGCGACCACTTCAGCGACATCGTCGATCGCGTGGAGCATGAGCACGAGCGCGTCACCGTCACACGCAACGGGCGCGCAGCGGCGGTGCTCATCAGCCCGGACGATCTGGCGCAGCTCGAGGATACTCTCGACGTCCTGGGAGACCCCGAGGCGCTGGCCGACATCCGTGAGGCTGATGCGGCCTATGCCCGAGGTGATGTCGTTCGTGGCGCCGAGGCAGTGCGCGCACTGCGTCCGTGACTGACGCCAGGCCCTACGAACTGGTCCTCACCCCGCCGGCGGTCCGGGCCGTCCAGGCCAGGCTGCCCGAGACGGTGGCGGCAGCCGTGATTGAGTTCATGACCGGTGCGCTCACCGAGAATCCCCAGCGAGTCGGGAAGCCATTGCGCGGGGATCTGAGCGGCATCCACTCCGCGCGTCGCGGAACCTATCGTGTGCTGTATCGCATCAACGACGAACGCCACGAGGTCATCGTTTTACGCATCGACCATCGCCAGGGCGTGTACAGACCGAACTGACCCGACCCAGGCACATGGCGGGCAAACGCGACAGCGCCAGTCGTGATCACCAAAGGCGCGTATCCCCGGTGTGTCTTAGACCTCCACGCCTGGCTCGCTCCCTGGACTCGTCGCCTTCGCCCGCGGCCGCCATGGGACTCGCAAAGACGCAAATGTGAATCCACTCACCGAGGAGAGGTTGTCGCCCGCCAACATGCTAGAGGGAGCGTGCAAGTCTCCGTGTGGGCTCCGCGCCCTTTGGGGACCTCCGCCTACTCCGCCCGGGGGTCGGCGGCGGCTAGCAGCACGTTGGTGACACGGCTTTTGAGTCGTGGTGCTGGCGGCTGGTCGCCGACGGCAGTATGGGGTCGATGGTAGTTGTAGTGGATGTTCCAGACGCTGATGGCGCGGTTCGGTCGGCTTCGCTTGACCATTCGCGGGCGTAGAGAAGCTCCTCGGCCAGGGTGCGCTGGTATCTCTCGACCTTGCCGTTGTGCTGGGGCCGGGACGCCGTCCGCCGATACCGGTCCGACGGTCGCACAGGTGTCGTACCAGCACGGGATCGAGATCGCCGTGCAGGCTACCGTCCGGGTCGGGCAGCAGCACGAAGTCGTTGCCGGTGCCATGACCCTTGACGAACG
>JBBSGI010000057.1:0-18555 GCA_038254365.1 Propionibacteriales bacterium
ACAGCCTCGGGAGAGCCGGGGGCGGCGGTGTCATGCTGGCCCTCGCGGAGCGACCGACGCTGGCCGTCACCTCGGCCCTCGCCGAGTCCGAACAACGAGCATCATCTCGATACCCGCCAGGAAGAGGGTGCACCAGTGACCCATGACCAGTGGGCGATCGTCGAGCTGTCCGCCGGAGGGGCCGGACTGGTGGGGCTGGTCGGCCTGGTCGTTGCCTACTTCCTGCGCACCCGTTCGCTGCGATGGGGCGCGGTGGTGGTCGCCGTGGTGGCCGTCGGCGGGTTTGTCGCCGGCCTGGTGGCGACGGCGGACGCGATGTTTCTGTCCAGCCACGACTTCCGTGTCGTGCTCCTGGTCAGTGGTGTCGCGGGCGTGGTGTCCCTGTCCTTCGCTCTCGTCGTTGCGGGGGCCGGGGTGCGGTGGTCCCGGGCGCTTCAGGTCGAGGCTCGCCAGCTCGCTGACGAAGGCCCGGCCCAAGAGGTGCGCCCGATGTCCGGGCCGTCGGAGCTCGCGGAGGTGTCAACCCAGCTGCGTCGTACCCACGAACGGCTCGCGGAGTCGCGGGCACGCGAACGCGCGCTGGAGTCCTCGCGCCGCGAGCTGGTGGCTTGGGTGTCCCACGACCTGCGTACGCCGCTCGCCGGTCTGCGGGCGATGACCGAGGCGCTCGAGGACGGCCTGGTCGACGACCCGGACCGCTACCACGGACAGATGCGCGCCGAGGTGGACCGGATGACACGCATGGTCGACGACCTCTTCGAGCTCTCCCGGATCCACTCCGGGGCGCTTCGGCTCAGCCTCGAGGAGGTGTCGCTCAGGGATGTCATCAGCGACGCCCTGGCCGGCGCGGACCCGGTCGCCCGGGCGCGGGGGGTGCGGCTCGACGGAGCAGTCGACGACGGTGCCGTGGTGCACGCGGACGCGGGGGAGCTCTCCCGCGTTGTCACGAACCTGCTGATGAACGCGATCCGCCACACGCCGTCGGACGGCGCCGTGGAGGTCTCCGGGCGGGTAACCGGCGAAGGCGTCGAGGTGACGGTGCGTGACGAGTGCGGTGGGATCCCGGCCGAGGACCTGGACCGGATCTTCGACGTCGCCTGGCGCGGCAGCTCAGCTCGCACCCCGGAGCCTGGTGCCGTCACCGCCGGCGCCGGGTTGGGGCTGGCGATCGTGCGCGGCATTGTCGAGGCCCACCGCGGCAGTGTCGATGTGGAGAACGAGGCCCTCGGCTGCCGTTTCCAGGTCCGGCTGCCCGCCTGAGCCGAGCGCGACCCGCGCCCGCCGTACGGCGACTTGGTCAGAGGCCTACCCTCATCGGTGACGACGCGACGGCGACCAGAGGTGGGGAGGCCAGCAGGTGCGGCACACCGAGTTCTGGGCACGGATGGAGGCTGCCCTGGGCCCGGCCTACGCCCGGACCTGGGCTCGGGAGCACGTCGTCAAGGACCTCGAGCAGCGCACCGTCGTGCAGGCGCTGGCCGAGGGCTGGGATGCTAAGTCGGTCTGGCGCGCGGTCTGGGCGGAGCTCGAGCTGCCCCTCCGAGAGCGCTGACGGCGTGTCGCATTGGTTCGAACAGGTGTTCGGTCTACTTTTGCACCGTGACCGCTGAGCGGTTGTCTGTCCCCAGGGTCGAGCGATTCTGCGAATCCTGTCGGAAGGCCCGGTTAGCGTTCTGACATCAAGGCGGGTCGATGCCCGACCTGGCTGCCCGCCCCATGACGCAGAAGGATGACGCAGAAGGATGACCCCAGATGGCTGAAGCAGACCGCACCAAGGCTCTCGACAACGCGTTGGCGCAGATTGAGCGCAACCACGGCAAGGGCTCCGTGATGCGCCTCGGCGACCGCGGCAAGGTGCCGGTCGAGGTGATCCCGACCGGGTCGATCGCGCTCGACATCGCGCTCGGCATCGGGGGACTCCCTCGTGGGCGGGTGGTGGAGATCTACGGTCCGGAGTCGTCCGGCAAGACCACGGTGGCGCTGCACGCCGTCGCCAACGCGCAGCGGGCAGGCGGCATCGCGGCGTTCATCGACGCCGAGCACGCGCTCGACCCGGAGTATGCCCAGAAGCTGGGCGTCGACACTGACGCGCTGCTCGTCTCCCAGCCCGACAGCGGCGAGCAGGCGCTGGAGATCGCCGACATGCTGATCCGTTCCGGTGCGCTCGACGTCATCGTGATCGACTCGGTCGCCGCCCTAGTGCCTCGGGCCGAGATCGAGGGGGAGATGGGCGACTCCCACGTGGGTCTGCAGGCCAGGCTGATGAGCCAGGCGCTGCGCAAGCTCACCGGCGCGATCTCCACGTCCGGGACAACCGCGATCTTCATCAACCAGCTCCGGGAGAAGATCGGGGTGATGTTCGGATGTGTGTCGGGGGACAGTTATGTCTCGCTTGCTGACGGGACGCGAATGCGCATGCAGAAGATCGTGAAAGAGCGACTTCCTGTGGAGGTTCTCTCATACGACTCAGAATCAAATTCGGTCGTATCGCGCCGGGTCATCAATTGGTTTGACAACGGTCCGACGAAGGAGTTCCTGCACTTTCGAGTGGTTCAGCCTTGTCGAAGGGGTGGAGCCGTAGGCTTCTCCGTCACGTCGAACCACTTGGTACGTACCGTTGGCGGATGGCGAGAGGCCGGCGAGTTGGTGCCGGGCGATCGCGTCATGCAATCAATTCCGCACCATCTCTCTGAGTTACAGTGGCAAGTTGCTCTCGGCGGCTTGATGGGCGATTCGGCGCTCTCAGCTACACGCAATGGTCATGCTGCACGCCTCAGATGGGGACATGGTGGCCGGCAGGTCGCGTACGGCGACTGGAAAGCGAGCCTCTTCGCTAACCTCACCGTTTCGCGGTCGTCCAACGCCAAGGGTGCTGTTTTTCACGACGTGCAGCCGTTGGCAGAGCTGGCCGAGTTGCGTCGGGCCATGTATCTCGGCGAAGGCAAGAAGCACCTGACGTACGAGTACCTCAAGGCACTCACTCCGCTGGCTCTAGCGATCTGGTACATGGATGACGGCGGTTTCACCCTGCGATCGAAGGGTGTCCAACAAGCCACCGAAGGGGGGAGTGGGCGAATCGAATTCTGTGTTGAGGCGATCAGCGAGGGCTCGCAGCACCGTCTGCGCGACTACCTAAGGGACGTTCACGGCATTGAGTCGCGACTGGGTCGAGCTGGTAAGCGGAGTGTGGCGAGGCTTGTGTTCACGACTGCCGCAACCGCTCGCTTCCAGGAGCTCATCGCCCCGTACGTTCATCCGTCGATGTCCTACAAGCTCCTCCCTCGTGTCCAAGGGCGTTTCAACGTTCATCCTGAGTTCGCGCCGGCCCGGCAAGAGTTGATGCCGATGCCGATCCTCTCGATCGAGCCGAAGTCCATGGCTTCAAGTCAGCCGACTCACCGGTTCGACATCGAGGTCGAGGGCAGCCACAACTACCTCGTCGACGGCGTGATGGTGCACAACAGCCCGGAGACAACGACTGGCGGCAAGGCGCTCAAGTTCTACGCCTCAATCAGACTTGATGTGCGCCGGATCGAAAGCCTGAAAGACGGTACGGATTTCGTCGGAAATCGTACTCGAGTAAAGGTAGTAAAGAATAAGGTAGCGCCGCCATTCAAACAAGCAGAATTCGATATTCTTTATGGTCAAGGGATTAGCCGTGAGGGTGGTCTCATCGATATTGGTGTTGACACCGGACTGGTTCGCAAGGCCGGGGCCTGGTACACGTACGAGGGCGACCAGCTCGGGCAGGGCAAGGAGAACGCGCGGACCTTCCTGCGCGACAACCCTGACTTGGCGAACGAGCTCGAGAAGCGCATCCTCGAGCAGCTCGGCATCGGCGCCCAGGTCGACGACGAGGTCGTGACCGACCCGACGAACGTGGACTTCTGACGGCCCGCCGGAGGCGGCTCGGGGTCGAGGAGCCTGCGCACGGCGCCGACCGCGGGCCGATGGCCGACCCGGAGTCGGTCGCGCGGACGATCGTGCTCACGAAGCTGACCGCGCGAGCCAGGTCGAGGCAGGAGCTAGCCGACGCACTGGCCGCCCGAGGCGTCCCTGACGAGGTGGCGAGCCGGGTGCTCGACCGGTTCGGCGAGGTCGGGCTGGTCGACGACGCGGCATTCGCGAAGGCGTGGGTCGAGTCGAGGCAGACCTCGCGGGGGCTTTCCCGGCGGGCCCTCGGGCTCGAGCTGCGCCGCAAGGGTGTCGACACCGAGATCGTCGAGGAGAGCCTGGAGTCGATCGACGACGAAACCGAGTACGCCGCGGCCAGGGGCATGGTGGAGAAGAAGCTGCGCTCGACCCGAAACGCGGACCCGCAGGCCCGGTGGCGGCAGCTGGTCGGCCTGCTCGCCCGTCGAGGTTACGCTCCCGGACTGGCGATGCGGGTCGTCAAGGACGTGTTGGCAGCAGAGGCTGAGTCCTCGGTGCCGTCCGACGACCAGGTGCCCACCTCCTGGGCGAAGTAGGCCGCTACCGCCTCGTCCGCCCGCGTCGGCCAGGTCACGCCGTGCCGATCGGCCGTGTCCCGGCCGGTCGTAAGCATGGCTCGACGTACCGCGAGCATCGCGGTGATGACGTCGCCGGGCCGCGGGTCGGGCACCGGAAGCGCCTCGAGGAGCCGACGCTGGGTGTTGGTGAGCCGCGACGACCACTGCTTGACCCCCATCACCGGCACCGGCTGGTTGGCCTCCACCAGCAAGTCGTAGAGCAGGCGTTGCGCTGAGACCACCGCCACCACGCCGAGCAGCCAGTCGCCGCGGGCAACTACCGCGGCCGGAAAGATCGCCTGCTGCCGGAGGAACTCCTCGACGAGGTCGGCCATCCTCGCGCGGTCGGGGCAACGACCGTCGGCAACCGAGGGGGGTTCGGCCGGTCGCACTCGGCCGGGCGTTATGCCTCGGACGTCGAGCCCCATCCGGTCGAGCACGAGCAGGCGTGCGTCGGTCGGACCGACATCGACGTGAGTTGCCCGCTCGACCACCATGTCCAGTCGTTCACAGCCCGGTGTGACGGAGTAGAACGAGCCGGGCAGGCCGGGGATCTCCCGGGCGATGATGGTTGGCGTGATGGTAGCCAGCCAGTCGCGCGAGCTCGCGCAGAAGTCGTCGAACGACTCATCAGCCACCGATACGACGACGTCCAAGTCGGAGCCTCGGTCGGCGGTTCCGCGACCCAGCGACCCCGAAAGCCAGAGGGCGAGCACTCGCTCGTCGGGCTCCACGACCCGCAGGAGCCGGGCGAACAGCCGCGAGTAGCCCTCGGGTAGCCGGCTGAGCGCCTCGTCCACAGCGGGGAGACCGACCAGGCTCATCTGCGGAGACTATTCCAACTGCCTGAGACGACGCGGCGCCGTGCCCCGCCGGTGCTTGACCGCCCCTGGTGGGGCCCCTACGGTGAAATGAGAAGGACACCGCGAAAGCGGCGCCACGAAAGTAGTTTCCCGGCTCGACAACAGATTGCTGACAACGCACCCCGTCCGACACCGGTCGGATACCGCCCGCCGCGAGAAGCGCGGCGTCTGGACAGGAAGGAGTCCTTCGCTCGTCAGGTCAGGAAGTTCGCCCCTTGGCGAGCCCCCGGGTGACACCCGGGACAGGGTGTTCGTGGACGACCGCCTTCGGTCTGCTTCGCACGGCCGTGCTTTGATCAAGCCCGGTCTGCGCCGACGAAGGGAGTCACCCGATGATGTGGCTGATCGTGGGTCTGATCGCCATCGCGATCGTCGGGGCCGTCCTGTCGGCGGCCGTCGTTACCCGGCGGACGGCTGACTCCCACGCGGACGGGCCGCCGTCTCTGGACATCCCAACGACAGCGCGAGCCTGGTCGGACCCCGTCGGGTCGGCCCGCACGGACTCCCTGCACAGCCAGGCCGAGACGCGGATGCACGCGGCCCGGCTACCGGCGGGCAGCGGCACCGAACAGCCTCACGACCCCGGCCCACAGTTCCCGGACCAGGCCCTCCCGCACCCAGAATCAGCGCCTCGGGTCGGGCAGCCTCCCGCACCTTCGGGGCCGGACGTCGCCGCAGCCGAAGCGGTGCAGCATGCCCTCGCGTCCCTACGTGAACGGGAGGAGGAGATGCGTGGGCTACGACGGGACCTGCACGACCAGCACCTGGACGTGGAGCGCCGCGAGCAGCGGCTGCTCCAACGCGAGGAGCGGCTGGATGCCTTCTCGCGTCAGCTCGACGAGCGCGCCACGGAGCTGACCAGCCAGGACGAGCGGCTTGCCGGCGAACGCCTTGCGCTGCTCGACCTCGCGCGCGAGCGCCGTACCATCCTCGAACGGCTGTCGGAGCTCACTGCCGCGGAGGCGAAGGTCGAGCTGGTCGCGGACATCGAGCGTGAGGCCAAGCGGGAGGCCGCCGTCACCGTGCGGGACCTGGAGCGGGCCGCCCAGGACGAGGGGGAGGCGCGGGCGCGCAACATCCTCGCCACGGCGATCCAACGCCTCGCCGCGGAGCAGACCGCGGAGTCGGTGGTGTCCCTGGTGCGGCTCCCCGGCGACGACATGAAAGGTCGCATCATCGGTCGCGAGGGACGCAACATCCGGGCTTTCGAGCAGACCACCGGGGTCAACCTGATCATCGACGACACCCCGGAGGCTGTCGTGCTCTCCTGCTTCGACCCGGTACGACGCGAGGTCGGCCGGATCACTCTTGAAGAGCTGGTCGCCGACGGCCGGATCCATCCCAGCCGGATCGAGGAGGTCTACGCCCGCAGCCTCACCGAGATCGACCGCCTGTGCCACCGGGCGGGCGAAGACGCCCTGCTCGAGATCGGGGTCGCCGAGGTGCATCCGCACCTGGTGTCCACGCTGGGCCAGCTGCGCTACCGGACGTCGTACGGGCAGAACGTCTTGAAGCACTGCGTCGAATCGGCGCACGCGGCGGGCCTGCTGGCTGCCGAGCTGGGCGTCGACGGCACGGTAGCGAAGCGGGCAGCGCTGCTGCACGACATCGGCAAGGCGCTCACCCACGATGCCGAGGGCAGCCACGCGCTTGTCGGGGCGGACCTCACGCACCGCTACGGCGAGTCATCCGAGGTCGTCCACGCGATAGAGGCGCACCACAACGAGGTCGAGCCGCGCACGATCGAGGCGGTGTTGACCCAGGCGGCGGACGCGATCAGCGGCGGGCGGCCGGGAGCCCGCCGGGAGTCGCCCGAGGCGTACGTGCGTCGCCTCGAGCGGCTGGAGGAGATCGCGATGGCATGCGAGGGCGTCGACAAGGTGTTCGCCATGCAGGCCGGCCGCGAGATCCGGGTGATGGTGCTGCCGGAGGAGGTTGACGACATCGGCGCTCAGGTGTTGGCCCGCGACATCGTCAAGCAGGTCGAGCACGAGCTGACCTACCCTGGACAGATCAAGGTCACGGTGATCCGAGAGTCCAGGACCACCGAGATCGCCCGCTGACGCGGCAGCACGGTCCCGCCCGTTGGTACGATCGCGCCATGTCGGTGGATCCGTCGCGCACCTGGGACGGCCTTGAGATCGCGTCCGACGAACCGGTCGGCTCAGCCGTCGTCGTGCGCCGGGTCAGCCCGAGCGGCGAACGGGAGCTGCTGCTGCTCCACCGAAACGGCAACGGCCCGGGTTTCGAGGGTGACTGGGCCTGGACCAGCCCGGCGGGCTGCCGCCAGCCGGGGGAGGCCGTCTACCCGGCAGCACTGCGCGAGCTGGCCGAGGAAGCCGGGCTCGCCGGACTCGCCCCCTGGGCGGTCGACCTGTCCGGGAGGTGGGTTCTCTTTGCCGTTGATGTGCCGTACGACGTCAGCGTCGACCTGGTCGACCCCGAGCACGACCGGTTCGAATGGGTGCATCTTGACCGTGCGGTGAGCCGGATACTGCCCTCCGTCGTCGGTGAGCAGCAGGCGAAGGCGGCCGCCGTCCCATCGGCCGACATCGGGTTCCGGCCGATGACCGAGGCCGACTTCGCTGCCGTCGCGCACTGGCAGTCGGCACCGCACGTGGCGCAGTGGTGGGACGCGCACAGCCGCGACGAGACCGCCGTGCGGGCCCGCTACCTGCCGCGTCTGCGCGGCGAAGCGGCAGTCCGGATGTGGGTCGTCGAGGTCGGCGGCCGGGGCGCCGGGATGATCCAGGACTATCGGGTCGCGGACGACGACGACTATGCGACGAACACCGGCGACCCGGACGCGATCGGCTTCGACTACCTGCTCGGTGATGCCGCGCTCGTCGGACGGGGCCTGGGCACGCGCGTCATCTGGGAGTTTTGCCGCGACGTGCTGCACCGCGACTTCCCCGAGGCGGCGCACTTCCTGGCCAGCCCGAGCCACCGGAATGTGCGCTCTCGGCGGGTCCTCGCCAAGTGCGGATTCGTCGAGGGGCTGCGGATCGACGAGCCGGCTCGGCCCGCGGAGCCGGCCGATACCGAGGTCGTGTGCACCTTCGACGTCGCCCACTGGCTCGGCTGACGTCGTACCCTGGGTATACCCGAGGTGGCCGAAGCGGTGCAGGTGGGGTCGCCGACGGGGACTCCTGCCCGAGGGCTGGCCGGACATTCGTGGCAATGCGAGCGCCTACTGCGTCGTGGAGAGCGATGACGCCGTCGACGAGCTGTTCACGGGCCACCGCTTCTGGGGCGCGGGCACTGCGCGAGCCGACCGACGAGGACTACGGCGGACGCGACTGCTCCCTGCTCGACCCTGAGGGCAACCAGTGGAGCTTCGGGAGCTACCCCGGCGAGTGACCCCGGATTCGTCCGATCCGATCGGACCGAGAACCCGCGCCGCGTCGGACGAATCCGGCGCCTTCTCGGTCAGCGGGTCGACTGGTAGATCCGCCGTACGACATCCTCGATATCGGGTTCCTCGATGGAGAGGTCGCGGATGTGCGCGCGTGCGGCCACCGCGGCCAGCACCGTGGCGGCAGTCGTCGCTTCCGCGTCGAAGGCCAGCCGTTGTCGTAGCCCGTCGGCCTCACTGCCCAGGTGGGTGGTGCCCGGGATCCCGGCCAGGTCAGCGGACGGCTCGGTCAGGTCGACCACGAGCACCCGCCGGGCGCCGACCGTCGCGGCCAGCCCGGGCAGCGTCCCGTCGTACGCGAGGCTGCCGTGGTCGACGACGAGTACCCGGTCGCAGAGCCGCTCCACGTCCCCCATGTCGTGCGTGGTGAGCAGCAGCGTGGTCCCGCGCGATGCCCGCTCCGCGATCAGGAACTCGCGCAGGCGAGCCTTGGAGACGACGTCCAGACCGATCGTCGGCTCGTCGAGGATGAGCAGCTCCGGGGAGTGCAGCAGCGCGGCCGCGATCTCGGCCCGCATCCGCTGCCCGAGCGAGAGCTGGCGCACCGGGATGTCGAGCGTCTCGCCCATCTCCAGCTGGTCGACCAGCTCAGCGGTCCGGTGACCGGCGGCCGCGGGGTCAAGCCGGTGGATGGCGGACAGGATCGAGAACGACTCGCGCAGCGGGAGGTCCCACCAGAGCTGGGATCGCTGCCCGAACACGACCCCGATCCGGCGGGCTAGGTCGCGACGGCTCTTCATCGGGTCCAGACCGCAGGTGCGGACCCGCCCGGACGTCGGTACCAGGATCCCGCACAGCATCTTGATCGTCGTGGACTTGCCGGCACCGTTGGCGCCGATGTAGCCGACGGACTCGCCGGGCATCACGCGGAACGTCATGGCGTCAACGGCCGCGAACGTCGTACGCGCCCGTCGGCCGTCCGGGCGCTTGCGCTTGACCGAGAAGTTCCGCGTCAGGTCGACGATGTCGACCGATGGGACATCCGCATGCCCGTCAGGCTGGTCTGTCACCCGCCACCTCCCTGGTAGTGAGCGGTGCCCCACCGCCACAGGGTGTACGCCAACGTCCACACCCAGAGCGCGGCGACCGGTGTCAGCCAGGCGAGCCACGCCGGCAGGCCACTCGGGCCGGGCAGGTCGAGCAGCGCCAGGGTAGGCAGGTACGCGGTGAACACGACCGGGACCAGGTAGCCGAAGAGCATCTTCAGCGGGCTCGGGAAGATCGACGCCGGTTGTGATGAGGCGTACGAACCGCCGTAGGTGAACGCGTTGGTCAGCTCCGCCCCGTTGATGAGGAAGAACTGCAGGCTGGCCGCGCAGACGAACAACCCCGCGAAGATCGCCGCGCCGAAGACGATGGTCATCGCAAGCAGGGCCACGTTGTGCACGTCGAGGCTGACGTCGTTGGCGCCCAGACCTGCCACCAGGGCTACCAGTGCGACGGCGATCCGCGAGATGCGGCGGAGGTCGACCTCACACGTCATGAGCTGGGCCAGGACGGGCAGCGGCCTGAGGTAGAACGCGTCGAGAGTCCCAGCCCGGATGAACGTCGGCAGGGTGTCGAGGTGCCCCACCACCAGGTCGGCGAGCTGGAACGTCAGGTTGGACAGCCCGAACAGCACCAGGATCGCGTCGAAGTCGAGCCCGCCCAGCACCGCGACGTTGTGGAAGATCACCCACACCTCGCCGAACTCCGTGAGGCCGATGAGCAGCGACCCCGCCAGGTCAAGTGCGAAGCCGGCCGGATAGCTGCGCTGTGCCCGCAGGCGTGAGGCAAGCACCGCTCGGTACGGCGACCATCGGCTCCCAACCAGGCTCTGCGGAGTCGTGAAAGCATGGGTCCGGTCAGCCCCCATTCAGCACCAGCTTGCGGCGTCCGGCGTTGGTCAGCCACCTGCCGACCAGGCAGACAGCGACCAGCCAGCCCAGCTGCATGAGCACGTCGGCGGCGGCGTCCAGGCCGACGGTCCTGCCCGAGATGACGTCGATGGGGGTCTGCAGGATCGAGGGGAACGGCGTGCAGTAGGCCAGCGTGTGCAGCCAGCCGGGAAACAGCCCCACGGGCACGTAGAGGCCGGCGAGGAACCCGCTGGCCACCAGGTAGAGCGTCCGCGCCCCCCGGGTGTCGAGCAGCCAGAAGCCGAGGACGTTGACGGCGTACCTGCCGTAGAAGGAGATCGTCACCCCGGCGATGATGCTGACCAGGCCCAGCAGGTACGGCAGCACGGTCGCGGGCATCACGAGCCCGACCGTGAGGGCGCCGACGAGGACTGATGGGAGGCCGCGTGGGATCAGCGTGTACGCCGCGCGGCCCAGGTCCTCGGCGAGGTGCCACGTCTGCAGGTCGACTGGTCGGGTGAAGTCGACCGCCACGTCTCCGGTGCGCACCCGGTCACCGATTTCGGCGCGACCACTGAGCTCGATGGCCCCGATCAGGCCCTGGGACAGCCAGACGTAGGCGCTGATCGTGCCTGCCGTGTAACCGCCGAGTGTGCCGCCCGCGCTCTTGATGGCCGCGAACAGGATCGCAGCCCGGATAAAGCCGAACACGATGTTGGTGACCAGCCCCGCGAGCATCGCCAGCCGGTAGTTCGCCTGCCGCAAGAAGCCGGCCCGGACCAGCAACAGCGCGGTCCTGAGGTCCGGAGGCACAATCGCAAGAACTTACCCGCCTGGGCGTCAGGCGGCAACCGACTTGTGCCGCGCTAAGCCGCTCCATTGCGCTCGTGGCGAACGAGGCAGCGAGATGCCCGGCGGCTGCCGCAGGCTGAGCACATGCGTCTCCTCGTGCTTGGTGGCACTCATCACGTTGGCCGTGCGGTTGTGCAGGCGGCCCTGCGGCGGGGTGACGAGGTCACCACGGCGACGCGTGGCGTGAGCGGCCCGTCCGCCGAGGGCGCCCGGGCTATCCACGTCGACCGCACTGATCCGGCCGCGTTGACGGCGGCGCTCGGCGAGGAGTCTTGGGACGTCGTGCTCGACACGTGGTCCGGCGCGCCCCGTGCCGTGCACAGCTCGGCCGAGCTGCTCGCCGCGCGCGTCGACCACTACATCTACGTGTCCAGCAGGTCGGTCTACGTGTGGCCGCTGCCGCTGGGCTCGGACGAGTCCGCGCCGGTTGTCGATGCCGACCCGTTCAGCGACGACGAGGCTGACTACGCCGCTGCTAAACGGGGTGCCGAGATCGCCGTCGAGGAGGTCTTCGGTCAGCGGCGCCTGCTGGCCCGGGCCGGCCTGATCCTCGGTCCGTACGAGCGCGTCGGCCGACTGCCGTGGTGGCTGAACCGGATCTCCCGAGGTGGACGGGTTCTCGCTCCCGGCCCGTGGGACCGGCCACTGCAGTACGTCGACGCCCGCGATCTCGCGGACTGGCTGTTGGCCGCCGCCGACCGTCGAATGGACGGAGTTTTCAACGCGGTCAGCGTGGCCGGGCATAGCACCATCGGGGAGCTGCTCGAAGCGTGCTTGACGGTGACCGGCGCGGCTGCCGAACTGGTGTGGACCCCGCCTGAGGTGATCGAGCAGGCGGGCGTCACCGGATGGACAGAACTGCCGATCTGGGTGCCGCCGACGGGCGAGCTCGCCGGTCTGCACGCCGCCGATGTGACCGCGGCTTATCGGGAGGGCTTGAGCTGCCGTCCGGTCGGCGACACGGTGCGCGACACCTGGACGTGGCTGCAGCACGAGGGTCTCCCCGACCAGTCGCCCGACCGGGCGGCATCCGGGTTGGATCCGGAGAAGGAGCGGTTGATTCTGGGCGGTCTGCGGTGACCGGCGCGCCAGCCTGTGCTGGCCCGTCGACTCGGGCATCGGCTCGATCTCGACCCGCCGGTCGCCGTACCCTGGTTGCACCATGACGATTGCGTCTGAAACGCCCGCGGCACGCACGTACCAGGTGCGGACCTACGGCTGCCAAATGAACGTGCACGACTCCGAGCGGCTGTCGGGGCTGCTGGAGGCCGCCGGCTATGTGCGTGCCGAGGGCGACACCGGGGCGGATGTCGTCGTCTTCAACACCTGCGCGGTCAGGGAGAACGCCGACAACCGGCTCTACGGCAACCTCGGCCAGCTGGTGCCCGCGAAGGCAGCTCGACCGGACATGCAGATTGCGGTCGGTGGGTGCTTGGCCCAGAAGGACCGCGCCGAGATCAGCCGGCGGGCGCCGTACGTCGACGTCGTCTTCGGCACCCACAACATCGGGTCTCTGCCCGCGCTGCTCGAGCGCGCACGAGTGGCGCAGGAGGCTCAAGTCGAGATCCTCGAGTCGCTCGAGGTCTTCCCGTCGACGCTGCCAACCCGGCGCGAGTCCGCCTACTCCGCCTGGGTCGCAATCAGCGTGGGATGCAACAACACCTGCACCTTCTGCATCGTGCCCTCGTTGCGAGGCACCGAGAACGACCGCCGTCCCGGCGACGTGCTCGCGGAGGTCCGGGCACTTGTCGACGAAGGTGTCGTCGAGGTGACGCTGCTCGGCCAGAACGTCAACTCCTACGGCGTCGGGTTCGGAGACCGTTTCGCCTTCGGCAGGCTGTTGCGGGCCTGCGGCGAGATCGAGGGGCTCGAACGGGTGCGCTTCACCTCGCCGCATCCGCGCGACTTCACCGACGACGTGATCGCGGCGATGGCCGAGACGCCGAACGTGATGCCCCAGCTCCACATGCCTCTGCAGTCCGGGTCCGACACGATGCTGAAGGCGATGAAGCGGTCGTACCGCAAGGACCGCTATCTGGGCATCCTCGACCGGGTCCGGGCGGCGATGCCGGAGGCGGCCATCTCCACCGACATCATCGTCGGCTTCCCCGGCGAGACGGAGGCGGACTTCGCCGAGACGCTGGACGTCGTCGAGCGAGCGCGCTTCAGCGGCGCCTTCACCTTCGTCTTCTCCAAGCGGCCGGGCACCCCGGCCGCCTCGATGTCCGACGAGGTTCCGGCGAACCTGGTCAGGCAGCGTTACCAGGCGCTCGTCGACCGGGTCAACCAGATCGCCTGGGAGGAGAACCAGCATTTCGAGGGTCAGCGGGTCGAGGTACTGATCGCCGAGGGCGAAGGTCGTAAGGACGCTGCCACGCATCGGCTCTCCGGGCGCGCCCGTGACAACCGGTTGGTGCACGTGACGCCCGGCGAGGCGCAGGTGCGACCCGGTGACCTGGTGCTCGCCGAGGTGACCCACGCCGCACCGCACCATCTGCTCTCGGACCTTCCGCTGCTCTCGGTCAGACCGACCCGGGCCGGCGACGCGTGGCAGGCGCGACAGCACGGCACCGACAACGGCAAGCCGGAGGCCGTCGGGCTGGGGATGCCGACCATCCGTCTCTCGTGACCGACCATCCGCCCCGGGTGACGCACGATCCGCCTCTCGTGACCGACCATCCGCCTCTCGTGACCGACCATCCGCCCCGGGTGACGCACGATCCGCCTCTCGTGACCGACCATCCGCCCCGGGTGACGCGCGCGATCCGGGGGTCGGTCAGAAGCCGAAGGTCACCACGGGAGGCAGGTCGCCGGCGCGCAGCCTCTCCAAGACGAGCAGCTCGTGGGGGACGACGGGATCCGGGAGGTCAGTCAGCCGGAACCAGCGCAGCGCGGCGTTCTTGCGCGGCTCCATGATGCGCGCCTCACCGGACCAGCGTCGGCACTCGAAGAAGAAGTCGGCACGTTCGTCTATCGCATCGTGGTTGCCGTGGGTCCGGTGCATGCAGCACAGGGGCTCCAGGTCCACGGCTGCGACCGAGATGCCGAGCTCCTCCGCAGCCTCCCGGCTGGCCGCTGCGAAGACCGACTCGTCCTCCTCGACGTGCCCGGCGGCCGCGGTGGCCCAGAAACCGTCGCGGTACCCCGTGTGCTGTCTGAGCTGGAGAAGCACCTCGTCCCCGCGCCGGAAGATGACGTAGGCGGCTGGCACCACCCGGAAGCGACTGGTCACAGGGCAGACCCTAGCCTCGGGCCATGCTGGTCAGCGCTGCCGTGTGCCCCCACCCGCCGGCAATCATCCCCGCCGTCTCGCGAGGAGCGTCGGGCCAACTGGACGACCTGCGCGTCGCCTGTACGGCGGCCGTCCGACGATTGCGGAGGGCCGCGCCGGATCTTCTGGTGTGTATCGGTGGCGGTCGGCAGACCCGGGCGTGGAGCGGCGAGGCCGGCGGCACCCTGCAGCCGTACGGGGTCGACGCCCGGTTCGGCGGGGCCTTGGTCGAGCTGCCCTTATCGCTGACCGTCGCCGCCTATCTGCTCGAATCCGTTGATGCCACGAATGGTGATGCCTTCCAGGCGGTGTCGCCCGACGCGGCGGCGGACGACTGCAGCTCGTTGGGCGCGGAGCTCGCCGGCAGGGCAGACCGGGTCGCCCTGCTCGTGATGGGCGACGGGAGTGCCCGGCGGACGCGCACGTCCCCCGGCCCGTTCGATGAGCGAGCGCAGGAGTTCGATGACGGCGTCTGGAAGGCGTTGGCCGCCCCCGATCCAGGGCAGCTGCTGGCCATTGATGCCGAGCTGGCGGGAGAACTGTGGGTCTCCGGTCTGCAGGCATGGCAGACCCTCGCGGGCGCGCTCGGCTCGTCTCCGACCGAGTGGGCGGGCCAGGTGACCTACAACGCGGCCCCGCTCGGCGTGGGATACGTCGTCATCGAGCTCGAGACGCGCTGAACCGACCTGGTCCACCATCCCTGGACACGCCTCATGTGCGGGTGACCCATGCTCCGCTCCCACGGCCGGATGGTCGGTTACGAGGGGCGGATGGTCGGTTACGAGGGGCGGATGGTCAGGGGGCCGGGGGTGGTGGCGGGGGGTCAGTGTGCGGCCCCTGGTCATGGCCGGGAGGTCGAGTGTCGGCGTCCTTGTCCACCTTGTCGACGGCTTCGCCCGCCTTCTGGGTGCCCTTCGCGATCTTGTCGGAGTACTTGCCCTTGGTCTTCTTGTCGACGAACGTGCCGGCCTTCTCGATACCGCCCTTGATCTGTGGACCATGCTCGTCCACAGCCACGACGGCCTTCTCCTTCACCTCGTTGGCCTTGAGCTTGAGCCTGTCCAGAAATCCCATCGAACTCTCCTTGGGTTGCGCGCGTGCACGGCAGCCTCATCCTATCGGCGCCCTTCGGCCCCCGCAGCCGCGCGTCCTGCGACCTGGAACCTGCCACCCCCGACGCTTAGGCTCCTCACAGCGCGGTGGGCCGCCACCGCCCGGTGACTGAGGAGTCCGCATGCGCCTTGTGCCGTCAGCCGGCACGGCGGTGGCCGCCCTGCTCTTCTCGACGGTCGGGGCGTGCGGGCCCAGGGTGCCTGGGGTGCCGGCGCCGGTCGCGCCGACCGCGACGGACCACCCAGCACACCAACACTCCGCCCCGGTGGAGGACCCTTACTACCCGGCCAAGAGCAACCCGGAGATCAACACCCTGCACGACGACCTCTCGCTGCGGTGGGATGGCGCCAAGCTGAGCGGCACCGCCACCGTGACGTTCGCGACCACCCGTGCCACCAGTCGGGTGCGCCTGGACCTGATCAAGGCGATGCACGTCTCCACCGTCACGCTCGACGGCACTGCGATCGACTTCGCGCACCGGGGGTCCGGGCTGGTCATGAGCACCGGCCCTTTGCTCGAGGCCGAGCGGCACACCGTGAGGATCGGCTACTCGGGACGCCCGCACACCGTGCCGGCACCAACCCGCCGCGGAGACGTCGCCGAGGGCTTGGGCTGGACCGTTGACGCGGCCGGCAACGTCTACACCTTCCAGGAGCCCTACGGCGCCTACACCTGGTACCCGGTCAACGACCACCCGTCCGACAAGGCAACGTACGACGCCACGATCACCGTGCCGCGCGGGGACACCGCGGTGTTCATCGGCACGCCGACCGGCTCTACGTCGACCGGGACCACCAGCAGCTACAGCTGGCGGGTGGCCCGTCCGGTGGCGTCGTACCTCACGACGATCGCCATCGGCCCCTACACCGCCTACCACGGCACGATGTCGGATGGCACCATGGCGACGTACTGGCTGCTGCCGCGCGATCGTGAAATCCTGCCGAGCCTCAAGGCGCAGTCGTCGGCAGCGTTCGACTGGCTGCTCGACCATGCCGGCCCCTACCCGTTCAGAACGTTCGGCACCGTGGTCACCGTGGTCACCGGTGGCACCAGCGCCATGGAGACGCAGACCCTGGTGACGCTGAGCCGGCCCGCCTTCGACCGCCCGGACGCGGTGATCGAGCACGAGATGGCGCATCAGTGGTACGGCGACGCGGTCACGCCACTCGACTGGCAGGGGTTGTGGCTCAGCGAGGGCTGGGCGATGTGGATGCAGCAGGCGTACGAGTCTGACCGCGGTGGCTACCGCTTCCTCGGCGGCATGGACAAGTGGCGCCCCTACGACGAGCGGTCCCGCCAGGTCAGCGGTCCTCCCGGCGACTACGACCCGAGATCGTTCGGCGACCTCAACGTCTACCTCGGGCCGGCGATGATGCTCGACAGGATCCGACAGCGGGTCGGCGACGCCGAGTTCACCGCGCTGTCGAAGGCCTGGGTCAGACAGCACGAGTACGGCAACGTCAGCCGGGCGGAGTTCGTCACCTGGTTGAACGGCGAGACCGGTCGGCGGTTCAACGCCCTGGTCCGCCTGTGGCTGGACTCGCCACACACCCCGAGCTGGCCCTGACCGGAGAGTCGCGTGACCAACGCTGACAGCCCGCCGATCGTCGCCGTCGTCGGCCCGACCGCGGCGGGCAAGAGCGACCTGGCCGTGCGCCTGGCGCTGGCCGGCCCTGGCGCTTGGGGCTCGGCCGGCGAGGTCGTCAACGGCGACTCGATGCAGATCTACCGCGGCATGGACATCGGCACCGCCAAGCTCACGCCGGACCAGCGACGTCGGGTCCCCCACCATGTGCTCGATGTGCTCGACGTCCGCGAGCCCGCCACGGTCGCCGACTTCCAGTCGTGGGCGCGGGCCGCGATCGTCGACTGCCGGAGCCGAGGCGTCGTACCCATCGTCGTGGGCGGGTCGGCGCTCTACCTGCGCGCCGTGCTCGACGACTTCGAGTTCCCGGGGACAGATTCGCAGGTGCGGGACCGGCTCGAGCGCGAGCTGGCCGACGTCGGTGCCGCTGCCTTGCACGAGCGGTTGGCGCAGGTCGACCCGCAGGCGGCCGCGGCGATCCTGTCAAGCAATGGGCGGCGGATCGTGCGCGCCCTGGAGGTTGTCGAGATCACCGGCCGCCCCTTCCGCGCAGCCCTGCCGACCCGCAGCTACGCGTTCGATCGGATCGTCCAGCTCGGCGTGGACGTGCCCCGCGACGTCCTCGACGCTCGGATCGAGCAGCGGGTACGGCGGATGTGGGGCGCTGGCTTCGTCGAGGAGGTGAAGCGGCTCCGGTCGGCCGGCCTGGCCGATGGCCGGACGGCGAGCCGGGCCCTCGGATATCGGCAGGTGTTGTCGTACCTCGAGGGTGACTGCACGCAGGAGCAGGCGCTCGGCGAGACCGTCTCCCGGACCCGGCGCTTCGCCCGCCGACAGGACTCGTGGTTTCGGCGTGACCGGCGGATCCACTGGCTGCCGTTCGACGCCCCGGATCTGCTGGCCCGCGCCCTCGACCTCGTCACCGCCCGCGATCCGCGGGAGGCTGGCTGATCGCGCTGCGCCGGAGGCGACTAGCTTTCCGCAGTTCCGGGGAACGGTGGTGGCCTTAGCATGTGGTCGTGAGGTTCGCGTTCGTCAAGGGTCATGGCACCGGCAACGACTTCGTGCTGCTGCCCGACCCGGACGGTAGCCTGCACGGCGATCTCGATCCCGTGCTGGTACGACACC
>JBBSGI010000058.1:0-18445 GCA_038254365.1 Propionibacteriales bacterium
CGTGGCCGCAATGGGGCCGCCCCTTGGTGGGGGCGGAGAGGCCCGGTGACGTCGGCGAGCAGCCGCCCCAGGTCGCGGCCGCAATGGGGCCGCCCCTTGGTGGGGGCGGAGAGGGCTCCTCACGGAAGGAGCCTGTGACCTGGTCAAACGCGACGAGATGCGAGCGGTCGTCGAACCACTTGGGCCGTGGGCCTCTATTGACTTGTCAAGGAGCAGCGAAACCGACTCCGACCTGGACACGAGCGCTGAGCCGGAAATGGCCCGGCATCTCAGCGCTCGCTCCATCAGACGATCGTCGGTCCGTTCGTAGGCATCGGCAGCGATGTTCCCATGAACTCGATCGCCGCGCTGCCCTGTCTATCGGGTTCGCCGAGGTCGATGAACACCACGCTGTCCGCATGTTGGTTGAGAACCCCGCGCAACGCCGACTTGAAGTTGATCTTCTCGACCGCCGTGAGGTCGCAGAGAAACACGGAGTACTGGAGCCGGTCTCCGTGGCTGCGGACGATGTCGTGCACCCGCCGCAGCCGTACGTCGTCGCGGATGTCGTAGGCAACGAGCCAACGTCGGCGGGCGCTCATCGAGTCGTCACCGGGACGTAGGCAGGGATCTCTCCCAGCAGGTGAGCGGCGAGCAACCGGCACTGGACCTCGAGGATGCGTCGATAGCTGGCCCGGTAGCCGAACAGCGGGTGTCGCAGTTCTGTCGCCATTCGCCGTTCGTACGAGGCGAGGACCGCCTTGCGGCCACTTTGGGTCAGTGTCACGCCACCGGCTCGGAGGAGGAAGTCGCCGACGGCCACCTCGCCGTTGTTGACAAGATTGACGACAACTGACTCGGCAACCAGAGGACGGAACTCCTCGGCCAAGTCGAGAGCCAGCGCCGGCCGGCCGAAGCGCGGCCGGTGGAAGAAGCCCTGGTACGGATCGAAGCCGATGGCGAACGCGGTGGCCGTCAGTTCCTTCGTCAGCAGGCCATACACGTAGCCGAGGAGGCAATTTACCGGATCGGTCGGCGGCCGGCGGTTCCTGCCCTCAAAGCTGAATGGGCTGCCGGGGAGCCGCTTCTCCTCCCGCAGCATGGTGGGGAAGGCCCCGAAGTAGAGACGCGCTGCGGTCCCCTCGATCCCGAGCAGGGATCCCGTGCTTGTGACCTCCAGCGCACGGTCCGCCAGCCGCTTGAGTTGGCCGAGCACCTCGTCCGACCGCTCCCGGCCATTGCGGCGCAGCAGCGTGCGGCTGTTCAGAATCTTGCCGTTCACCACGCGGCGGGCGATCTCCAAGCCCCCCTGAGCGGCCACGATGGTCTGGCGTCGCCGGAGCTCGACGTTGCGCCCGGGCAAACCCTCGGCCATGCCCGAGAACCAGCCGCCGTAGGTGAACCAGCACACCGGGATCTCCCGGGCGAACAGCTCCCGCAGGACCTGGGAGCTCATCTGGACGTTGCCGTAGATGCACACCTGCGACACGTCGATCACGCGTACCGAGGCGATGCGTTCGCTGTGCTTGGTCACCTCGAGCCGGCCTTTGTCCTTCGTGATGACAGCGCCTTGCTCGGTGACGTACACGGGCTTGGGCGCATCGCCCCGGGGGACGAGCTGCCGGGGCGGCATCGCCGACCGTTCGGCGAGGGTATTGATCTCGTCCGGCAAGCAGATGCCAACCAGCGAGCAGCGGGGGCACTTGGGGCTGTCGACCAGGGGCGGAGGAGCCTCGGACGACGCTGCGACTCGGCGAAGGTCGGCCAGCAGCTCCATGGTGCGGGCCACCAGCTCGTCGTCGAGGACGACGGCCACGCGTTGACGCGTCTCGGCGAACCACAGCATCCCCTGCTCACAGCGATAGCCGTGCTCTCGCAACAGCAGCGCTTGGACGCACACCTGCACCCGCTCGGGTTCCCATGCCCGCTCCGGGACGTCAGGCGGCGCGCCACGTTTGGTGTCCACCGGGACCACTGTTCCGTCGGGCGCGCCTTCCAAGAGATCGACCTTGGCGACGAGGCCGAGCTTGGTGGAGGAAAGCATCACTGACCGGGCGATGCGCACCTCGCCCTCTTCCGGAAGAGGTACGGCACCCGCCTGCTCGTCGACCGCCCGGTGGTGCCAGCGCCCTTCGACCGTATCGACGTTGTCGGCGAATTGGGCGTGCACCCACTCGAGGAAGAACAGCCGCCGGCAATAGCTGAACTCGTTGACCATCCGCGCCGGTACGAGCTCGGGGACATCAGCGTCGTAGGGTGCTTCGCCGTCCGGCACGTGTGACTACCGTTGCTCGAAGGTTGACTCGGCTCGTACCGGTTCGGGTGGCCCGAAGCTGCCGTAACCGCCCTGATCGGAGCGACGAATTGGTGCGCGAACTAATTCGTGTACGCCCAGCTGGCGTCGCTCACTATCGGCGAGCCTCGCGAGATTCCCGTCCGCAACCAACGAACCGGCGACCACCGAGGTGAGGCCGACATACCAGAGCGGCCAGGTAAAGGTCTCCTCCTTCCATCGACCTGCGCAGCCAGTAGTTCGGAGTCGGCCGCCGCTAGCCGCGACCGGGAAGAAGCGCAGCCCGAGGAGCGCCAGCCAGTCCGCCCCTGGGACTCCAAGCCTTTTCTCCTTGGAGGGGTCAGCCCCCCGCAGCGCATAGATCCGTTCACCGCGAGCGTCCCAGCCCAGGACGGGGAGCACCGAGTCGTACCGCCACGGCCCGACCAGTGCCTCAGCGAAGCGCTCCCTGTTGACTCCAGCGCACAACTCCCGAACCATTACAAGAAAGCGCTGCTGGCCCGCCGTGAAGTGAAATGCAGTGGGCTTGCTGTCGCCCTTTCTGGCGGCTGCCCCCTCGGCTACCAGGGCCCCGAAAAGATCGACGTCGGTCCGTCGTCGGGTGCGAACTGCTTCGTCGATGATCTCGTCGGTCCACTGCCGCAGCTGATCGGGTTGGGGCTTGAGATCGTCGAGCGGCTTGCCGTTCGGTCCCCAGGTGAGGATCGGTGAGGACGCCCAGCGCTCCCGGTCTGCATCGCAAAGCGCCACCAGGTGGTCGAGCGAGTCCGGTCCGCGCAGGACGGCGGCGGGCTCGAGCGCCTCCGTCCACCGCAGTGTGACACTGCGGTCGGGTAGACATCGGGTGGAAACGTCGAGGGCGCCGAGCGCAGCGAAGAGACCGAGCGGGTTCCGACCTCGTAGTGCCGAGAGGGTGATATCGATCAAGCCGTTGCCTCCCTCCCGGCGGCCTCGTCGGACTCCTGCTCCTGTTCCGATCTGCTCCGGGCGTGGTCAGCCAGGCGGAGGATCGTCTCGAGCCAGGCGATCCCGAACCAGCCGTACCTTCGGACTAGGCACCAGAACAGGTCCGAAAGGCCGGCGTCCAGCCGGCACAGTCCATGGTCGCTCGAGGCGCTCGCGACGAAGCCTTCGATCTCGAAACACGCGGTTTCCGGGTTGGCGTCAAGATACGGGTCAAACCGGTAGCGGCCGAAGCCGTGGTGGCTGGCCACGAGGAACCGCACCAGCTCAGGATCGTGTGCCCTAGCGGTTGGACCCCCCGGACCTTGGACCATGGCGTAGCTCAAGAGTTCGTGACGTGTTCCGGCCGGGTAGCCGCTGAGTTCCCGTGTCTTCTGGCGCGCCACCCGATCCACGTCAGGTGTCGAGGACTTGGCAAGGAACTCATCAGCGAGTGGGTCGCCCTCGCCGCCACGAAGCCACCACTGAAAACGGGAGTCGGCTTTCCCGAGGTCGTGCAATCGACCCGCCAGCCGAAGATCGGCCACGAGCTCCTCGGTGACGCCGAGATTGATCGCCAATCGCCCCGCCCAGTCGCCAACGCCGCGTAGGTGGGCGTCGAGTGTCACCCGCCGCACGCCGGTGAACGACACGGCATCGGCGCCGTCGTCGGGAGCCAGGTCAACAACCTTTAGCGGGAGCCGTTTCGTCGACGTGACCACGTAGGAGGTCCGAACCGTGTCGTCATCGACATGGTCGGCAAGGGAGCGAATCCGAAGCTCACGAACGGGCTGGCGCGCGAGGTGGCGGAATGCGTCGGCTCTAAGAGCGTCGTCGGCTTCCTCGGCCTCGGCGGCCAGAGTCTCCAGGCAGGACTTGATCGTCGCGTGACGCTCCCGCTTCGTCTGTTCCGGGGGCACATCTGGGTCGGGAAGGTCGGCGCGTGCCCCGAACACGCCAGGGCTCAGGCGCGCTACGGCGCGGCTTCGAGTCAAGACTGTCGCCTCTAGCGCGACGTCTCGTACGGGTTCGCCTGACGAGGGGTCCCAGTTGTGGTGCGACAGGCCACCACGGACGGCGGGTACCAGCAGAGTGTCGCCCGGGCGGACATCAGCAGGGCACACTCGCTCGGCACGGCCTCTCGACCAGCGCAGGTACCGATCTTGGCCCCGCTGGCGCGGCTCCTCGTCGTCGAGGGTGCCCAAGCCGGGTGCGTCGCTCGCGTTTGGGTCCGACGGTTCGCCGGTGGTCCATCGCCGAAGATCGATGATGCTCACGCTGAGGGCCTCACTGCTCACGGGGGGGCAGGCGGCGACTCGGGCGCTGATCTCGTCCTCGTACCGCCTATAGGCATCCGGACTGAGCTTAAGCAGCGATGGATGGAGGTCGGCTCTCCAGACCAGATCGACATCTGCGAGCTGCTCGTCCTGGTCGATGCCATGGAGCCAGCGCCCGACGACCGCCTCGGTAGTGGGTGGGCGCTGAGACGTCTGAACCCATTGATCGAGGTGCCCGGGGAGGAGACGGGGCGCTCGGCTCGGTTGCGGCAGCATCGGATCCAGGTCCTCATTCTCGAGTCGCCCTGCGACCGCCTCAATGCCGAAGTCCACATGATCAAGGCTCGTCAGCCAGGCCCACGTGTTCGTAAGAGCGGTTCCGTAGACCGGGTCGGGTTCAGCCGCGCCCACATCTGTCGAGCGGATGACGATCACGGAGTTCGACGGCGTTCCCGCCTCACTCAGGCGGCCATCGCGGTCCACGCGGCCGAATCGCTGGCGAAGGGCGTCGAGGCTGGCACACTCGGTCACTACGCCGTCGAAATCGAAGTCGGCCCCGGCCTCTAGGCTTTGGGTAGCAACGACAACCAGCGGCGTGTCCCCGGGCTGACGGGTCCGGCCGAGGCGCAGCCGCCGGTCCCAGTGGGCGAGAACGCGGTCACGGTCGAGGCTGCGCATTCGCCCCGTAAGGAGTACGACGTCGAGATCGTCCGGGGAGTCCGCCAACTGTCGGGCGACGTGACGAGCGGCGTCGACCCGGTTCACGATCACGGCGAGCGTCCTGATATGACCGAGTTGTAGCTGCGTCTTAGTTAGCTTCACGCAAGCGGTTGCCAATTGCTCGTTCGCCTTGGCAGAATCCTTGGCGACCTTTGCAATCTCAAGTCGGGCTGGCTTGCTGGCGAGCAGGCGCCGCCTCAGGACAGGGTGTGAGCCGGGGTCCAACCGCTCGGCCGGGAACGGCCGGTCCGCGTGCATGGTAGGCGTCGCTGTGAGCTGCACGACGTGCCAACGATCGGGAAGGGTGGGTCCACTCTCGTCATGCCACCGCCTATAGCCGTCAATTGCGTGAATCGACTCGGCGAATGGGCGGGCGAGATGCACCTCGTCGAGGAGGAACAGGACATCATTCCCGAGGAGACCGGCGTGAATCGGCCGGATCGATGACGACAGCCCGTAGCCGCGGAAAAGGAGGCGCGACCCGACCTGGTCGACGGTCGAGGAGATAACTGCCGGGACGTCGGGACGACGAGCCCACGTCTCGTCGCGCACGATGCCGCCTCTGAGTACAGTCGTTTCCAGCGGCGGGCCTCCGCCTGAGAGGCTTCGTAGCCCATCCGCAACAGATCGCATCACCCCGTCGGTCGCCGCTTGAAGCGCGCGGAGGATCTCATCGCCACGCACGGCGGCCTGATCGACCACCACGCGCCTGTCAACGACAAGGACGATGCGTCGTGGCATCCATCGATGGTCGGCTGGCTGTCCAGCGTCAAGGGCGAGGAGGAACACCGCAATGTCGATGAGACTGGTCTTGCCGCAGCCGGTCGGAAGATCGACGAGGTCGGGCCATCGGCGGTTCTGGTGGACCTGACGGGCGAGATCCAACTGCCATCGGAACGGTTCGGACCCCGGCCAGAGCTGGTCGAAGAACTCCTCGAAGTCGTCAATCGACAGGTCACCCATGGCTCGCCGCCGCGGGGGAGCACAGGCCATAGCCTTGGTACCGGCCAGCGCCGAGCAACATCGGGCCTGAGACCTCTTCGCCGAACTCGATGGCCGCATGAACGAGGACCCTCTGGACATTTCCGCCCTGTACAGCGTATTTCGGGAAGGACCTGATCGACGCCGAACCACGCAACAGTGGATCTGTTTGGATTGTGACGCGGACCGGTTCGGGAAGCCCGATGTTCACACAGGCGCGAGCGATGATGTGCTTAGCAGCGAGCTCGGCCCCTTGACGCCGGGCACCCTCGGCATGTAGCAGGTTGCCCGGATTGCGATCGAGGGCGATGGGTGTCACTGTCAGCCAGAGCCGAGACGCGTTGCACCACCGGTCCGGACGGGCGGAGGCCGGCGCGTCTATGGCTTCGATGGACGTGACCTCGACCGAGGGCCGTGACCCGAGGTTGAGCTGTCCACTACCGTCGGCCAGCCAACGGGACACGGCGCGCCGGATCTGGCTTTCCTCGCCGGCACGCAGGCGAGCTGGGGGCACGAGCGCGACGGCTCGAACCCGTCCATCGGCGTGCGCGTTACCGGCGAAGGGGAGCGGCACAACCGCCAGGTGAGGGAGTGTCGTTGCTGGGGTGGGCTTCTCGGTGCCCGGCGCGTGGCCCGAGAGGATCTCGGGGACAGGATCCTGGTCGGCATGGTGCAACAAGGCCCCACGCACGGCGCGGGCGAGGGCGAGAGTGTCTCGGGTCGTGAATCGTGCATGAGGCCCGAGCTCGAGCAAGAGCCAATTGCGGCCGAACACGGGTGTCGGCGCCTCGACCGTGGTCTTCCCGGCCTCGCTATAGCCCGTCACCAGCGAGGGGAGGATCCGGGGCTCAGTTCCCTGGTGAGAGGCGAACGCCGCTTCCAGGGCCGCGAGCTGACCGGGCGACGCGACGCGGAGGCCGATTCGGCCTCGCTTGTCGGGAACCAGCGTTGCCGAATCGTCTGAATCGATGACCGATACGGCAACGAACGACGACGAATGACCAAGCCGAGCGACGCGGGCCAACAAGCCATCGAGGACCGCCCTATGTGGTGAGTCCTTGTCCGCGTCGGGCCACCGGTAGACCACGCAATCGTCAACTGGGATGGTCGTGGGGTACAGGCGAGCGTGACGTAGGCGTGCATCGGGCAGAAGGCCGAGCGCTGATCCCGGAGCACTACCGACCGACGATGCCTTCATCGAGTCGTCCCTCGCCTTGCTTCGCATCCTCACAGCCGCTCGCTCGGCCTTGGCCAATGCGTCGGTCTCGCCGGCGCTTGTCGCGTGTTCGACTGCGGCGGCGGACGCACGAAGCCGTAGGTAGGTGGCGCTGAGGTCCCTGCTAACCACCTGAGTGTCGTTCACCGGGACATAGTGGATGACGGCAGCCCTTTCACTGCGGTCGTTCTCACCCCAGCTGCAGGTCACGGACGGTTCGCCTTGCTCCTCCCACCAGCGCAGTGCAGTGCGCTCACCGTCGTTTGGCTCGTCGAGGTCAGCCCATGCCGCAACCGCGGCGGAGAACAGGCGAGCCGGATGCGGCGGCCACTCTGCGCGATTGCGATCGTTGAATTGTGTCGCGACGTACCGTCCGGTGAGCAGCTCGACCTGGACCGCCAACATCAATTGTCCCCGTCGGCGGGGATGAGCACTTGGTTGCCACGCACGAGATCGATGAGGCGTCCGGTAGGCCGGAGCAGAAGCTCATCCGTCTGCCAGGGGAGACCCGCCTCGGTGGCCGCTGACTCCGCGGCCGCCAGCAGGTCAAGCGCCTGCCTGCGGTCGAGGCTGAAGGTCGATGTCTCCGCGCTGCCTCGGCGCAGGAGATCGAACGAAAGGTCGGCGTCGGCGACGAGGACGCAGCGCGAGCGCAGGTCGAAACCTTCCTCGAACGCCAGTACAGTCGCTGCGAGGCCGAGGGCGGCGAGGGCGGCACGAGCAGCGACCTCTGCGAGCTGCCGCCGGTCGTCGTCGAGCCGCACGCCACCGGCGTCAACGGGGAACCGCAGGCGGCGTAGCTGAGCGAAGGAGATGACAGTCGTGGCAAGTATCTGCGCGACCGTGACGCCGCCGGCGAGAGCATCGATGCTGGGGGTGATGTTGCCGTGGTTGGCGTTGGACGGCCGGCCGGCCGGCCCTTCACCCGACCCCTTGTAGAGCTCGGATTTGCCGTGTATGTCCAGCCGAGCCTCAGCCTCATCGAGAGTCCAGGTCCCCTCGTTCGTCGCGTACAAGGTGCTTCCCGCCTTCTCGATGCCGAGCGGGTCGATCCGAGACGATGTCTTCACGCCGCGCTCAACACCAAGCCCAACGATCTCGGAGGTGATGGCTCGCTCGTATTTCGCTCCCCGACCGCCCTTCGGTCCCGTGGAGTCCCAACCACCGAACAGCAATGTGGTCGGCGAGTGATGGAATAGGGGAGCAGCGCTTTTGACGCTCGCCTCCGTGATGGCCTGGCCCACGTCGCTGAGGCGGAAAAGGAACTCGCCCAGCAGGCTATCCCGCAGGATCGCATCGAAGATCCGATGTGGTGCTTCCAGTGAACTGATGCGGTCGAAGCGCTCGAGCCCCTCGACGCCCCGGAAGTCGGTGGACACCACCGGGACGGCGAGCTCTTCCGCGCGGTGGGCGTCGAGCAGCGCGAGTTCGAATCGGTTGGCCTGGGAGGCAACCGAGTCAAGGACGACGGCATCGACCGTGTCGGCTCCGAGTCGCCGTCGTTCGACGGCGTACTTGGTCTCGGCGCGACCCTCGACCCCGTATGTTGCAGGAAACACTTTGTCACCCGGCCCCCCCAGGGGTTCGAGGGACGTGCGGGCACGGATGCCCACGCCGGGACCCGCTACTGCGTCACGCAGCTCGTCATAGCCGATGCTCATGTGTTGCCTCCTTGGATGGATGGGCCCTCGTTGCTTTCTACGCCGAGGGTGAGACAGCGACGGGGATGGAGCAGATGAGACGAGCAACTTTTCGCCTACACAGCCGCAATGAGGCTGCTCCAACCAATTAGGACTTTACAACACTGTTCTGTGTTGGTGAAATGTTACTTAGGCGGTTCTGATGATGAGTATGATATCGTGCCTACGATGACCGATCGCGAGCTACTCCGGCGTCTCCGTCGCGCCAGGCTGTATCGAGGTCCGCCAGCGGGGGTCGCACGTCGTGGTCCGGTGTGGCGATTGCCAGACGACGATCCCAGTGCATGCCGGTCGAGACCTCCCGAGGGGTACGCTGGGCGCGATCCGTCGGGACCTCCGCCCGTGTCTCGCACCCGAGGTGTTCAATGCCCTCTTCCCATAGAGCGACGTTCGTCTACGACGACGCGGACCTCGTCTGGCTGGTTGACTTCCCGGCGCTCGTCGGCTGCCACACCTATGGGGAGACGCTTGACGAGGCGAAGTCGAACGCCCTCGAGGCGTTGCAGGTCTGGCTCGACCAAGACGACGTGGAGGTCGACGAGGACATCCGTCCTCGCAATGCAGCTACTGGTTGAGCTCACATCAGCTCCGCGGCGAGCCCGGGGATGTCCACTGACGCCACGTCGACCTCGCGCTCGACGGCGCCGCTGGGACTGAGGAAGAGCAGTACGGCGCGGACGACGGCCTCGCCGACGGCCTCACGCACTGCGTAGGCATAGGCGGCCAACTGGACCTTGTAGCGGTCCACCTTGGCGTCGAGATCGGCTTCTTCTCGCCACGAGTCCGTCTTGTGATCGACCACCACCAAGCCATCGTCGTCCCGGTACAGGAGATCGACGAAGCCCTCGAGGACACCATCACCCAAAGGACACCCGACGTAGACCTCCCGCCAGTGGGGCCGGGCCGCCGCCCGCTGCAACAGGTCGGACTCCAGGGCTGATCGGGCCAGTGCGGCGATGACCGACTCGCGACCCGGCACACCCTCGGCGGCGGCCTGGGCCGCGACCGCCGCGGCGAGTCCGTCGCCGCTGGCCAGATCGACGGCTTGGAGCACGCCGTGCACGGCGCGACCGACGGCAGTGCCGTACCGACCCTTCTGCCACGGCGGCAGGTCGATGTCGCGACCGTCCTTCGCCAGGCCGGGATCGGCGGCCGCAGCAGCGGCGACCGCCAGCTTGGAAAGGGATGTCGCCGACGTGACGAGGAGGCGACCAGCGGCGCCGAGGGCCTCCTCCCGTTCGGTCTCCCACGCGTCCCAGGGCACCAGCGCGGGGAGTGGCTCGGGGGTGACCGGGGCAACGCTCACGGCCGTCGCTCCTCCCGCGGCGCGGGGGTCGAACACCACGCCGGGACCATCGCGGCCGGCGTCCCACAGGACCTGGGCGGCGGTGTCCGCCACCCGCCCCGACTCTCGCGCCTCCTTGCGGTGCACTGACACGACGAGGTGGTCGCGCGCCCTTGTCGCGGCAACGTACAACAGTCGCAGCCGTTCGTGACGGTCCATCTGCTCCTCCAGCGCTGCACCGGAGTCGAACTCCTCTGTCCGAACGTCGGCACCGAGCCTCAGCGCCCATCCACCACCGGGCGGGAAGCGGACCTGCACGCCTGCTGGTCGGCGCTGGAGCAGCGTTGTGAGCCCAGACAGGATGGTGACCGGGAACTCCAGGCCCTTCGCTCCGTGGACGGTGAGGATGCGCACCGCGTCGTCGTCGGTCTCGGGCAGAACGGTCTCGATCACGCGGGAACCCTCCGCGCCGAGCAGCTTCACCCACTCGAGGTACTGGCGGAGGGTGACTCCGCCCGCCTCCTCCCACGCCCGCGCCTGGTCGATCACGAACCGCATCCGCCGCCATAGATCGCGTGGCCGCGGGTGGACAAAGGCCACCTCTAGCAGGCGCCGCTCCCGCACGATGCGCTCGAGCACTTGGCTCGGGGACAGCCACAGCCGCTCCCTGTGAAGGGCGCCCAGCCACGCCAGCCCGACTGCAACCGGGTGGTCGTGCGGTGCGTCGACCGGCAACGTCGCCTGGTGGTCCCACCAGCAGCGGTGGTGAACCCTCCACGTGTAGAGGTCGTCGTCGCCACACCCGAACGCAGGTGTCCGCAGGGCGGCCACGGCTGCCAGGGAATCGGTCGGGTCTTCCACCGCCCGGGCGACCATCAGCAGGTCGCGAACCTCGCTCGTGCCGTAAACCAGCGACGACGTCTCGGCCCGATAGGGGACCCCGGCTGACTCCAGCGCCTGCTCAAGCTGACGCAGCGATGTCCGGGCCGGGAGCAAGATGGCCACGTCGCTCCACCGTGCTGGCCGCCACCCGGTACTGTCCGACACGGACCAGCCTTCGGCCACAGCCTGGCGAGCTACCGCGACAACGTCGGTCGCTTCGCAGAGGCGTAGCGCACCCGCCGAGGTTGCCGCGGGGTGGGGCAGGCTGCCGAGCACGGCCACCGACGGACCGACCGGCGCAGCCTCCGTCCGGTGGGCGTGCAGCGCCTCGTAGGCCGGCTGCGAGCCGGGCTCCTCGACGATCAACCGCCCGAACACGTGGTTCACCCACTCGAGGACCGGCGCGGTGGTCCGGAAGTTCGTCGTGAGCCGGTGGATGCTTCCGCCAAACCGGTCGCGGGTGGTGAGGAAGACCTCGATGTCGGCCCGCCGGAACCGGTAGATCGACTGCTTCGGATCGCCGACGAAGAACAGTCTCCCGGGCTCGACTACGGCGTCCCGCCAGTCCCCCGTCTCATCGCCGGGGTCGATGGCCAGCAGCGTCGCAAGCTCGACCTGGATCGGATCGGTGTCCTGGAACTCGTCCAACAAGAGCCGCTGATAACGATCCCGCGCCGCAGCCCGTACCGCGGGCCCATGCTGCGGGTCACGGAGCACGGCTCGAGCAAGCACCAGCAAGTCATGAAACTCCAGCCGCCCGGCCCGGCGCCGCTCCTCGGCGCAGGCGACGGTGAAGCGTCCGATGGCGTCGGCCATGTGGCCAATGGCGACCTCCTGCACGTCGCGCCGGGTCCGATCGCAGCGCTCGCCGAGGGCGGCAACGGCCGCCCGTACTTCGACGACATCGGCCCAGGCACCACGGCGGCCGGCATTCCCGACCCTCGTGCTCGGCCTCTCCCGGTCACCGAGGAGGGTGAGTCGGGAGTCGTCGTCCACCGCGGCTCGCAGCCGGAGGCTCCACGCTGCCAGCTCCACCAGTCGGGCCAAGAGCTTGTCCTCGGGGTCCGTGCAGGCGTCGGCGGCGGCCAGCAATGCGTCGACCTCATCAAGCATCCCCGCCAGGTTGAGTGGCGGCATCGGTGGCCGGTCAACCAGTCGCTCGGCCACAAGGTCCCAGTTGTCGGCGAAGGCCAGGGCGACGTCACGGAGGTGGCGCAGGTCGATGCCGGAGGCCAGGAGCATCCGGAACGGCACCTCGACCGCGTCGTCCTCCAGGAGTTGGTCGACGAAGGCGTCCCACCGCTGATCGAACGCCACCTGAGAGCTGATCTCGTCGAGTACCTCGAGCCGGGGCGGGAGCCCGGCCTCGATCGGGTGCTCGTTGAGGATGCGCTGAGCGAAGGAGTGCAACGTGCCGATGGCGGCTCGGTCGAGGAGGTCGAGGGCAGCGTGATCGCCTGCACGCCCGAGGGCCTGGCGGACGCGGTCGGCCAGTTCCCCTGCTGCCTTCTCGGTGAAGGTGATGGCGGCGATTCGGTCTGCCGGGATGCCCACCCGAACGAGGGCCACGAACCGCTCCACAAGGCTCGTCGTCTTGCCCGACCCGGCACCGGCCTCGAGGAACAGGGTGCCGACGAGGTCGTTCCGGACAGCCTCGCGGGCAGGGGAATCATCTGTGTTCATCGTGGCCTCCCGGCTCGCAAAGGCCGACGTAGGCGCGCAGCAATGGGTCACTGCGCTTGCGTTCCCAGCCCCGGCGCGCTTCCGCTGCGCTGAGTCCATCGGGTGAGCAGGACCAGCAGTCGACGCGGTTCCAACCGGGCGCCTCTGGCGGGCGGAGAGGAAAAAGCCCGCGGTCGATGCCGTCAACAATGGTCTCCAGTGCCACGCCGACCTCAGTGGCTACGGCGTCCGTGACGTCGTAGCCGAGCCTCTCGAACCTGCCGGTGCTCGTGACGAACCAGTACTCGAAGCGGACCGGCCCCGCGCCGAGCTCGGCGTTGGCGCCGGCGGCGTAGAGGACCGGTTGAAGGCAGGTGCCGCGCTGATGCGAGTCGGCCTCGGTGAGCTCCTGGTACTTCTCCGACCTACCGGTCTTGTAGTCGAATACAACCAGGCTCCCGCCAGGTAGGCGATCGACGCGGTCAATGGCGCCCCGAACGCGTAGTGATTCTCCATCGGGCAAGACGAGCACTGAGTCGAAGCGACGCTCGGCTGCGACCGGCTCGGCCCCAGTCAGCACCCGCCAGGCTTCGTCGTCGGTGAAGAATTGCCCGAGATCGGCGAGGATCCTCGCTCGATCCCGCCGCCAGAACATCTGGCGTCCCGTGCGGCCCCTGCTTGCGAAGGTGTCACACACCTCGGCGCCGATCGCCTGGAGCCGTTCCGCGTCGATACTGCCCTCCTCGATGAAGCGGTGCAGAGCCTCGTGGATGAGCGCGCCCTTATCGAGGGGATCGATGCGCAGCCGCCGTTCGGGCTCGTCCACGACCTCGACGCCGAGCACATGCTCCAGCAGGTACGCATGAGGGCACGAAGCCCACGCCTGCAGCCGGGTGGCAGAGTGGGCCTGATCTGCGTTGACCACCGGCAGGAGGTCGAGTCCGGCAAGGTTGCCGTCAAAGCGGGTAAACCTGTCGCTTCTGCGGGACTCTGCCAGCGCTGCGCCCGCGGCGAGGATCGGATCCGCCGCGGTAAGAGGTCGAGCCGACAGCGGCCCGCCGCCGCGGAGGAGGACCGCCAAGCGGTGCTCCTGGCTGGTTGCCGGGAAGTTCACCCGGCTGATCCCGGCAGTGAACGAGGGCACGATGTCGACCCACGTCGCGCCACGATGGGCCTCCAGGTCCGCGGTGAGAACCTTTGAGGGCGAGCCGGCGAGCGACGTGGCATCGTCGAGGAGCCATCGGGATGCTGTGCGTGCGCCTGGCTGACGCAGATCGCCACGAGAGAAGCACACTGTTGCCGGTCCGGCTGCCAACGCGGCCAGAAGATGCCGGTGGTCATCGTGGATGTGCTCGGCACGCAATACCAGCTCGCCGCCCGCGACCGCCCGTTCGCTATCAGGCAGCAACGAGTCGTCCAGCCGGCGGTCGGGGAACGTGCCCTCGGTCATCCCGAGCACAACGACCCGGTCGAGGGACAGTCCGATGGCCAACGACAGCGGACCGACCAGCACCCCCTCTCCCAGTCGGCCGATGCGTTGGAGCGCGACATCGAGCTCCCCGTCGAGCAACCGCCGGAACACCTCGACGGTCGGTGGCGGCCCGTCGAGCGCGTCGAGCCCTCCGAGACGGTCAATAGCGGTTCCGATCCGGTCGGATGCCTCGCGTTCGGGCTTCGGCCAACCGGATCGGTCATTGCCCAGGTAGCAGTCGAGCAAGCCGGAAGCCCACGCGGCCATCTCCTGCCAACTGCCGAGCGCCTCGCCGGCCAGAAGGTCAGCCATGAGCGTCGCCATGAACGACGCCAAGGATCCGGCCCGCTCGGCTTCGTGCCGGAACCAGCGGGCCAGGCCCGGCCGCTCATCGTCCTCCGCGGCGGCCGCTTTCCGAATCCGCTCGCCCGCGTACGCGGCCAGCCGCTCGGCCCAGTCGTCACCGTCGACGACCCTGGCGGCACGCGACACCTGGTCCCACACCCGGACGGGAACGGAGCGTCCGCTGGCATCGCGCAGCTTGGCCGACGAGAGGACGGCCAGCACGTCGGACCGGCGGAAGCGGCGGTCGGGCAGCCCCAGCAGGCCCCTGAGCACCCGGCCCGCCAGCATGTCGGCGATCGCGCGTACTGGGGTCCCGTTGGCGACGATGCCCGCGGCATCGAGCTGCCCATGGAGGAGGCGGGCGTAGGGATTGGCGGCGCCGAAAAACAGCGCCATCCGCCCAAGCGGTACTCCCTCCCTCACGGCGTCGACGACGATGCGCACTGCCGCGCGCACCTCCTCGTCCGGGTCGCTCGCACTGACCACGCGCTTCGCTCGCGGCTGCTCAAGGCCTGTCGACGGAGGAACGGCGAAACCCGCCGTTTCGAGGGCGGCCACAACGGGCCGATCGGCCTCGTCGACGCCCGTGGCGCCGACGACGATGGTGAGCAGTCCTCGACTGGCCAGGGCGCGGAGGAACTCCGCTCCGCCCGCTGGCACCCGCTCGGGCAGGTACAGGATCACCGAGCCGAGTCCTGCCGGTGCGCCTCGCAGGACATCCGTTGCGGCCGCCACCAGGTCGTGCTCGTCGTGCCAGCCCACTCGTAGCCGGTCAGTAACCGTCCGGACGATCCGCACCACGTCGGCGGCTCGAGGGCTTTGGGCAGCGATCGCGTCGAGCGCATCGGGACTGACCCCGGCCAGCTCGCGCTGCGCGGCAGCGAGCGCCAACTCGGTAGCGGGATGGGCGGCAACCGACGCCAGGACGCCCGGCTCCGCTGCGAGTGCGGCCCGGACCGCCTGGAGGACCACAGGCGCCGAGACCGGCCGCCGCCCAGCCGCCGCCAGCGTTGGTCCGCCGAGCCGCTCAGCGAGGCGGTAAAGCGTGACGAAGGTCGTCCCGGCGATGCCACTGTGTCGGGCCAGCTCTCGGCGGGTCGCTACAGCGGCGTAGTTGCTCGGCACTACCACGGTCACAGCCGCCAATGGATCACCAGCCTTGGCCGCGTGTACCCGATCGGCCAGGAGTGCCACCGCCGGTTCGCCGTAAGGAACTCGTATCGTCTCTACCGCCACTAGCCGCAGGCTACGACTGCGCGTGACGAAAGGGGTCGTCCCTTGACCGTCGTCGCGGGCTGCCACCCACAAGCTCCGTCGGAGGACGGCGACGTTGCGTGCCACACCCGTGCCACACCCAGCGGAAAACAGGGCGTAACAGGGGTGAGCAACGGGCAACAGCGGTCACCCGCCGTATAGCCCCTGACCTGCGGATTTGCACGAAACTCCCGGTGGAGGTGAGCGGATTCGAACCGCCGACTTCCACGTTGCGAACGTCGCTTCCTCCTGCCCCCACCGTCAGCCTGCGAGACAGGGCCACCTGCGAGCGATCTGCCGACCATGGCAGCAATTCACCCCAGCGCCACGTTCGACCACCGGGTCGAGCGATGACGGCGTTGCCGGCGGCCGATCGAGCTTTCGTCAGCCGGTGTCGTCGCGAGGTCGAAGTGGAACGACGTTTGTATGACCGGCCGCCTCGTCCCATAGGTCTTCAAGATGGCGGGTGGCTCGGTCGTCGTAGTCAGGGAAGAGGTGGCCGTACCGGTCGTAGGTGACCTTGATGGATGCATGGCCAGCCTTGGATTGGACGACCTTCGGGTTGGCGCCGCTGGCGATCCACAGGGAGATGGCGCTGTGACGGAGATCGTGCGGTCGCAACGGGGCCAGACCTGCGCGCTCAGCGGCGGCATGGAAATGACGTCGCCGGAACTGGTACGGGCGCAGGATGGTGCCGGTCACAGAGGTGAAGAGCAGGTCGTCGCGGCCGACCGCGAACAGCCGGAGGTGTTCGTCGAGCGCCGCCGCGGTTTGGCGCGGGATCGGCACCTTGCGGTGGCTGGCCTTGGTCTTCAGCGGGCCGAACTCTGGGCGGCCGTTGTCGAGGGTCAGGTTCTCGGCGACTTCCACCGTCCGTCGTTTGAGGTCGATGCGCTTTCCCCGGAGCGCGCCGAGCTCGCCGATGCGCAAACCGCCGGTGCCGGCGAGCAGGACAAGGGCCCGGTAGCGCGGATGGATCGCCTCCGACAGGTTCACGATCTCCCCAAGCGACAGCAGCCGCATCTCGCCGCGCTCGTAACGGGGGAGCCCGACGCGGAAGCATGGCGAACGACGGATCAGGTCAGCGTCGACTGCGGCTCGGAAGATCGTGGCGAGCGTCTCGTAGCGCAGCTTCACGCTGCCGGCATTGCACCCGGCCTTGCTCATCGCCGCGACCCAGGCCCGAACCTGGGGCTGGGTGATGGAACTCAGCGCCCGATGGCCGAACTCGGGCAGCACCCAGTTCTTGAGGTCGCTGGCCCGTCGGTTGATGGTGCCGGGTGCCAGGTCGACGCTCATCGTGACGAACTGTGCCGCCCAGTCGGCGAACGACACCTTGCCGTTGGCCTCGGGGACGTAGGTGCCGGCATCGACCTCCGTCAGCGTCCGGCGGAGCCACGTTCTCGCCTCGCGGACGGTCGGGAACGTCTTGCTCCGGGTCTTCCCGTTCGGGTACCGGATCCGGGCCTTGTGGCCGCCGGGGACGGCCTCGATCCACTGCTTCATGGCTCAGATTGTAGTGGCACCTTTTCCTGCCGAGGGGGACCTTCAGGGGGACCTTTTGGCATCAGCAGACGGAACTCAATGACCTCGGGCGGCACGAGACGTACGCTCTGACCTGCACCTTTGTAGAAACGACCTGGTCAAGAAACCCCGGGCACCTCTTCCAGCCCAACTGGCCGTCGGACTACCCAACTGGCCCCTGACCTGCGCTTTTGCTCTTTGCCTGTGGAGCCGAGGACACACCAAGGGCACACCGCTGGTACGCGGCCTTCGACGACGCTCAGCGGATTCCGGTGTCGCAGGTCACGCTGACCGTAACGAAGGACCTGGCCACCACAGTCGCTTGCGGCGGCTCGACCTGGCATCGCCGTCCAGGGCCGGGTGTGCTGGGGACCGCCGTCACCCGGTAGGTCCCTGGACCCACCGGGATCGAGAAGCGCCCAGCGGTACTGGCCGCAACCTCGACCACCACGCTGCCGTCAGCTCGCAGCACCTGGATGCGGGCCGGACCGGGGCGAGGAGCGCAGAAGGGGTCGGGCGGAATCCGCTCAACTGGGCAGACGGGCGAGAAGAGCACCGTCCCCTGGACTCCGGTGCCGCCCAGAGAGGCGACGGTCGTCGAGGTGGAGGCCGGTGGGACTGTCGTCCTGGGCAGGCTCGTCGTGGTCGTCGCCGTGACAGCCGTCGTCGCCGTCATTGAGGTTGATGTTGACGAGCCGCCGCTGCTGGCAATGGTGGCCGCAGGCGAGGCACCGCAGGCGGCGGCCACCAGAACCGTCGTCCACAGCACAATCGCCGAAATCCCGCGCCGATGGCGCGTTGTGGTCATACCGACCCCCTCTTCACCAGTTGGACGACAGGCGAGCGGCACCGTTCACCCTGGTCGGCCCGGCGGACCGGGAGCGCCGTCAAGGGGATTTCGGGTGGTCGTAGTC
>JBBSGI010000059.1:0-17990 GCA_038254365.1 Propionibacteriales bacterium
CAGGCACTACAGAGGATTCGGGGTCGACCACGACGAACCCCACCAGTCTGGCCCCAACAGCACAAGACGGCCAGCACGACGCCGCCGAATCTTCGCGCACCATGGTGCGCCAAGGAACGACGGCGCCGCTTTGCTGACCTGTGGAACGTCCTGCACACTACTCGTGTGCCTGCACCCTACTCGTGTGCCTGCACCGCAGACCCTCGGCCGCCTGCGCCGGATCCGTCGTCTGGGATCGGGCGGTTTCGCGACCGTCTGGCTCTACCGGGACGAGCAGCTGGACTCGCTGGTGGCCGTGAAGGTGCTCGCGGACATCTGGAGCGAGCGAGCCGACATCCGCGAGCGGTTCGTCGAGGAGGCCCGCATCCTCCGCCGAGCCGACTCCGACCACGTGGTGCGGGTCCACGACATCGGCGAGACCGACGACGGCATCCCCTACTTCGTCATGACGTACGCCGACCAGGGAACCGTGATGGACCTGATCAACGACGGCCCTTTGCCCCACCTCGACGAGGCTGTGGACCTGGTCACCCAGGCGGCGGAGGGGCTTGCCGTGCTGCACGCGCAGGGGATCATCCATCGCGACATCAAGCCGCAGAACCTCTTGCTGCGCAGCGACGACCAGCACGGCCGCCGGCTGCTGATCGCCGACCTGGGGTGGCGAAGACGATGCTCAACGCCTCCGGGATCACCCAGGTCGTCGGAACGGTCGCCTACATGGCACCGGAGCAGGTCGAGATGGGCACCGCGCTGGATGGGCGGGCCGACGTGCACGCCCTCGGCGCGGTCACCTACCACCTCTTGACCGGGCAGCCGGCCCGCACGGGCGATCTCTCGTCGTTGTTGCGCGCGAGGCTTCCCCAGAGCCGAGCCTGGCGCGCGCCGAGCTGGCACCCGTGGACGACGTTCTCCTGCGCGCCCTCCGGCTCCGGCCGGAGGAGCGGTTCGACGATCCCACGTCATTCGCGACCGCCCTGCGCGGCGCTGTCGTCGGCCTCCCACACCAGACTCGGAGGTCCCCCCGACATCAGGTGGCCGGCGTCCACCTCGCCGTCTGGCTGCTCGCTCTCGCCGTGCTGCTCGCCGGCTTCCTGCTCGGGTTCCGGGTTCTCGGTTAGCGCATGTCATGGATCCTGGCTGCTCACCGTCGTTGTCGTTAAGGCAGCCACAATCGACTCCACCGCAGCGTGAACTAGGTCGGCGGTCCGGCCATGAGCATCTGCTTCCGCGCCGTACGGGTCTAGGATGTCGTACCCCTCGAGAGTCGCCGCCGCGAGCCAAGGCTGCTCGCTTGACCAGCTCGGCCGGTGAGCCGTCCGCCATCCGCACCGACTCCACCTCGGAGACGAGATGGGCGCACTCCAGGAGGGTAAACGTGCGGTTGAGTGCCCGAGGCACCTGCTGCAGCACGTACACCCGGTGTTCCACGGTGGCCGTAAGGATGAGGTCGGCAGCCATGCATTGGTCGTCCGTGAGGGAGCGGGCGCGGAACTCACGCGCGTCGCCGCCCAGGCGGCTCAGCTCAGCCGCCGCGGCTGGGTCCATCTCCGCGCCGTCCCATCCACGGATCCCCGCGCTGGAGACCTCGAAGCGGCGGTTTTCCGAACCGGACGCCGCTGTCAGCGCCGCCCGCAGCAGGTGCTCGGCCAGCGGCGGCCGGCAAATGTTGGCGGTGCACACCACGAGGATCCTGAACGGTCACCCCGACTCTTCCGCTGCCCCGTCCGCATGCAGGCCGTCGACCATGGCATGAAGGTAGTCCGGAACCCCATTCACAGCGAGACGATCGCCAGGATCACGGTCGCGGCCGGGACGACGACCCCGAGGACCAGCACGGGTACGATGCCGGGCGAGGGCATCGGCTGGGACCTCCGGATGGCGTGGTCGACGGCCCGCCTGTGCAGGTAGGCCCACACCGCGATCACCACTCCCACGAGGCTGCTCACGGTCGCCCCGACCAGCGGCCAGACGCTGTCGACCCCGGCATGCCGGATCGCTACCAGGGCGAGCCCGGTGGCGACGAACGCCAGCGAGGTGCGCAGCCAGGCCAGCAGGGTCCGCTCGCTGGCGAGCAGGAACCGGGGGTCCGGCGGGGAGTCAGGAGTCTCGTCGCGCATCCGGCGGCTCCGTCCGGAAGGCGCCCCGCTTCGGCTTGACCGGGCGCATCATGAACTCCGGTCGCCGCCACCCGTCGGCGCTCGGCCCGGGACGGGTCAGCGCGAGCCACTCGTGGAAGACCTCTCGCGACCGGGTCGTGTCTACCTCCACATCGCCGTACCGGTCGTCCGCTTCGGCCCTGGTGACGACGACCTTCTGCAGCCAGCAGTGCATGCCGGACATCGGGTCGGGCTGCACCGGGAACGCCAGGTTCTGGTGCACCCCGGGGTCAGTCCAGTCGATCCGTGCGGAGTCCGGGTCGTTGCTGTGGAAGGGCCGCACGCCCTCGGCGTAGCGCAGCCGCCAGGTGCCGGAACTGGGCTGGGTGATGTCGACCTTGCCGGTCACCCACCGGCTGCCGTCGTTGTCGTGCAGCCGCCACCTGCCCATGTGGTGGCTGAGGGCGACGACCCCGGGACGGATCCCCTGGGTCGCCCACAGCCGGACCACGAAGTGCCCGATCCGGGTGGTCACCCGCACCAGGTCACCCGTGGCAAGGCCCTTCTCCCGGGCGTCGTCGGCGTTCATCCACAGCGGATGGGTGTTGCTGATCTCGTTGAGATACTTCGCGTTCCCCGACCGGGTGTGGATCAGGGTGGGCAGCCGGAACGTCGGGACCAGCACCATCTCCCCCGCCGACGCGTTGATCTCCGACGCGGCCACGTGTGAACGGATGTAGGCCGGGGTCGCCTGCTCGGGCCAGCCGAACGCGGCAGCGGTGTCCGAGTAGAGCTCGAGCTTCCGGGACGGCGTCAGCCAGCCGGCCACCGTGGAGCCGTCGGCCAGCCGGACCCCCACCGAGCCGGCCTCCCCAACCAGGGGCGGCGTCGACTCGTCATCGGTCGGCGTACGCAGCACACCACGCTCGTCCGCGACCGCCCCCTCGAGCTCGTCGTCGGTGAGGGGGCGCTCGTCCTGTCGGTAGAGGTCGTCGGCGATCTCCACGACGCCGTACCTGCGCATGTAGGCAAGCGCCGAAAGCCCCTCCGCGGCGGCCTTCTCCGGCAGGCCGGGGACCCGGTTCTCGAACACCCACCGGTAGTACTCGTCGACGGTCACCGGCTCCCCCGGCCGGTACGGCGACTCGAAGTACCGCCTGATACCGAGCGAGCCGTCGGGGTCGATCCGCCAGGACAGCGCGAACCAGAACTCGTTCTCCTCCCACACCTCCCCCGGGTTCGTGTCGCGGGTGTCGAGGAACTCCTTGCCCAGCTTCTCGAACGCGACCCGGCGCACCGGCTGGCGGAACCCGAGCCAGCGCGCGGCATGCGTCTCGTAGGAGTGGGTGTCGTGTCGCTCGGTCGAGTGACCCATGGGCAGCACGTAGTCGGCGAAGGTCGCGGTCTCCGACCAAGTGGGGGTGAGGGCGACGTGGCAGCCCACCCGCTCCTTCGAGGTCAGCGCCTCAAGCCAGGTGAAGCCGTCGGGGTTGGTCCAGATCGGGTTGTAGACCCGCGAGAAGTACACCGCGAGACGGGCCCGGTCTTCGTTGAGGAAGTGCGGCAGGAGGAACGACATCTCGTTGGTGCACAGCGGATACTCGGCCGGCCACAGCAGCTCGTTCCAGCCGTCGTGACCGGGCGGGGGGTTGAACCCGTGGGCGATGAACTTGTTCCAGCCGTTCGGGCTGGTGCCCCCGACCGTGCCCACGCTGCCGGTGAGCACGTTGAGGAAGAACAGGCTGCGCGCCACCTGCCAGCCGCCCAGGTTGCCGGCGGCCGCGGAGCGCCAGACGTGAGCTGAGAGAGCCGTCCCCGCACCGGCGACGATGTCCGCGAGCTCGGCGATCTTGGCCGCCGGCACCTTCGCCTCCGCGGCGGCCATCTCGAACGTGTACGGCGCGTAATCCGCCTCCAGGCGGTCGAGGAACACCTCGAACGTCGGCTCCGCGTCCGGGTGCAGGCGCTGCAGGTACACGTCCCAGTTGACCCAGCGGCGGACGAACTCCGCGTCGATCTGCCGGGTCCGCAGCAGGTGAGCGGCCACCGAGAGCAGGATCGCCGCCTCGCTGCCCGGCCACGGGGCCAGCCACAGGTCGGCGTGGGAGGCGGTGTTCGACATCCGCGGGTCGACCACGACCAGCTTGGTCCCGGCGGCCTTGGCCTCCATGATCCGCTGGGCGTGCGGGTTGAAGTAGTGGCCGGTCTCGAGATGTGACGAGAGCAGCAGGATCGCCTTGCTGTTGGCGTGGTCGGGCGATGGTCGGTCGTACCCGCCCCACAGCGAGTACCCGAGCCGGGCGCCGGCGGAGCAGATGTTGGTGTGGGAGTTGTGCCCGTCGACGCCCCAGGCCAGCAGGAACCGCTCGGCGAAGCCGTCCTCCCCCGGCCGGCCGACGTGGTACATGACCTCGTTGCGGCGGTCCTCCACGATCGCCGACCGGATCCGGGTGGCGATGTCGTCCAGGGCCTCGTCCCAGCTGACCCGCTCCCACTGGCCGCTCCCCCGCGGCCCGGCCTGCCGCAGGGGGTAGAGGATCCGCTCGGGGTCGTCGAGCTGGTTGATGGTGGCCGGCCCCTTGGCGCAGTTGCGTCCGCGGGAACCGGGATGGGCCGGGTTGCCCTCGAGCTTGGTGATGGTGAGGTCGTCCTTGGCGACGTGCGCGAGCAGCCCGCAGGCCGACTCGCAGTTGAAACACGTGGTGGGTATCAGCATGAACTCGCGGGTGACCTTGCGCGGGTGCGCCTTGGCGTCGTAGGCGACGAAGCTGTCCCACTGCTCCACGGGGGGGTAGTTGCGCAGGTTCTCGTGGGTCCGGGCGCCCGGCAGCGCGTGTTCGGTCATGACAGCGGCACCTCTTGGCCGGCCCGCACGAAGCAGAGCTCGTAGCTGAGGATCGACAGCTGGGCGAGGATGCCGGCTACCGCGACCAGCGGTTGGGCTCCGCCGCTCCCGGTCCACCCCGCCGCAGCCAGTACGACGACCGGGACGGCCAGCCCGACGGTCAGCCCCCAGTACACGCGCGCGTAACGGCCTCGGGTCATGATCAACGCGCCGCGGGTGGCGTTCGCCGTACCGTGCCGTCCGAGCAGCTCGACCAGGCTCACGGCGACCTGGACCACGGTGGCGACCAGGAGCACCCGCGCGACGAGGGCGGCCGGCCGCTCTGCAGCCCCACCCCACAGGGTGAGTGCGGCGACGGCGCCCGCGCCCGCCATGGCGGCTTGCGCGACCAGGTGCGGGAACAGCCAGTGGGACTGCCACAGGTCACGGCCCTCGGCCTGCCCGAAGAGAAACGCGGTGTAGCCGGCCGCCATCACCGCCGCGGGCAGGCTCAGCAGCGCCAGTACGACGTTCAGTGGGCCGGAGTCGACCGAGAGCAGCTGGGCCAGCAGCCACCCCCCGGAGACCGCGGCGATCGCCAGCAGGCAGTAGCCTCCCTTGACCAGCCAGGAGCTCAGGTTGGGCTTGGTCAGCAGGAAGTAGAACCGTTCCGGCCGCTTCAGGTCCCACACCAGCAGCCCGCCGGTCACCGCCGTACCGACCACGGCCAGCACCGGGCCGAACCGCGTCGGGCCATCCAGGCCGACACCGAGCAGCACGGCCAGCGCAGAGATGAGAAGCGCGCCGGCACCGAGACCCTTCGTCCACAGGTAGGTCGCCACCCGCCACCCCCAGGGGCGGGAGTGCGCCGTGTTCAGGGTGGTCGCCGCGGTGGGGTCCGAGCCGTAGCTGTCCTGCGCCATCAGCAGCCGGAGGTCGTCGGGCTCCGCCCACAGGTAGGTGTCGCGCACGGGCGCCGCCAGCGGGTCGAGCACCAGGTCGCTGGCGCCGATGTAGTGCACGTTCGGTCCGGTGCGTTGCTCCGGGGCCCGGACTTTCGTCTCGCTGCCGGCCAACAGCAGACTGATCCCGCTGGTGGGGTCCTCGAGGTCACCCACCCAGATCGAGTGCGTCGGGCAGACCGTCACGCATGCGGGCTCCAGCCCGTTGTCGACGCGGTGCGCGCAGAAGTTGCACTTGGCGGCAGTGTTGGTGTCCTTGTCGATGTAGATGGCGTCGTACGGGCAGGCCTGCATGCACGACTTGCAGCCGATGCACAGGTCGCTGTCGAAGTCGACGATGCCGTCGTCCCGCTTGAAGAGCGCGTTGGTGGGGCAGATCTCGATGCACGGCGCGTCGGTGCAGTGGTTGCAGCGCATGACCCCGAAGTCGCGGGTCGAGTCCGGGAAGGTGCCCGAGTCGACGTACTTCACCCAGGTGCGGAACTGTCCGACCGGGATCTGATGCTCGGTCTTGCAGGCGACCGTGCAGGCGTGGCAGCCGATGCAGGTGCGATGGTCGATCGCAAAGCCATACCTCACGAGAGGCCACTCCTGGCCTCGCCCAGGGGCCGGATCAGCCCCTCCTGGGCCACCGACGCCACCAGCCGACCGTCGCCGCTGAACACCCGGCCGAGCGCGAAGCCGCGAGCGCCGCTGGCCGACGGCGAGTGCTGGTCGTAGAGCAGCCACTGGTCGGTGCGGAACGGGCGGTGGAACCACATCGAGTGGTCGAGCGACGCCGGTTGGATCTGCGGCGACACGATCAGCACACCGTGTGGCACCAGGCCCACCCCCAGCAGCGTCAGGTCGCTCGCGTAGGCGAGGACGCACATGTTGACCACCGGGTCGGCGGGCACCTCCCCCGCCGCCTTCACCCAGATCTGCGCCCGGGCTGGCTCGGCGTCACCCGACAGCCGGCCGCCGGGACGCGAGTCGCCGGCGTAGCGCACGTCCAGGGCGGCCCACTCCCGCTCCCACGACCTGTCGTCGGCGCGGCCGGTGATCTCGCGGAAGAGGTCGCCCATCGTGGGGCAGTCGTCGGGTGCCGGCACGGCGGGCATCAAGTCCTGGTGGTCGTAGCCGACCTCCGCGATCTGGAAGGAGGCGGTCAGGAAGAAGATCGAGGTGCCGTGCTGGCGGGCCACCACCCGCCGGGTGGCGAACGAGCGCCCGTCGCGGATGCGTTCCACGTCGTACACGATGGGGATCGCGGTGTCGCCCGGCCGCAGGAAGTAGGCGTGCAGCGAGTGGGCCGAGACCTCCGGCGGCACCGTCCGGGACGCCGCCGCGAGGGCCTGCGCCGCCACCTGCCCGCCGAAGACGCGCTGCCGACTCGTGTCGGGCTGGCGGCCCCTGAACAGGTCGACCTCGAGCCGCTCCAGCTCGAGCAGGCCCAGCAGCTCGGCGACGGAGTTCGGCACCGGTCGATCATGCCATCGGCTCCGGAACCACCCAACCAGGCCCACCGCTCCGCGCCCCTCGGGGTGCTTGAGTGGTGAGCCAGGCAAGCACCCCTCAAGCCACCCAGATCTGGGTGGCTTGAGGGACATCTGGGTGGTGAGCCAGGAGAACACCCGCGGCACAGCTCCACATCCAGACGGGAAAGGCGACGTCGGCGGCTAGCTGGGTAGTCCTCTCGCTTTGGGCTCCGATGCAGGGCTCGCCGGGTGCGGGGGTGGGCACGATCCCCTCTCTGTTCGGGGCCTGGTGCTGGTGCCCGGCGGGGGTTGGGTTGTGCTGGTGCCCGAGGACTTCCGGCGTGCCTTGCGCTTCGGGGGCCGAGGATTCTCCGTCTCCTGTTAGCCCGGTTGCGTAGAGGCCCGATACCAGCATGGCCGCGGCGGCGACGCCGGAGCCGAAGATGACGACGCGGTGGCGTCGGTGCGTTCGCAGGTCGGCGTTCACTCCGGCGATCACAAGTTCCTCCCCCTGTAATGACGACGGTTCGGGTGGAAACGCTGCTTCCGACATCTCGACCCCGCTTGCGTTCGCGCCCAATCGATCGAGGACGAGGTCGTGCTCACGGCCGCGGACCGGCTCGGCCCGGCCTGACGAACCGCGGCGGTCAGACCACCTCGACGGCGGCGTCGTGGGATTCCTCCGTCTCCGCAAGCCGGGCGTCTCGTGTTACCAGGGGGCACCCGAGCGCCTCGGCGAGTGCGACATATGCCGCGTCGTAGGCTGACACGTTGTGACGCAGGCTCAGCGCCCGGCGCCGCAACGCGTCGCTCGACTGCCAGCGTCGCATCGGCAGGTCGTCGAAGTCGACCAGAGCGTCGGCCGCCCGCGCCTCGCTCAGTCGGTGCCCCAGCGTCAACCCCCGGAGGGCCGAGACCACCTCGTAGTCCAGCAGCGTTGGAGCGTGCAGCTCCTCGTCGCGCAGGGCCGCGTGCACGTCATGGCTGCCCTCGGCTAGAACGAGTGCGTCGACGACCACGGAGCTGTCGACGACGATCACGGCCGGGAGGTGCCGAGGAGCCGTTCGTCGCGGTCGCCCCGACCTGCCGCGATGAGATCCACGGCCGAGGCCTCAGCGCGCTCGCTTCGGCGGGCGGCTCGCTCGAGGACCTCGGCGACCGTCGGCCGGGCCACCTCGCGGCTCAGCAGCTCCAGCAGGAATGTGTTCAGGGAGGTTCCACTCGCGGCGGCGCGCACCTTGAGCGCTCGCCTCGTGTCGTCCGGGACGTTTCTGATCTGCAACAACGAACCCATGCAATGCAGAATATCTCACAGTACATGCATTCTGTAACCCTCCTGGACTAGGCCCGATGACCAGTGGCTAGCATCTGCATGGCGACCGCATCCTCGCACCGCCGCCGAAGGAGCCCTCATGGCCCGTGTAGTCAGGGATGTCGTCTTCGTCGACGGACTCCGGACGCCCTTCGGCAAGGCCAACAGCGTGTACGCCGACACCCGGGCCGACGACCTGGTGGTCAAGTGCATCACCGAGCTGATGCGACGTCACCCGGAGCTTCCGCCCGACCGGGTCGACGAGGTGGCCATCGCCGCCACCACCCAGACCGGTGACCAGGGCCTGACCATCGGCCGCACCGCCGCCCTGTTGAGCGGCCTGCCGAGGACGACCCCCGGCTACGCGATAGACCGGATGTGCGCCGGGGCCATGACCGCCGTCACCACCACCGCGGCCGGCATCGCGTTCGGCGCGTACGACGTGTGCGTCGCCGGCGGCGTCGAGCACATGGGCCACCACCCCATCGGCGAGGGCGTCGACCCCAACCCGCGGATCGTCGCCGAGCGGCTCGTCGACCCGTCGGCGCTGGTAATGGGGCAGACCGCCGAGAACCTGCACGACCGGTTCCCCGACGTGACCAGGCGGCGCGCCGATGCGTTCGCCGCCACCTCGCAGCGGCGAACGGCGGCCGCCTACGCAGCCGGAAAAACCCAGCCCCACCTGGTCAGCGTCGCGAACCGGTCCCCCGCGCTGGGCTGGGGCCTGGTCAGCCGTGACGAGCCGCCGCGTCCCGGCACCACGGAGGCCGACCTGGCCACGCTCAAGACTCCGTTCCGCCCCCACGGCCGGGTCACCGCCGGCAACTCGGCGGGCCTGAACGACGGCGCCACCGCCTGCCTGCTCGCCGCCGAGGAGACCGCCGGTGAGCTCGGGCTGCCGGTGCGGATGCGTCTGGTGTCCTACGCCTACGCCGGGGTCGACCCCGAGGTGATGGGGGTCGGTCCGATCCCGGCCACCGACAAGGCCCTCGCCCTCGCGGGGCTGCACATCGACGACATCGGGCTGTTCGAGATCAACGAGGCGTTCGCCGTGCAGGTGCTCGCGTTCCTCGACCACTTCGGCATCGCCGACGACGATCCCCGGGTCAACCCTTACGGCGGCGCCATCGCCGTCGGCCATCCCCTCGCGGCGTCCGGCGTGCGGCTGATGGTGCAGCTCGCCGACCACTTCGCCGAACACCCCGAGGTGCGCTACGGCATCACCACGATGTGCGTCGGACTCGGCATGGGCGGAACGGTCGTCTGGGAGAACCCGCGCTGGACGGGGTTGACCGCATGAACGCAACCCTGGACGACCTGCTCGAGCAGGCCGCGGCGTTCGCGGCCGACGAGGTGGTGACCACCGCGCTCAGCCGCGACATCGAGCTGGCACTCGGCGCCGGCACGATGGCCCTGGTCACGCTGGACAACGGACACGACCACACGAAGCCGAACACCTTCGGCGCGCGCGGCCTGGCCTCCCTCAACGCAGCGATCAACGACGCCCTCTCGCGCCCCGACGTGACCTCGATCGGCATCACCGGAAAGCCTTTCGTGCTCGCGGCGGGTGCAGACCTCACCGGGGTGCCAAAGATCCACCGACGGGAGGAAGCCGAGGTCATCGCCCGGCTGGGCCACGCTGTGATGCGCCGCCTGCGCGACGGCGGCAAGCCGTCCTTCTGCTACGTCAACGGCGCCGCGCTCGGCGGCGGCCTCGAGCTGGCCCTGCACTGCGAGTTCCGCACTGTGCTGGACACCGCCGGGCCGATCGCCCTGCCCGAGGTGTTCCTCGGCATGGTGCCCGGGTGGGGCGGCACCTATCTGCTGCCGAACCTGATAGGGGCGGAGCGAGCGGTCGAGATCATCGTGCAGAACGCCCTCAACCAGAACACCATGCTCGACGGTCGCCAGGTCTTCGACCGAGGGGTCGCCGACGCGATGTTCGGTGGTGCGGACTTCCTCGAGCGGTCGCTGCGGTGGTCTGCGGAGGTGCTCACGGGCACTATCGCCGTACGGCGTGCCGAGGTCGACCGCGGTGACGCCTGGGAAGCCGCCGTCGCCAAGGGTCGAGCCGCCGTCGACGCCCGGTTGCACGGCGCCGCACCCGCGCCGTACCGGGCACTCGACCTGATCGCGGCCGCCCGGACGGCCGACCGAGACACTGGCTTCGCCGCCGAGGACGGGGCCCTCGCCGACCTGCTGATGAGCCCGGAGCTGCGGTCCGGGCTGTATGCGTTCGACCTGGTGCAGAAGCGGGCCCGTCATCCGGCCGGTGCACCGGACCAGGCGCTGGCCCGTCCGGTCGGCAAGGTCGGCGTCGTGGGGGCCGGCCTGATGGCCAGCCAGCTCGCCCTGCTGCTCGTGCGCCGGCTTGAGGTGCCGGTCGTGATGACCGACCTCGACCGGGAGCGGGTTGATGCGGGTGTCAGCCGGGTCCACGGTGAGGTCGACCGCCTGCTCGCCAAGGGCCGGCTCACCGGCGACCGGGCCAATCGGCTGCGTGGCCTGGTCTCCGGCTCGACCGACCTGGCCGTCTTCGCGGATGCCGACTTCGTGCTCGAAGCGGTCTTCGAGGAGATGTCGGTCAAGCGGCAGGTCTTCGCGGATCTCGAGGCGGTCGTCGGTGCCGAGACGGTGCTGGCGACCAACACGTCCGCGCTCTCCGTGACCGAGATGGCTGGCGGACTCGAGCACCCGCAACGGGTGGTGGGTCTCCACTTCTTCAACCCGGTGGCGGTGCTGCCGCTGGTGGAGGTCGTTCGCGCCGCGGAGACCGACGAGGTGACGATGGCGACCGCGCTTGCGGTCTCCCGGACACTGAAGAAGTCGGCCGTGCTGGTCAAGGACTCCCCGGCCTTTGTGGTGAACCGGCTGCTCACCCGGTTCCTCGGCGAGATCATCAAGGCCCTCGACGAGGGCACCGATCCGGCGGTCACGGACCACGCGCTCGACCCCTTGGGTCTGCCGATGAGCCCGTTCGTCCTGCTCCAGCTGGTCGGGCCGGCGATCGGCCTGCATGTCGCCGAGACCCTGCACGAGGCGTTCGGGGAGCGTTTCCCCGTGAGCGAGAACCTCCGGGCCCTGGTGAGGGCCGACAAGCCCGGGCTCTGGTCCTGGGACGACGGTGGCCGGCCCTACCTCGCCGAGGACACCGCGGCGCTGCTCACCACCGGCGACTCCCCGTCCACCGCCGAGGAGGTGCGCGACCGGGCCATGGTGGCCCTGGCGGAGGAGATCCGGCTGATGCTGGACGAGCGGGTGGTCGCGGCGGCCGCCGACATCGACCTGTGCCTGATCCTCGGTGCCGGCTGGCCCTTCCACCTCGGCGGCATCACGCCGTACCTTGACCGGACCGGCGTCAGCGACCGCGACGCAGGCCGCAGGTTCACCTCACCGTAGGGCGTCGAGCAGGTCGAAGGCGCCGCGCGCCACCTGGTTGGGGGTAAGGCCGTAGATGTGGCGCAGCAGCTGACCGGTGAACTGGTCGCCGTACGGCGCCTCACGGTGCAGCGCGTAGGCGTTCATCAGGAGCTTCAGCTTGCCCATGCCTCCCCGGTCGACGAGATAGGTGACGCACGCCATGGCGAGCGGATAGTCGGTCTCGGGATCCATGCCGAAGAGCCCCGTGACGGTGATGGCCTGCCGGCGGTGGATCAGCCGGTCGTACGACGCCGAGCTCAGGTACTCCGAGGACAGGCCGGCGGGCTGGTGGGAGACGTACTCCGCGAGACCCTCGGTCAGCCATTTCGGGTTGACACCGGTGTACTGGAACGTCAGGTAGTGGGTCAGCTCGTGCCGGAGCAGCACGGGGTCGCTCAGCAGTGCACCGACGTACTGCGGGTTGAGCTTGACCCGAAGTCCCGCGAACCTCGTTGCCTCGAAGTGCCCGCCACCGGCAACCGCGAAGGTCACGGCTCCCGCCGACTCGTCGTTGTCGAACGTGGAGACCGAGCCGGACGACGTCGCATCGACCAGCAGGTGGTCGTCGACCGGGACGTCGAGGATGCCGGCGTCGAACGTCAGGCCGGCCTCGACGGTGTCGGCGACGCTCGAGGCGCGACCCGGGACGGAAGCGTCCGCGACCACGACCAGGTGGCCGCGCACGACCACGTCCAGCCGCGGCCCGGCCCAAGGACGCGCGGTAATGCCTCCGGCGGCAGCGACATGGGTGGCATCGGCCGCCAGGTGCCAACGGCCGGCTCGCTCGACGAATGTCTCGTCGACCTGGATCGCGACCGGGCGCCGGTCCGTGCCCGCGAAGAACACATGCTCCACGACCGGCGGGCTGAGCAGGGGTCCCCCGGTGATACCTGGTGCGTCGGTCAGGCCGGAGTCGCCCACCTCGTAGCTCATCGACGTGACGGGCAGGTCCTGGAGATTCACGAACATCACCCGTTGGGCTGCTGTGAAGGCCGGGCGAGCGGCGTCGACGGTCGTCATGAACGCCGCCTCGTCACCGGCGACCACCGCCCTGGCGCGAGCGGCCATCAGCCGACGGATCGCCGCGAAGTCCTCGGGACCAGGCCCGGACCTGCTCGGCGGCGCCGAGGACGGGATCGCCGACGACGTCGGAGCCGTGGACGAGGAAACCGGGCTGGTGGGACCTGCGGCGGAGTACCGCGCCGTGCGGGTCGCCAGCTGGGTGCTCCCGCAGCCGCTGACGATGAGAACCGCCGTGACGGCCGCCGTCCAGCAGACGCTGCCGCGGAGGCGGCTCATCTGGCTCACTCCCTCTTCCGGGACAGAATCAGGGCGTGTCCGCCGGCGTCGCTGACTCGGTGTTGCCGACTACCGAGCTGTCCATGGCGGCGACCCAAGCGGTGATGTCGCGTGCCAGGCTCGGGCCGGTCAGCCCCACCCGCTCGTGGACGGCGTTGCGCTTGGCGGGAGCCAGGAACTCCTGTGGCAGACCGAAGACCTTGACCGGGGTGTCGCAGCCGGCGTCGGCCAGCGCCTGCACGAACACGCTCCCGCAGCCACCGACGCGTCCGTTGTCCTCCACGGTCACGACGGCGCCGTACTCCCCGGCGAGGGAGACCAGCGCCGGGTTCACCGGCTTGACCCAGCGAGGGTCGACGACAGTGACCCCGATGCCTTGCGCCTCGAGACGCTCGGCCGCTTCGAGGCAGGCGCCGGCCATGGCACCCACGGCGACGACGAGCACGTCCTTCGCATCGGCAGCGACCAGGGTGTCGACCCCGTCGGCGCTGGAGACGGCCATGAGCTCGGGGGGTACGGCGCCCTTGGGCACCCGCAGCACCGTTGGAGCATCTCCCACGGCGACCGCTTCGCGGAGCAGCTCACGGAACCGGGTCGCGTCTCGGGGAGCCGCGAGGCGCAGCCCGGGCACCAGCTGCAGGATCGACATGTCCCACATGCCGTGATGTGAGGGGCCGTCCTCGCCGGTGACGCCGGCACGGTCGAGGACGAAGGTGATCCCGCAGCGGTGCAGCGCCGCGTCCAGCAGCACCTGGTCGAACGCCCGGTTCAGGAACGTCGCGTAGATCGCCACGACCGGGTGCAGACCGGCCAGAGCCATGCCGGCGGCCGAGGTGACCGCGTGCTGCTCGGCGATCCCGACGTCGAAGGTACGGTCCGGGAACACCCGCTGGAACCCGTCGAGCCCAGTCGGGTAGAGCATCGCCGCGGTTACCGCCACGATGTCCTCGCGCTCGACGCCGAGGGCCACCAGCTCGGCCCGGAAGACGTCGACATAGCTCGGCTCCGCCGTCGGGACCGCCCCGGTCCCAGCGTCGAAGGAACCCAAGGAGTGGAAGTTGTCCTCGTCGTGCTGTTCGGCCGGCGGGTAGCCCATGCCCTTCTTGGTGATCGCGTGGACGATCACCGGAGCACCGAAGTTCTTGGCCAACGTCAGGGCCTGCTCCACGGCGGAGGTGTCGTGTCCGTCGATCGGGCCGACGTACTTGATGCCGAGGTCCTCGAACATGCCCTGCGGCGCCAGCACGTCCTTGAGGCCCTTCTTGATGGCGTGCAGCGTGTCGTAGAGCGGGGGGCCGACCAGCTTGGTGCGCGCCAGCCTCGTCCTGATCAACTCGAGCGTCTGTTCGTAGCGCGGGTTGGTGCGCAGACTCGCGAGGTGATCGGCGAGCCCGCCGACGGTCTCGGTGTACGACCTGCCGTTGTCGTTGACGACGATCACCAGCCGACTGTCGGGGGCGGCCGCGATGTTGTTCAGCGCCTCCCAGCTCATCCCGCCGGTGAGCGCGCCATCGCCGACCACGGCGACCACGTGTCGGCCGTCCCCTTTCAGCCGGTAGGCCTTGGCCAGCCCGTCGGCGTACGAGAGGGCGGTGGAGGCGTGGGAGTTCTCCACGATGTCGTGGTCGGACTCGGCCCGGCTGGGATACCCGGACAGTCCGTCCTCCTGGCGAAGGGTCTCGAAGCGGCCGGCCCTGCCGGTGAGGATCTTGTGTACGTACGCCTGGTGCCCGGTGTCGAAGACGACCCGGTCGCGGGGTGACTCGAAGACGCGGTGGATGGCGATGGTGAGCTCGACGACGCCGAGGTTGGGCCCGAGATGCCCGCCGGTCCTCGAGACCCGGTCGATCAGGAAGGCACGCACCTCGGCGGCAAGCTCGACGCACTGCTGGTCATCGAGCTCCCGCAGGTCGCGCGGCTCGTGGACGCTGTCCAGCAATCCCATCTCATGCCCTTTCGCAGGATCGGGCCGCTGCCCGGTTTCGCCCTGCGAGTCTATGCCGCCGGCGTGGTGGCGAGGCCGCTGCACTCCCGCAGCGAGGCCCAGTGCTGCTGGGCCGCCTGCGCCGCCGCACCGGTTAAGGCGGTCGGCAGCCCGTTGACGATCTGGCCCGGCACCCAGCGGGGGTTGGTCACCCGGCGGCCGTCGACGGTGAGCACCAGCACACCGGTCTCAGCGGTCGGTCCGCCGCCGGACACGTAGAACTCGAAGTTGCCGAGCCCGAAGTCGACGTACGCCGACCCGAGATAACCGCCGCCCAGGACGACATGGGCATGTTGGCCGACCACGATGTCGGCACCCGCCGCGACCAGGTCGTCGGTGAGGTTCCGTTGGATCTCCGTCGGACAGGTCAGCAGGTCGCTGCCGTAGTGCAGGTCGACGACCACGGTGTCCACCTCGCCGCGGACCGCCTTGACGGCCGCGACGAGGGCCGCGTTGTCGCCATCCAGGGCCGTCGCGACGCCCGGCTGGGAGTCGGTCGCGCTCCAGCTGGCGATCAACGGGGTGTCCATGACCGCGGTGGCGGCCAGGAACGCGACCCGCTGGCCGTGGCTGCTGACGATCCACGGCTGGAAGGCCGCCGAGGCGTCCTCGCCGATCCCGATCACCGGGAGGTCGGCCGCGTCGGCGGCCGCGAGCGCGTCGGGCAAGCTGACCGGGCCGTAGTCGAGCGCATGGTTGTTGGCCATGGTCGCCACGTCGACACCGGCGGCCTTGAGGGCGACGAACGCGCTCGGTGGCGCCCGGAAGGTGAACTCTTTCGGCTCGGGAGTCCCTCGCGTGGTCACGGCGGTCTCGAGGTTGACGATCGACAGGTCGGCTTCCGCGAGCAGCTTGGCCATCGGCCCGAGGGCGGTCTGCGGGTCGTCGAGGCGAGCCGCCAGGTACGACGCGAAGTGGACGTCTCCCGCGAAGGCGATGGTGATCGGCCTGGAAGCGTGGGTCGGCGGCGGGGCGGTGCTGGGCGTGACAGGGGTCCGCACTGAGGCGGTGGTCGCGGGTGGCGAACCATGACTCCGGGCGGGGTGGCGAGCCCCTGCTGGCGAGTCACCTCCGCCACACGCCGCCGCGGCGATCGTCAACCAAAGCCCAGCGGCCGTCAGCCCCCAGCTGCGTGTCCTCACCGGTCTCCCTTGCCTGTGGGGCCAGGCGCCCCTGGGGCGCACTGTAGTCATGGATAGGGCCAGCGGGTCTCAGCGTATGGGGCGGGGGTCGAGCCCGGTGCATCCACGCAGGTCCGCCCAGCGTTGTCGAGCTCCGGCGGCCGCCGTACCCCGCAGTGGTCTCGGGACGCCGCTGACGAGCTCGCCGGGCACCCAACGGGGGTCGCTCACGAGACGGCCACGCACGGTGAGCTCGAGGATGCCGGTCTGTGCCGTCGGGCCGCCGTCCGGGACGTAGAACTCGAAGTTGCCCAGCCCGTAGTCCACGTAGGCAGTTCCGCGGTAGCCGGCGCCCTGCAGGACATGGGTGTGCTGCCCTATCACGATGTCAGCGCCGGCATCGGTGAGATGGGCCGCCAGGATGCGCTGCCAGGAAGTCGGGCAGGTTCGAAGGTCGTCACTCCCCCAGTGCATGTCCACGATGACGGTGTCGACGGTCGGTCGCACCGCCCGCACCGCAGCGAGCAACCGGGCGTCATGGCCGGGCATCGCCATCGCGAGCCCCGGTTGGTGCCGGCCGGCGGACCAGGATGGCACCAGGCTGCTCGGCACCAGGAAGGCCGAGGCGCCGAGGAATGCGATCCGCTGACCGCGCACGGTGACGATCCACGGTGCGTACGCCTGCTCGGCGTTCCTTCCGATGCCGATCAGCGGCAGGTGGCGCGCCCGGGCGGCTGCTAGCGCGTCCCGGACGCCGACGGGCCCATAGTCGAGGGCGTGATTGTTGGCCATCGTCGCGACGTCGACACCCGCGCTCTTGAGCGCGGTCAACGCCACCGGGGGCGCCCAGAACGTGAACTCCTTGGGCTGTGGGGTCCCGCGCGTCGTCACCGCAGTCTCGAGGTTAACGATCGAGAGGTCAGCGGACCGGAGGGCGGCCGCCATCGGACCGAGGGCAGTGTCCGGGTGCTCCAGCCTGGGAGCGAGGAACGCCTCGAAATGGATGTCTCCCGCGAACGCGATCGTGACCGGAGGTGCCACTGTGGGCTCGGGTGTGCTGGGCTCGGGTGTGCTGGGCTCTGCTGTCGTGGGAGTCGGCGGGCGGATGTCCGCCGGCGTTCCGGTAGCCGTGACCGGCGGTCGTGTCGCCGTCGTCGAGGACGCAGTGGGGCTTCCCGATCCGCCGCTGCAGCTCGCGGCCATGAGGGCGGCGAGGCTGGCGGCCAGCACTGCCGAGAAGCGCCCGCGCATCTGCATGGTCGCACCTTTCCGGAGCCGGCTCGGCACGCTCGCTGTCCCGGCGAGCCTATCCGGCGTCTGGCGAACCCCTTGTGGACAAGTGACTTCGAGGTTGAAACTGTCGGAGTCAGTGTAGTATACTCGTACTTATGTTCTATGTCGCTTAGCGTGGAGATGGGTGCAGGCTGGGAGCTGACCGGGAATCGACGTGGCGTCGTTGGTCGGGTGCTCGTCCTTGGGTGCGGGCGAGGTGGTCTCGGATGAGTTCGGCCCAGG
>JBBSGI010000060.1:0-17910 GCA_038254365.1 Propionibacteriales bacterium
AGCAGCGAGCCGGTCTGCTGGCCCCACATCCGGGCCGCGGCTGACTTCAGGCTCTCATCGGGTGACTCGCTGATGCTGGCCTTGGTCATGACGTCGGAGACTCGCACCGAGAACTCCTCCTGCCGGTGGGCTGGCCGACCCCACCCTACGTCCCGCGACCGGCACGAGACCGGGACCCGACCGGACGGATGCGCCGCCCCCATCCTGGGCAAAGCGGTGGTCATGTCACGCCCATCACCCCCGGGTGCCGCAGCGCACGAGACCGACCGCGGCCGGCCGCCGGCCGCGCCACCCGCGGCTGCCCCTCAAGCCGCCCCCCTGACCGCGCCTGCTTTCGCGGTCCACCCCGACGACCCGACCCGGCCGAGCGCCCCCTGGCTGCTGCGGGCCGCCGCCGGCTGGAGCTGGCGGATCCTCATCGTCGCCGCGGCCGTGTACCTCCTGCTCCTGGTCGTGATCCAGCTGCGGGTGCTCGCGCTGGCGATGACAGCGGCGCTGCTGCTCAGCGCCCTGCTTCACCCGGTGTTCCGACGGCTGCACGGGCTGGGACTCCCCCGGGCGGCCGCCGCGGCGCTGACCCTGCTCGGCTTGCTCGGCGTCATCGTCGGGATTTTCACCTTCGTTTCGAGCAGCACGATCTCGGAGTTCCCACGATTGCAGGCCAGCGTCAGCGGTGGGGTGACCGAGGTCCGGAACTGGCTGGTCAACGGTCCCATCGGCCTGGACCCGGCGCAGATCGACAAGTTCCGGGCCTCGTTGGCCGGGCAGCTGGCGCACAACCGGCAGCGGCTGACGACCGGTGCGATCAGCGGCGCCACGGTCGCGCTCGAGCTCGCGACCGGCGCGCTGCTGATGCTGTTCAGCACGTTCTTCTTCCTCTACGACGGGCCTCGTATCTGGGGCTGGATCGGCGGCCTGTTCACTCCGGCAACCCGGCCGGCGGTCCGTGGTGCCGGAGAGGTGGCCTGGGCAATGATCACGGGCTACATCCGGGGCACCGTCCTCGTCGCGACGTTCGACGCCATTTTCATCGGCCTGGCACTACTGATCGTCGGTGTACCGCTGGTCGTACCGCTGGCCCTGCTGACGTTCCTGGGCGCGTTCATCCCGATCGCCGGCGCGACGATCGCGGGTATCGCCGCGATCCTCGTCGCACTGGTCGCCCAAGGGCCGGCCGCCGCGATCATCATTGCGCTCGCGGTGCTGGCCGTGCAGCAGATCGAAGGCCACGTGCTCCAGCCGCTCGTCCTTGGTCGCTCGGTGCACCTGCACCCGCTGGCCATCGTCATGTCGATCACCGCCGGGGCGACGCTCGCCGGCGTCCCGGGGGCCGTGGTGGCGGTGCCACTGGTGGCGGCCCTGAACCGCATGGCCGGCTACCTGCTCGGACTGCGCCACGGTGAGACCGTCGGCGAGGCCGAGCGGCGGGCCGAGGAGCAGTTCGTCGGCATCTGACCGGCTGCGCCGTAGCCCGGCATCGAACTCCGCTGCGTACCCACGCCGGCACGCTGCGAAATTCGGCTCAAAGGGCCCTCCAGGGACGACTGGGGACGGAGGTACCCTGACATTCGCCGAGGCGGTCTGCCCGAGGAACACTGGGAGTGTTGGTGAACAGACGAGTCCTTGTCGGCACGGTCGCGTTGCTGAGCTTGGTGGTCGGAGCCCTACCGGCCTCCGCGGCGAGCGTCGGGTCATCGCCGGCGTCGTCCTGGGGCGTTTTCAAGGCCTGCTCGTCCGGGGGTGGCAACTGCGGCGCGGTCTACGCGATGACCCACGTCGGCTCCACCATCTATCTCGGCGGCGACTTCACGCATCTGCTGAACCCGGCCACCGGCCAGAAGATCGCGATGACGAACCTGGCGGCGATCAGTGCGAGCTCCGGCGCCCCGGTGTCGTTCCGCCCGCAGAGCTTCAACGGGCCCGTCTACGCCCTCGCCGCCACCACGTCCCGGCTGTTGGTCGGCGGCGCGTTCCAGACGACCGCGGACCCGCACATCGCGGCGTACGACCTGAGCGGCGCACCGGTCAGCTACTCGGCAGGCTTCCCCGGCACCGTCCGCGCGCTCGACGCGTCGTCGGGGACCACGCTCTACGCCGGCGGCAGCGGAGGTCTGCGCGCCTTCGACCTGGCGACCGGAGCGGCCCGCACGGGATTCTCCGCCCGCTTCTCGGTCGGCACCGGCGGGGTCGACGTCCGAACGGTCGCGCTGTCGGCCGGTCGGCTGTACGTCGGCGGCCACTTCGACACGGTGAACGGCTACGCGCGTCGGTCGGTCGCGGCCGTCGACCCGAGCAGCGGTTCCACCGTAACCGCGTTCAACGCCACCGTCGACGCCGCGGCGGGTGACCGGCTGCAGGCCGGGGACGATCTCACCGTCACCTCGACCGGGGTGCTGCTCGCCCAAGCCGGTCACCTCAACAGGGCGTACCGGTTCGATCTCTCCGGTCGGCGGCTGTGGAAGTTCGCCCCCGACGGGGACGTCCAGACGGTCGCGCTGATCGGCTCGTCGGTGTACCTCGGGGGTCACTTCACGTGCGCCGCCAACTGCTATGACGGCAACCGAAGCGACGACGTGGCGCGCATGCACATCGCCGCGGTGGATTACGCCACCGGACAGATCGACGCCGGCTGGCATCCCGGCCTGGGACCGGCGTTCTCGCCGTACTTCTACGGGGTCTGGGCCACCGATGTCGTCTCCGGCGCGCTCGTCGCGGGAGGGGTCTTCAAGACCGTGACCAGCGGCACCAGCTACTCCCGACCCAAGGTTGCGATCTTCCGTTAGCGGCGGTCGGCGGCCGTTCTGCGGACGCCGTCTGCGGCGTGACACCATGGGCGAGACCGGGTCCAGGGCGTAACGGTCCGCCTGACGCCGTCCCCGCCCTCGTAGCTCAGGGGATAGAGCAACGGTTTCCTAAACCGTGCGTCGCAGGTTCGAATCCTGCCGGGGGCACTGTTGTTTCTGCAGGTCAGGGGCTTGCAGGCATGTAAGCCGACTTGCCATTGAAGATCACGTGCCCCCCGCGTGCCCCAAGTATCCAAGGCTCTTGCGCGTCGGACGGTCGGAGCCTCACGACATGAGGCCTTCCAGTTCGACGGTCGTCGGGGCGTTCGAACCGCGATTCGTGTGACCTGTCCAAGCCAGACGGACACGTCGGCCATCTGGGCCAACCGGCGAGACCTGCGCTTTGTGCACCCGCAGTGCGCGTCCGGACTCGACGAGAGCCTCCGTGGTCAGCAGCGCGAACACGGCCTCGTACAGCGCGGTGGGGATAGGTCCCGTCGGCAGGTCCTGGGCAAAGTCACGGATAGATCCGCCAAGACTGAGCAGGCCTTGTGGTTTCTCCTCGCGGAAGAGCATGTGGCGCAGGTCGAGAACAGCCAAGTCGTCGGACGTGTAGGACTTGCCTCCGGCGCTGAAACTCGCGGTCATCGGGAAACTGCCACTTCCTCGTGACTCGACGCGCTCGAGTATGAGCTCCATCTGACTGACTCTTGATGCGGTCGTCGTCGTCTGCACTTGAGCGACCCTGACAGCAGTTGACCTTCCCGCCCAGGTGACGCGCACCTCCTGATTGTGGAAGGTGTTCGGCCGCATCGCCTCAAGGGCGGCGACTACTCGGCCATCGTGGACGGAGCCGTGGATCGTGATGGTTGCGCCGTTGTCGACAATCTTCTTCGTCCGGAAGACAACCTCCCCGAGCTTCGCCCACGGAGAGACGGCTTCTGCTGCCATCTCGTCGAACCGGCGCCGCGCGTTCCTGGCGAGATCCTCAGCATCGGTGAAGTTGCCCGTCGTGTGAAAAAGCCGCACTTCAGAGAGAAAGTTGAACTGATCGGCGTTCATGTCGGCTTGGTCCCGAACCCACACCGTGACGGGCAGCCCAAGCCGTTCGGCTTCGCGGTACTCGGCGTGCGTCGCAGAGAGCCGACGCGCTCGGTCGAGCCGGCCATACTCGCGTCCCAGGATGTCGAGATAGATCGTGCTGCTCGCAACTTCGCCCAGGTATGCGACCTCGGCATCATCGTCGCGGCCCCCGAAGTTCTCGAACCAAACCGGCTCAGCACCGATCTCAGTGATGGTCATCGCGAGCGCATGACGCAGTTCGGCGAGGTGTCCCATCACTGAGGAAAGGAAGACGCGCTGATCACCCGCCCAGGCAGCCAATGTCGCAGGGTCAGGTCTCGACGCAGTGCCGGACCGATCAATCGTCAACGCCATGGGCAGCCATTCTGCCAAGAGTCTCCGACATTTCCGTAGTTCGGCATCTGCCGGCGAGCTGCGAGGCGTCGAGGGGCGCCTGGGCATACCGATGTCGGCCCGCGGCCAGGAGCGCGACGAGTCTGATGTCAACTCCATTGCCAACGGGCTCGCAGTCTCATCCCTCGATGAGAACGAACCCGCGTCGCTTGCACTCCTGAAAGTGATCTCGCAGTTCCTGCTCCACACGCGCTGGCAGGTCAGGTGGGATAGCACAGCCCCCGCTCCCGCCACCAAACCCCGGCGACTGCTCCGGAGGGCACATCAGCTCCGGCGGAACTCCCCTCGAAACCGTGACACAGAGTTCATGGTCGTGCCTGGCCGGACACCTGTAAGAGACGCGTACCCGATCTGGTCTGGCGGACATTGTTGCTCCTAAGTCGCGCCCGGACGCGTGGATCGCGCCGTTGGAGGCAGGCTGATCCATACCTCCGACAGATCGAGTTGCGCCGTCTACCGCGCGGCATGGGTGACCGCCCAGCATTGGTGACTGCGTCGAGCGCCTTACGCTCGGCGGGGCTCGACGACGACCAGCGCATGCCGGGCTGGTGGGCACCCCCCCCCCCGGCCGGGGAGGCGACACGGGTAGGACTGCCCGAGAAGATGAGGCGTGGCCCTTTACCTCGATGCCGTGCGCCCCGCCGCCATCGCGCTCATCGCGCTGCGGGAGCAGATGCTCGACGACCTCGACAACGACTACGGCGGCATCCGCTGGTGGCGAGACCACCTCGACACAGGCCGCCGCATCCTCATCGGCGACTACCTCATGAGCCTCACCGACTCCGCCGAGAGCAACCTCGTCGAAGCCGCGATGCACGCCCACCGCGTAAAGGAGCACTGGCACGCGGACACGATGTGGATGCGGGGGCGCCTCCGTGATGCGCGGGAGACCGGCCAGCCGATGTCGTGGTGGCGGGCGGAACGGGACCTCAACCGGCTCGTCGAGACCGACGGTCACCTCGGCGGCTTCTTCCGCGCCATCGGGTCCACACTGGACAACACGGCTGGGCTCGTCATCGGCGTCGCCGGGCTGCGCGTCAACCTCGTCAGATGCGACCTCAGGGACCTGCGCCTCGACAAGACTGCCCCGAGAGGGACGCTGCCCGAGGACCATCCCGGACGTGCCGAACAGCTCGCGGTCACTAGGGTCGTCCGTGACGCGGCGGCCGCCGGCCCGCGGGACTGGACCGGCTGGGTCGACGACATGCGCAACACCCTGGTGCACCGCGCCCGCCGCCTGTCCCTCGCGCTGCACGACAAGGCCTCCCAGGACGTGATGCGTCCCCTACCCCGCCATCCGGCCCAGGCCGAGACCGAGGCCATCGCGCGCTCGCCCAAGTTCCTGGCCGACCGACTCCACGAACACGCAAACGACACCATCGCCGGAGTGCTCGCCGCCACCCATGACGTCGTGGCCGCCACCGCTGCCGCACTCGTTCAACTGTGGCAGCACCGCCGCGACGACCCGGACATCATCGTGCAGCCGGCCCAGCAGTGGCCGATGCTCAAGCAGGGCACCGAGCGCAACTTCCCCGGCTTCGCTGCCGACCGGATGCCCGACTACGGCACGAGCGGGTTCCTGACGCTTAACCCCGCACAAGGCCGCCGGCTGCGTGGTGCCTTGCTGCTGGGTCAGACTGGGCCTCTCGAGCCGCCCACCTGGCTCGACGACGACCAACTGCCCTAGCGACGATCTGAGCCGCTCAAACGTTGCGAAGCGGCGGGTGTCGGCGTCCAGCGCACCGGCGATCCTCAAACGACATCGAATTTGGCGGACTACGACATGTCAGGAACGAACGTCGCGAAAGAGTTCTGGGAAAGTTTCGCTGTCATGGCTGAGGTCGATAGTCCTGTCGCCTACGCCTCGTCGCCAGCGGGCCCGCCGGTCGGCAGCCGTTGACGATCACGAGATTGCTGCGCAGGCTGGCAGAGCTGCGTGCCCGGCTTCATGCGCGGGGCCGAACTGACACAGGGAGACCGTTACATGGATGGCCGAGACAGCGGCGCGCACTTCTACCGCAGCGACTTCCAGGTTCACACGCCTAGAGACGGGGCGTGGAAGGGGAGGAAGGCCAAGAGCGAGGACGAGAGAACGGCCTATGCGAACGATTTCGTCATGGAGTGCCGGCGGATTGGGCTGAACGCCGTCGCGATCACCGACCACCATGACCTCCTGTTCGCACCAATCATTCGTAATGCTGCAGCGGACGAGCGCGATGCGACGGGCGCTTCACTAGAGGCCTCGATGCGGCTGGTCGTCTTTCCTGGCATCGAACTCACCCTGGCGCTCGGCCGTCAGGCCTTGCTGATCTTGGATGCCGACTTCCCAGACGATCGACTTCCGCATGTGCTCCAAGCGCTGGCGATCACGCCTTTCGATCCGGTTGTATCGACTTTGCCCGATGTGAAGTCGATGGATCACATTCCATCGTTCTCCGAACTGCACAAGAAGCTCGACGAACACGAGTGGCTTCGCGGCAGGTACATCGTGCTGCCAAACGCTACCGACACCGGACATAAGAGCATCCTGCGGAAGGGCATGCAGCCTGAGTACAAGGACATGCCATGTGTCGGTGGCTACCTGGACGGTTCTATCGACAAGGTCGGCACGGGGATCCGAAACATCGTGGCCGGCGATGACAAGGCGTGGGGCAACAAGCCACTCGCCCTCTTCCAGACTTCGGACAGTAGGACGGCCGATTTCGCCACGCTCGGCGACCCCTCCACGTGGGTGAAGTGGGCGAAGCCAACAGCGGAGGCCCTGCGACAGGCTTGTCTCGGGCAACAATCCCGGATCGCTCATCGGGCGCCTGAGCTCCCTTCAATCGTGATTTCCAGACTCGTCATCTCCAACAGCCGGTTTCTTGGGCCCGTAGACCTCACGTTCAACGCGCAGTACAACGCGGTGATCGGTGGTCGAGGCACGGGGAAGTCCACGATCTTGGATTACCTGCGTTGGGGTCTGTGTGATCAAGCCGCCCAGGCAGGTGACGAGGAGATTGCCAACCCGACGGTGCGGCGGGAACGTCTCATCGAGAACACGCTCAAGCCGGTCGGTGGTCAGGTTGAGGTCTTCTTCAGCATCAATCAGATTCCGCACGTCGCACGGCGCGATGCTTTGACGGGCGAAATCCTCTTGAAGGTCGGTACCGAGGACTTCGGCAGGGCGCGCGAGGAACATGTGCGAGCGCTCTTGCCGATCCACGCGTATAGCCAGAAGCAACTGAGCAGCGTCGCGCTCAGGGTTGACGAATTGACGCGTTTCGTCACCGCGCCGATCCAGCGAGCTCTCAACAGCATCGACCAGACGATCACGCAGGTTGCTGGCCGGCTTCGCGAGAACTATGCAAAGGTCCAGCGTGCTCGCGACCTTGACGCCGCCATCGAACGCGAACGGCTGACCGAGAAGTCGCTCGGCGACCAAGCCGCCAACCTGAGGGGATCGCTCACTGACCTTTCGGACGAGGAACGCCGAGTCCTCGACGCCAAGCCAACGTACGACGGCGTAGGCGAGACACTGGAGTCCCACGAGCGCGAAATCAATGACCTGCTTGAGCTCGGCGAGGACCTCCTCGGGCGCTTGACCGACCTTCGTAGTTTCGTGTCAGAACCGGGGAACGGCCCTGAGCAGCTGCGTGAGCTGCTGAGTGCCTTGGCGTCATCACATGAGCAACTGCTCGGCGACGTGCACGCGTCACTCGAGTCCGGCTTGGATGCGTTACGGAAGTCTCGGGAGATCGGCTCTGCGACTCAGACCCTCAGCCAAGCGGTTAGTCAGGCCATCGTTGAGTTCGAGACCCTCTATGGTGAGGTGAAGGGTCGGTCCCGGGCACATCAGGCGAAACTTGACGAGTTGGCCGACGTTGATCAGCGCAGAACGGCTGCGTCCCAACTCCTCAGCCAGCATCAGCGGGATCGCAAGGGGCTGGGCGACCCGATGGGTGCTCACGCGGAGTTAAGGTCCGAGTTGGTCGAGCTGTACCGGTCACGTTCACGGCTCTTAACCGAGGAAAGCGAGCGGTTGACGGCGCTGTCTGAAGGCCTGCTTCGCACCTCTATAAACCGAGGGCATGGCTTGGCGGCTGTCGAGCAAAGGTTCAAGGGATTCATTCAAGGCTCAGGGGTTCGTGGCGGCAGGGTCGAAGCACTTTTCACCGCGCTGCGATCGGAGTCCGACCCGTTGGAAACCTGGGAAGAGGTCCTGGCTGAGCTCGAAGCAATCATGCAGCTCGAGCAGGATGCGGAGCACACATCGGAGAGGACTCCTGTCCTGAGCCGCCTTGGCTTTCCTGTGCCCGACCAGCAGCGGATCCGAAGCAGAATGACTGCCGATGGATGGCTGGATCTTGCGCTGACGCCGATCAAGGACGAACCCTCGTTTGAATACCAGACCAAGGAACACGAGTTCATCGCATTCAGTGCGGCCTCGGCCGGCCAGCAGGCCACAGCGCTCTTGAGAGTGTTGTTATCTCAAACGGGGATGCCGCTCATCATCGATCAGCCCGAGGAAGACCTCGACAATCAAGTGGTTCAAGACGTTGTCGCGCGCATCTGGGAGGCGAAGAAGAGGCGTCAGGTCATCTTCGCCAGCCACAACGCAAACCTTGTCGTCAACGGTGACGCGGAGCTGGTCATAGCGTGCGACTATCGCAAGGCGGGAGATCAGTCAGGGGGACGCATCAAGATCGAGGGCGCGATAGATGTGCCAGAAGTTCGCGAGGAGATCACGCTAGTCATGGAAGGTGGCGAGAAGGCGTTCCTTCTCCGCAAGGAGCGATACGGCTTCTGAGGGGGCCCTAATCTCGTCTGGCCGGACGCGCCGGCGCCATCCACCTCGATGAGGCATACCGGCATGCATCCAGAAATCACGAGACGTTGATGACGGTGCAGGGGCGCGAACATCGCTGTCGATGCACGGCGAGTATCAGCGGGAAGGCGGAGCTGCTCGAAGGTCCCGATCTGCGCCGACTGCCGAGTTCTCTGACGTCGAGTGGCTTGAGTCTGCCCACCGGTTCAGCCGTTCGGCGATCTCGGCATCGCGGCCCAGCATTGGGCGCGCGTAGTGCCGCGTCGTCACCGTCCCCGCCGCATGTCCCAACCGCGCAGCCGCATCCATCACGCTGCCGCCCTCGTCGATCACCCATGAGGCATGCGTCGCACGCAGGTCATGTGGCGTGACACCAACCAGGCCGGTCGCCGCGACCGCCGGCAGCCACGCCCGGCGCATGACGCCCGCATGACGCATCGGCTCCCCCGTCGCACCGACAAACAGCAGCGCCCTTGGGTCGGCCGCCACATTGGCATCCAGATGGTCGCGCAGCCGGCGCAACAGGAACGCCGGCACCGTCACCGCCCGCTGCTGGTGGTTCTTCGGCGCCTGGAAGGTGATCTGCCCGTTCGCCTCGGACAGCGACTCTCGCACGATCAGACGGCCGCCGAGCGGGTCCACCGACTCCCGGCGCAAGGCCAGCGCCTCTCCGATGCGCAGACCCGAGTACGCGAGCACCTCGACCAATAGGTCGTACGGCGGGCGGCACGCCGCGGCCAGCGTGGCCACCTGCTCGCGGGTCAGGATGTTCGGCTCGTGCTCCTCCATCCGCGGCAGCCGGATCCGCCGGCACGGCGTCCGGACGGTCAGGCCACTGTCCTCGGCCGCGGCCATCATCTGCGACAACAGCCGGTAGCCCTGCCGGATCCGGCTCGCCGACAGGCCGCGCGCGTGCATGCTCGCGACCCACTCCTGTACGTCGATCGGGCGCAGTCGCCCGACCTGCTTCTCCCCGAGCGCGGGCAGGATTGTCGTGCGCAGCAAGCTCGCGTACGACGCCCGCGTCTTCGGCCGCAGATGCATCGTCGTGGTGATGAACCGCTCCGACCACTCGCGCAGCGTGGTCCGCGCCAGCCGCGGGTCCACGACCAGGCCGCGCTCCAGGTCGACCTCGATCTGCGCCAGGAATCGGCTGGCTTCCGCCTTGGTGGCGAAGGTCTGCGGGCCTGTCCGCTGCTCGCCCTCCATGGTGGCGTAGCGCGCCTGCCACCGCCCGGACGGCAACCGGCGGACTCGGCCGAATTGGCGCCGACCCGACATCACCCCTCCTCGTGGCTCAGTCTCGCCCTGCCACCGGCCCACCGTCGACCGCGGCGCCCCGCAGTCGGCGCACCAAATCGGTCAGCGCGTCAGCCGGGACGCGCCGGCAAGCGCCGATGTGCACGGACTCGAGCACGCCGGTCTGTAGCAGTTCGTACAGCTTGCTGCGCCCGATGCCAAGGACGGCGGCGGCTTCTGTGGGCGTGTAGAGCATCGGTTCGGTCATCGGCAGATCCCTTCGGCTCGTACGTACGGGGTGGCGCGGGTGGTGGACGGGGTCCAGCTGGGCGTACGGCGAGGCAGCTGGCGTGTGGCGAGGACCTGGGCGCGCCGAGCCCAGAGCTGCGCGGCGACCAGGTCCAGCCCGACCCGGCCGTCCGACGCGCGGTCTCGCTCGGTCGGCTCAGGGACGTAGAGGTGGTTGGCCGTCCGGCCACGCGACAGTGCGACGTACCCGGCCTCCCGGGTGAGCCCGCCACCGGCGTACACCAGGGCCACGTCAACGGTGGCGCCCTGCGCCTTGTGACAGGTCATGGCGTATCCGTGGTCAAGGTGGTGGGCGGCCCAGCTGGCCGGAACAATTTGCTCGCGGTCGTCCTCGGCCCGCAGGGTGAGCGTCTCGTGACGCGGGTCGACCGCGGTGACGTCGGCACGAGTGCCGTTGAGCAAGCCGCGGCGGTGGTCGTTGCTGCGGACCAGCACCCGGTCGCCGGCGCGATACTCCCGGGCTTGGTCGCCCCCGTCGACCACGACGGCCTCCTCCCCCAGCCGGGCGTCGGCGATCAGGCGCTGCCGGACTGCGTCGTTCAGGTCGGCGACATCGCTGCGCCGAACGGCGAGCATCACGACCCGTTCCGTGGGAGCAGCTCGGTCGGCGGTGACTGCGTCCAGATGACGCAGGTAGTCGTCCACGAGTTGCTCGGCCAGCTGATCAGCGGGTGCGTTGTGCACCCGGCCGTGCCGGGCGTAAGCGTCCAGGGCGGCGTCGGGGTCCCCGGCCCGCAGGTCAACGAGGGCGCGGTGTTCCCACGCCTCGGTCTGTCGCCGGTTGTCGGTCAGGGTGATCGTGTCCGGATGGCGGGCCAGCGCGGCGAAGAGGCCGCCCGCACCGATCTCGGGCAGCTGAGCGGGGTCCCCGACCAGGACCAGGGTGCCGCCGGCGTTGCGGGTCTCGGCCAGCAGCGCGGCCAGGGTGCGGGTGTCGACCATCGACGCCTCGTCCACCACCAGGACCCCGCCCCGTGGCAACCCGGCAGGTCGCCCGGTGGCCGGGTGGGTCCGCCGCGCCGCGCCGAGGAGCCTGGTGAGGGAGGAGGCCGGGATTCCGGTGGCGTGCTCGAGGCGTCGAGCAGTGACTGCGGCGACCGCGGCCCCACTGACTGGCCGGCCCTGCTCGGCCCACACCCGCGCAGCGGCGGCGAGGGCAGCGGTCTTGCCGGCGCCGGCCGGCCCGACCACCACGGCAAGGCCAGACGTCGCGGCGAGGGCTCGGACCATCTCCTGCTGCTCGGCGGACAGCGCGGCGGACAACCCGACCGAGGTTGTCCCGCCGGGTCGGGCAGCGCTGGAGCTCACGCAGGCGGCGGCGCCGTCGACGAGCTGACCCGATCCAGCGTCCCGTGCCGGCCCACCGCGCAGGTCCTGGGCGAGGTGCAGCGCGGCCCGTTCAATCGCGAGGAGCTCGGTGGTGGTCCAGCGGCCGCCGTCCTCGGTGCGGGTGGCGAGCCGGACCGTGTCCCGGTGCCGCAGGACGCGGTCAGCGGCAGTCTCGATCTGGGCCCGGTCCACCGGCAGCCCGGGTGGCAGGGACTCACACAGTGCCTGCAGCAGGTCGCGCCGGTCGAACCCGGTCGCCCGTGCGGTCAATCCCGCCGGCCCCAGCAGATGAGCAGCCAGCTGATCAACGCGCGGCGCCGCGAGGACGCGAGACCGTCCGAGGACGGCGGCGACGACGCGGGCCGGCCGGTACCCGGCTGCCCTTGACGTTGCGGCCCAGCGCTGCCGCAGGGTCTGCTCCGGCTCCTCGGGGGCCTTGTCCGGGCGGGTAGCGAGGCAGGCTGCCTGCGCTGCGGCCGGACCGGTGTGCCCGGCGATGCCCATCGCCCGGATGATCTGCCGGCGGCGCGTCGAGAAGGTGTCCATCAGGTCGGCGGGCATGCCGTCGACCTCGGCGATGCCCTTGACCGGTGTGGTCCAGGCGACGCCCAGGCGTTCGGTGAGCTGCCCGCGCAGCACCGCGTGGAAGAGGTAGCTGGCGGTCAGCGCGTGCCGGAACACCGCCTTGGAGTCAACCGCGGACCAGTTGCCGTCCGCCCCGCGGAGCACGTTCGGGACCACCAGGTGGGTGTGCAGCTGGGGGTCCCCCGCCCGGGAGGTGCGGTGCTCGAACGCCGCCACGATCCAGCCGTCCGTACCGATCCGGGCCGCGCGTTGCCCGTCGCCCTGGTGCCCGCGCAGCCCGTGCCCGGCGACCGACTCCAGGTAGTCCACCACCTGCCAGACCGCGGCCTGGTGCGCGGCCCGCACCTGCGCGGAGACGTCCGGGTCGGCGAGAGCGAACAGGACGCTGACGCTCTTGGGCGCAGACACGGTGACGTCCAGGCCGGGCCGGCGCCGGTCGACCCGCCGACCGGCGTACTTCATGGCCTGGGAAAGGTGGTCGGTTCCGTCCTCGCCGCGGTAGATCTCGCGCGCGTCCGGGCCGGCGGTCGCGGCGATCCGCGCGCCCCGGGCCGGGTCGACGGTCGCGGCCCGTCCGCGGTAGGGCCGGTCCACACTTCCGGCCAGCGCGGCGAACGCGGCCCCGTCCCTTGGCTCGGCGAACAGCGCCTCGACCGGGACGCGCCGGTCGGCGGCGCAGGCCCGCACCGCTTCGACCAGCGGGGCGGCAGACAGCCGCCCACGCGGGTCGGCCCGCAGCACCTGCGGCACCAGTGGCTCCCCGCCCGGGGACGCCCCAGCGAGCAGGTGACGCAGCTGCTGCTCGGCGGCCGGGTCGAGGCGTCCCCTCAGCCCGGCAGCGGCCGCACCGGCCCCCAGCCACCGAGCGGTGGGTTCGGCACCCAGGTAGTAGTCGGCGGCGCACCCGGCCTGCCGCGACAGGTAGTAGCCGGCCGGGTCGGCGCCGGCCTCGAGCATCTTGATCGAGATCACCATCGTGACCACCGCGGGCCACCGTCGCCGACCAGCGCAGCCGCCGCACCGCGAGCTGTCATGACTGCGCCACCTCCTCAACACGTGGGTGTTGGTGGGCAGCCTGCTCGGGGGCGCTTGCCAGAACGCTTGCCAGAACGGGGTCCCCGTCCAACGACTTTCGTAAAGTTCTCGTGACCTGGTTGGCCGCCCGGGTCGGCGCCCGGGCTCGGTGCTGGCTACTCCTGCAGGTGCGCGGCCACCGGCCAGCAAGCCCGTGGCAAGCGGTATGGCAAGCGGTCCGGCAACCGGCAATGGCGCACTGCAAGCCCGTGGCAAGCCGTCTGGCAACCGACCACGCCGCACTGCAAGCCCGTGGCAAGCCGTCTGGCAACCGACCACGTCGCTCGGCGAGCTCTCTGGCAACCGCCTCGCGGGGCTGGTAAGAGCGCAGCAACGAGCTGCGCAGCCCGGAATCGCCGGCAAGCCCGCACCGCGATCTACCGACCGGTTGCCGTCGCGACCGAGTGCGACGGCTTCCGCGCAGGGGCACCTGCAGCTCGTCTGCCATGACCGCCACGATGGCCACCGGGGTTGTCCCGCAAGTTGTCCCGCAAGTTGTCCACGGCGTGTCCGGGGGGAAGGCTGAGCGCTCCGAGCATCGGACGGACGCCTACGGACAGCGCCTCCGGGGCGCGAGAGTTCGGCGTCGGGCGTGAGCGGGAACAGCGGCTGGCCGTACGACACGAGCACGCAGCAGCATGTTGATGTCGCTAACGCCGCCTCGCGTCAGCCCGCGACTGATCCCCATACTCGACCCGCGCGCCCGACGTCAGACTCGACGTCCAGCGTCATCACGACCGTCACCCGATCGCTCTGCCCCTACCGGCCACGCTCCTGCCCGCTCGCTTTCCTGAGACCGAGCAACCACAGTCAGCGTCACACCCTGGTATCAGCGATACGACGCCCATGGCGCGCATATGCCGGACCTGCACGCCGCGCGAAACCATGGCGATGCGCACCGTCGGTGGGCTCGTGTGGTGAGTGTCTCGGCGGCTCCTCTCGTCTCGATGGCACGGTGCGGAGCTGCAACCAGGTGGACAAAAGTGTTTACACGTCCGGACTATGTGTCTACACTTTTGGTCGGGAGGTGGAGACCATGAAGACGTCAGCAACGCGCCCGGCCAGCCTTGACGGGGCCGAGCGTACGACGCTGGCGTCGTTGCCTCCCATCTTCTCCTACGCGCAGGCGCGCCAGGCGGGTCTGTCGCAGCGGCGCATCTACTGGCTCCGCGACCAGGGGCTGATCGAGCCGCTAACCCAGGGCACCTACCGACGCGCCGGCGCCGGGCTCGACGCAGATCCTGACCTGATCGAAATCGCTACGCGCGCGCCGCGCGCGACTGTGTGCCTGACCAGTGCGCTCGCTAGACACCGCCTCACAGACGCGATTCCGAGCAAGATCGACATTGCCCTTCCGCGCAGCACCCGTCACCCGCCCACTGCGGCACCCGTGAGCTGGCATGCCTTCGCTCCGGCCACGTTCGACATAGGCCGCGACACGCTGGCGCTCACCGCGGACGCTCGTATCGGTCTCTACGGCGCGGAGCGCTCGATCATCGACGCCTTCCGCCTGCGCCACCAGGAGGGACCGGACCTCGCGCACGAAGCCCTCAAGCGGTGGCTAGGCCGTCGTGGCTCGTCTCCGGCCGAGCTCATCCGCATGGCTCAGCACTTCCCCAAGGCGCTTCCTTCGCTCCGGGCCGCGCTCGAGATCCTGCTGTGACGCGCGCTACCCGCGCGACCGTCGAGGGCCGTGCCTACCTCGACCTTCAGCAGCGGGCCCGCCGCGACTCCCGGCCGTTCGACGAGCTGCTCGCTCTCTACACCCTCGAAGGCTTCCTCGCCAGGCTCGCGGCGTCCCGGCACGCGAGCAACCTGGTGCTCAAAGGTGGGCTGTTGCTTGCGGCGTACGACGCACGCCGGCCGACCAGGGACGCCGACTTCGCGGCCCGGCAGGTCACGAACGACGTGGAGGAGATCTCCCGCCTCGTCCAGGAGATCGCGGCGATCAGCGCCGACGACGGGCTTGCGTTCGACCTCGACTCGGCACGGGGAGAGGTGATCCGCGACGAGGATGCGTACAGCGGTGTCCGCGTTCACCTCGATTGCCGGCTCGCGAGCGCGAAGACCTACCTGAACGTCGACATCAACGTCGGCGACCCCATCTCGCCTGCTCCGGAGACGATCCACATCCCGCGCCTCCTCGACAAGGACCAGACGATCGACCTCTTCGGCTACCCGCTCCCGATGATCCACGCGGAGAAGATCGTCACCGCACTTCAGCGGGGCAGCGTGAACACACGGTGGCGCGACTTCGCCGACATCTACCTGCTGTCACGGCAGCATCCGATCGACGGCCACGACCTCGAGGGAGCGCTCCAGGCGGTGGCGCAGCATCGCGGTGTGGGCCTCGTTCCGCTGGCCGAAGCTCTCGCCGGGTACGCCGATGTGCCCGGCGTGCAGTCCAAGTGGTCGGCGTGGCGGCGCCGACAGCGGCTCGACGACAGACTTCCCGAGTCGTTCACGGAAGTGCTGGAGCAGGTCTATGTCTTCGCGGACCCTGCGATCGCCGGTAACAGGGCGGACGCGGAGTGGCACCCAGGTGATCTTGCCTGGCGACCCGGCGGCGGACATGCCTGAACGCCCGAGCCACGCGGCCCGAGTCGGTAGATTCCCGGGTGTGGACGGGGGACAGCTGACGGCCGAGCAGCGCGCTCGCGCGCTCATCGACCGGCAGCTCACCGACGCCGGCTGGTCAGTGCAGAGCCGATCCGAGCTCAACCTCTTCGCGGCCCAGGGCGTCGCCGTCCGCGAGGTGATCATGGCAGCCGGGCACGGGCGAGCGGACTATCTGCTCTACGTCGACCAGCGTGCCGTGGGCGTCATCGAGGCCAAGCCGGAGGGGACACCACTATCCGGCGTTGAGTGGCAGTCCGCGATGTACGCCGAGGGTCTGCCGCCCGAGGTGCGGCTCAGGGCCCTGACCGTCGAGGGCCGGCTGCCGTTCGTCTTCGAGGCCTCGGGCTCGGAGACGCACCTGACCAACGGCTTCGACCCCGAGTCGCGGGCGCGACGGGTGTTCGCCGTCCCCCGCCCGGAGACGCTGGCCCGGGTGTTGCGCGACGCCGAGGCAGACGCGGCGGCACCTACCTGGCGGGCCAAGGTCAGCCGGATGCCCGCGCTGATCACCCTCGGCCTTCGCCCTGCGCAGATCGAGGCCGTCACCGGGATCGAGCGCAGCCTTGCCGAGCAGCGCTTCGACCGGTCCCTGGTGCAGATGGCCACCGGCGCCGGCAAGACCTTCACCGCCGTCACGTCGTCCTACCGGCTGCTCAAGCACGGCGGGTTCCGCCGGGTGCTGTTCCTGGTCGACCGCAACAACCTGGGCGACCAGACGCTGCGCGAGTTCCAGAACTACGCGACGCCGGACGACGGGCGCAGGTTCACCGAGCTCTACAACATGGACAAGCTCGCCGGCGCCGGGATGGTCGGCTCTTCGCACGTGGTGATCTCGACGATCCAGCGGGTCCACGCCGCGCTGCGCGGTCAGCAGGTCGCCGACGTCGACGACCCTGGCATCGACGACTTCACCCCAGACGCCCCGGTCGAGGTGGTCTACAACGAGCAGATGCCGCCGGAGGCCTTCGACCTGGTCATCGTCGATGAGGCGCACCGCTCGATCTACGGGGTCTGGCGCGGGGTGTTGGAGTACTTCGACGCGCACATCGTCGGGCTGACCGCGACCCCGGTGAAGCAGACGTTCGGGTTTTTCCAGCAGAACCTCGTCTCGGAGTACACCTACGCCCAGTCCGTCGCCGACAACGTCAACGTCGACTTCGACATCTACCGCATCCAGACCCAGATCACCGACCAGGGCTCCACCGTCGACGCGGGCACGATCGTGCCGGTGCGGGACCGCCGCACCCGCCGGGAGCGCTACGAGACCCTCGACGACGACCTGTCCTACACCGCCACCCAGCTCGACCGTGCGGTCACGTCACGCTCGCAGATCCGCCTGGTGCTGGAGACGTTCCGCGACCGGCTGTTCACCGAGATCTTCCCCGGTCGTTCGACGGTGCCCAAGACGCTGATCTTCGCCAAGGACGACAACCACGCCGAGGAGGTGCTCACCCTCGCGCGTGAGGTGTTCGGCAAGGGCAACGACTTCGCCGCCAAGATCACCTACAGCGCCCGCGACCCGAAGGGCCTGCTGCAGCAGTTCCGGACTTCCCCCAGCCTGCGTATCGCGGTCACCGTCGACATGATCGCGACGGGTACGGACGTCAAGCCGCTGGAGTGCGTGTTCTTCCTGCGGGACGTGCGCTCCGCGTCGTACTTCGAGCAGATGAAGGGCCGCGGCGCCCGCAC
>JBBSGI010000061.1:0-17761 GCA_038254365.1 Propionibacteriales bacterium
CCGCCTGGGCCGAACTCATCCGAGACCACCTCGCCCGCACCCAAGGACGAGCACCCGACCAACGACGCCACGTCGATTCCCGGTCAGCTCCCAGCCTGCACCCATCTCCACGCTAAGCGACATAGGACATGCGTTCGATCCTACTACCTGCCGGAGATACTGTCGACTCCGCGACCCGTTGTCCACAAGGGAATACGCGGAGGTCTGCCGTTCCTGCCGAATGAGTCACCACCCTCGGACGATCAGATCAGCTGACTGCGCGGGATCTTCGACTGCCTGGTAGTAATCCTCGGCGGCCGCCCACTTGTCGATCCAGCCGGAGTCGTTCTCGCCTCGCGCATACGCCCTCGACAGCCGGACCTCACGCGGTGTGTCCACGTAGATGGACAAGTCCCAATAGGATCGCAAGTCGGCGCGAAGCAGGTACACGCCCTCAACGAGCACCACGCCCTTGGGCAGCACTTCAACCCAGTCGACGAGCTTGTTGCTCGACCAGTCATAGCGTTGGAATCGTGCGGGTTCACCTCGTTTGAGTGGTCGAAGGAGTTGCTGCTCCAGCCGCACGTGGTCGAAGTACCTCTGGTAGCCCTGCCGCGGACTCCACGACCTCCAGTCCCGCCCCTCTGGACCGTAGAAGTCGTCCGCATGAACAACCCGTACCTGTCCAGGGCAGGCATCGGCAACAGATCGGGCCAGCGTCGACTTGCCGGATCCTCCCATACCGTCGAGACAGACCAAGGTCACCCCGTCGTCGACCGGAAGAGCGAGTCGCTCAATCACCTGGGTGGCAGCCTCGTCCACGTTCACTCGGTCAGGATGACAAATGGGGCAGGGCTTCGAGCGTCCTGGTCATCTGGTCGACGGTCTTGCCGGCGAGCTTCTCGAACTCGCGCCGCATCAGCGGCTCGGCGAGCTTGGCCAAGCCATTGAGGGTCACGGTCGCCTGGTACGTGATCGAGGTGGTGTCGCCGACTGCCTCGAAGGTCATGTCGTCGGTCGCCGTGGCCGTCTTGTTGGTGCCGACGAACGTGAGGTGGTACGGGTCGGCGTGCGTGAGTTGGTACGACAGCTCGGTCTTGCGGCCGAGAATCTCCGAGACGTTGTGCCAGGTGGTGCCGGTGCCCACCTCGCCGGAGCTCACCTGAGTGCAGGTGACCGTCCCGGGATCCCAGCTTTCCGCGTGCGCGAAGTCCCTGAGGTAGTCGACGACTGTCTCGATCTGCTGCTTGACGGTGAACGTGCGCTGGACGTGAGTCATGATCTCGCTCTCCGGCGACGCGCGGTCGTCAGTGGTGTGGACCGGATGCTGACCTGCCGGTTCATCCCAGCGTACGGACAAGACCCAGCAGCCACCGAGGGGTGGCAGACGGTGACCATGCCGGACAGACCGGCCGGCAGTTGCCTTCATCGGCGCAACCGCAGCCCGCGCGGGGTCACATGGAAACCGGCGGTCTCGAGAGCGGTGGCCAGGGGCGACCCGAGGATGTGCTCCCCGTCGGCCCGCTCGACCGTCAGCTTGCCGAGGGCGCCCGCGTGTACGGCGAGCGCGAGCGCGTCAACGGCCGGCTGCACACGAGCCGGGTCGTCGCTGAACGTCAGCAGGGTGCGACCTCCGCGCTCCACGTAGACGACCAGCCCGCCGTCGACGATGACCACGAGCGCGCCCGCCTTGCGCCCCGGGCGGTGGCCCGCATTGGCAACATCGACGGCTCGGTCGGGCCAGGACAGCGCCGCCCCGAACGGGTTTGCCGGGTCGGTGGCCGCTAGGAGCAGCGCCCGAGGCGCGCCGTCTCGGTCCGGCGGCCGCTCAGTGTCCGCGGACATCGCGCGGACCCGGTCCACCGCACCGGTGGTCGAGAACTGGGCCGCGCCGAGGCCGGCGATGAAATAGCCACGGCGGCAGCGGCCGGACTCCTCGAACCTGGCCAGCACCTTGTAGACCGCCGCGAAGCCGCCCGGCACCTGTTCACTGGTCGCCGCGCCGCGGGTGACGATGCCGTGCCGCTCGAGCATCGCCTCGGCGGTCGCATAGGCCCGCCGGGTGATGTCGCCGTCACGCGGAGGCGTCAGCGCCCAGCGCCCAGCCGTCATCGGCGGACCGCCACGGGCCGGCAGCGGCTGCCGACCGCCTCCCCGCGGCAGCCCACGGCGGGAGCCGTAGCGTGCCCGGGGGGCGGCGGGTCGCCGTCGGTGCGTCCCGCCGCCACTCAGCAGTGCTCGCAGTGGCGCGATCGTGTCGTTGGTGAGGTGGCCGGTCCAGGTGAGGTCCCAGAGCACCGCGGCAAGTGCCTGGTCGTCGGTCGACCCGATGCCATCCGCGAGCTGCCGGAAGAAGAAGCCTCCTCCGGAGGCCAGCAGGTCGAGCACGGCGTGATGGCGTTCACCCAGGTCGATCTCGCCGAGGTCTGGCAGCGTCAGCGGCGCCGTGTCCGCTGGGTGCAGCGTGACCCAGCCGTCGGTGCCGGGCAACGCCCCGGCTCCCGCCCACACGACCTCGCCGGCCGACGTCAGCTCGTCGAGCATCGGCGGCTGGTAGTCGACGAGCCGGCTCGACAGCACGAACGGCTCCAGGGCGGAGGCGGGCACCGGGCAGCCAGCAAGCTGCTCGACCACGGTGAGCACGCCGTCGACCCCGCGCAGGCGGCTGCCGACGTGCTGCCACACCGGCAGGAACCGCGCCAGCGTCGCCTGCTCGACCGGTTCGACCTCGGCGCGCGCCCGGGCCAGTGAGCGACGGCGGATGCGACGAAGCACCTCGGTGTCACACCATTCGGAGCCGTGAACGGCCGGGCGGAACTCACCCTCGGTGAGCCGCCCCGCGTGTGCGAATCGACGAAGCACGTCGTGGGCGACGGCGACACCGAGGCCGTAGCGCTCAGCGACGTCCGCGGTGACGAACGGGCCATGGGTACGGCCGAAGCGGCTGACCAGGTCGCCGAGTGGATCTGCCAGCCGGTCGGTGAAGGCTGCCGGTACCCCGGGCGGCACCGGTACTCCGAGCGCGTCGCGGAGCCGACCGACGTCCTCGACGGCGGCCACCATCGTGCGGCCGGCGATGCGGACCTCGACCACCCGGCCGGCCGTCGCGAGAGCGCTCAGCCACTGGGCGGACCGTGACCGCTCGGTCACCCGGTCAGCGATCTGGTCGGTCGTCAGGGGGCCGACCAGCCGCAGCAGGTCGGCAACGCCCTCGGCGTCGCGGGCCCGCCGCGTCTCCGACAACCACTGCAGGTCGCGCTCGGTCTCGTCGATGACGTCTGGGTCCAGCAGGTCGCGCAGCTCGGTCCGGCCCAGCAGCTCGCTGAGCAACCCGGGGTCGAGCGCCAACGCTGCGGCCTTCCGCTCGGCGAGCGGCGAGTCGCCCTCGTAGATGAACTCGGCGATGTAGCCGAAGAGCAGCGAGCGGGCGAACGCGCTGGGGGTCGCGGTCTCGACCTCGACTACGCGGATCCGGCGGGCCTCGATGTCGCGCATCAACTGCAGCAGGGCGGGCAGGTCGTAGACGTCCTGCAGGCACTCGCGCACCGCCTCCAGCACGATCGGGACCGAACCGTACTTGCTCGCCACCTCGAGCAGTGCGGCCGACTTCTGCCGCTGCTGCCACAGCGCCGATCGGCGGCCCGGATCACGACGCGGAAGCAACAGCGCCCGCGCGGCGCACTCACGGAACCGGGACGCGAACAGGGCCGACCCGCCGACTGCCTGGGTCACGATCTCGTCGAGCTCGTCGGGCTCGAAGAAGCACACGTCGGCACCGGGCGGCTCCGCATCGGTCTCGGGGATCCGCAGCACGATGCCGTCGTCGGCGGCCATCGCCTGCGCGTCGACCCCGAACCGCTCCTGCAGCCGCTGCCCGATCGCCAGCGCCCACGGCCCGTGGACGGCAGCGCCGTACGGCGAGTGGATGATCAGCCGCCAGTCGCCGAGCTCGTCGCGGCAACGCTCGACCAGTAGCTGACGGTCATGGGGCACCAACCCGGTGTCGGCTAGCTGCTCTCCGAGGTAGGTGACCAGGTTGCCGGCGGCGTAGGCGTCGAGACCGGCGGTCGCCGCCCGCTCGAGCGCCTCCGGTGCCGACATGGACGAGATCTCGCGCACGAAGGCTCCGACCGCCGCTCCCAGCTCGGCGGGTCGGCCGAGCGTGTCACCCTTCCAGAAGGGCAGCCGGCCGGGCTGCCCGGGCGCCGGGGATACCAGCACCCGGTCGTGGGTGATCTCCTCGATGCGCCAGCTCGACGTGCCGAGCGCGAAGACGTCGCCGACCCGCGACTCGTAGACCATCTCCTCGTCGAGCTCACCGACTCGAGATGGTCGCCCGGCCGCGTCGCTGCCGACCAGGAAGACCCCGAAGAGCCCGCGATCGGGAATCGTGCCGCCGGACGTGACGGCGAGCCGCTGCGCACCCGGACGGCCGGTCAGCGTGTCGGCCACCCGGTCCCAGACCAGCCGCGGCCGGAGCTCAGCGAACTCGTCGGACGGATAGCGGCCGGCAAGCAGGTCGAGCGTCGCGTCGAAGGCCGAGCGGGGGAGGGTCGCGAAGGGCGCCGCCCGCCGTACGGCGGCGAACAGCTCATCGGTCTGCCAGACGTCGAGGGCGACGCACGCGACGATCTGCTGGGCGAGCACGTCGAGCGGGTTGGTCGGCACCCGCAACGCCTCGATCTGGCCCGCGCGCATCCGCTCGACAGTCACCGCGGTCTGCACCAGATCGCCACGATGCTTGGGGAACAGCACCCCCCGCGAGACCTCGCCGACCTGGTGTCCCGCGCGGCCGACCCGTTGCAGTCCGCTCGCGACCGACGGGGGAGCCTCGACCTGGATCACCAGGTCGACCGCGCCCATGTCGATGCCGAGCTCGAGGCTGGACGTGGCCACGACGCACGGCAGCAGCCCGGCCTTGAGGGCATCCTCGATGACGGCCCGCTGCTCCTTGCTCACCGAGCCGTGGTGGGCCCGAGCCAGTAGTCCCGGCGTGCCGTTCGCGACGCCGCTGTGCGCCATGACCTCGGCCGGCGGCGGCACGCTCTCGACGGCCTCACCGCGCCGTTCGGCGGTGATCTCGTTGAGCCGTGCGGTCAGCCGCTCGGCCAGTCGGCGCGAGTTGGCGAACACGATCGTGGACCGGTGCTGCTCGACGAGGTCGACGATCTGCTCCTCCACGTGAGGCCAGATCGAGGCCCGCTCGCGGACCTCGGAGGAACCGTCGCCGTAGCCTTCGTCGTCCGACCGCCGCGCGCTGGCCGCGATGTCGGACATGTCCTCGACCGGTACGACGACCTCGAGCTGCCACTGCTTGCGCGAAGGGGGTGCCACGATGGTGGTTGGGGCAGAGCCGCCCAGGAACCGAGCCACCTCGTCGACCGGGCGCACGGTCGCGGAAAGCCCGATGCGCTGGGCCGGGCGGTCGAGCAGCTCGTCGAGACGCTCCAGCGACACGGCGAGGTGGGCGCCGCGCTTGGTGCCGGCGACGGCGTGCACCTCGTCGACGATCACCGTCTCGACGCCGCGCAACGTGTCGCGGGCATGCGAGGTGAGCATCAAGAACAGCGATTCGGGGGTGGTGATGAGCACGTCGGGTGGTCGGGTGACCAGGCGTCGTCGCTCGTCGGTGGGCGTGTCACCGGAGCGGACGCCGACGGTGATGTCCGGCACCGGCAGGCCGAGTCGGCCGGCGGTCTGGCGGAGACCGGCGAGCGGCGCGCGCAGGTTGCGCTCGACGTCGACGGCCAGCGCCTTCATCGGCGACACGTAGAGCACCCGGCAGCGCTTGGTCTTGTCGTCGGGACGAAGCCCGGCGGCGATCTGGTCGAGCGCCCACAAGAAGGCGGCCAGCGTCTTGCCGGACCCGGTGGGCGCGACCACCAGGGTGTGGGCTCCGGTGGCGATCGCCTGCCAGGCGCCCAGCTGCGCCGGAGTGGGCGCGGCGAACGCGTCGCCGAACCACTCCCTCGCCACCGGCGAGAACGCGGCCAGCTCCGGGCCAGGTGTCATCACCCGGTTAGTCTCCCCGACACCGCCGACAGTGTTGCCGTCGAGGCGGGCGGCGGGCGGAGCCCCCGGTCAGGGTGTCGTGTCGGAGACGGCGTACGGCGTCCAGTTGGTGCCACCGTTCGTCGTACTCACGATGTGTCCGGAGGAGTCGAGCAGGTATCCGTAGGACGGATTGGTGAAGCCGAAGAACACCGGCGTCCGCAGGCCCGGCACCGGCACCGTGGTGACGCCGTTGCTGACGGACAGCTTCTGGATACCGACCACGCCGTCCCCGGCCACGAACGCCGTGTCGCGCGCCTGGGCAGCGGCGACCGCCGTGGGGGGGTAGGAGGTTCCGGCCGGGTGCCACGTGCCCAGGTCCGTGGTGTCGGTGTAGGTGAACACCGCCGAGGTGGCTCCCTGGCAGGTCACCCAGAGCGAGCTGACCGTGGTCTGGGCGTCAACCTGCTCGCTGGCGGCAGAGAGGGTCCGCGGGTCGGTGCCCGAGGGACACGGCCGCTCGCGCCGCCAGCTCGTGCCATCGGCGCTCAGGTAGACGACCGGGTGCAGGCTGCCGGCGTCGATCAGCGCGACCAGCCCGTTGGCGGTCACCAGCGACTGCACGCTGGTGAGGCCCGGGTTGCTGACCGTGACTCGCTGCCAGGCGTCCTCGGTCGTCGGGGAGCGGTACAGGTCCGCCCCGCCGAGGGACGGGCTGGACACGGCGGCGTAGACGTAGTCGCCCCACGACTCCAGATGGGTGACCTCACCCGGTGGAGCGCCGACGTTCGACCAGGTGTGGCCGGAGTCGTGCGTGCTCCAGTAGGCGTCGCCGTAGGCCCACCCGTCGTACTGGCCGCTACCATCTTGGCGCAACGTGAAGCGCAGCTGGCTCACCGTCTCGGGCGTCGGCTGCCCACCGGTGACCGGCGGTGCGGGCAGCTGACCCAGATCGGTCCAGCTGCCGTCAGCGCCGTGCTGGTCCGTCGCGAAGACGGTGGCACACTGCACCCGGCCGCACGCGTTTCCGGGCGTCTTGGCCAGCACCCACTGATGCTGGGTGCCGGTGGCGGTCAGGGACACCGGATCGACCTGGTCCGCAGCGATCGGGCCACTCGGTGAGATCTGGACCGTCACCTTGCTGCCGTAAGGCGACCCACTGGACTGCTTGGACGGGGATGGCACCGTGGCGGTGGGCGATGGCGTGTCGGGGGTGGTCGGCGTGTTCGTGGCGAGCTCCGTGAACGGCGTCCGGTCTCCGGCCGCGACCGGCGCCTTCTCGCCGCCGATCAGGCCGCTGGCGTCGACCGCGACCCCCCCGCCAGCCACCGCGAGCACGGCCGCGGCCGCGACCGCCACGCCGCGCCTCACCCGACGTATCTTGGCTCCGTGATGGACCCGGGAGAGGAACTCGTCAGTGCCCACGGCATCGCCTCGGCGGGGACGGCTGAGGGCATCGCGCAACCGACGCTCGAGGTCGTCGTCCTCGTTCATCGGATCCTCCCACCGTCTCGCGGGGTCATTGGGCAGGCTCACTGGGCACCAGCAGCCGCAGCTTGGCCAGCGCCTTCGATGCCTGGCTCTTGACGGTGCCGACCGAGCAGCTCAAGGTCCGCGCGATCTCCGCCTCGGACATGTCCTCGTAGTACCGCAGCGCGATCACCGCCCGTTGCTTCGTGGGCAGGGTCCGCAACGCCTGCCACAGGTCGTCGTCGAAGTGCACGTCCTCGGTGCCGCCGTCGAACAGCTCGTCGGTGGCGTGCTCACGACCGAACTTGCGCCAGATGCTGATGTTGCGGTTGACCATGATCCGGCGCACGTAGCCCTCCGGGTCGTCACGGGAGTCGAGCCGGTTCCAGGCCACCAGGGTCCGCTCGAGCGCGTCCTGCACGAGGTCCTGACCTGCCTCGGTCGAGCCGGTGAGCGATCGGCCAAACCGCACCAAGTCCGGCAACCTGGCGCGCACGAAGGCGTCGAAGGCCTCGCGATCTTCGTCGCGCATCCATTCACCCCTGACAGGGCTGCTACGGCTCCCGCGGGCACGGTCATGAATATCGTCACCTCACTCCGAGGACGTGCCAGGTGACGATGTGGTTGCCTAGCGGGCCGAGATCGTGCCCCTTACGGTTCCCATCATGCCATCGGACAGGGTCGCAGGGACCGAGCAGCGCGGTGGCGACTGTGCTCCGGCGCAGCCAAGAACTCGCTGTGATCCGTCGTCCACCGACACTAGGGTCGACTGTCGTGACTGTCCGTGCCTCCGCCCCGGTGATGATCGCCGCCCGCGGTCTGCGCAAGTCGTACGGCGCCTTCGAAGCCGTCAAGGGCATCGACGTCGAGGTCCGCCGTGGGGAGGCCTTCGGCTTCCTCGGCCCCAATGGGGCAGGCAAGTCCTCCACGATGCGCATGATCGCCGCCGTCTCACCGGTCACGGCCGGCACCTTGTCGATCCTCGGCATGGATCCGGCGACCCGCGGGTCCGAGATCCGGGCGAGGATCGGGGTCTGCCCGCAGGAGGACTCGCTCGACAACGAGCTCAGGGTCAAGGAGAACCTCGTCGTCTACGGCCGCTACTTCGGGCTCAGCCGCAAGGAGGCCTCGCTCCGCACCGACGAGCTTCTCGCTTTCGTCCAGCTCTCCGACAAGGCCGACGTGCTGGTTGACGAGCTCTCCGGAGGGATGAAGCGCCGGCTTACGGTCGCCCGGTCGCTGATCAACCAACCCGACCTGCTGCTGCTCGACGAGCCCACCACCGGCCTGGACCCGCAGGCGCGTCACCAGCTGTGGGACCGGTTGTTCCGGCTCAAGCAGCAAGGCGTCACCCTGGTCCTCACCACCCACTACATGGACGAGGCCGAGCAGCTTTGCGACCGGTTGGTCGTCATGGACAAGGGGCTGATCGCCGCGGCCGGGTCGCCCGCCGAGCTGATCGCTCAGCACTCCAGCCGTGAGGTCCTCGAACTGCGCTTCGGCGTCGAGGAGAACGAGGCGATGGCGCCTAAGATCATCGACCTGGCGGACCGCGTCGAGGTGCTGCCCGACCGGTTGCTGCTTTACACCTCCGACGGCGAGGCGGCCGCCGGCGCCGTACACCACCGAGGCCTCCGGCCGATCTCCGCGCTCATCCGCAGGTCGACGCTCGAGGACGTGTTCCTCCGGCTCACCGGCCGGACCCTGGTGGACTGAGGTGCCATGACCTCGCTCCTCCTGCGGGCTCCGCGGCTGGCCTTCCGGCAGACCGAGTACTGGGTGACGGTGTTGAAGCGGACCTTCCGCGGCACCCTGTTCACCAGCTTCCTGATGCCGTTCCTCTACTTGACGGCGATGGGCGTGGGGCTCGGTGGCTTCGTCGACACGCCGTCGGCAACTAGGGCGCTCGGCGGGCTCACCTATCTGGCCTTCATCGCCCCGGGACTGCTCGCGACCACGGCGATGCAGACGGCGATGTTCGAGTCCACCTATCCGGTGATGAGCGGCTTCAAGTGGCAGCGGTTCTACTTCTCGATGGCGGCCAGCCCGCTCGACGCGGCCGACATCGTCTTCGCTCAGCTCACGTTCATCGCGTTCCGGGTCCTCATCGCCTGCGGCGTGTTCCTGCTGGTGATGGCGGCTTACGGCGCACTGGACGGCTGGCTGGGCGCCCTCGCGGCGCTCGTCGTGGTCGTGGTGCTCGGCCTGGCTCACGCCGGCCCGGTCGTGGGGCTCAGCGCGCGGATGCGGAGCGAGAGTGGGTTCGCGTTGATCTTCCGGCTCGGCATGATGCCGATGTTCTTGTTCAGCGGGGCGTTCTTCCCGATCTCTCAGCTCGGCGCCTTCGCCTGGATCGCCTACGTCACGCCCATCTGGCACGGGGTGGACCTCACCCGGATGCTCACCGCGGGTCCCCTCGAGCCCTGGGGGGCGCTCGGCCATCTCGGCTACCTCCTCGCCTGGGTCCTCTTTGGCTGGTTCTTCGCGGTGACCGGCTTCCGCCGGAGGCTGTCGCAGTGACCACGATTTCGGCGCCGCAAGGCACCCTGGGACTCCGGGTGCTGCCCCTGTTCGGCGCGCGCCACTGGCGCGTCGTCGAGCGCAACTTTTTGGTGTACCGACGCGGGTGGGTCGTCTTTGTGACCGGGATGCTGGAACCGATCTTCTACCTGTTCTCCATCGGCATCGGGGTGGGAGGACTGGTGGGCAACTTCACCTTGCCTGACGGCGTCCAGGTCGGATACGTCGAGTTCGTCGCACCAGCGATGCTGGCGACCTCGGCGATGAACGGGGCGCTCTTCGACGCGACGTACAACATCTTCTTCAAGATGAAGTACGCCAAGCTGTACGACGCGATGCTGGCCACGCCGATGAGACCGGATGAGGTGGCCCGAGGGGAGATCATCTGGGCGTTGTTGCGCGGCGCGTGCTACTCGCTGGTCTTCATCGTGGTGATGCTCGCGATGGGTCTGGTCAGCTCGTGGTGGATGCTGCTGGCCCTGCCCACCACCCTGCTCATCGGCTTCGCCTTCGGTGGCGCCGGCATGGCGCTCACGACGTGGATGCGCAGCTGGCAGGACTTCGACTTCGTCCAGCTGGCGATCATGCCGATGTTCCTCTTCTCCGCCACGTTCTACCCCTTGTCGACCTATCCCACGGCCCTGCAGTGGCTGGTGAGATGCACCCCTCTGTACCAAGGGGTCTCGCTGCTCCGGGCGATGGCGCTCGGGACCATGGGGTGGAGCGCGTTGGTCTCGGTCGCCTACCTGGCGCTGATGGGCACTGCCGGGCTGGTCGTGGCCGGTCGGCGGGTCGGTACTCTGCTGCTCAAGTGACGTCTCACGGGCAAGCTGCTCGAGGGAGCATCCGGAGCGGATGTGCTGTACGTGGGAGACTGGCGCGGTGTCGACCCCCTCACCAGTCAGCGACTCGGCACCCGAGCTCGGGGTGATCGGCGGCTCGGGTTTCTACGAATTCCTCGAGTCTCCCCGGCCGGTGTCGGTGCGGACGCCGTACGGCGATCCCTCGGCGTCGATCTCGGTGGGCGTGGTGGCCGGCCGAGGAGTGGCCTTCCTGCCTCGCCACGGCCCGCGTCACGAGTTCCCGCCTCATCGGGTCAACTACCGAGCCAACATGTGGGCGCTGCGCTCGCTCGGGGTCCGGCGCGTGATCGCGCCCTGCGCGGTGGGCAGTCTGCACCCTGAGCTCGGGCCCGGATCTCTCGTCGTACCGGACCAGCTCGTCGACCGGACCAGTGGGAGAGCGCAGACGTACTACGACGAGGGAGCCGTGCACGTGCCCTTCGCGGACCCCTACTGCCCCGTCCTACGTTCGGCCCTGTCGACCACGGCCAGCGACGTGGTCTCCGGGGGCACGATGGTGGTGGTCGAGGGACCCCGGTTCTCCACTCGGGCCGAGTCCAGGTGGTTCGCCGACCAGGGTTGGTCGCTGGTCAACATGACCGGCCACCCAGAAGCGGCGCTCGCCCGCGAGCTGGCAATGTGCTACGCCACGATCGCGCTGGTGACCGACCGCGACGCAGGGCTCTCGGTGGGCGAGTCCGTCAACCAGGCAACGGTCTTCCAGCTGTTCGCCGAGAACGTCGCTCGGCTGCGCGGGCTGCTCCTGGAGGTGCTGACTGCGCTACCGGCGGAGCGCGTCGGATGCAGGTGTGCGCACGCCCTCGACGGGATCTCGCTGCCGGTGGAGCTGCCGTGAGGATTCTGCTCACCGGTGCCGCGGGCTTCATCGGGTCGGCGGTCAGGACGACGTTGAGAGAGGCGGGTCATGAGGTTGTCGGACTCGACGCCTTCATCCCGCAGGCGCACAGCACCGGCGCCACCGCAGGCGGATGCGTCGCCGAGGGTGATGTGCGTGACGCGGACGAGCTGGCCCGGCTGCTTCCCGGCGTCGATGTCGTGTGCCATCAGGCAGCTATGGTCGGTGCTGGAGCCACGGCTGCCGACCTGCCGCTCTTCGCTGCCCACAACGACCTGGGCACCGCGACCCTGCTGGCGGCCATGGCGGAAGCACGCGTTGGCAAGTTGGTCCTGGCCTCGTCGATGGTCGTCTACGGAGACGGCAGCTACCTCTGCCCCGAACACGATCGGCAGGCGGCTACGGTGAGGGACCTGGAGGCGCTCAGAGCGGGGAGCTTCGACGTGGGGTGCCCGCGGTGCGGCACGCCGATGACGTGGCGCCTGGTCGAGGAGGACGCACCGCTCACACCACGGAGCGGCTACGCCGCGAGCAAGGTCGCACAGGAGCATTACTGCGCAGCCTGGGCGCGGCAGACCGGCGCCCGAGCCGTCGCGTTGCGCTACCACAACGTCTACGGGCCGGGCATGCCCGCGGACACCCCGTACTCGGGTGTTGCGGCGTTGTTCCGCTCGGCGCTGGAGCACGGCAACCCTCCGCGGGTGTTCGAGGACGGCGGTCAGATGCGCGACTTCGTGCACGTCGACGACGTGGCTGCGGCGAACCTCTTGGCGGTTGAGGCGGTGACGTCGATGGCGCCGGGTTCTCAGGCGCCGTACAACGTCTGCTCCGGGGTGGCGATCTCCGTCGCCGAGGTTGCTGGTCTCGTCGGCCGAGGCGTGGTCGGACCGCCGCCCGAGCCTGTCGTCACTGGGGAGTTCCGTCCGGGCGACGTCCGGCACATCGTCGCCAGTCCCGACAAGGCGCGCCGGGAGCTCGGTTTCGCGGCCCGGGTCCCCCCCAGCACCGGCCTGCCGCGGTTTTCGCGGGAGCCCCTACGGCAAAAGGCGTTGCCTACCATCCGGTAAGGAACAAGTGCTGGACGACCAGCGCTAAGGCCACCTGCACGGCCAACGCCGGTCGTCGCCAGCGGCGAGGCAGAGCGGCGCACAGCAGCAGCAGCCACGGCACGAACGGCAGCCAGATCCGCTCGACCTCCGCCTTGCTCATCAGCGAGAGGTCGGCCGCCGCCACGGCCGCCAATGCGGCGCCACCGAGCAGCCCGACGACGCGCAAGTCGCCATCCTTGGCCCGCGCGGCCCACGAGCCGACGGCGGCGCCGAGCATCGGTCCCGCGCTGAAGCAGAGAGCGGCCAGGTCGCCCCACAGCCAGTACGCCGCCGGACGCTCGCTGGCGACCCCCGCCCAGTAGCGCTGGTGGATCGCCGGGTACGCCTCCCAGAGGGAGAACCCGCCGACCCAGAACGTCAGGACTACCACGATTGCACCCGCCCCGGCGGGCAGCAACGGTCGATACGAGCGTGCCGCCACCATGACCGCGAGAGCCAGGATTGCCAGCAGCGCAAGCCCGTAGGACATGAGTAGGCAGGCGCCGAGCAAGACTCCGGCGAGCAGCGACCAGGTCAGCGATCGGCGGGTGGCACCGGCGGCAAGTGCGGCAAGCCCCCACGCGGCGACGCAGGTGTAGATCGCGTCGGCGGAGACGGCCTCCGAGATGGCGGCGGGCGCGAGCACGACGAACGGAGCCGACAGCCGGGCAGCGCGCTCGTCGCCGAGTGCCCGCACCGTGGTCAGCACCGCGAGCGGGATGGTGGAAGCAAGCAGGGTGATAACCAGCCCGACAGCCAGGCTGCCACCGAGCCCGAGCGAGACGAGCAGCACGAAGAACAGCAGTGCGCCGGGCGGATGGCCCGCGACATGGGTCGGCCAGCCTTGGGGACCGAGGGGGATGCGCCCGACGAACTCATGCAGCAGCGTTGAGACGTCCGGGTGCGTGCGGGCGACCTGCAGGAAGTCGTCAGTGTCGAGATGGCTGGAGACGCCCAGTCTCCCGTCTACCAGGGCCAGCGAGAACAACCAGGCCAGGCCGGCCAGCCACACGAGGAGGAGCAGGCGCCGCCACGAGAGCCGGCGGCTCACCCGCTCGCCGTACAGCACACCAAGGACCGCGAGCGCGGCTGCCGACGGCGTCCCCGGTCCCACCCGCGGCATCCAGTGCGCGAACAGCGGAGGGAACCCGATACGGACATCCCAGCCGGCGACGGCCGGAACCACCATGGCCACGGTCATCAGCAGCAGCGCGGCGACCAGCCCGACCGCGGCCGCAGAAGCGGGGGACTCGTCCCCCCGCGTCTCCGGGTCGAGATCCGGAGACTGTCGGGTCATGGACATGACTCGACCATAGGACCCGGGTAGTCGCACAAGTGCAATCGTGCCGACGGCGGGCTCGCCGTCAGAGTTCCGTAAGGGTTCACAGCGCTGCAGGCCCGCCTTGTTGGGTCTACCGTCGAGGGGTGTTGTCCTCCTGTGACCTGGTCATTCCCTGTCGGGACGAGGCTCCCGCGCTGGCTGGGCTGCTGGGCCGCGTGCCCGGCGAGATGTCCGTGATCGTCGTCGACAACGGCTCCCGCGACGACACCGCGGAGGTCGCGCGTGGTCTGGGGGCGCGGGTCGTCACCGAACCTCGGGCCGGCTACGGCGCGGCCGTGCATGCGGGAGTATGTGCATCCTCCGCCGAGTTGGTGGCAGTGATCGACGGGGACGGCACCTTCGACCCGGTAGAGCTGCTCCCGCTCGTCGATGCCGTCGCCCAGGGCCGTTGCACGCTTGCGGTAGGACGCCGGCGTCCCGTCGACTCCGCGGTCATGCCCGGTCCGGCCCGGCTGGGCAACGCCCTGGTCACGCGTTGGCTTCGGCATCAGGGCGTCCCGGTTCACGACATCGCGCCGGCCCGGGTGTGCAGACGTACCGACCTGCTCGCACTGCAGATCGCGGACCGGAGGTTCGGCTATCCCGTCGAGCTGCTGCGCAAGGCAGGGGCCGCGGGATGGACGATCCGCGAGTACGACGTCTCGTACGGCGCCCGGGCGGACGGTACGAGGTCCAAGGTCTCAGGCTCGCTGCGCGGGAGCGTGCTGGCCGCGACGGACTTCGTGCGGGTCCTGCGGTGAGGCCGGGAGTCCTGGTCGTCGCCAAGGCACCGGTCGAAGGGCAGGCGAAGACCCGGCTGGGCCAGGGCGTCGGTCAACGCGTCGCCGCCGACCTCGCCAGTGCCGCCTTCCTCGACACGCTTGCCGCCTGCGAGGAGGCCTTTCCCCGCGGTCGGAGGGTCGTGGCGATCACCGGTGATCTCACGCGAGCCGAACGCAGCGTGGAGCTGGCTCGTCGCCTTGCCGAGTGGGACGTTTTTCGTCAGCGAGGCAAGGACCTTGGTCACCGGCTGGCGAACGCCCATGAAGATGCGGCACGGGTCTTGCGGGCGCCCGTGGTTCAGGTCGGTATGGATACGCCTCAGGTCACAGCACGCCATCTCGCGGCCGTTGTCCAACGCCTCGGCGCCACGGAATGCGATGCCGTGCTCGGTCCGGCGTCTGACGGCGGATGGTGGTGCCTGGCGCTCAACCACCCTCGGTGGGGGCGAGGTCTCGGGGCCGTACCGATGTCGACATCTCAGACTGGGGTGGCAACTCGGGCGATGCTCACGGGGGCAGGGGCCCGAGTCGGGTGTGCGGAGCAGCTCAACGATGTCGACACCGCTGATGACGCAGCAGAGGTGGCGATGCTGGCGCCCGACTCACGGTTCGCCGCCGCCTGGCGACGGGTCGACGATGACCTGCATTCGCCTGCCGACCTGTTTGACGAGGCGTTGGCCGGAGCGCCTTGCCTCGTGCACGGGATGCCGAGCGGTCCCGTCGAGCTGCCGGTGGACGTGTGGCGGGGAGACTGCGACGCGAGTGACCGGGTGCTGGTCGGCGAATGCTCCGGTCCGACTCTGGACGTCGGATGCGGCCCGGGACGGCTCACGCAGGGTCTCACCGAACGCGGTGCCGTTGCCCTGGGCATCGACGTGGCTCCCGGCGCAGTCAGGCAGACCCGAGCCCGGGGAGCCGAGGCGATCTGTCGTGATGTCTTCGACCCGGTGCCGGGGGAGGGTCGCTGGGAGTCGGTGCTGCTTGCCGACGGCAACATCGGTATCGGGGGTGACCCGGTGCGGCTGCTTCGCCGCGTTGCTTCGCTGTTGTCACCGGTGGGTCGCGCCCTCGTCGAGGTGGCCCCACCCGGAAGGGGCGTCGTTACCCACCGGCTCCATCTCCAGATCGGTGACCGTCGGTCGTCATCGTTCGCCTGGGCCGTCGTGGGCGCGGAAGCTCTGGAGGTCCTTGCCCGGCAGGCGTCCCTGCGCACCCTCTGGCTGGTGAACGAACGTGGCCGGTGGTTCGCCCAGCTGTCCCGGACCGGGAACCACAGGAGGACAGGATGAAGTCGCCGGTACGGCTGGCCCCGCCCGAGGAGCACGCCTTCACCTCACGTCTGCGCAGCCCGGCGGTAGCGGCCCGAGTCGGGTTGTGGCTCGGGATCTGCTTCGGGATCGCCTTCCTCACCGGGCTATACAGCCACTTCTCACAAGACACGCCGGGCTGGCTGACGCTTCCGACCAGGCGGGTTCACCTGTATCGCCGGCTCCGGTGACGACGTCGACATCGTGGTCCGGTCCCTCCAGCAGGGCGGTGCCTACAGCGTGATGGACATGCCGGCGAACTTCGTCCGGGACGACGACACCTTGCTCGCACTGAAGCTCGACGGTGAGGACCTGAGCGTCGACCACGGCTTCCCGTGCCGCATCATCGCGCCGGCCTGGCCCGGCGTCCTGCGGACCAAGTGGGTCGCCTCGATCGAGGTGGCGTGATGCGGACCCAGCAGGGAGTGCGCGCAGGCTTGCTGATCTCCGGGCTCGCTCTCGGGCTGTTCGGCGCCTGGTCGCTCGTGAGGCTCGGACTCTCCAACCTCTGGACCGTCCTTTGGCTGGCGGGTGGCGTGCTCGCGAACGACGGGCTGCTGGCGGGGTTGTCGCTGGCCGTCGTCGTGGTGGGGCTGCGGGTCCTGCCGGGATGGGTTCGCGCGCCTGGGGCGGTCGGCATCATCGTGCTCGGGTCGGTAACGGTCATGGCCATCCCCGGTCTCGGCAGGTTCGGCGCCCTCCGGGACAACCCGAGTCTGCTGGACCGTTCGTACGGCATGGGGTGGCTCGTGGTCGCTGGCATAGTGGCGGTTGGAGTCACTGCGGCGAGTGCCGTGGTCCGTGGCCGGGAGGCAGCGCAGGTGGACAGCGAGGATGGCTGACGTCCTGGTCGTGGACGACGACGCCACCGTGCGCGAGGTCGTCGTCTCCTACCTGCGGGCGGCCGGACACCGGGTGCGTGAGGTCGGTGACGGTGAGGCAGCCCTCCTCGCGGTCGCCGACGTCAGACCGGACATCGTGGTGCTCGACCTGATGCTGCCGGGTATCGACGGGCTGGAGGTCTGCCGCCGCCTGCGCACGCAGGGATCCCTGCCGATCGTGATGCTGACCGCACTTGGTGAGGAGGCCGACCGGGTCGTTGGCCTCGAGCTCGGGGCGGACGACTACGTGACGAAGCCGTTCAGCCCGCGTGAGCTGGTACTTCGGGTGGACTCGGTGCTTCGACGCTCGGGTGAGCGACGCCCTACCGAGGACGTGGTCCTGAGTGACGGCGACCTCGTGCTCGACGCGTCGCAGCACCTGGTCCGGCGGGCCGGAGACCGGTTGGCGTTGACCTCGCGTGAGTTCGACCTGCTGCGCTTCTTCCTCGCCAACACCGGGGTGGCGTTCACCCGGGAGGAGCTCCTCGACAAGGTGTGGGGATGGTCCTTCGGTGACCAGTCGACAGTCACGGTGCACGTCCGCCGGCTGCGGGAGAAGGTCGAGAGCGACCCGACCCGGCCGACCCGGCTCGCCACCGTGTGGGGCGTCGGCTACCGGTGGGAGGCGTCATGACCCATGACCAGTGGGCGATCGTCGAGCTGTCCGCCGGAGGGGCCGGACTGGTGGGGCTGGTCGGCCTGGTCGTTGCCTACTTCCTGCGCA
>JBBSGI010000062.1:0-17582 GCA_038254365.1 Propionibacteriales bacterium
CACTTCCATCGCTGTCGGCGCTGGCCGGCGCGCCCGTACCAACCGGCCCGCACTACCAACGACTTCGCATGCTCTGGCATCGGACAGGTGGGAACTTCCATGGATTCCACGCTATCTGATATCCACGCTAAGCGACATAGAACATGCGTTCGACCCTACTACCTGCCGCAGACAGTGTCGACCCAGAAACCCGATGTCCACAGGACGGCATGATGCGAGTTTGCGCAACGGGCGCAGGGCAGTTGGGAGAGTATGCCCCCGCCCGGTCTCGCTGGTCGCTCGCGACGCTAGTCTTCTCCGTCGTGAGGATCGCGCGCTTCACCACTGACGAGGATCCACAGTACGGCGTCGTCGGCGGGCCTGACGGGGAGGAGATCGTGGCCACCGTCGTCGGCGATCCGCTCTACGCCGGCGTCGAGCTGAGCGGTGAGCAGGTGCCGCTGTCGGACGTGCGGCTACTTGCTCCGGTGATCCCCCGCAGCAAGGTCGCCTGCATCGGCCGCAACTACGCGGCCCACGCTGCTGAGCTCGGCAACGACATCCCTGACGAGCCGTTGGTGTTTCTCAAGCCGAACACCTCCGTGGTCGGGCCGTTCGACCCGATCGTGTACCCGCGGCAGAGTGCCGACGTGCAGTTCGAGGGTGAGCTCGCGGTGGTCATCGGCCGGATCTGTCGTGAGGTCCCGGTTGAGCGGGTGAGCGAAGTGATCTTCGGTTACACCGCCGCCAACGACGTCACCGCGCGCGATCTGCAGAACAGGGACGGGCAATGGACGCGGGCGAAGGGGTTCGACTCCTTCTGTCCGCTTGGACCGTGGATCGAGACCCAGTACGACCCTTCCGACGTGGAGGTTCGCACCGAGCTGAACGGCGAGGTGAAACAGCTCGGCCGAACGAGCCTGATGTTGTTCGACGTGCCTGCGATCATCGCGCACATCACCTCGTTCATGACGCTTCTTCCGGGTGACGTCGTGCTCACCGGGACGCCTGAGGGCGTTGGCCCCATGCAGCCCGGTGACGATGTGTCGGTGGTCATCGAAGGCATCGGAACCCTGACGAACAAGGTGGTATCGCATGACTGACGATGCCAGGGACGTGCTTGGCGACCTCGAGCCGCACCAGGTGCGCCTGCGGTTCGCGCCGTCACCCACCGGTTCGCTCCACATCGGAAACGTGCGCACCGCCCTGTTCAACTGGGCCTTCGCCCGCCATTTTGGTGGCACGCTGGTGCTGCGGATCGAGGACACCGATCAGGCTCGAAACACGGAGGCTGGCCTCGAGTCCGTGCTCAGCTCGCTGCACTGGCTGGGCATCGACTACGACGAAGGGCCGGTCGTCGGTGGCCTGTTTGCGCCGTACCTGCAGTCCGAACGTACCGCCAGCTACACCATCGTCGCCGATCGGTTGCGCCAGACCGGGAAGGCGTACGACTGCTACTGCTCGCAGGCGGAGCTTGACGAACGTCGCGAGGAGGCGCGCAAGGAAGGCCGCAGTTCCGGGTACGACGGCCACTGCCGGACGCTGACCACGGAGCAAAAGCAGGCCTTCCTCGGCGCGGGCAGGCGACCGGTGCTCCGGATGCGGATGCCGGACACCCCAATCGTCTTCGAAGACCTGATACGCGGTGAGATCACCTTCCGGCCGGAGCATGTCTCGGACTACGTGCTCGTTCGCACCAACGGTCACCCGCTCTACACGCTGGTGAACCCGGTCGATGACGCCGCGATGGAGATAACCCACGTGCTACGCGGAGAGGACCTCCTCTCCTCGACCCCGCGTCAGATCGCGCTGTACCACGCACTGACCGAGCTCGGCCTGGCCAAGGCGACACCCCGTTTCGGGCATCTACCGATGGTGATGAACGAGGGCAACAAGCGCTTCTCCAAGCGGGACAAGGGTTCTGGGCTCACCGACTACATCGAGCGCGGTTTCCTGCCGGAGGGACTGCTCAACTATCTCGCATTGCTGGGGTGGGGGATCGCGGACGACCGTGACGTTTTCACGATGGCGGAGATGATCGAGGTTTTCGACATCCGGCGGGTGAACCCGAACGCCGCCCGCTTCGACATGAAGAAGTGCGAGGCGATCAACGCCGCACACCTGCGCCTGCTGCCCGTCGAGGGGCTCGCGGAGCGAACCGTGCCCTACCTGCAACGAGCCGGACTGGTCGAGGCGAACCCCTCGGACCGCGACCTCGCTCTGCTGACGGCAGCCGCGCCATTCATTCACGAGCGGGTCGGCACCTTGTCCGAGGCGGCCGATATGCTCGCCTTCCTCTTCGCTGATGACGCCGACTTCGCACCCGACCGGGCCGACGCGGCTGCGTTGCTCGCGGGAGAGGGTCTCGACATCGTGCGGGCATCGTACGACGCCCTCGAACGCCTCGTGACGTGGAAGACGCCAGCGATCGAGGCAGCCCTGCGCGCCGCCCTCGTGGACGGCCGAGGGCTCAAGCCGCGGAACGCTTTCGGGCCGGTGCGGGTGGCGGTCACCGGCAGGCGGGTGTCGCCGCCGCTCTTCGAGTCGCTGGAGCTGCTCGGCAGAGAGCGGTCCCTGGGTCGGCTACGCAAGGCCGCACTGGCCGTCGACTGAGCGACGATGGCGACCCGCACCCCGCGAGACCTCAGCAGCTATCTGCGGCTCGCGCGGCCCGTTGACGGCGCGGGATGGCGGCTAGTTGTCGGGTTGCTTGCCGGCACCGTTGGGTTCTTCGCGGTCACCCTGGCCGCGCTGCTAGCCGTGTTTCTCGTGGTGCGGCTGGGGGGAGGCGACTTCACCCTCAACCCGGACCACGTCACGCCAGTGCTCCTGCTGGCCACAAACCTCGGGCTGGCACTCTGCATCCCGTTAGCCGGGTTGCTAGCCAGGAGCGTCTATGGGCTGAAACCCCGATGGCTCGGATCGGTCGCGCCCGGGTTGCGTCGGCGCTGGCTGACCACCTGCGCCGGCATCGCCGGCACCGTATGGGGGGTGCTTCTGCTGCTGGCCATGCTGGGGGTCCTGGCGGCTGACAACGCGCGGTTCAACAGCCAGGTCGCGAGTTTCCTCGTGGTCGTGGTTCTCACGACCCCCTTCCAGGCGGCGGGCGAGGAGTACCTCTTCCGTGGCTTCCTGCTGCAGAGCCTTGGGGCGACAAGGCTGCCGACACCGCTGTGCTGGGTGATCTCCGGGCTACTGTTCGCGACCGCACACGGCCAGTTCGCACCAGCGTTGTTCGCCGACCGTTGGTTGATCGGCATCGTCTTCGCGTGGCTCGCCACGTCCACGGGTGGTCTGGAGGCGTCGATTGCCCTGCACGCGATCAAGAACGTCTCGGTGCTGATCCCCGCCGCGATCCTCGGCGAGCTCTCTGGGACGCTGGATCCGGCCAATGTGAACTGGCTGCCGTTCGCCCTGGATGCCGGCATGTTGGCTGTGGCCGGATGGTGGATCCGCTCGCGCTACCGGCGCGAGACACTTCCCCCGCCGCCTGCCGAAACGGCTCCCGTCGGGGTACCTGTTGGATAGGCTCCCCCGCGGGAGGCAACCTTTCTGCGCCTCAGGGCATCTAATCGTCGTACGTCCCGCGAACCCGGAGCGGAACTGCCTGTCTGCCGGTTGAAAGGAAATGGTCATGATCAGTCTCGTCCAGGAGGTGGAGCCGTGGGACCCTCCGCAGCACAGGATGCAGAGCATCATGCACCGGCAGCGGAGACTCTCCGAGCGTTATCCCGTGCTGTTCCCCTTGGCGGTGTGGCTGAACCGGGCTCGCCGCCGGTGGCAGTGGACGGTCGGCGACACACCCTGGTCCAAGCGGACCGCAGACTCGAATCTCGAGGTGCGCGTCAAGCAGCACAAGTCGCTCCTGCTGCGGCAGCTCGGTGACTCCGACATGCATCTACAGCACAACAAGGTCACCAACCTGGCCCTGGCTGCCGCCAAGATCGACGGCCTGCTGATCGCCCCGGGCGAGACGTTCTCCTTCAACAAGACGGTGGGGAACTGCACCCGCCGTCGGGGTTACCTGGAGGGGATGCGGCTTTCCAACGGCGAGGCGGTACCGGGGGTCGGCGGAGGCATCTGCCAGCTGGCGAACCTGGTGCACTGGATGGTGCTGCACTCGAGCCTCACCGTCACCGAGCGTTCGGAGCACTCGTTCGACCCCTTCCCCGACAACGGCCGAGTGCTGCCCTGGGGCACCGGGTGCAGCATCGTCTACAACTATGTCGACCTGCAGATTCGCAACGACACGGACTCGACCTTCCAGCTCCGGGTGCGCGTGGGAGAGCGATATCTCGAGGGCGAGCTTCGTGCAGACCGCCCACAGGCACACTCCTACCAGGTGTACGGCGAGAACGAGCGCTTCTACCGGCTCGGCCATGAGCACTTCCGGGCCAACCAGATCTGGCGTGGCGTCATCGACCGCCGCACCGGCAACCGACTCGGGGAGGAGCTCGTCCGGAGCAACTGTGCGCTCGTCAAGTACGTCCCTGCCGGTGTGACGATCCTCGAGCTGCCCCCGACCGGGGGCAACGTGGCGACCGACCCGCGTCACCGGCTGAACCACCTGGCATACCAGATGACCGTCCCCGAGGAGGGCGCCTGAGGCGTTTTGGAAGCCGCTGGACCGCTCCGGTAAGGTCGACTCTCGGCATTCGCGCAGGGTCTGGTCCAGCGGGTGCCGATGCCTTTGGGGTATGGGGTAATTGGCAGCCCGACTGGTTCTGGTCCAGTTAGTCTAGGTTCGAGTCCTAGTACCCCAGCGATGAGTCGGCCGAGCGATCTCGACCTCTCGTCACTCGATGGCCCCGTTGTGTAGTGGCCTAGCACGCCGCCCTCTCAAGGCGGTAGCGCGGGTTCGAATCCCGTCGGGGCTACCATCGAGAAGGGGCCGCTGACCTGCGGAAACACAGGATCGGCGACCCTTTCTGACGTCTAGGCAGTTGGGTCCAGTCAGCGCACAGGCAGCGAGTGGTTCGAGAAACTGCGAATGGACCGGACCTCGGCCGACTCTCGTCGCGCCGTCAACAGTTGGTCGATGGCCGCCACGGACGTCATGGCCGCCGCCAGGGCCGCCGTCGCGGCTCTCCGGGACGCCCTGAAGGTGGAACACCAGCGACACGGGCACGGGCCGCCACGGCCTTGCTGGATCTGCGGGCTGCCGACGGTGATATCAACCTACGCCTCGATGCCCTGGAAAGGATCCCAGCCTGGCAGCAGACCGAACCGTACGACAGTCGCGGGTCAGTGACCTTGAGCAGCGCATGACGACGACCGTCCCGGACGATGACGACTGGCTGGACGCGTTGGCTGCCGTCGATCCTATGCTCGGGGCGTGGGCCACGGGACTCGCCGCCGGCCCGACCGACGTTCACCGCGCCGATGAACTTGCCATGCGAATCCACTCGCACCTGCGGCCCGACGATGAGCGCCTCCGGTGGACGGTCGAATGGTGCCACGGACCGCCCGGGCGGTCCTGCCCCCTGGCCTCCTGCAGGCGCGCGCTCGTGCGCCGCTTACGGCACGGTGGGGGTGGCCCGGGCCCGACTTAGTCCGGCGGGAACGGGCGGGGACGGTCGGACTTCATGCACGTCCTGATTCAGCCCTTGGCGTCCAGCGTGCGCAACTGGCTTCGTACCGGATCGGCATCGACTCGCGTCCGGCGGCGTCGCAGACTGCCTGTAGTTTGGATCGGGCTTCGCCCAGGTAGTTAGCGCGCTCCCCCTGGCTCATGGCGATCGCCATCGACGTGGTCGCCATGCGTGCTGCTTGGCGCTCGGGCGTCGTCTCACCCGCCCACGCGAATTGCGCGTAGTCGAGTTCCTCGTCTGGAAAATAGGGGAGGCGATTCCTGAGGCCTTCGGCGCTGCCCTTCGTTGATCGGTCGTACTGGTCGGACTCCCCGAGCAGTTCAAACTCCCACGACTCGACCGGCTGGGCCGCGACGTTCCAAACCAGACCAAGCCATCCGCCTGGCTTCAGGACACGCCCAATTTCGGCGACCGTCGCGTCTGGGTCAAACCAGTGCCAAGCATCAGCGACCAAGACGACATCCAATGACGCGTTCTGGACCGGTATGGCCGTCGAGACGGAATGGTGATGCCGCGCCGTCGGGTTGTTCCGAGCCAAAATTGCGAGCATCCGCGAATCTGGCTCGACCGCCTCAACGACCAAGCCGCGAGCCACAAGCAGCGATGTCATCTTGCCGGTTCCTGCGCCGACGTCGGCGACTCGTGCGGGTGCAGCCGGGGCAAGCCACTCGACCGCTGCCTCGGGATAACTTGGGCGCCATCTGTCGTACTCGTCGGCTACCTGTCCGAAGGTCAAGGCTCGGTTGGTCTCACTCACCCACCGAACCCTACGTACTCGCCAGCACGCCCCCCGCAACAGCCCGGCGCGCCGTTCGACCCAACTGTGCATCCGCGTCCCGAGTGCGTTGGTGCGGCGACCGACTGCTGTTGCAGCATCCGGACATGCCGCGTAGCGCGCCAGCTTGGAGGAACGTCGTGATCTAGCCCGCAACCCTCGGGCCAACCCAACGCGGACGCCGGCCCCTCCCGTACGGCATCTACGTCTCGTAGACTCGGGCCGCTTCGAGCGCCACTCGGATCTGCTCGTGAAGGTCATCTAGGGATCGCCCGCTGGCGGTGAGCAGGTCTCCCCGTCGGCGTACGGGGAGGGGGTCTGACCGTCCTGTACAGCCACCCCGAGATCGGTGGGTTGGGGTAGGCCATCCGTCTGGTGGTCGAGGGCCCACTCCTGGTGGATCGCGGCGATGATGGCGGACTCACGCTCCGCCGCCTGGGATCATGCGACATGTGGCGCATCATGCTCCTGGTCGGCGTACCGGCAACTGACCGGCGTCCATCGCCACGGGGAACACCACGGTCATCGCCGCCCCCCGCTGACCCCTGGAGGCCCCCTAGGAGCCACCAGCAGCCCGGCCAATGGGGCCTGGACCTCCCGGAGGATGCCGACGCCCTCAGCCGTCAGGCAGCCGCACCCAGCCAGCGCCCAGGCAGCGAAAGTGCGAGATGACGAAAGACAACGGGTGCACTTCGAGATGACCAAACCCCTTGCCGTACAGACCTCCGCCGGAGCCGCGAACCTCCGGGGACAGCTCGGCATCGGCTCCACCCACCGCAAACTCGTCCCGAGGGTCGTCTCGCGCGGCTTCGAAACTCGCCGGGACTGCCATCGAAGGCCACCCGACCGGAACAAGCGCGCAGCGGATGTTCCGCGACACTGGAGCCATGAACGACGGGACGGTGGTCTTTCTCAACGGCCCGCCGAGCGTGGGCAAGAGCTCGGTCGCCGCGGCCCTGCAGGGACTGCTCACCCCGCCGCCCTACTACCTCTCGCTCGATGACTACCGACGCGGGTACCCCGACACCGCATGGGTCAACGACGACGGGACGCTGTTCGAGTCGCTGATTGAGCCCTATCTGCGCAACATCGCAACGCTGTCGAGGCTAGGGCACGATGTGCTCTCGGAATCCATCCTGTTGCCGCGCAACGAGAGCCTCTATCTGGAGATCTTCGCACCACATCGGGTGATCTTCGTCGGCGTGTACTGCCCACTGACCGAGGCGTTGCGGCGTGAGCAACAGCGGGTCGACCGGCGCCGGCCCCTGACCATCGATCCGGCGATGTTCGACCTCGTGCACGCTCATGGGACATATGACCTCGTCGTCGACACCACAAGGCTCACGCCGGGCGAGGCAGCTCGACGGATCACCGCCGTACTCGACCAGGCCCCTTCGCCGACAGCCTTCGAGCGGCTGCGTGCGGTACGGCACAGGGGAGAGCGGTAAGGCGACTCGTCCGCAAGACACTCGACGCTCCGACGTCGGTCCGCATGACCATCCGGATCGTTCGGTCAGGGGAGCCATCCTGCCGGAGGATCCTCCCCGATCCGGCCGTCCACCGCCTCCCGGATCAGGTCTGCCTGCCCGGTGTGCCGGCCGTACTCCTCGATCAGGTCCATCACCAGGCGGCGCAGGTTGGCGTGGCTGCCGTCGTGCCCGGACCTGTCGACGGGCTGGTCGAGTCCGCCCTCGGCGAGGGCCGCCGCGAGCCTCGCCCGCGAGCGCGCGACGGCGCCGTCGTAGAGCGCGTACAGGTCCGCAGGGCTGTCGCCGGCGGCGGAGCTGAACTCCCAGTCATCGTCGCCGTCCCAGCCGTTGTCGGCCCAGTGCTCGTCCATCGGTTCACCGCTGAGCTTCACGGTGAACGCGTAGTCTTCCTGAGCCGCCAGGTGTTTGAGCAGGCCGCCGAGGCTCAGCGTCGAGCTGCGGATGCGCTTGTCCAGACCGGCCGCGTCGAGGTCTGCGACCTTGTACCGAAAGGTCCAGCGCAAACGATCGAGTGCGCCAGTGACGGCCTCGCTCTCGGTGCCGGCGAACGGGGGTTCCCAAGGGGTGTCAGAACTGTTCATGCCGCCACGCTAGACCCCATTGCGGTCGGAACGCTTCCGGATATGGTGAGGTTCTGTGGGAGTGAACGAGGCGAACCCGACCGCGCGGGCCCTGGTGTGTCTCGAGGTGCTCCAGGACCATCCCGGCATCACCGCCGACCGCCTCGCCAGCAGGCTCGGCGTCTCCGACCGCGCGGCCCGCAGATACGTCGCAATCTTGCGTGCGGCAGGCATCCCCATCGGGTCGGTCCGGGGGCGGTACGGCGGCTACCGGCTCGGCCGGGGGATCCGGCTCCCACCGCTGATGCTGTCGGCTGCGGAGGCGCTGGGTCTCGTGATGGCGGTGCTGGAAGGGCGGCCGGGCGCCGCCGACGCAGCCGATCCGGTGGGCAGCGCGATCGGCAAGATCGTCCGCGTGTTGCCGGCCTCACTCGCGGAGTCGGTCGCGGCGATCCGGCAGGGGGTTACGGCACAGGCCCGCCCGATGCCCTCTCCACCCAACCCGGAGATCACCGCGACCCTGGTGAAGGCGTCCGAGGCCAGGCGCCGGGTGCGCATCACCTACCGGCTGCGGGAGGAGCGCGTCATGGAGCTCGACCCGTGGGCGGTGTCGGTGTGGCGCGGCCGGTGGTACCTGCTGGCCTGGTCCCACACCAGCGCGGCCCGGCGGGTGCTGCGCGTCGACCGGGTCACCTCGACCGGCATGCTCGACGTGGCGTTCACCCGGCCGGACGACCTCGACCCGATCGCGACCATCGAGGAGCACCTGAGCACCGGGTGGCGCTACGACGTCGAGGTCGTCGTCGACGCCCCCGTGGCCGCGGTCGCCGGGTGGCTGCCGCGCAATCTGGGCCGGCTGGAACCAGGTGACGGCGGTCGCACTCGCCTGCTGGGGACCACTGACGAGCCACTCTGGTATGCCCGGCACCTCACCGCGATCGAGGCGCCGTACCGCATCGTGTCGCCGCCAGAGCTGCGTGCCGCAGCCCGCGATCTCGGCCGGCGCCTGACCCGGGCCGGCTCCCCTTAGGCTAGTAGCCTCGGGTAGCCAGGGCGTGAGACCGCTGGCATCGGGGTACTAGAAGACGTTGAACCGACCTGAAGGGAGCCCATCATGGGTATCGGACTCGGAGTCATTCTCATCGTGGCGGGAGCGGTGCTGATGTGGGCGCTCAACGTCAATCTCTCGTTCGTCGACGACAACACGCTCGGGCTCATCCTGTTCATCGTCGGCATTCTGACGGTGGTCTTGTCGCTCGTGATCAACATGCAGCGCAATCGCACTACGCACATCGAGGAGCGGCGCTACGAGCAGTAGCGGCGCCGAAAGGGTCAACAGGTCAACCGCGACCGCGCTTTCCGACCCGCTGCTGTCGCCGTCTTGTAGTTGACTAGGAGCATGAGGACGGTGTTGACCTTCGCTGGTCGCACCAGCATGTCGCTGGAGGTGCAGCAGCCTTATCGAGCCGCGTCCATGCTGCAGTTCCTCGGTCGTCGCGCGGTGGCGGGCATCGAGGCAGTGGGTGGGGACAGCTACGCGCGCACCCTCCGCCTCCCATCCGGGCCTGGCTCGCTGCGGCTCGAGTTCCGTCGTGACACGATCTCGTGCGATCTCGTCGTCAGCGACCCGACAGACCTGCCAGTCGCGGTCCAGCGGTGCCGTCGGCTGCTCGACCTCGACACCGACATCGCCCGGGTGGAGACCCACCTGTGCCGCGACGTGCACCTGGCGCCCTGGGTGCGCAGGCACACTGGTCTCCGGGTGCCGGGTCACGTCGACGGCTTCGAGGTCGCCGTCCGGGCGGTCGTCGGACAACAGATCTCGGTCCCTGGTGCCCGCACGATCCTCGGACGGCTGGTGCAGACGTACGGCGACGCCATACCCGGGTCGCGAGTGCCCTTTGGGGCCCCGCTTGACCGGCTGTTCCCCACGCCGGAGGTCATGGCGGAGGCCGATCCCGACCGGCTGCCGATGCCCAGGTCACGTGGGCGCGCGCTGGTCGGAATCGCTTCGGCCGTCGCCACGGGGAGAATGTCTCTCGATGGAGGCATCGCGCTCCCCACGACGAGACGAGCGCTGCTCGACCTGCCCGGGATCGGCCCCTGGACGGCTGACTACATCGCGCTGCGGGCCCTCGGCGACCGCGACGTATTCCTGGGGACCGACCTGGGAGTCCGGCATGGCCTCCAACGGATGGGACTCGGCGCTGCCGCCGCGGAAGTCGTCCAGCGTTGGTCGCCGTGGCGCTCGTACGCTGTGATGCACGTCTGGCAGTCGCTCGAGGCGGGGCCGGCATGACGATCTCGGGCGTGCTGATGGGGTCCCCGCTAGGTCCGTTGCGGCTGGTAGGCGACGGCCGAGCGCTGACCTCGGTGGAGTTCACCGAGTCCCCCGTCACGGAGATCGCCAGCACGACCGACGACCCGCTGCTGGTGGAGGCGCGGCGACAGCTCGACGGCTACTTCGTCGGCGAGGTCAGGGAGTTCGACCTTCCGCTCGCTCCACGCGGAACCGAGTTCCAGCTACGCGTCTGGGAACAGCTTCGACGGGTGCCTTTCGCCAGCACGGTGTCCTACGGCGAGATCGCCGCACGGATGGGCATGGCACCCGGTGCCTCCCGGGCAGTGGGGATGGCCAACGGCGCCAACCCGATCGCGATCATCGTCCCCTGTCACCGGGTGATCGGCGCCAACGGCAAGCTCGTCGGCTATGCCGCAGGCCTGCCCCGCAAGCGCTTCCTGCTGAGGCACGAGTCACCCATCGCCCAGGAGTCGTTGTTCGGAAGCTGACTCTTGCGGGTGCACCTCAGGTGCGTTCGGCCGTCCGGCGCAATGACTCGGTCAGGCGATCGGCTGCCGCCATGACTGCCGGACCGTGGATCCGGCTCGGCTGCCGGGTCATGCGCTCCAAGGGGCCGGACACGCACACAGCGGCCACCACCTTCTCCGAGGGTGAGCGGACCGCGGCGCTCACCGAGGCGACTCCAGCCTCGCGCTCCCCGACGCTCTGCGCCCAGCCGCGACGGCGGATGCTGGCCAATGTCGCAGCGTCGAAGGTGGCGCCCTGCAGACCGCGGTTCATCCGGTCAGGGTCCTCCCAAGCAAGCAGGATCTGGGCGCTAGAACCGGCCAGCATGGTCAGCTGGCTCCCGACGGGGATCGAGTCCCGCAGCCCGGTCTGTCGCTCAGCGGCCGCGACGCAGATCCGGTGGTCGCCCTGGAGTCGGAAGAGCTGCGCCGACTCCCCGGTGATGTCCCGCAACCTAGCCAGGACCGGACCGGCGACCGAGAGCAGGCGGTCCTCGCCGGCCGCCGACGAGAGCTCGACGAGGCGGGGGCCCAGGACGAAGCGCCCTTGGACGTCGCGGGCGACGAGCCGATGGTGTTCGAGAGCCACCGCGAGCCGGTGCGCCGTCGGTCGCGCCAGCCCGGTGGCGGCGACCAGGGCGGCCAGGGTCGCCGGGCCTCCCTCCAGGGCGGTGAGCACGAGTGCGGCCTTGTCGAGCACCCCTACCCCGCTTGACGATTCCATGGCACGATACTGCCGTCTCAGATGCTGGCACACAAGCCGGAAGGGATGGCAGGCGGTCCAGAGGCTTGCCGATCGGTCACTCATCTCTTCCACGCAGCCATACAGGCCATCACGGCCCTTGCCCGGCAAGGGAAACTGCGAGCTCGACCTCCGCAGCAGTCCTGCCACATGAGCGGCGTACCGCCCTTCGATGTGTATCTGCGAAGCGCGAACAGCGCCTCCCACCGCAGAAGCACGAGGCCTGTCGGGGGCGTCGTCGGCCGCCGCACCGACCAGTGCTGCAGGAAGTTGGACGCGCAGACGCCAACAAACAATGAGGAAAATTGGGTGTGTCGTCCCAGCATGCGGTTTGATTGTGCTTAGCGTTTCTCAAGCGTCGGGCACAGGCCCGACGTCATGGAGTTCACGAAAGGGAAGTTCAGTGAACAAGAGTCAGCTCATCGAGGCCCTCGCGGGCCACTTCGACGGGAACAAGAAGAAGGCTGGGCACGCACTCGAGTCGATCCTCGACACGGTCACCCGAGAGGTCGCCCGGGGCGAGAAGGTCGCCATCACGGGCTTTGGAGCTTTCGAGAGGGTCGTTCGTCCCTCCCGCATGGTGCGCAACCCCCGGACCGGTGAACGCAAGCGGGCCAAGAAGACGGCGGTCCCGAAGTTCAAGGCAGGCGCCGAGTTCAAGGCCGTCGTGTCCGGTGAGAAGAAGCTGCCGAGGGCTGCGGCCGCGACCAAGAGCGCCGCCAAGAAGACGAGCGGCTCCGCGACGAGGACAGCCGCGGCGTCGACCGCCACGAAGAAGACCGCGACGAGGAAGACGACCACCTCAGCGGCCAAGAAGACCACAGCCGCGAAGGCGCCGGCGGCGAGGAAGAGCACCGCGAAGAAGACGACGGGGTCGTCGACGCCGGCCAGGACGACCGTCACGAAGAAGGCCGCGACCAGGGGAGCGACCACGTCGGCGGCCAAGAGGACCACCCCCGTCAGGTCGTCGGCAACGAAGACGACCACGGCCGCGAAGGCGACGACCAGGAAGGCGTCCGCGACGACCCCAGCGGCCAAGAAGACGACCAAGCGCGCAGCGAAGAAGAGCTGACCTCCACAACCCGCATCGGAAGGGGACCGGACCTGCTCAGGTCCGGTCCCCTTCCGCGTGCGTCGGCAGCGGGAGCGTGAGAATAGTGATGGCCTCGACCATCCCCGTCTCTGAACGTGCGACCTGCACCCGCTGCCCGGCCCGGAGCTGGCGCAGTCCACCGGCCACGAAGGCCCCGGCGTCGAAGGGCACGATGGCGCCCGAGTCGGCTACGACGCAACCGGTCCGCGTGTCGGCGTCGAAGGTGAGCACTGTGGCCTGCAAAGGCTTCACGCGATCTCCGAGGATCCGAGAACGAGCCCGAGATCGGCCAGCGCATCGAGTGTGTAGCCGCCGACTCCGAGTCGCATTGCCTGCCGGAGGTGCTGCTCGGTGTCGACATCGCGACGCAGGCGCTCCAGGTTCGGCTCCTCGATGGCTTCGGCACCACTGGCGACGTGCGCCCCCCGGGAGTCGGGTCCAAACGATGCCCGCAGTGGCGCTCCCTTCCTGGCGGCCAGCATCGTCGTACCTGACCGCTCGGTGTCTGCGACGAACCAGCGGCGATAGGCCGACCCGGCATCGAACACCGACAGCAGATCCGAGGGACGCAGAGCCGGCAGGTCGCCGGACATCGCGGCCACCGAGGCCCACGGGTCACCTCGGCGGACGCTCCATGCCCCATGCTCGAGGGCTGCGTTGAGCCCGGCTTCCGGGGTGTCGCGTAGGACTCGGACACCGGCTCCCGCGAGCGCCCGGGCAGCGCTGCGGTCGTTGGTCACGGCGAGCACCTCTCGGACGGACTCGCAGGCCAGCGCGGCCATGGCGGAGTCCATCGTGAAGGCCCGCGCCAGCCTGGCCCGCTGCGGTCGGCTGAGCGTACTCAGCCGCGTCTTTGCGAGCCTGGTGTCCTTGACTGGGATGATGATCGTCCAGAGATCATCGGCTCGGGCGCGGTCGAGTGTCATCAACGATGATCTTGCCACCCGTGACTCGGGAGCGAGACGACGTACCGGTGAAGGGAGTGGCTGTGACACACGACGGGCGTGGCTGGGCCATGACCGTCTGCATCGCGCTCCTTCGCCGGCCTCTCATCCTGCTCACCCGGCGTGACTGGCGCGGCAGCGAGAACCTCCCCCGCACCGGCGGGTGCGTGGTGGCCGTCAACCACGTCTCCGAGTTCGATCCGCTGGCCGCGGCTCACTTCGTGCACGACAACGGTCGGCTGCCGCGTTTCCTCGGCAAGGCCGAGGTCTTCAAGATTCCGCTTGTCGGATGGATCCTGCGCAACGCCGGGCAGATCCCTGTCTACCGTCAGTCCGGAGACGCGGCGCAGGCCTTCACTGCCGCGGTCTCCGCGGTTCGCTCCGGGCGGTGCGTGATCGTCTACCCGGAAGGCACGATCACCCGGGACCCGCACCTCTGGCCGATGGTGGGCAAGACCGGTGCGGCAAGGATCGCCCTGACGACGCGGTGCCCGCTGATACCGGTAGCTCAGTGGGGCCCGGAACGGGTGCTCCCGCCGTACCACTGGCGGCCCCGACTGCTCCCGCGCAAGGTCATGCAGGTGCGGGCTGGCCCGCCGGTCGACCTCAGCGACCTGGTCGACGAACCGGTCACCACGGAGCTGTTGAAGGAGGCCACCGAGAGAGTGATGAAGGCGATCACCGATCTGCTCGAAGGCATCCGGGGCGAGCCGGCTCCCGCAACCCGTTTCGACCCGATCTCGGCCGGGGTCACCAGAACCGGTCGACCAGGCCCGCTCGCCACGCCGGGTCCCGCCGAGGAGGAGCCGGCATGACGAAGGTAGCGGTGTTCGGTGCCGGGTCGTGGGGGACTGCCTTCTCGCTGGTGCTCGCCGACGCCGGCAACGAGGTCACCCTCTGGGCGCGTCGCCAAGAGCTCAGTGACACCATCAACCGCGAGCACGAGAACCCCGAGTACCTGCCCGGGACCGAGCTGTCAGACTCCATCGGCGCCACGCACGACCCGAAACACGCGCTGGACGGAGCGTCCGTGGTGGTACTCGCCGTGCCGTCGCAGTCGCTGCGGGCCAACCTTGAGCACTGGGCCGACGACATCCCGGAGGACGCCCTCGTGATGAGCCTGATGAAAGGTGTCGAGCTCGACACGACCAAGCGGATGAGCGAGGTCGTCGCCGAGGTCGGTCGCGTCGGACCGGACCGGATCGCCGTTCTCTCGGGGCCAAACCTCTCCCAGGAGGTGGCGGAGCGTCAACCGGCCGCGTCGGTGATCGCCTCCACCAGCGAGGACGTCGCCCGTCAGCTGCAGACGCTCTGCCACACCTCCGCGTTTCGCCCGTACACGATGGTCGACGTCGTCGGTTGTGAGCTCGGTGGCGCCACCAAGAACGTGATCGCCCTGGCTGTCGGGATGGCGGCCGGGCTCGGCTTCGGGGACAACGCCACGGCCACCGTGATCACCCGGGGACTTGCCGAGACCGCGCGGCTCGGTACCGTCCTGGGGGCGGACCCGTACACGTTCTCCGGCCTGGCCGGTCTGGGCGATCTGGTGGCCACCTGCTCGTCGCCGCTCTCCCGGAACCGCCGTTTCGGCGAGCAGCTCGGCCGCGGCAGATCGGTCGACGAGATCATTTCCGCCACCCGACAGGTCGCTGAAGGCGTGATGTCCTGCGAGTCCATCCGCGACCTTGCCGAGCGTCATGCTGTCGACATGCCCATCGTCGCGCACGTGGCCGCGCTGGTGCGGGGCGAGCTGACCCCGCACGAGATGCTGGCCCGGCTGATCTCCCGGGCCCCCAAGGCGGAGCGCGACTAGCCCGAACCGCCTCGTGCGTCGGTCTTCGACGTGGGCCGATTAGGCTGACGGCTCATGAGCCAGGACCGTAAACCTCGCGTCGCCGTCGTCTTCGGTGGCCGATCGAGCGAGCACGCCGTCTCGTGCGCCACCGCGGCCAGCGTCCTCTCGGTGATCGACAAGGACGCGTACGACGTCGTCCCCATCGGCATCAGTGTGGACGGGAAGTGGGTGCTCGAGTCGAACGAGCCGGACCGGCTCGCCCTCGCCCCCGGCCACATCCCGGAGGTCGACGCGAGCGCCAGCGCGGTAGCCCTCAGCGCTGACCCGGCGCGCCGTGATCTCGTGGTCTCCGAGCCCGGTGAGACGCCGCGGCAGCTCGGTGAGGTCGACGTCGTGTTCCCCCTGCTGCACGGACCCTGGGGGGAGGACGGCACGATCCAAGGGCTTTTCGAGATGTCCGGGGTGCGTTACGTGGGCTCGGGCGTGCTGGCGTCGGCGGTGGCGATGGACAAGCACTACGCCAAGATGCTGCTGGCGGCCCACGCGATACCGACCACGCCCTATGTCGTGGTCAAGCCTCGCGAGTGGGAGGAGGACCCCTCCGCCGTACGCGAGGCCGTGGAGGCCCTGGGCTACCCGGTGTTCGTCAAGCCGTCTCGCGGCGGGTCCAGCCTGGGCATCAGCAAGGTCAGGGGGCGTGCCGACCTCGACGACGCCGTCGAGCACGCGCGGGAGTATGACCCGAAGACCCTCGTCGAGCCGGCGGTCGAGGGTGGCCGCGAGCTGGAGTGCGGTGTCCTGCAGCGCCCCGACGGCGGAGCCGACGCCAGCGCCGTCGCGGAGATCACCGGCTACGGGAGCCACGAGTTCTACGACTTCGCGGCGAAGTACCTCGGCGAGGAGGGGGTCACCCTCGAGCTGCCCGCCGATCTGCGCGACGAGGTTCGCGACGAGGTGCAGCGCGTCTCGGTGGCCGCGTTCGAGGCCCTCGGTTGTGAAGGGCTCGCGAGGGTCGACTTCTTCCTGCCTCATGACGGCCGGCTCCTGGTCAACGAGGTGAACACGATGCCGGGCTTCACCCCGGCGTCGATGTATCCGCGGATGTGGGCGGAGTCCGGGCTCAGCTATCGCGAGCTCGTCGGACGGCTGTTGACCCTCGCCCTCAACCGCACCACCGGGCTGCGCTGAGCGCCGGTCATCGGCACGGGCTCGTGACGGTCGTGGAGCCCCTGATGGCGGGCGTCAGGTCGACCAGGGCGTCCGCGGCTGGTTGGTAGGCGTCGGGCACCACGACAGCGACGTACGGCGACCGGCCGACCGTGGTGAACCGCAGCGCGGCTCGCAGCGGCGCGGTGGGGTCGATCGCCCGGCCGTGCTGGGTGACCAGCCAGTCGACCCCGTCGACCCGGAAGCACTGCGAGGTGGGGCGCAGCGCCGAGGGAGCAGTACCACCGCAGGTGACGACGATCGCCGGGTCCCCCCAGGCGGCGGCGAACCGAGTGGCAGGGGACACGTCACGGCGGGTCTGGCCGGCGACCAGCCCCGGTGCGGCGCGGACGAGTGCCGCGCACTCCTGGGCGAGCCCGCCGGTGGGCGTAGGGGCGGTGACGCTCGCAGGTCCGGGGCTCGCGGTGCTGCAGGCCGCGAGGCCGGCACCCAGCAGAAGCAGGACCGTGCCCGCCAGGACGGGGAGGCGGAGGTCGAGGCCGGTGAAGGGAAGGGTCGGCTGGTGTGGGTGTGTCGACGTGGTGGTGGTCATGCCAGGGGGGTGGAGAGGGATGCTGGTCTCGCCGCGTCGTCCGGGC
>JBBSGI010000063.1:0-17500 GCA_038254365.1 Propionibacteriales bacterium
CTTGCCGAGTCTGCGGATCAGCTCGGTGAACCCGTCAGCGGTGTGGTTGACGGGGAAGGTCGACTTGGCTCGACCGGTGTCGTCGAGCACGCACACGTAGTGCGTCTCGGCGGCCCAATCGACGCCGACGTAGAACAGGGCAATTGGTGCGGACAGCGGATCCTGCACGGCTTCTCCTTCGGGTGGCAGCGACGACCCGGCGAGGAGGCTGTCTGCCGGGCGGTCACTGACTGGCGCCCTACCGCGCGTCCTTCTGATGCCGGTCTGCAGCCTCGGGAGAGCCGGGGGCGGCGGTGTCATGCTGGCCCTCGCGGAGCGACCACCACAGGCCGTCACCCCGACCCTCGCCGAGTCCGAACAACAAGCATCATCTCGATGCCCGCTAAGAAGAGGGTGCACCAGTGACCCTCGTGGGCGCGGTGCGCACCCGGCTGGGGCGGCGGGACGAGCTGTCGACCCGGCTGGATGGGCTCGAGAGGGCGGTGACGGCAGCTCGAGGCAGGCTCGATCCCGAGCTCGTCGGCGCCGCGGAGTCGGTCCTCACCCGAGCCCAGGCCCGGATGCGCCTCTCGCCGGAGCACACCGTGGTCGCGCTGGCTGGGGCCACCGGGTCGGGCAAGTCGTCATTGTTCAACCTGCTCTGCGGGCTGGAGCTGGCGGCAGTTGGCGTGCGGCGTCCGACGACGTCATGGGCTCTTGCCTGCAGCTGGGGTGAAGGGGCCGAGGAGCTGCTCGAGTGGCTCGGGGTTCCTCCGCGCCATCAGGTCAACCGGGCCAGTGCGCTCGACGTGTCCGAGCCCCAGCGGGACCTGCAGGGGCTCGTGCTTCTCGACCTGCCCGACCACGACTCGACCGAGGTCTCGCATCATCTCGAGGTGGAGCGGCTGGTGGGCCTCGCCGATGTTCTCGTGTGGGTGCTCGACCCGCAGAAGTACGCGGACGCGGCGATCCACAATCGCTTCCTGCGTCCGCTCGTGTCGCATCGCGACGTGATGATCGCGGTCTTCAACCATGTCGACGAGCTCGACGCTGCGGCGGCCCGGGCAACGGTGGCCGATGCCCGTCGGCTACTGGCCGCCGACGGTCTCGGGGACCTACCGCTGATCGCGACCTCGGCGATGCGGGGCGACGGGATGGACGAGCTGCGCGCCGAGATCGTCAGGCGCGTCGAGCACAAGAGGTCGGCACGGGCCCGAGTTTCCGCCGACGTCGAGACGGTGGCTCGTCGCCTCGCCGAGGTGACCGGCTCGGCGGAGCCCAGGTCGTTGAGCGGAGCCCTCCGGGACGACCTCGTGGCGGCCTGTGCAGAGGCGGCCGGGGTGCCCGTCGTCGTCGCCGCGGTCGAGGAGGCGCTGATGATGCGCTCCCGACAGGTCACCGGCTGGCCACTCACCCGCTGGCTCTCGCGCCTGCGACCCGATCCGCTGCGTCGCCTCCACCTGGGCCGAGCCCTTCGTACCGATTCCGGCCGGGAGGGGCCGGTGGCCCGGTCCTCGCTCCCGGCTGCCACCCCGGTGCAGCGCGCGCAGGTAGCCGCCGCCGTACGACGGAGCGCCGACACCGTGGCAGATGGGCTTCCACAGGGCTGGCGGGCCGCGACCTCGGCCGCGTCGACCTCCCGGATCGGGGACGTCTCCGACGCCCTTGATGCCGCCGTGGCGCGCACCGATGTGGCCGCCGAACGGGCTCCGCGTTGGTGGTCGGCTGTGCGCGGCCTGCAGGGGGTGCTGCTGCTCTGCGCGATCGTCGGCGCGGTCTGGCTGGCCGCGCTCGCCGGCATCAGCTATCTCCGGCTGCCCCCGCCTGGTGACCCCGACTGGCTCTCCGTTCCCGCACCCACCTGGCTGCTGATCGGCGGGGTGGTGCTCGGGCTCGTGGTAGCGGGGGCGTCTCGCGCGATCGGCGCGTACGGTGCCCGGCGCCGAGCCCGGCGGGCTGAGGCGCGGTTGCGGTCGGCCGTTGCCGGCGTCGTTGACGAGCTGGTCGTGGGACCGGTCCAGGCCGAGGTCGAGGCGTACCGCGGGTGTCGCGACGGGTTGTCCACTGCGCTCAGCGGCTGAGGCACGTCGTCCCCAGATGCGACCTTTTTGCTCGGTCGTCCACAGCCTGTCCCGCTGCGGTCCCGTTCCGTGGGTGAACGGGGCCAAGGTTCCTGCAGACGAAGCGACTCGACAGGAGGACAGATGACCGAGACCGTGATGCATGTGGTCGGCCACGTCGGCACCGACGTCGACCACCGTGAGGTGGGCAACGGCACCCATCTCAGCCAGTTCAGGCTGGCGACGACGCCGCGCCACTACGACCGAGCCCAGCGCGCCTACGTCGACGGGGTGACGAACTGGCTCTCCGTGCAGTGTTGGCGGAACCTCGCCGTGCACGTGCACGAGTCCGTCAAACGGGGTGAGCCCGTCCTGGTCGTCGGCAAGCTCAAGACCCAGGAGTGGGTGAAGGACGGCGTGCGGCAGTCGCGCTTCATCCTCGAGGCGACCGCGGTCGGTCATGACCTGTCCCGCGGGGTGAGCACCTTCACGAAGATGACCCGCATCCCGGACTCGTACCCCGACCACGCGCAGGCCGCGGTAGAGGCGGCGCAGGAGCTCGAAGAGGCGACGGCCGCCCTGACGGCTCAGCCCGACCCCTACCCGGACCAGCCACTGGCCAACGCCTCCTGAGTCCGGCGGATCAGGCATCGCACGGATTCGGCCGGCACCTGCAGGACACGTAGGCTTCGCCATCATGGCCGACTACGTGTTCACGCTGCGAAACGTGCGCAAGGCGCACGGCGACAAGGTGGTCCTCGACAACGTCACCTTGTCGTTCCTGCACGGCGCCAAGATCGGCGTCGTGGGGCCGAACGGCACCGGGAAGTCGAGCCTGCTCAAGATCATGGCGGGCCTGGAGCAACCGTCGAACGGTGACGCGATGCTGGACCCGGGTGCGACCGTAGGGATCCTGCTGCAGGAGCCGCCGCTCACCGACGGGACCACGGTCCTGGAGAACGTGGAGGAGGCGGTGGCGGACATCATGGCGAAGGCGACGCGGTTCAACGAGATATCCGCCGAGCTGGCCGACCCGGACGCCGACTACGACACTCTGCTCACCGAGATGGGCGACCTGCAGACCGACCTCGACCACGCCAACGCCTGGGACCTGGAGTCGCGGCTCGAGCAGGCGATGGATGCGCTGCGCTGCCCGCCGCCGGAGGTGCTCGTCGACAGGCTCAGTGGAGGGGAGCGCCGGCGCGTGGCCCTGTGCAAGCTGCTGCTCCAACAACCCGACCTGCTGCTGCTCGACGAGCCCACCAACCACCTCGACGCGGAGAGTGTGCAGTGGCTGGAGCAGCACCTCAAGGCCTACCCCGGCGCCGTGCTGGCGGTCACCCACGACCGGTACTTCCTCGACAACGTGGCCAGCTGGATCCTCGAGCTCGACCGCGGCCGGGCGCACCCGTACGAGGGTAACTACTCCACGTACCTCGAGACGAAGCAGGCCCGGCTCGTCGTCGAGGGCCGCAAGGACGCGAAGCGGCTGCGGATGCTGGAGCGAGAGCTGGAGTGGGTGCGGTCGAACCCCAAGGCGCGGCAGGCGAAGAGCAAGTCCCGGCTCTCCCGTTATGAGGAGCTTGCCGCCGACGCGGAGCGCAACCGGAAGGTCGACCTGACCGAGATCAACATCCCGGCGGGTCCGCGTCTCGGTGACGTCGTGCTGGAGGCCCAGGGGGTGTCCAAGGGGTTCGGCGACCAGCTGCTGATGCACGATCTCACCTTCAGCCTCCCGCGGGCCGGGATCGTCGGCGTGATCGGGCCGAACGGCGTCGGCAAGACCACCATCTTCCGGATGATCGTCGCAGAGGAGAGCCCCGACTCGGGCAAACTGCGCGTCGGCGACACCGTGCGGATCTCCTACGTCGACCAGAGTCGCGGCGGTCTCGACCCGGAGAAGAACGTCTGGGACGTGGTGTCGGACGGTCTCGACCACGTCAAGGTGGCGAACTTCGAGATGCCGTCCCGCGCCTACATCGCCTCCTTCGGGTTCAAGGGGCCGGACCAGCAGAAGCTTGCGGGCATTCTCTCCGGAGGTGAACGCAACCGGCTCAACCTGGCGCTCACCTTGAAGATGGGCGGCAACCTGCTGCTGCTGGACGAGCCGACGAACGACCTCGACGTCGAGACGCTGCAGTCCCTCGAGGATGCGCTGCTCGACTTCCCGGGCTGCGCGGTCATCACATCTCACGATCGCTGGTTCCTCGACCGCACCGCCACCCACATCTTGGCCTGGGAGGGCGACGGTGAGGATCCGGCCCGCTGGTTCTGGTTCGAGGGCAACTACGAGAGCTACGAGGCGAACAAGCTCCAGCGGCTCGGTGCCGAGGCCGCCCGGCCACATCGGGTCACCTACCGACGACTCACCCGCGACTGAGGGCCGCGTACGTCGATTTCCGCCAGACCAGACGGCAGCCGGCCTCTCAACCGATGAGCTGGTTGAGCCGGGCATAGTCGAGCTCGCCGCGGACGCTGCCGTATGTGCCGGTGGAGGCCAACTCGATGGCCGCCTGCTCGGCCACCGCGAAGGCCGCGGCCGCCACCGAGGAGCCCAGGCTCACCCGCCGGACGCCGAGCGCCTCCAGCTCCCCCACGCTCGGCGCGCCCGGCCCGGCCAGGACGTTCAACGGGGCCGGGATGGCGTCCACCAGGGCTCGGATCGTCTGCGGATCGACCACCCCCGGCACGAAGATGCCGTCGGCGCCCGCGTCGAGGTAGCGGGTGGCTCTCGCCGTCGTCTCCGCGAAGCGGTGGGCCGGGTCGCCGATCGAGCGTAGATAGGTGTCGACCCGCGCATTGAGGTAGAAAGGGATGCCGACCGAGTCGGCGCCGTCCCGCGCTGCCGCCAGCCGCTCGGCTTGCTCGGCCGCGTCTCGGAGAGTGTCATCGACTCCGGGCGCCACATCCTCCAGGTTGACGCCCACCGCACCGGCCTCGAGTACGGCGCGGATCGTCTCACCGACGCCGGAAGGGTCGTCGCCGAAGCCACCTTCGATGTCGGCGGTCACCGGCACCTCGACGGCCCGGGCAACCCGCGCGATGAGGGCCACAGCAGTGTCCCGCGCCAGCACGTTGCCGTCGCGGACGCCGAGGCTCCACGCCACCCCCGCGCTGGTGGTCGCCACTGCCGATGCTCCGGTCGACGCGATGACCACCGCACTCGCCACGTCCCAGGCGTTTGCCAACGCCAGTGGGGGACCGTCGTGGTGGAGCCGGTGCAGGAGCGCGGCCTTGGCCGCCGGTGCCGAGACTTCGGAGCCGTGTTGGGTCATGGAGCCATGACACCACGAGGTGGCGACAAGGGTGGGCGTCAACCGATGCTGCCCGGGCGATGGGTCAGCCGTCGCAGCGCGGCATGACATCGCACGGTCGGGTCGCCAGTTTGTCGGCGACTTGTCCGAAAGCCCGCCCGATCACCTGGAGGTCGTCGTCGTCGACCACGTCAACAAGTGCTTCCCGAACCGTGGTGACATGGTCTCGGGCAGCCGCCACCAGCTTGGCGAATCCGGCGTCGGTCAGGGCTGCCTGCACACCGCGCCCGTCGGACTCGCACGCTCGCCGTACCACTAAGCCGGCGTCCTCGAGCCGGGTGATCGTGTGCGTGATGCGGCTGCGGGAGTTCTTGACGGAGTCTGCGAGCTCGGCCATCCGCAGCTCGTGCCCGGGCGCCTCGGAGAGCCGGACCAGCAGCTCGTACTCCGGCCCGGACAACCCGTGCTTGTCTCGCAAGTCCCGGTCGATCCGGTCCATCAGCAACGTCGACCCCAACAGGTAGGCGCGCCACGAGCGCTGCTGGCTGGCAGTGAGCCATCGGTCCGTCATGCGGACCATTCTAGCGCGTAGTTGATTTTTTAACTTGTCGAACATAGGCTTCAGAGTGTTGTTGACGCATCAACTAGATGCTCCTATGAGCGCCCCAGGAGGCACCATCATGACCACCACCACTCCAGACGTTGCGTTCCCGGGCCTGATTGCCGGCAAGTGGACCATCGACCCGTCTCACTCGGAGGTCGGGTTCACCGTCCGACACCTGATGAGCAAGGTGCGCGGGCTCTTCACCTCGTTCGAGGGTGAGCTGCACATCGGCGACAACCCGCTCGAGTCGACAGCCCAGGCAACCATCGACCTCTCCTCGGTCGACACTCGAAACGTCGACCGGGACAACCACCTGCGTTCGTCTGACTTCTTCTCGGTCGAGGAGGGCGCGACCATGACGTTCGCCACGACCAGGCTGGCCGTCGACGGCCGGCAGCTCAAGGCCACCGGGGACCTCACGATCAAGGGCGTCACCAAGCCGGTCACGCTCGACGTCGGGTACCTCGGCGTGGACGTCGACCCCTTCGGCAACACCCGCCTCGGTCTCGAGGCCAGCACGAGCCTCAGCCGCAAGGAGTGGGGAATCGCCTTCAACATCCCGCTCGAGGGCGACCGCCTGATGATCGGCGACACGGTCGCCGTGGTCATCGCCGTCGAGGCGATCCACCAGGCCTGACTCGCGGTTCGCCTACCCTGGGTGAGTGACGTCGGCGATCGCGCTGCTGCCCAGCCCCCTGCTGCTGCCCAGCCCCCTGCTGGGGCCGGCCGTCTGGCGACGCGTCGCTCGGATCCTGACCAGTCGTGGTCGGGATGTGGTCGAGGTGGCCTTCGGCAGCATGGCGCCCTGGACAGGTCGCCGGATCGGGCGAGGCGGACCCGGCGGCCGGAAGGTCAGGCGAGCCGCTCGACGATCATCGCCATCCCTTGGCCGCCGCCGACGCACATGGTGATCAGACCGATCTGCTTGTCGTGGAACTCGAGGGAGTTCAGCATGGTGGCCTGCAGACGGGCTCCGGTCATCCCGAACGGGTGACCGACCGCGATGGCCCCGCCGTTGACGTTCAGCTTGTCGATGTCGATGTCGAGGTCCTGGTACGACGGCACGACCTGGGCGGCGAACGCCTCGTTGATCTCGACCAGGTCGATGTCGTCCATGCTCATCCCGGCCCGTGCCATTGCCTGCCGGGACGCCTCCACCGGACCGAGCCCCATGATCTCGGGGGACAGCGCGGTGACCCCCGTGGACACGATCCGAGCCAACGGCCGCACACCCAGCTCCGCGGCCTTGGCATCACTCATGATGACCACAGCGGCGGCTCCGTCGTTGAGAGGGCAACAGTTGCCGGCCGTCACGAGACCGTCGGGGCGGAACACCGGCTTGAGCTGCGAGACCGCCTGGTAGGTGACGCCGGGCCGCGGTCCGTCATCCACCGATACCGACGTGCCGTCCGGAAGCGTGACCGGGACGATCTCCCGCGCCCAGAACCCACGATCGATGGCCTGCTCGGCAAGGTTCTGGCTGCGTACGCCGAACTCGTCAAGCTCCTGGCGGCTGATGCCGCGCGACTTCGCCAGGTTCTCCGCGGTCTGGCCCATCGGGAGGTAGATGTCCGGGATCAGGCCGTCGATCCTCGGGTCGTGCCAGGGCGCATCGCCGCCCAAGGCGGAGTCAGCGGTTCGGGCCTGAGCCTCCGCGAACCGTGGGTTGCGGGTGTCCGGATGGCTGTCGGAGTTGCCGTTGACGAAGCGCGAGACCATCTCGACCCCCGCCGAGATGAAGACGTCGCCCTCGCCGGCCTTGATGGCATGGAAGGCCATCCGCGACGTCTGCACGCTCGAGGAGCAGTATCGGGTGATTGTGGTGCCCGGCAGATGGTCGTAGCCCAGCAAGATCGCCACAACCCGCGCCATGTTGAAGCCCTGCTCGCCGCCGGGCAGCCCGCATCCGAGCATCAGGTCATCGATGTCGGCGGGATCGAGCTCCGGCACCTGGGCCAACGCGGCGGTGACCATGGCGGCGGTGAGGTCGTCAGGACGGAGCTGGGTGAGCGAGCCCTTCCCAGCACGCCCGATCGGCGAACGTGCGGTGGCGACGATGACGGCCTCGGCCATGGCTGTCCTCCCTGGGTGCGGTGTCCCGCCCAATCTACTTGGCCGTACGGCGACACCAGCCGGGAGCAACCCTGCCAAGATGAGACGTGGCCCGACACACGTTCATGCTCAAACCACGCTGGTCGGACCTGGACGCGTACAACCACGTCAACAACGTGACCTGGCTCGAGTACCTCCAGGAGGCGCGCGTCGACATGCTCTTCGTGCATGCCCCGGAGGGCGGCTCGGAGGGGCTGGCCCAGCAGGTACTGGTGGTCCGGGCGGAGATCGACTACCGCCGGCCGATGTTGTTCCGCCAGGAGCCCTATGCGATCCACATGTGGGTGTCGCGGATCGGCGCCGCGTCCTTCACGATCGCCTACGAGATCGCCGACGCGCTCCCGGGCGCCGGGTCGCTGGTCTACGGCCGAGCCAAGACGCTGCTCGCCCCGGTGGACATGACCAGCGGCGCTCCCCGACGCCTCACGGACGAGGAGCGGAGGATCCTGGTCATCTTCCTCGAGTAGCCGCCTTCGGCCCGGGCGGCCGGCGTGGGCGGTCTGGCACCGGGGTGGCAGGCGGCGCTGGTGGAGGACCGCAGCGAGTTCGCGACGAGCCTCAGCGCGGGGTCTCGTCGAAGGTATTGACCAGGAAGTGGGCAGCGCGCTCGACATACGCCCACAGCTGAGCCGTGTGCTCGGACGACAGACCGGCCTCGTCGATCGCGGCACGCATGTGGGTCAGCCAGCGGTCCCGCGCCTGCGGAGTGACAGAGAACGGCGCATGACGCATCCCCAGCCGCGGGTGGCCGCGTTGGTCTGAGTACGTCGTGGGCCCACCCCAGTACTGCTCGAGGAACATGGTGAGGCGGTGCGCGGCGGGCGCCAGGTCCTCCTCCGGGTAGAGCGGCCGAAGCTCCGCATCGGTGGCGACGCCCTGGTAGAACCGGTCCACGATCCGCACGAAGGTCGGATGGCCGCCGACGGCGTCGTAGAACGTCTCCTCGTCGGTTCGGCGCACCAGCCCATTGTTGCAGCAGCCCCAAGGGTGCAGCGGCGAGCAGATGCGGGCCGCAGCACCACAGACCGACGGCCCGCGTCCACCTGGCCCGCGCCACCAGGCAGGATGGAGCTGCAGCGTCGCTGCGAAACCGATTACCGGAAGGACAAGATGGCAACCACGCGCACCGCCAACGCACATTGGGAAGGTTCCCTCATCGAGGGCGCCGGCAGGGTCTCCCTCGACTCGTCAGGCTTGGGGTCGTTCGACGTCACCTGGGCCTCCCGGGCAGAGCAGCCGAGCGGTCGAACCAGTCCCGAGGAGCTGATCGCGGCCGCCCACTCCACCTGCTTCAGCATGGCGCTCTCGCACGCGCTCGCGGGAGACGGGCACCCGCCGCAGTCGGTCGACACCCGCGCCGATGTCGACTTCCAGCCGGGCGAGGGCATCACCGCCATCCTGCTCACGGTGCGTGCCAAGGTCGATGGGCTGTCGAACGACGAGTTCGTCGAGGCGGCGAAGTCAGCGAAGGAAGACTGTCCCGTCTCGCAGGCGCTGACCGGTACGACGATCACGCTGGACGCGGCGCTCGAGGACTGAACCCAGCGGAGTCGGTGGGGGTCAGTGCTTCTACTCCGGCTCGCCGCGGTGCCAGACCACGTGCTGCTGCCGCGGGATCTCGATCCCCTCCTGGTCCAAGCGAGCCTCGATCCGCGCCTGCATCTCTCGCGCGACCGGCCCCGCCCGGTCGCGCGAGGTCTTGAGCACCAGGCGGACAACGACGCCGTCGGGATCTCCGCGCTCCACCCCCGACACCTCGGGCGTCTCGATGATGTCACCCTCGACCTCGGGGTGCTGCCAAAGCTCGTTGGCCGTCTCCTCGAGCAGCGCCCGGACCCGGTCCAGGTCGGCCGAGAACGCCACCGGGATGTCGAGCACGACGTCGGCCCAGCTCCCGGTCATGTTGCCGACTGCCAGGATCTCGCCGTTTCTCACGTACCAGACGGTCCCGGTCACGTCGCGGAGCCGGGTGACCCGCAGTCCCACCGCCTCGATGGTGCCAGAGGCCATCCCGACGTTGACCGGGTCGCCCACACCGAACTGGTCCTCCAGGATCATGAAGATGCCGCTGAGGAAGTCCTTCACCAGGCTCTGCGCACCGAAGCCCAGGGCGACCCCGATGATGCCGGCACTGGCGATAAGTGGCGCGATGTTGTAGCCGAGCTGGGCGACCACCATGAACAAGACGATGGTGGCGACCACGGCTGAGGCGATGCTCTTCAGCAGCGAGGCCATCGTCTCGGCACGCTGCTGCCGGCGCTCCACGGCCTGGGGGTTGGTCTCCGGCAGCAGATGGTGGACCCTTCCGCGGGCCAGGACGCCCGGGACCGGGCCCAGCGCAGCTCGGTGGGCGAGGCGGTCGATGAGCCGGCGGAGCAGCCAACGGACGAGGTAGCCGACCACGAGCAGCGCGAGGATCGACAAGGGACGGGCGATCAGCCAGTCTGCGGCCCGGGCTAGCCCCTCGTTGTGCGTGAGGTTCTCGACGATCGTGCACCAGTGGTTGTCGCTGGTACAGGTTGGCTCGGCCACTGCAGTCCTTCGGCGTCAGAGGGTCGTTCAGCGAGTGCACCCATGACGGTACACAGGCGCCGACGGCAGTACGGTTAGGACGTGACGCTCGCAGATCCTCCGAAGACTTGGCCGGACGGGCCGGCCATCTCGACCCTGGAAACCCTGGCCATCTTCGTCGGGATCCCGCTGCTGGTGATCCTCGCCGTATCGCTGCTGGTGTACGCGCCGTCGTGGGTTCACGGCCCCCGCTACCGTCCGGGTCAGCCCTGGGCGGCCGGGAGCCAGTGGTTCGGGACGTCCCTGGCTGCCGATTCCGCTGCCGCTCGGCTCGAGAGCGGCGCCCCGACCGCCGCGCCGAAGGACACGCTGAGCGGTTCGTCCGCGGCGACCCGGCCGGTGGACCGGCAGGCGGACCGGGATCCCGGAGGCGCGAGTGCCGGCTGGTGAGGCGTTCACCGACGCCCAGCGCCGCGAGATCAGCCGTGCGGTCGCCGACGCGGAGCGGGACTCCAGCTGGGCGTTCGCCGTCGAGGTGGGACCGTCGACCGACGGCACGCGGCAGTACGCCGAGTTGCTGCATGCACGCCTTCCCAACCCCCCGCGCAGTGTCCTCATCCAGGTGGACCCAGGGCGACGGACCTTGGAGATCGTAACCGGGGCCCTGGTGAAGCGGTCGGTCAACAACCGGGCCGCTGCCCTGGTGGCCGTGACGATGCAGAGTGCCTTCGCCGGCGGCGACCTGACCCGGGGCCTGGTCGCAGGCATCCGCCAGCTCGCGCAGCTCTCCCGGGCTCCCAAGGCCCTGCACACCGACACCCCCTGACCGGGCCTAGCCCAGCGTGGCGCATGCTCAGCTTCGCACTGGGTAGACAGGTTGGCCAGGCGGTCGCCCGGACTAGACCGACTTGGGGAATGCGGAGGGGGTCGGTGGAGTTGTTCGTTGCAGAAGAACAGCGCTGCAGTCACGCCCATCACATCGAAGGAGACCCTGGTGACCCACAGCACGAGGACCGAGGTGGACTTCTGGTTCGACCCAGTCTGCCCCTGGGCCTGGCTCACGTCTCGCTGGATGAAAGAGGTCGAGCAGGTCCGCGAGGTGCAGACCAGCTTCCACGTGATGAGCCTGGCCTACCTGAATGCAGAGAAGGACGATATCTCTGACGACTACCGCGAGTTCCTCAAGGATGCCTGGGGTCCGGTCCGGGTCTGCATCGCCGCTGCGCGCGAGCACGGGGACAAGGTCCTCGACCGGCTCTACACGGAGCTCGGCACCCACTTCCACGTCGAGGGACGCGACCGCGACCGCTCGACCGTCGAGGAGGCGCTCGCGGCGGCCGGGCTGCCCCCTTCGCTCGCCGACGCCATGAACTCGACGGAGTACGACGACGAGCTGAAGAAGTCGCACCATGCCGGAATGGACCAGGTCGGCGTGGACGTCGGCACCCCGGTGATCGCGGTCGCCGGCAACGCCTTCTTCGGGCCTGTGGTAACGCCGAGGCCCCGTGGTGAGGCCGCCGGCCGACTCTGGGACGGGGTACTCCTGGTGGCCGGCACCCCCGGGTTCTACGAGCTCAAGCGCAGTCGCACCGAGGGCCCCACCTTCGACTGACCCCTCACTCGCCATTACGGGAACTGGCTGGGCTCCGCGCGGCGGATTCAGCCAGTTTCCCGCAATTCGGGGGGCGGTGGCATCATCGCGCCATGCGCATCCATCTCGGCTCCGACCATGCAGGCTTCGAGCTCAAGGCACATCTCGTGACCTGGCTCCGGGACCACGGCCACGAGCCGGTCGACCACGGTGCTCCGACGTACCAGGAGAGCGACGACTACCCGCCGTACTGCCTGGAGGCCGCCGCCGCAGTGGTGGGCGACCCGGGCAGTCTGGGCGTCGTCATCGGTGGTTCAGGAAACGGCGAGCAGATCGCGGCCAACAAGGTTCGGGGCGTCCGGGCCGCGCTTGCGTGGTCGAACCAGACGGCGGAGCTCTCCCGGCTGCACAACGACGCGAACGTGATCTCGATCGGCGCGCGGATGCACACCGTCGAAGCGGCTACCGACTTCGTCGACCTCTTCCTGCGCACCGCATTCTCGGGCGAACTCCGCCATGCCCGTCGCATCGCCCTGCTCACCGCCTACGAGGCAGCGGAGTGATCGGTGCCTGAGGGTCATACGCTGTTCCGCCTCGCTGCCGACCTCGACGACGCCTTCGCCGGTCAGGTGCTGCGCGTCTCCAGCCCGCAGGGCCGGTTCAGCGAGGGCGCCGCTGCCGTCGACGGCAGGGTCCTGAGGTCGGCGAGGTCGGCCGGCAAGCACGTGTTCCTGATCTTCGAGGATACCGGCGGCGGCGTCGAGAACACCGTCATCCACGTCCATCTCGGCCTGATCGGAGTCTTCACCCTCGGCCGGGCACCAGCATCACCAGCGGCCGGGGCGGTGCGGCTCCGGCTGGAAGGGGACACGTCGTACGGCGACCTCCGCGGCGCGATCGTCTGCGAGCTGGTCGGTCGGAAGCAGATGGCGGAGATCTTGGGCAGGCTCGGTCCGGACCCCTTGGACCCCGACGCCGACCCGGACCGGGCGTTCGGCCGGATCCACCGCAGCGCCAAGCCGGTCGGTGCCTTGCTGATGGACCAGACCGTGCTCTCCGGCATTGGCAACGTCTTTCGCGCCGAGGTGCTGTTTCGGGCCCGGCTTAATCCTCTGGTGGCCGGCAACAAGGTCACACGGCGCCGTTGGAACGCCATCTGGGACGACCTGGTCTTTCTCCTGGAGTACGGCGTGCGAACCGGCCGGATCGACACGGTCCGCCCCGAGCACGAGCCAGCGGCGATGGGCCGGCCCCCGCGGATCGACGACCACGGCGGGGAGGTCTACGTGTACCGCAGGGACGGTCGACCCTGTCACGTCTGCGAGTCCACCGTGCGGACCAAGATCCTCGAGGGGCGCAACCTCTTCTGGTGCCCGACCTGCCAGCGGCGTCGGTGACCGGCGGGATTGGTCTCACGTCGGCGGCAGAACTACCGAAACGCCTAGAGTGCCCGTCCTTGGCCATTACCCTCATCGTGTGACTGTCCGGTTCGCGGCCGCGCAACGGCGCCGCGAGTCGGTGAGCCGGACCGCGCAACGACTCTCGGCCCGGGTCACCCGGTTCGTCCGGCAGGCTCAGCTCACCTGGCTGCTCATCTTGCTCTCGTTGTCGGTGCTGAGCGTCTTCCTGACCGCGCAGTTCCGGGAGGCCTGGCCGCTCAGCGTGTACCTGATCCCGCTGCTGCTGGCGATGGACGTCCTGTCGTTTTCCAGGTTGGTGCTGCTTGAGTGCGTGGTCGCGGTGTGTCTGGCGGTGTCCCTCTCGCTGCTCCACATCACGGCATTGCGTCTGATCGGGGTAGTGGTCGTCGTCGGCGGCACCGCCATCGTGACCGCGCATACCTGGTCGCGGACCCGTCACGGGATCGTCCAGGTGCGGGGTGACTCCATGCTCGTGGACCTGCGCGACCGGCTGGCCAGCCAGAGCCAGCTGCCGGTGCTGCCGCGTGAGTGGCACGCGGAAGCCGTGATGAAGTCGGCCGACGGGGCGTCGTTCGCGGGAGACTTCATCGCGGCCGCGAAGACACGCGGCGGACGGATGCTGGAGGTCGTGGTCGTCGACGTGTCCGGCAAGGGACTCGAGGCGGGAACCCGGTCTCTTCAGCTCTCCGGTGCGTTCGGCGGCCTGCTCGGCTCGCTGCCGACCGACGCGTTTCTGCCGGCGGCGAACGAGTATCTGCTGCGGCAGGAGTGGCGCGAGGGCTTCGCCACCGCGATCCACCTCGCCGTCAACCTCGAGTCGGGTGCCTTCGAGGTGCGCACCGCCGGGCATCCCCCCGCAGTGCAGTTCCACGCGGGATCGGGCCGGTGGGAGGCGCACTGGACGGAAGGCCCGGTGCTCGGGGTGGTCGGCGCCGCGGAGTACTCGGTACATCGAGGCCGGCTCGACGTGGGCGACGCGTTGCTCCTCTACACCGACGGGCTCGTCGAGTCGCCGAAGCGTGACATCGCCTACGGCATCGACAAGCTGCTCGGGGAGGCCGAACGCCTGGTCCCGCTCGGTTTCTCCGGCGGCGCCGAGCGGCTGGTCGCCAGCGTCAAGTCGCAGACAGACGACCGGGCGCTCCTCCTGCTCTACCGCGCCTAGCGTCTCCGGCGCTGGATGGCGGCTCGAAACGCTAGGGCTGATCCTCGAGGGCTTGACCGCCATACCGCCGTACCAGCTCAGACACCACTGCTCGCGCGTTCTCGCGGCGTACGTCGTCGGGAACCGGTGGCAGGAAGTCGTCCCAGAGGGCGAGGCAGGTGCCCCGTAGCTGCGGCATCCGCGTCGGGCGGGCGAAGAAGAACAGATGCAGATGCGCGCCACCGTCCCCCCACTTGCTCACGTGGACCCTTGCCACACTGGGAAGGGACTCGATCGCGGCACCGAGCGCGACCATCAGGCGACCCATCTCGGCCGCCAGCTCGTGCTCAGGTGGGGGACTGCTCGATATTGACCATCCAGGGGATGCCGAACCTGTCGGTGCACATGCCGAACTCGTCGCCCCACATCTGCTTCTCCAGAGGCACCGACACGGTCCCTTCTTCGGCCAGCTTCTCCCAGTAGCCGCGCAGGTCGTCGGCATCGTCGCCACTCAGGCTCACCGTGATGTTGTCTCCGGGACGGTGTTCGACTTCTGGCGGTGTGTCCGAGGCCATCAGCGTGAAGCCGCGATCGGTCTCGAGCCTGGCGTGCATGATCTGGTCGGAATGCGGCTCGCCGCTGGCGCCGAACTCACCGAAGGTGTTCATGGTGAGCTGACCCCCGAACACCCTTTGGTAGAACTCCATCGCCTGGCGAGCTTTGCCCGCGAAGCTGAGGTAGGGATTCAGCCGAGAGGCCATCGGGTGCTCCTAGTCGTGGCATGGTCAGTCCTCGTACAGTATTCGCGACCACCGACGCGGGTCCACTTTTACCCGCTGACTGATCGGAGATGCCCGCGAGCCGTAGCCGCTGGTCCACGACCCCGCATCGCCACGCCTCGCGGCAGAGCTGGCCAGCGTCGGTTGGCGGCGGGCCGGGCGGCGTCTGTGGTCGCGGTCACCCCTCCGTTCCGCCCTCGTGTCTCTTACACCAAGGACCGGCGATTACGCCTGGAGCGGGTGACCGGGATCGAACCGGCATGGCCAGCTTGGAAGGCTGGGGCTCTACCATTGAGCTACACCCGCGACCACGCCACTCCGAAGACAGACAGGGTTGGCGTGCGGGCAATATGGTCGCATGCCGACACCGTCTCGAGCCAACCAGGACGGCGGCCCGTCAGGGCGCCACCCGTCAGCTCCGTCGCCACCGGTGCGCCTCGCGACGTCGGCAGATGTCGAGCGCCTGGCGCTGATCAACATGCTCGCCTGGCAGCATGCGTACGCGGGGCTGGTCCCGGACACCTATCTCCAGTCGCTCACGATCGAGAAGCTGCGCGACCGATGGGTCGTCCGGGTGACGGAGCCCGGTGACCTGGTGAGCCTGGTGGCCGAGCTCGACGGCGTCGTGGCGTCGTACGCGATCGTCGGGGGCTACCGCAAGCAGCACGATGCGGATGCCGAAGACACCAGCGGATGGGGCGAGCTCTACGCCTTATATGCGCACCCGCAGCTGCAGGGACGGGGTGCCGGCCTGGCGGTGCATGATGCCGGGCTGGACGTGCTGGCGGGGCGCGGGTTCGGAGTCGCGGCGCTCTGGGTGCTGCGCGACAACGTGCGCACCCGCCGCTGGTACGGCGGCCGAGGCTGGCGGGCCGACGGAGCGTTGAGCTGGTGGTCGGGGGCCGGGGCGCCGCTCGAGGAGGTCCGGCTGGTGCGCGGCACGAATGGGAGTTACCCCGCGCGCTCGTCTAGACTCGGGCGCTGAACGACCGGGGCGTAGCGTAGTGGCTAGCGCGCCTGCTTTGGGAGCAGGAGACCGCAGGTTCGAGTCCTGTCGCCCCGACCCGGTCACCGGTCGCCCGACCCGAACACATGACCGTCCTCACCGCCATGACGTAGGAGACATCTGTGAAGTACGCCGTCGAGACCCTGAACCCCACAAGGGTCAAGCTGAGCGTCGAGGTGCCCTTCGACGAGCTCAAGCCGAACGTCGACGCGGCGTACAAGAAGATTGCTTCCCAGATCAACATCCCGGGCTTCCGCAAGGGCAAGGTGCCGTCCATGCTCATCGACCAGCGGGTTGGACGTGACACCGTTCTCGTCGAGGCGGTCAACGACGCGCTCCCGGCGCTGTACATGAAAGCTCTCGAGGACAACGACATCACCCCGCTGTCCCAGCCTGAGATGGAGATGGACGACATCGAGGACGGCGCCGCGGTCGTGTTCCGCGCCGAGCTCGACATCGCGCCGAAGATCGAGCTGCCCGAGTTCCACGGCCTCGAGGCGGAGGTCAGCACCCTCACGGTGGAGGACTCCGACGTCGACGAGCAGCTCGAGAACCTGCGGCAGCGGTTCGCCAGCCTCACGCCGGTCGAGCGAACGGCGACGAACGGCCACTTCGTGACCATCGACCTCTCCGCAGCGAAGGACGGCGAACCGATCCCCGAGGCCCAGGCGAGCGGCATGAGCTACCAGGTCGGCCGCGGCATCCTGCTCGAAGGGCTCGACGAGTCACTCGAGGGCATGTCCGCCGGGGACGAGACGACGTTCTCGTCGACCCTAGTCGGTGGGGAGTACCGCGACCAGCCCGTGGATGTGACCGTGCGGGTCGCCGCGGTCAAGGAGCAGGATCTGCCCGAGCTCGACGACGAGTTCGCCCAGACCGCTTCCGAGTTCGACACCATGGACGAGCTGAAGCTCGACATCCGCGACAAGGTGACGCGCGTCGCGCGCCCCCAACACCCCGCGGTGGGGCGCCGCCCCGGACATTTGAACCTTGTGTTGGGGGGGGGGGTGGCGCGTGCCCCCGCCCCCCGCGCGGACCA
>JBBSGI010000064.1:0-17126 GCA_038254365.1 Propionibacteriales bacterium
CAACCGCGCCGGCATCCCGCTCATCGAGATCGTGACCAAGCCGATCACGGGGACAGGGGCGAAGGCACCCGCCGTGGCCCGCGCCTATGTCGCCCACCTGCGTGACCTGGTCAGCGGGCTCGGCGTCTCCGACGTACGGATGGACCAGGGCTCACTGCGGTGCGACGTGAACCTGTCACTGCGACCCGACCAGGCAGCGCCGCTCGGGACCCGGACCGAGACCAAGAATGTCAACTCCTTCCGGTCGATCGAGCGTGCCGCCCGCTACGAGGTGAGGCGGCAGGCAGCGGTGCTGGCGGCCGGTGGACGGATCGTCCAGGAGACCCGGCACTGGCACGAGGACACCGGCGTGACGACGGCGGGGCGTCCCAAGGAGGAGGCCGAGGACTACCGGTACTTCCCCGAGCCGGACCTGGTACCGATCGCACCGGCACCCGAGTGGGTCGACGAGCTTCGACGTGATCTTCCCGAGCCGGCAGCGGCGCGGCGCTCACGGCTGCAGGAGGAGTGGGGGTTCACCGATCTGGAGATGCGGGACGTGGTGGGAGCGGGCGCGACAGCTTCGATCGACCAGACGGTCCGAGCCGGCGCGAGCCCCGTTGCGGCCAAGAAGTGGTGGCTGTCGGAGCTTGCCCGCCGCGCCAACGACCAGGGCGTCGACCTTGCCGAGCTGCCCGTCAGGCCGGCCCAGATCGCCCAGCTGCAGGCTCTGGTGGACGCGGGCCGGATCAACGACAAGCTGGCGCGACAGGTGCTCGACGGCGTACTCGCGGGTGAGGGAGACCCCGAGGAGCTCGTCGTCTCGCGCGGGCTTGCGGTGGTCTCCGACGACGGCGCGCTCTCCGCCGCCGTCGACCGGGCGATCGAGGCCAACCCGGACGTGGCGGACAAGATCCGTCAGGGCAAGGTCGCGGCGGCCGGTGCCCTCATCGGCCTGGTGATGAAGGATCTGCGCGGACAGGCCGACGCCGGCCGGGTCCGCGAGCTCATCCTCGCGAAGCTCGGCTAGCCCCCCCGGCTGCTGGCCTCCACATCGACGACGTTGAGCAGTGGGCGGCCGTCCGCCACCCGGCGTAGCTGCTCGGACACCAACCGATAGCTCCGCGGCCACATCGCAGACGAGGCTCCGCCGCGGTGATGGGAGATGATGACACCCGGTGCGGTCCACAGGGGGTGACCCCGCGGCAGCGGCTCGGGATCCGTGACGTCCAGAGCGGCCCGCAGCCGTCCGGCGCCGAGCTCGGCCAGCAGGTCCTCGGTCACCACCACGGCCCCTCTGGCGACGTTGACGAGCAGGGCACCATCCGGCATCAATGCGAGGAACGCCTTGTCGACAAGCCCGCGCGTCTCGTCGGTGAGCGGAATGATGAGGACCACGATCTCTGCGTCCGGAAGTAGGGAAGGCAGCTCGGAGACCGCATGGACGTCGTCGCGCGCGGTCCTGCCGACCATAGTGACCACGCACTCGAAACCCGAGAGGCGACGCTGGATGGCCCGCCCGATGCTGCCCGAGCCGATGACGAGGAGACGCCTGTCGGCCAGCGACGATGTCATCTGCTGCGTCCAGGACTGGCTGCGCTGTCCTGCGAAGATCGTCGCGAAGTCGCGCTCCGCGGCGATCATCAGTCCGACAGCCAGCTCCGAGGTGGCAGCGTCGTGTACTCCGCTGGCGTTGCACAGCGTTAGGCCGGACCGGATCGGCAGGAACTGGTCAACGCCGGCGGTGAGAGTCTGGATGACTCGCAGGCGGGGCATCTGCGCGATCACGTCTATCGCTCTGGGGTCGAAGCGGTAGGTCGGCACGTAGAACTCAGCCTCGGCGGCTTCGGGTGGCCAGTGCTCGGTGGCATCGGCGACGACGTACTCGAACTCACCCGGCGCGCCGTCGAGCTCCTCGGGAGAGAACGGGATGCACACCCTCATCTGCGCACCTTATCCAGGCTGTCCCCCCGAGTGAGGCGTCGACCGACGGCTACCCGGCCTGGCGGTAGCGGTCGAGGATCTGTGTGCGCAGATGTGAGGCGGAGACGCCGATCGCCGAGAGTATGCCAGGGGCAAGGCCCTCGCTCATGCCGGTCAGCGCCAGGGCAATGTGCTCCACACCGATCTGCGGACGGCCAAGCCCTCTCGCCTCGCCGAGCGACATCTCCAGGCACTTCTTCGCTCGACACGTGAGCGGGATGGCGCCGTGGCTCGGTTCGCAGCGGTCACGACGGAGCCAGCGGTGTTGTCGTCGTGCGGCCGGCGCCCAGGCGTTCGGTCCGAAGGTGGCTTCGATGGTGCTTCGCACGAGGTCGAGGTCGATACCGATGGCGGCCAAAGCGTCCCGGTCGATTGCGCTGGCGGGACCACCGACCAGGTGGATCACGGCCGCCTCAACCGCTTCGGTGGTGAGCCCTGCGTCGCGGAGGACGTCGCCCACGGCGGTGTCAGTCGAGGCGATCGAGAGCAGCAGGTGCTCGCATCCGAGGTAGTGGTGCCCCAGCCGGCGCGCTTGCAGCTGGGAGTCGACGACGACGGCGCGGGCGTCGTCGGTGAACCGCTCGAACATCAGGCCCTCCGGGTGCGACGGCCGTGCTTGCGGTGGACCGTCTGCTTGGTGACACCCAGCCTGGTGGCGATGTCCTGCCACGACCACCCCGACGCCCGTGCGTTGTCGACCTGCACGCTCTCCAGCTGCTCGGCCAGGGCTCGCAGCGCCGCCACCGCGCGCAGGCCCACGTCCGGGTCATTGCTGGCTACACCTTCGACCAGGTCGGGCGTCATCCTCATGGGCGTCAGCGTAAGCTGACGAAGTTCAGGTGTCAACACATGCTGACGGCGCAGGATGCCTGGGGCTTTGTCGTAGCAGGGCTGCCTGCCCGGCCGGGGCGGTGGGGCGGGGACTCTCGGATGGTGGGGCGGGAACTCTCGGATGGTCAGTAGTCGTCGGAGCGGAGGCGGGTGAGCAGGTTGTGTACGACGGCGCGCTCACCGTCGTAGTACTCGAGGCCCCACTCGGCAACGAGCCGAGGGAAGCGGAACGGGTCCTGTTGCTGACCGACGGTGGCCTCGAGCCCGTCATGGACCTGCTGCAGCTCCGCTCGTCGCTCGGCGAGGGCGGCGACGTACCCCTCGAGCATCGAGTCGACCCCAGCGGGCTCCATCATGTGACCGAGCAGCAGCCTGAGCGCCACCGGGTGCTTCAGCGCCGGGAAGTCCAGCGGCTCCTGAGTCAGCCACCGCTGCAGGTCACGTCGTCCCGCAGGAGTGATCTGGTAGCGGGTCGGGCCCCCGGGCTCCTGGTGCGAGCGCACGAACCCGACGCCGCTGAGTCGTGCCAGCTCGGTGTAGACCTGGCTCATCGCGGGGGAGACCCAGTAGAAGCGCAAGGTCGAGTCGGCACGCCGCTTGAGCTCGTAACCGGTGAGCTCGTCCCCGAAGGTGAGCAGCCCGAGCAGCGCGTACGACGTGGTGGGGAGCCCTTGACTCATGATGCAGTGAGCGTACTATTCCTGAAAGGAATAAGCCCTCAAGCTCGCCCGTCCTTGGACAGGAGCCCACCGTGATCACCGCCGTCGACCTCATCGTCCTCAACCACGAACCGAAGGCTGCCGGGAGCATGGTGCCTTTCGTGCTCGCCACGGACGACATCGTGGCGACCTGCGAACAGCTGGCAGCCGCCGGCGTGGAGATCGTCGACAAGGCCGCCATCGCGCCGTGGGGTAGCTGGTGGGCACAGGTCAAGGACTCCGAGGGCAACAGCATCGGCCTGACCCAGACCGGCGGGGACGAGTGATGGCGGGCCCCTCGATGCTCATGATCGGGACCCGCAAGGGTCTGTGGATCGGCCGTTCGGACGACCGCGAGTCCTGGACGCTCGGCGAGCCCAAGTTCTTGATGAACGAGGTCGTCTCGTGCGCCATCGACTCCCGCGGTGACGACACGCGGCTGCTGGCGGGGACGATGAGCCCGCACTGGGGTCCGCAGGTGTTCAGGTCGGACGATCTCGGCGAGACGTGGCAGGAGACCGCGAACGGGGCGATCCGTTTCCCGGAGGACACGGGCGCCGCTCTGGAGCGCGTCTGGCAGCTCACCCTCCCGCCCGACGAGCCCGACGTCGTCTACGCCGGCACCCAGCCGTCGGCGCTGTTCCGCAGCTCCGACCGCGGCGAGACCTTCACGATGGTGCGGGCCCTGTGGGACCACCCGCACCGGGAGAAGTGGGGCGCGGGCTTCGGCGGCCAAGCGATCCACACGATCGTGCCCGACCCCCGGAACCGGGACGCGCTCACCGTCGCGATGTCGACGGGCGGCGTCTACCAGACGACCGACAGCGGCGAGAGCTGGCACCCGGCCAACGCCGGGGTCAAGGCTTACTTCATGCCGGACCCGTGGCCCGAGTACGGCCAGTGTGTGCACAAGATCGCCAGCCACCCGTCCCGGCCCGACCGCATGTACCTGCAGAACCACCACGGCGTCTACCGGACCGACGACGGCGGCGGGCACTGGGAGTCGATCGCCGACGGCCTGCCGAGCGACTTCGGCTTCCCGATCGTCGTCGACCCGCACGACACGGACACCGTCTACGTCTTCCCGCTGGTCGCCGACGGGGAACGGATCCCACCCGATGGGAAGCCGCGGGTCTGGCGTTCCCGTGACGCCGGTTCGACGTGGACCGAGCTCTCCACCGGTCTGCCGGAGGGCGGCTTCTTCTCGGCTGTCCTGCGCGACGCCATGTGCGCCGACGAGGGTACGCCGACCGGGCTCTACCTCGGCTCGCGCGACGGCAGTGTGTACGCGAGCCGGGACGCCGGCGACACCTGGACACAGGCGGCCAGCCACCTGCCCGACGTGCTGTGCGTGCGGGCGGCCCAGCTGCCCTGACGTTGTGCTGAGGGGTTTCGGGTACGGCGCGGCCCGGCGCGAGACCGCGCCGGTGCGCGATCATCGTCAGGTGGGTACCACGTTCACCGACGACGACGCAGACCTGTCCCTGGTCCAGGACCGCAACGTCGCCGTCCTCGGGTACGGCGACCAGGCCCGCGCCCACGCCCTGTGCGTGCGCGACTCCGGCGTGGACGTTCGGATAGGCGTCGAGGCGGGCTCGGTCCTGGCCGAGGATGCCGCCGCCGACGGACTGCGGGTGGTGACGTCGTACGAGGCGTGCGAGGAAGCCGACCTCGTCGCGGGCGTCGCGATGTTCGCGGCAGTGGTGCACGACGCGAGCGGCCGCGCCTGGGACATGGCGCTCGCCTACGCGAGAGCGGTCGGTGCCACGCGTGCGGGGGTCATCCGGACCGGCGACGCGGAGTACGCGACAGCCCGCCGCGCCGCGGAGGCCCTTGTCGGGACGCCGGTGCTGGCGCTCTTCCGCTCGGGCTTCGACACCCTGGTCGCGTCCGGGTGCCTGCCCGAGGTGGCGTACCTGCTGTGCGTCCGGAGCTTCGCCGAGCTCTCCGACGAGCTCGGCAGAGGAGAGCTCGACGCCGCTGTGGCGGCGGCGAGGTCCGGGGCTGGGGACCCGTCGCAGCCCGACAGGTTCCCCGCCGCAGCCGGGCTGGTCCGCTCCATGATCGGCTGGGCCGGGCCCGGCGGCGCCCGTCTACACTGAGCCGTCGCGCACGCGACCGCACCCGCCGGGCGAGCTGGGCCCATCCACGAAGGAACCGCCTTGACCAAGCCTGTCGTCCTGATCGCGGAGGAGCTGAGCCCCGCAACCGTCGAAGAGCTGGGGCCCGACTTCGAGATCCGGCACTGCAACGGGTCCGACCGGTCCGAGCTGCTGAGCGCGGTCACCGACGTCGACGCGATCCTGGTCCGCAGCGCGACGAAGGTCGACGCCGAGGTGCTGGCTGCTGCGGGCGCCCTGAAGGTGGTGGCGCGTGCCGGGGTCGGTCTCGACAACGTCGACGTGCCGGCCGCGACCCAGGCCGGCGTGATGGTCGTCAACGCTCCCACCTCCAACATCGTCAGCGCCGCCGAGATGGCCGTCGGCCTGCTGCTGGCGGCGGCACGCAACATCGCGCCCGCCAGCGCCTCGCTTCGCCACGGAGAGTGGAAGCGCAGCAAGTACTCCGGTATCGAGCTCTTCGAGAAGACCCTCGGCATCGTCGGCCTGGGCAGGATCGGCGTGCTCGTCGCTCAGCGCATGGGCGCGTTCGGCATGAACCTCCTCGCCTACGACCCGTTCGTGCAGGCCGGCCGGGCTGCCCAGCTGGGGGTCCGGCTGGTGCCGCTCGAGGAGCTGATGGCCGAGGCGGACTTCATCTCGGTCCACCTGCCGAAGACGCCGGAGACCACCGGGCTGATTGGCGCGGACCAGCTCAGTCGCTGCAAGTCACGAGCGGTACTGGTCAACGCGGCACGCGGCGGCATCGTCGACGAGGCTGCGCTGTACGACGCGCTCAAGACCGGCCGAATCGCCGCCGCCGGTCTCGACGTGTTCAGCACGGAGCCCTGCACGGACTCGCCCTTGTTCGAGCTGGAGAACGTGGTGGCGACTCCACACCTCGGTGCCTCCACCGAGGAGGCGCAGGAGAAGGCCGGCATCTCCGTGGCGGCGTCGTTGCGCCTCGCGCTGAGCGGCGAGCTGGTGCCGGACGCCGTGAACGTCCAGGGCGGGATCATCGCGGAGGACGTGCGACCGGGCATCCCGCTCACGGAGAGCCTGGGCCGGATCTTCAGTGCGCTGGCCGGCGAGATCGCTCAGCAGCTCGACATCGAGGTGCGGGGCGAGATCACCCAGCACGACGTATCGGTGCTCGAGCTCGCGGCGCTCAAAGGCGTCTTCGTCGACGTCGTCGAGGAGACGGTGTCCTACGTCAACGCGCCGCTGCTGGCGCAGGAGCGCGGCCTCGCCGTACGGCTCGTCACCGAGTCCGAGAGCGCCGACCACCGCAACCTCGTGACGCTTCGTGGGACCTTGGCGGACGGCAGCCAGGTCTCGGTGTCGGGCACGCTCATCGGCATCCATCAACGAGAGCGACTCGTGGAGGTCAACGGCTACGAGGTCGACCTCGAGCCGCACGGGCACCTCGTGTTCCTCACCTACGAGGACAGGCCCGGCATGGTCGGCGCCGTTGGCGGCATCCTCGGCGAGGCCCAGATCAACATCGCCGGCATGCAGGTCTCGCGGGAGGCCCGCGGCGGCCTCGCGCTGGTCGCGCTGCGGCTGGACTCCAGGCTGCCGGCGGCGGTGCTCGACCAGATCACCGAGCACATCGACGCGAAGCTCGCCCGCAGCATCGACCTGTGAGCGGTGGGGGCGGCGGCGGGCTCAGCGCTTGGTGGCGACGAGTACGGCGGCGTCGTCGGTCACCATGACCTCCACCGTGGTGAATCGCGGGTCAGTGAGCCACTGCTGACGCACCGTGTCGACGCGCCCGTCGTAGATCGGCGGCCAGCAGGCCGACGGCGTGAAGTCGTCGAGGACCACGATGCCGCCGGGCTCGAGCAGGTCGGCCACCACGTCGGCGCCGGACCGCTTCGCCTCGGGCACGTCGAGGAAGAGCAGCGCGAACGGCCCGCTGTCACGCAGCGCCGCCCAGTCCCCGGTGACGACCTCGACGCGGTCGTCGCCGCTGAAGAGGTCGGCCACGGCGGCGGCGAGGTCGGGGTCGAGCTCGGCGCTGACGACAGTGCTGCCCGCGCGCGCCGCGCTCAGCAGCCAGGCGGCGCCGACACCGCACCCGGTGCCGCACTCGCCGAGCCGGCCGGTCCGGCTCGCTGCCAGCGTCGCGAGCAGCCGCCCGGTCTCCAACCGGCTGGACGTCACGAACCCACGCCTGCGGGAGAGGTCGAGTGCTCGTCGTACGGCGTCCGGAAGATCCAGCGGCGCGCTCACGAGCGAGAGTCTTGCACACGCCTGAACGCGGTTCCGGCCGTCAGCCGACCTCGGTAAGCGGAGTGGTCTGTGCCCGGATCTCCAGCGCGAGCGCATGGATGGCCTGAGGGCGGGGCAGAGACCAGATGAGCGGAATGATGCCGTGGGCTACCGTGCTCCTATGAAGTGGCCGGCCGACATCGCCATCGACAGGACAACCACGCCGGTGGCGCGCAGCCGCCGCGACGAGATCCTGGCCGACCCGGGCTTCGGTGCCCATTTCACCGACCACATGTTCGTCTCGACCTGGCGGGCAGGCTCCGGCTGGCAGAACCCGACGATCAGACCCTACGGGCCGTTCAGCGTCGACCCCGCGACCGCCGTGCTGCACTACGCGCAGGAGATCTTCGAGGGGTTGAAGGCCTACCGGCACGCGGACGGCTCCGTCTGGCTCTTCCGTCCCGAGGTGAACGCTGCACGGTTCGCCGGCTCCGCCGCACGCCTGGCGCTTCCCGCCGTGCCGGAGGCCGACTTCATCGCCGCTGTCGAGGCGCTGGTGAGCACCGATATCGAGTGGGTGCCCGGGGGCGGCGAGAAGTCGCTCTACCTGCGTCCCTTCATGTTCGCCTCCGAGGCGTTCCTCGGCGTACGCGCCGCCCACGAGGTCACGTTCGCCGTGATCGCCTCACCCGCCGGCCCCTACTTCAGCCGCGGGGTGAAGCCCGTCTCGATCTGGCTGAGCGAGGAGCTGACGCGGGCGGCGCCGGGAGGCACCGGCGCCGCCAAGTGCGGCGGCAACTACGCGGCGAGCCTGCTCGCCCTGCAGGAGGCCGCGGAGAACGGGTGCGATCAGGTCGTCTTCCTCGACGCGACGGAGCGGTCCATGCTCGAGGAGCTCGGTGGCATGAACCTCTTCTTCGTGTACGCCGACGGGTCTCTGGTCACTCCGGAGCTCAACGGGTCCATTCTCGCGGGCGTGACGCGCGCATCGCTGATCGAGCTCGCCGCCGACCTCGGCCTCACCGTCGAGGAGCGACGCGTCAGCGTCGACGAGTGGCGCAAGGGAGTCGAGAGCGCCGAGATCACCGAGGTCTTCGCCTGCGGAACGGCCGCGGTCGTGACGCCGGTCGCCGCGCTCAAGTGGAACGGTGGCGAGGCTCCGTCTCCGCAGCCCACGGGCGCCGTCACGATGCGCCTGCGGACGCTGTTGCTCGACATCCAGCGCGGCCGCGTGGAGGACTCGCACGGCTGGCTCCACCAGGTTCGCTAGGCGCGGCGTGACGATCCCCGCTCCCGCGTCGACGCGCACGGTCGGTCCCTACCGGCTCCTTGCCCGTATCGGTGAGGGTGGCATGGGCGTCGTCCATCTCGCCGATGCCCCTGACGGCACCCGCGTGGCCGTCAAGGTCCTGCGGCCGTACGTCGTCGGGGACGCCAACAGCCGTACGCGTCTCGCCCGTGAGGTCACGTCGCTGCGCCGGGTCCGCTCGCCCCGGATCGCCGAGGTGTACGACGCCGACCCCTGGGGTGAGACGCCGTACGTCGTCATGCGCTACGTGCCCGGGCCGTCGCTACGGGAGGTCGTCGACAGCCGCGGCGGGCTGGTCGGCGCCGACCTGGCGCGCGTGGCCTACGGTCTCGCCGAGGCGCTGGTCGTGGTTCACAGCGCCGACGTCCTGCACCGCGACGTCAAACCCTCGAACGTCCTCCTCGAGGGCCGGGACCCGGTGCTGATCGACTTCGGCCTCGCCCAGCTGACCGATGACATGACGCTGACGCAGGCTGGCTGGCTGCTCGGCACCCCCGGCTACCTCGCGCCGGAGATCCTGTACGGCGACGGGCCCACGCCTGCCGCCGACGTGCACGCCTGGGCGGCGACCGTCGTCTTCGCCGCGAGCGGGAGCGGGCCGTACGGCAGCGGTCCGCCGATCGCCGTCATGGACCGGGCGCGCCGCGGCGAGTTCGACCTTTCCGCGGTGCCGACGGACCTCATGCCTATCCTGACGGCGGCCCTCCGGCCGGACCCGGCCAACCGGCCCACCGCTCGCCAGGTCGTCGAGTGGCTCGGTGTCAGCGGAGGCGGCTTCACGCGGTCGCTCGCTGCCTCTCCCGCCCCGGCCCCGGCGCCACCCGCCGCCGCCCCCACGGCTGTGTACGCGGCCGCGCCCCGCGCTGCCTTCGCCGGCGGGCCGCCGGTCGCCTCGGCCGCAACGGCGGCTCGCGACGCCGGCCGGTACCGCCGGGTCGCGGTGTGGCTGTCCGTGGCGTGCCTGCTGGTCGCCGGCACCGTCGCGGCACCTCTCGTGACCATCGCGTGTGCCGTCGTCATGGGCTGGGCCCTGCGCACCGTTGACCTGTCCACCCGGTCGATACGTGGCTGGCAGCAGAACCGCGGCCCCCGGCGGCGTGATCCCGCGATGGTCCTGCTCGCCCTGCCGTGGTTCGCCCTCCGCCGGCTGGTCGTGAGCCTGGTCAACGCGCTGTTCGTGCTGGGGGGCGCCGGTGGCTTCGTCGCACTCGCCCGCTTCGGTCCACCGGCGGCCGAGCTGCCCGCCCTCCTGACCACCGGCGTCGTAGCGGCGCTGCTGAGCTGGTGGGGCCCGATGACCCGTGACGTCCGCCGGGGAGCGGCTTACGTCACGTCCAGCCTTCGTCACCGGTCGGGTCTGGCGCTGGGGATCGTGCTCGTGCTGCTGCTCGGTGTCGCCTGCGGGCTCCTCGCCGTCCAGCAGGTCGCCGGCACGTCGTACCTCCCGTTCGCCGGTCGCTAGGGTTTGCCCTCGTGAGAGTCGCGCGGTTCACGACGGACGAGGATCCGCAGTTCGGTGTTGTCGGCGGACGCGAGGGTGACGAGATCGTGGCCGCCGTCGCCGGGGACCCCCTGTACTCCGGGATCGAGCTGACGGGGGAGCAGTTCCCCCTCGCCGACGTGCGACTGCTCGCTCCCGTCATCCCGCGCAGCAAGGTGGCCTGCGTCGGCCGCAACTATGCCGAGCACGCGTCCGAGCTCGGCAGCGACCTGCCTGACGAGCCGCTGATCTTCCTCAAGCCCAACACGTCGGTCGTCGGGCCGTTCGACCCGGTCGTCTACCCCGCCCAGAGCTCCGACGTGCACTACGAGGGCGAGCTCGCCGTCGTCATCGGCCGGATCTGCCGTGACGTCCCGGTGTCCAGAGTCGCGGACGTCATCTACGGGTACACGGTCGGCAACGACGTCACGGCTCGCGACCTCCAGGCGCGCGACGGGCAGTGGGCAAGAGCCAAGGGGTTCGACTCTTTCTGCCCGCTCGGTCCCTGGATCGAGACACAGCTCGACCCGTCGGACCTCGAGGTGCGCACCGATCTCAACGGCGACGCCAAGCAGCGGGCCCGGACCAGCATGATGATCTTCGACGTGCCGACGGTCGTCGCCTACATCACGTCCTTCATGACGATGCTTCCCGGCGACGTCATCCTCACCGGCACCCCCGCCGGTGTGGGTCCCATGCGGCCGGGCGACGACGTCTCCGTCACCATCGAAGGCATCGGAACCCTTACGAACAGGGTGGTCTCACGTGACTGAGGCGACCGGGGCGGGGGACGTGCGGGTGCGCTTCTGCCCTTCACCCACCGGCAACCCGCACGTAGGACTGGCGAGAACCGCCTTGTTCAACTGGGCATTCGCGCGCCATCTCGGCGGCACCTTCGTCTTCCGGGTCGAGGACACCGACGTCAACCGCGACTCGGAGGAGTCCTACGAGACCCTGCTCCAGGTGATGCGCTGGCTGGGCTTCACCTGGGACGAGGGGCCCGAGGTGGGCGGCCCCTACGGTCCCTACCGGCAGTCACAGCGGTACGACATCTACTCCGACGTGGCGGCTCGGCTGTTGTCCGCGGGCCACGCCTATCGCTGCTACTGCTCGCAGCAGGAGCTCGAGGCGCGGAACGAGCAAGCCAGGGCAGAGCGCCGTACGCCTGGCTACGACGGGCACTGCCGGGACCTCACGCCGGCGGCGGTGGCGGCCTACGTCACTGAGCGGCGCCGACCGGTGCTTCGGTTCCACATGCCCGACCGGCCTATCGTGTTCGACGACCTGGTGCGGGGCGAGATCACGTTCCAGGCCGAGCATGTCCCTGACTACGTCCTCGTGAGAGCCAACGGTCACCCGCTGTACACGCTCGTCAACCCAGTCGACGACGCACTGATGAGGATCACGCACGTCCTTCGGGGCGAGGACCTGCTGTCGTCGACGCCGCGGCAGCTTCCGCTGTACGACGCCCTAGCAGCCGTCGACGTCGGCACGGGCGAGACACCACGGTTCGGGCATCTGCCGTACGTCATGGGGCAGGGCAACAAGAAGCTCTCGAAGCGCGAACCGGAGTCCAACCTCCTGGGCTACCGCGACCGTGGGTTCCTGCCGGAGGGTCTGCTGAACTATCTGGCCTTGTTGGGGTGGGCGATAGCCGACGACCGTGACATCTTCTCCATGAGGGAGATGGTCGAGGCGTTCACGATCGACAGGGTGAACCCGAATCCCGCCAGGTTCGATCTCAAGAAGTGCGAGGCGATCAACGCGGCGCACATCAGGCTGCTTCCGGTCGAGGCTTTCGCCGACCGCCTGTTGCGCTACGTCCAGGACACTGACCTGCTGGGTTCTTCACCGACGGCGGAGCAGCGTGCGCTGGTGCATGCCGCGGCGCCGCTGATCCGTGAGCGGGTCACCACGATGGGGGAAGCCGCTGGCATGCTGAGGTTCCTGTTCATCGGCGATGACACGTTCAAGGTCGATCCGGACGACGCCGCCAAGCTGCTCGACGGCGACGGGCGAAGGGTCGCCCAGGCGGCGTACGACGCCCTCACCGACCTCGGTGAGTGGGAGACCGCGACCATCGAGGCGGGTCTGCGGGACGCCCTGGTGGAGAACCTCGGTCTGAAGCCGCGCAACGCCTTCGGCCCGATCCGCGTGGCGGTGACCGGCAGCCGTATCTCCCCGCCACTCTTCGAGTCGATGGAGCTGCTGGGTCGGGAGCGGTCTCTGCTGCGTCTGCGCCGGGCCGCTGGGGCGTCCTACTGACCACGGCGATGGCCGCCCGCCCGCCGTACGACCGGGAGAAGTACCTCCGGCTGTCCCGGCCCCGACGCGGCGCCTGGTGGCGGCTGGTGCTGGGCGTTGCCCTGGGAGCCGTGGGGTTCCTGGCGGTGACGCTGTTTGCGCTGCTGGTCGTGGCCGTCGTCATGCGTCTGTTCGGCGGGCACCTCGTCGTGGACACAGCCCGGATCAGCGCACCGCTGCTGCTGGCGACGAACCTGGGGCTGGCGCTGTGCATCCCGCTGGCGGCGGTGCTGTCGTGGGGGATCTACCGGCTGGCACCGCGGTGGCTGGCCTCGGTGACGCCCGGGCTTCGTACCCGGTGGCTCAGGACCTGCGTCGCCGTCGCGTCGGTGGTGTGGGGTGTGCTGCTTCTGCTGACTCTGCTCGGCATCACCGCCGCCGGCGAGGCTTCCCTGGATGGTGAGGCCCTCGGTTTCATCGCCGTGGTGCTGCTCACCACGCCGCTGCAGGCAGCGGGCGAGGAGTACCTGTTCCGCGGTTTCCTGCTGCAGAGCCTCGGGGCGACGGGTTTGCGGGCGCCGGTGTGCTGGGTCGTCTCCGGTGCGATCTTCGCGACAGCGCACGGCCAGTTCGACCCGCCGCTCTTCGCCGACCGGTGGCTCATCGGCGTCGTCTTCGCCTGGCTGGCGACCAGCACCGGGGGACTCGAGGCGTCGATCGCGCTGCATGCCGTGAAGAACGTCTCCGTCCTGGTGCCGGCGGCGCTGATCGGGGAGCTCACGACCGCAGTGGACCCATCGAACGTCAGCTGGGCGCCCCTCGTGCTGGACGCCGTGATGCTGGGAGTCGCGGCGCTCTGGATCCGGGGCCGGTACCGCCGGCGCATCCAGCCACCTGCCCGCGACCAAGCGCCTGCTCCACGCGCGGCGCCTCCTCCTTAGGCTGCTTTGGAGGGCGTGCCCAGCCTCCGGTATCGTCGTCCATCGGCATTCGCGCAGCGAGTGCCATGCTTTGGGGTATGGGGTAATTGGCAGCCCGGCTGGTTCTGGTCCAGTTAGTCTAGGTTCGAGTCCTAGTACCCCAGCGGTGGGCCGGCTGGGGATGACTCGGCAGCTCGACCACTCGATGGCCCCGTTGTGTAGTGGCCTAGCACGCCGCCCTCTCAAGGCGGTAGCGCGGGTTCGAATCCCGTCGGGGCTACCATCGAAAGAGGACCGCTGGCCCGCGCAAGCGCGGCTCGGCGGTCCTCTCTGACGTTCACCTCAGCCCAGTCAGCCGCTCTTGGTCGGGGCCAGATCGCCGGTCGTCAGAACGTGTTCGGGACATACTTGTTCCTGACGAACATGTTCGTTATGATGACGTGTATGTCTCCTTCTTCTCCCGATCCGGCCGGTCACCACAAAGGGGTGTCCATGAGGATGACGTCTGGAAGGGGTTGGGCTCATGGCTACTGAGACGGGGTCCCGGCCGAGCCGACGTGAGCGCCCGGCGAAACCTGCCCTTACCCGCGAGGGAATCGTCGCGTCGGCATTGGGAGTGCTTCGGGCCGAGGGTCTCGAGCGGGTCACGATGCGGCGGCTGGCTCAGGAGCTGGATACGGGTGCGGCATCGCTGTACGTGTACGTGCGCAACACCGGAGAGTTGCACGCGGCCGTGCTGGACGAGCTGCTGGGCGCGGTCGATCTCAAGCCGGTCACCACGAAAGGCGAGTGGCGCGATCGGCTGGTACAGGTCCTGTACTCCTACACCGAGGTTTTGTTCGAACATCCTGGGCTGGCGCAGTCGGCGCTGGTGGTCGCCAGACCGCACGGGCCGCACGCGCTGGACGTGCTCGAGGCCCTTCTGGTGCTGCTGAGGGAGGGCGGCGTACCTGACGACCGGGCGGTCTGGGCGGTCGACTTGCTGCTCCAGGTTGCGACGACGACCGCTGCCGAGCACGGCACACGTTCACGTGCGGTCGACGCCAGGGAAGAGCAAGACGCCATGCAGACCGCGCTGAGCGAAGCGTCGTCGAAGACCCACCCCCGCGTCGCCGCGCTCGCCGTCGAGCTGCTGTCGGGCGCCGGGCCGGACCGACTCGTCTGGGCTTTCAACGTGTTGATCGACGGCGCACTGAACACCCCCCGCCCAGCCGAACGACAGCCGATCCCCGTACGACGCCGAAAGCCCTAACCGCCCCGAGTGCGCCCCCCGTCGCACGTCCAACACGCACACATCGCACATGCAGGAGGCACCGGCCGAGCCGGTCGTCTTGTCGCGCCATGCCTTGACGCATCGATCAGGAGCGCCACCACTCTCGCATCGGAGACCGCCATGTCCTCATCACCTGCCCCGACACCACCCGCTGCCCCAGCGCCCACCACGGATGAACCCCGTACCAGCAGGTCGGCCCCCACCACCGAAGCAGGTGGCGACGGAGGAGCCGCTTGACCACCCGACCGCGCCTGATCCTTGCCGTGGTCCTCATCGCCGACGTCCTGGACCTGATGGACTCCACGATCACCAACATCGCCGCGCCCTCGATCGTCGCTGACATCGGCGGAGGCGAGTCCCTGATCAAGTGGCTGGGCGCCAGCTACGCCCTGGCAATGGGTGTCCTGCTCGTGGTGGGCGGCCGGCTGGGCGACCGCTACGGCAAGAGGCTGCTGTTCCTCGTCGGCATCGCCGGTTTCGTCGCCGCGTCGGCGGTGTGCGGGCTGTCCGTCGACCCCAGCATGCTGATCGCCGGGCGACTGGTGCAGGGCGACTTCGGCGCCCTGCTGATCCCGCAAGGCATCGGCATCCTGCTCGCCACGTTCTCGCGGCAGCAGATACCGCGCGCGTTCAGCGCCTTCGGCCCGGTCATGGGGGGCTCGGCTGTGCTGGGACCCATCGCGGCCGGCTTCATGATCGACGCTGACATCGGCGGACTGTCCTGGCGGCCGATGTTCCTGATCAACATCATCCTCGGTGCCATCGGGTTCCTCGCCGCGGTCAAGCTGCTGCCCCGTGACGAGCCGATCAGCGATGTCCCGATCGACGGGCTCGGCTCCGGCCTGCTGGACGCAAGCATGTTCGGGCTGTTGTCCGGGTTGATCGAAGGCTCAACCGCCGGCTGGGCGCCGCTCCCGATCCTGAGCCTGGTCACTGGCGTGGTGCTGTTCGCCGGGTTCGGCGTACGGCAGCGACTGGCCACCGACCCACTGATTCTGCCCTCCCTCCTGACCAACCGCGGCTTCACCTCCGGGCTCTTGCTGGGGTTGGCGTTCTTCGCCGCGGTCAGCGGTCTCGCGTACGTCGTCTCGCTGTTCTTGCAGACCGCGCTCGACTTCGAGCCTTCTGCGGCCGCCCTGGCACTGGGACCGTTGATGGTCGGCATCATCGGCGCCGCCATCGTGTGCCGGCCGCTGATCGAGAGGCTCGGGCGACAGCTGGTGGTCATCGGTCTCGGTATCACCCTCGCCGGGGCCACTGGGCTGTGGGCGACCGTGACGGCCCTAGGCACTGCGGTGAGCGCGTGGGCGCTGGCTCCCTCCCTCCTCGTTCTCGGCGTCGGGATGGGCACCTGCTTCAGCAGCATCTACGACGTGGCGATCGGCGACGTCGCGCCCGAGGAGGCCGGCAGCGCCAGCGGTGCCCTGTCCGCGGTCCAGCAGCTCGCGGCCGCAATCGGCTCAGCGGTCGTGACGACCGTGTACTTCAACCAGCAGACCCACCACGGCGCCGGACATGCCATGACCGTCAGCGTTGGCGTCGTCGGCGCGATCGCCGCCCTATGCCTGGGCCTGGTCTGGCTGCTCCCCAGGAAGGCCCCACAGGATGCCCACTGACCAGCAGGCCCCAAGCGGGACCGCTGCCATCGAAGGATGTTGTTGTCTCGACGTGCGGCGACTGGTGCCGCGATCTGAGAACTTTTCTCGTCGCTGTGGCATCGAAGTAGGTAACCGTCAAACAACCGACCGAAAAGGATCATCATGAAGCTTCGCCTCGCTAGCCTCTTCACCGTCCTCGGCGCTGCCGCCATCGTCACCGCGGCGCTGCCGACCGTCGCGATGGGGGCGGCGCCCTCGCCCCGGCTCCCCGCTGAATCGGGGGCTCAGCAGTCGACCCTGACGCTGCACGTCGACTCGTGTGGGCGCTGCCCCGTTGCGCTCACCCAGGCCCTGGTAGGTCACAAGGTATGGCAGTCGGCCACCAAGCGCGTCCAGGATGGAGACGTCACCTTCACGGTGCCGACCGCCCGGACACGCGGCATGTCGATCACCGTCTCGCCGCGCTGGTCGGACCTGGACGCGGTTCCTCTGGTGGCC
>JBBSGI010000065.1:0-16791 GCA_038254365.1 Propionibacteriales bacterium
AGCGCAGCAGGTCCGTGGTGTGGGACGTCCTCGAAGAGGTGATCACCGAGCACCCGGTGCTGCTCAACCGGGCACCGACCCTCCACCGCCTCGGCATCCAGGCGTTCGAGCCGCAGCTGATCGAGGGCAAGGCGATCCAGATCCACCCGCTCGTCTGCTCGGCGTTCAACGCCGACTTCGACGGGGACCAGATGGCGGTGCACCTGCCGTTGTCGGCCGAGGCCCAGGCCGAGGCCAGGATCTTGATGCTGTCGACCAACAACATCCTCAAGCCGGCCGACGGGCGTCCGGTCACGATGCCGACGCAGGACATGATCATCGGCATCTATTTCCTCACCCTCGACCGCGACGACTACCCCGGACAGGGGCGGGCGTTCACGTCCGTCGCCGAGGCGATGATGGCGTTCGACCGGGGCGAGATCAAGCTGCAGAGCAAGATCAAGCTGCGCATCGCGGACGTCGTACCCCCGCTGGGCTACCAGACCCCAGAAGGCTGGGAGCAGGGTGCCCCCCTGACCATGGAGACGACCCTCGGCCGAGCGCTGTTCAACGAGGCCCTGCCGGCGAACTACGCCTACGTCAACGGTGAGCTCGGCAAGAAGCAGATCGGCGTGATCGTCAACGACCTCGCCGAGCGCTACACCAAGGTCGAGGTGGCGCACGCGCTGGACGCGCTGAAGGACACCGGCTTCTACTGGGCCACCCGCTCGGGTGTCACGATCTCCATCGAGGACGTCGTCACGCCCAGCGAGAAGCCGCGGATCATGCTGGGATACGAGGCGCAGTCGGAGAAGGTCCAGGCGCAGTACGAGCGTGGGCTCATCACCGACGAGGAGCGCCGCCAGGAGCTCATCGAGATCTGGAACACCGCCACCATCGAGGTCGCCAAGGCCATGGAGGCGACGTTCGAGAAGACGAACCCGATCTACATGATCGTCAACTCAGGGGCCCGCGGGAACATGACGCAGGTCCGCCAGATCGCTGGTATGCGCGGCCTGGTCGCCAACCCCAAGGGCGAGATCATCCCCCGACCGATCAAGGCGAACTTCCGCGAGGGCCTGTCGGTGGTCGAGTACTTCATCTCGACCCACGGCGCGCGCAAGGGCCTTGCCGACACCGCGTTGCGGACAGCGGACTCGGGCTACCTGACCCGGCGGCTGGTCGACGTCTCGCAGGACGTCATCATCCGTGAGGACGACTGCGGCACCGAGCGTGGTCTCACCAAGGTCATTGGCATCCGGCGCGAGGACGGCACGGTAGTCAAGGACGAGTACGTCGAGACGTCCGCCTACGCCCGCAACCTGGCCGTCGACGTGGAGCACCCGGAGACCGGGGAGATCTTGGCGCACGGTGGCGGCGACATCGGCGACGTGCTGATCAACCGGCTCATCGAGGCGGGGATCACCGATGTGAAGGTCCGCTCCGTCCTCACATGTGACGCCAAGACCGGAACCTGCGCCAAGTGCTACGGCCGCTCGCTGGCGACTGGCAAGCTTGTCGACATCGGGGAGGCTGTCGGCATCATCGCCGCCCAGTCCATCGGTGAGCCCGGCACCCAGCTGACCATGCGCACCTTCCACACCGGTGGCGTGGCTTCGGCTGATGACATCACCGAGGGTCTGCCGCGCGTGGTGGAGCTGTTCGAGGCGCGTCAGCCGAAGGGCAAGGCCCCCATCGCCGAGGCCGCGGGCCGGGTCCGCATCGAGGACACCGACAAGACGCGGAAGGTGGTCGTCGTACCCGACGACGGCTCGGAGGAGCAGGCTTTCCCGGTGAGCAAGCGCACCCGCCTGCTCGTGGAGGAAGGCTCGCACGTCGAGGTGGGCGAGCAGCTCACGATCGGCAAGGCCGACCCCCAGGACGTGCTGCGGGTGCTCGGACCGCGCAGGACTCAGGAGCACCTGGTCGGCGAGGTCCAGCTGGTCTACCGCCGGCAGGCCGTGTCGATCCACGACAAGCACATCGAGATCATCATTCGGCAGATGCTGCGCCGGGTCACGGTGATCGAGAGTGGCGACTCGGACCTGCTGCCCGGCGAGCTCGCCGACCGGCTGCGCTTCGAGACCGAGAACCGCCGGGTCGTGGCCGAAGGTGGCACGCCGGCATCCGGTCGCCCGGTGCTGATGGGCATCACCAAGGCGTCGTTGGCCACCGAGTCGTGGCTGTCGGCGGCGTCCTTCCAGGAGACCACGCGCGTGCTCACCGACGCCGCTATCCACGGCAAGTCGGACTCGCTGCTGGGTCTCAAGGAGAACGTGATCCTGGGCAAGCTGATCCCGGCCGGTACCGGCCTGGAGCGCTACCGCAACATCCGGGTCGAGCCGACCGAGGAGGCCCGCGCAGCGGCCTACTCGATCGACTACGACAGCTACGACTACGACTTCGGTCAGTCGACCGGTCAGTCCGTGGCGCTCGACGACTACGACTTCGGCTCCTACCAGAACTGAGTCGTACGTCGCACCCAGCACCTGACGAGAGGGCGGTCCCCAAAATGGGGCCGCCCTCTCGTCACGTCCCGCTTTGCTACGAACGCTGAGGCGTTCGGGTTGCCGCAGCACCCTTTAAACCTCAAGAACCGTGTGGCGCCCACCCATCATGTCGACCTGGGGGCCGTCGTCCACCGTGGCTTGGGCACCCCACGTTTCCACAGGCTCGAGACTGGCAGCGCGAACGCGACCGCCGCACATTGCCTCGGCGCTTGTGTCAGGGTGTAATCTCAATTACATGATTACAAAACAGCAGACATCCACAGACATCACCGCCTGGTTCTCGGGCCGACTCCCCACGGAGTGGACCGCGGAGACCCCCGAGATCACCATCGACGACGAGGAGATCGTCATCCGGATCACGATCGCCGTGCCCGAGCTGGAGGAGGGTGCCGACGACTCCGCGCTGGTCGAGGCCGCCGCCGGCCGCGCGGCTGCTTGGCGTGAGGAGACCCGCGAGGCCCGGGTGGCCATCGCACGCGAGGCGGAGCAGCGCTTCGGCCGCAAGGTTTCGTGGGGCGCCAAGGTCGGCGAGCGCGGCCGGCTCTTCACTCATGTTGCGGTGCCCGTCATGACCCGGCTCCGTCAGCCTGAGCGTCAGGTCCTCGACACCCTCGTCGAGGCCGGCGTCGCGAGGACTCGGGCCGAGGCTCTCCGCTGGTGCGTCAAGCTGGTGGGCAAGCACAGCGAGGAGTGGCTGAGCGAGCTTCGTTCCGCGATGGACCAGGTCCGTACCGTGCGAGACCAGGGCCCGGAGGCCTGACGCGGCGCGCCCGGCGGGGCGCTCGTGGCGACGATCGCTTCATTTTGACCCGGCCCAGACGAGCCGGTAACCTAGGGGTTTGTGCCTGGAGTAATCCAGGACTTCTCGCGTGCCATGTTGGCCTGGAGCCTGCGAGGGCTTCGACCGCCGGTCGCGAGGTGAGCGCAGCATCCACCCGGATCTCTGAGCCGAGGCTTTGACTCGTCTGCGCCGGGAGCTGGGGAGCGGCGCGAGCGTTGCACCCGTTCTACCGAAGCGCAGTGCCCACGAGCAGAACCCGACAGGAAAGAGAAACCCGCGGTGCCCACCATCAATCAGCTGGTCCGCAAGGGCCGCGCGGACAAGGTGTCGAAGACCAACACGCCCGCGCTGAAGGGTTCACCTCAGCGCCGTGGCGTGTGCACGCGGGTCTACACCACGACGCCGAAGAAGCCGAACTCCGCGCTTCGCAAGGTCGCCCGGGTGCGACTGACCAGCGGCATCGAGGTAACGGCTTACATCCCTGGCGTGGGACACAACCTGCAGGAGCACTCGATCGTGCTGGTGCGCGGCGGTCGGGTCAAGGACCTGCCGGGTGTCCGCTACAAGATCATCCGCGGCTCGCTCGACACCCAAGGCGTCAAGAACCGTAAGCAGGCTCGCAGCCGGTACGGCGCGAAGAAGGAGAAAAGCTGATGCCGCGCAAGGGCCCCGCGCCGAAGCGCCCCGTCGAGATCGACCCGGTCTACGGCAGCCCGCTCGTGACGCAGCTCATCAACAAGGTGCTCGTCGACGGCAAGAAGCAGGTGGCCGAACGTATCGTCCACACGGCGCTCGAGGGCTGCCGGGAGAAGAGCGGCACCGACCCCGTGGTCACCCTTAAGCGTGCCCTCGACAACGTCAAGCCGACGCTCGAGGTCCGCAGCCGACGAGTGGGTGGCGCGACCTACCAGGTTCCTGTCGAGGTCCGGGCGAGCCGCTCGACGACCCTTGCCCTGCGCTGGCTCGTGTCGTACTCCCAGGCTCGTCGCGAGAAGACGATGTCGCAGCGCCTGATGAACGAGCTGCTCGACGCGTCCAACGGCCTCGGTGCCGCCGTGAAGCGCCGCGAGGACACCCACAAGATGGCTGAGTCGAACAAGGCTTTCGCGCACTACCGCTGGTAGATGCCTCGCGTGGCCGCTGCCGCGCCCCCGCGACGCAGACCGCCACTCACCTGCGCGGGCGCTTGGCGGCGCTCGGCCCGTCAAAACCTGAAAACTCACGAGAATCCCAAACCCGAGGAAGCGCCTACCGTGGCAACCGACATCAAGACCGACCTGAGCAAAGTTCGCAACATCGGCATCATGGCTCACATCGATGCCGGGAAGACGACGACGACCGAGCGCATCCTCTTCTACACCGGCATCAACTACAAGATCGGTGAGGTCCACGAGGGCGCCGCCACCATGGACTGGATGGAGCAGGAGCAGGAGCGCGGCATCACGATCACGTCCGCGGCGACCACCTGCATCTGGAAGAACCACACCATCAATATTCTCGACACCCCCGGCCACGTCGACTTCACCGTCGAGGTGGAGCGGTCGCTGCGCGTCCTCGACGGCGCCGTCGCCGTGTTTGACGGCGTCGCCGGCGTCGAGCCGCAGTCGGAGACGGTCTGGCGGCAGGCCGACCGGTACAAGGTCCCCCGAATGTGCTTCGTCAACAAGCTTGACCGCACCGGCGCCGAGTTCCACCGCTGCGTCGAGATGATCGAGTCGCGACTCGGCGCCGTCCCGCTGGTGCTACAGATCCCGGTGGGCACCGAGGCCGACTTCATCGGTGTCGTCGACCTGATCGGGATGCGCGCGCTCACCTGGCGCGGCGAGACCGTCAAGGGTGAGGACTACGAGGTTGAGGGGATCCCGGCCTCACATCTCGAGTCCGCGCGCGAGTGGCGCGACCGGCTGCTGGAGACCATCGCCGAGGCCGACGACGAGATGATGGAGCTCTACCTGGAGGGCGAGGAGCCCTCCAACGAGGCTCTGCACGCAGCCATTCGCCGCGCCACCATCGGTGCCAAGCTCACCCCGGTGCTGTGCGGTACAGCGTTCAAGAACAAGGGCATCCAGCCGTTGCTCGACGCGGTCCTCGCCTACCTCCCGTCGCCGCTCGACGTCGGTGCGATCGAGGGCCACGACGTCAAGGACCCGGGCGTGGTCGTCGAACGTGACCCCGACGAGAATGCGCCGTTCGCGGCGCTCGCCTTCAAGATCATGTCCGACCCGCACCTCGGCAAGCTCACCTACCTTCGCGTCTACTCCGGCAAGCTGCTCACGGGGACGACGGTCCTCAACCCCACCAAGGGGCGCAAGGAGCGGATCGGCAAGATCTACCAGATGCACGCCAACAAGCGTGAGGAGATCGCGTCGGTCGGTGCGGGACACATCGTGGCTGTGATGGGTCTGAAGGACACCACGACCGGTGAGACGCTCTGCGACATCGCCAGACCGGTGATCCTCGAGTCGATGAGCTTCCCTGCGCCGGTCATCCACGTTGCGGTCGAGCCCAGGTCGAAAGGTGACCAGGAGAAGCTGGGTACCGCGATCCAGCGGCTCTCCGAGGAGGATCCGACCTTCCAGGTCCGGACCGACGATGAGACCGGGCAGACGATCATCGCCGGCATGGGCGAGCTCCACCTCGACGTGCTCGTCGACCGGATGCGTCGCGAGTTCCACGTCGAGGCCAACGTCGGCAAACCACAGGTCGCCTACCGGGAGACGATCCGCAAGGCGGTCACGAAGGTCGACTACATCCACAAGAAGCAGACCGGTGGCTCGGGCCAGTACGCCAAGGTCATCATCGACATGGAACCGACCGGCGGCGGTGACGGCGGCTATGAGTTCGTCAACGCCGTGACCGGTGGCCGCATCCCTCGCGAGTTCATCCCTCCGGTGGACGAGGGCATCCAGGAGGCCATGGAGTTCGGCATCCTTGCCGGCTACCCGATGGTCGACATCAAGGTGACCCTTCAGGACGGCGCCTACCACGACGTCGACTCCTCCGAGATGGCGTTCAAGATGGCCGGTCGGATGGTGTTCAAGGAGGCGGCCCGTCGCGCCGACCCAGCGCTCCTCGAGCCGATCATGGCCGTCGAGGTGATCACCCCCGAGGCACACATGGGCGATGTCATCGGCGACCTCAACTCCCGCCGCGGCCACATCCAGGCCATGGAGGAGGGTCCGGGTGGCGCCAAGGTGGTGCGCTCGCTGGTTCCCCTGTCGGAGATGTTTGGATACGTTGGTGACCTCCGGTCCAAGACCCAGGGTCGGGCGTCGTACTCCATGCAGTTCGACTCGTATGCCGAAGTTCCGCGGAACGTCGCCGACGAGATCATCCAGAAGGTCCGCGGAGAGTAACCCGGTAGGGTCTCCCGGCGTACAAGTCACAAAATCTAACGAGGAGGAAGTCCAAGTGGCGAAGGCCAAGTTCGAGCGGACCAAACCGCACGTCAACATCGGCACCATCGGCCACATCGACCACGGGAAGACCACTCTGACCGCGGCGATCTCGAAGGTGCTGCACGACAAGTTCCCGACGCTCAACCCCCAGTTCGCCTTCGACGACATCGACAAGGCGCCCGAGGAGAAGCAGCGGGGCATCACGATCTCGATCGCCCACATCGAGTACCAGACCGAGTCGCGTCACTACGCGCACGTTGACTGCCCGGGTCACGCCGACTACATCAAGAACATGATCACCGGCGCGGCCCAGATGGACGGCGCGATCCTCGTGGTCGCGGCAACCGACGGCCCGATGCCGCAGACCCGTGAGCACGTGCTGCTCGCCCGACAGGTCGGAGTGCCGGCGATCGTGGTCGCGCTCAACAAGTGCGACATGGTCGACGACGACGAGCTCATCGAGCTGGTCGAACTCGAGGTCCGCGAGCTCCTCAGCGAATACGAGTTCGACGGCGACGACGCTCCGGTCGTCCGCACGGCCGCCTTCCCGGCGCTGAACGGCGACGAGAAATGGGGCCAGTCCGTTCTGGAGCTGATGGACGCCGTCGACGAGTTCATCCCGCAGCCCGAGCGCGACACCGAGAAGCCGTTCCTGATGCCCGTGGAGGACGTCTTCACGATCACCGGTCGTGGCACCGTCATCACCGGTCGGATCGAGCGCGGCGTCGTCAAGCTCAACGAGACCGTCGACATCATCGGGATCCGTGAGACCAAGCAGACGACCACGGTCACGGGTGTCGAGATGTTCCGCAAGCTGCTCGACGAGGGCCGCGCGGGAGAGAACGTCGGTCTGCTGTTGCGTGGCACGAAGCGCGAGGACGTGGAGCGGGGCATGGTCGTGATCAAGCCCGGCTCGACGACGCCGCACACGAACTTCGACGCCAACGTCTACATCCTCAGCAAGGAGGAGGGCGGCCGTCACACTCCGTTCTTCAACAACTACCGGCCGCAGTTCTACTTTCGTACGACCGACGTGACCGGCGTGGTGACTCTCCCCGAGGGCACCGAGATGGTCATGCCCGGGGACAACACCGAGATGGCCGTGGAGCTGATCCAGCCGATCGCCATGGAGGAGGGCCTGCGGTTCGCCATCCGCGAGGGTGGCCGCACCGTCGGCGCCGGCCGGGTCACCGCCATTAGCAAGTGAGTTAGCCCACCAGGCGACCTCTCTGAGGCCCCGGACCCGTTCGGGTTCGGGGCCTCGACGCATCCCGGGCCGGACGGCGCGACCATACGAGGGCGCGCACAATGAGGGCATGCGTCCGACCGACTGGCTCTTGAGTTCTGATGAGCGCCAGAACCCGGCGACCCGCCTCGACCGGCGACATGTCGACGGGGCGGCATGGACGACCGGCAACGACGTGACACTGCTGGTCCACGGCCGCTCGTACTTCCCTGAGCTGGCTGGTTGCGTCGAGCGGATGCGGGCCGGTGACCTGTTGCTTTTCACCGACTGGCGGGGCGATCCCGATCAGGCCGTTGGCCATCCGGACGACCTGACCGTCGCGCAGCTGCTCGCACGCGCAGCGTCGCGCGGTGTCGTGGTCAAGGGGCTGGTTTGGCGTTCCCACCTGGACCGCTTTCAGTTCTCCGAGCAGGAGAACCGGCATCTCGGCGAAGAGATCGAGGCGGCCGGAGGTGAGTGTCTTCGTGACATGCGCGTCCTGCCGGGCGGTTCCCACCACCAGAAGTTCGTGGTGCTGCGCCACCCTGGCCGCCCGGAGGACGATGTCGCCTTCGTGGGCGGGATCGACCTGTGCCACAGCAGGTTCGACGATGCCGAGCACACCGGCGACGCCCAGCCACAACCGATGGCACGCGTCTACGGCCCACGACCGCCGTGGCATGACATCCAGCTGGCTATCCGTGGGCCAGCCGTCGGGGACGTCGAGACAGTTTTTCGAGAGCGATGGGAGGATCCGGCGCCGCTTACCCGTAACCCGATCAACGTCATCGCGGACCGTATGCGCCGAGAGGATCGGACACCGGGCGCGCTTCCACCCCAGCTCCCTGACCCCGCGCCGGCTGGGTCCCAGACCGTCCAGCTTCTTCGTACGTACCCACGGCGGCTCCGCGGGTACCCGTTTGCGCCGCACGGGGAGCGCAGTGTCGCCCATGGAAACCGTAAGGCGGTGTCCATGGCCAGGGAGCTGCTGTACGTGGAAGACCAGTATCTGTGGTCGCGCGATGTCGCGAGGTGCTTCGCCGACGCGCTGCGCACCCGTCGTCGCCTGCGAATGATCGTCGTCATCCCGCACTATCCCGACCAGGACGGACGCGGGTCGATCCCGCCCGATCTGGTCGGACGGCAGCAGGCCATCGAGGTTCTTCGCTCCGCAGGTGGTGACCGGGTTGCCATCTATGGGCTCGAGAACCACGCGGGGACTCCGGTATACGTGCATGCCAAGGTCTGCATCGTCGATGACGTGTGGTGCTCGGTCGGCTCGGACAACGTCAACCTGCGCTCCTGGACCCATGACTCGGAGCTCGCCTGTGCCGTCGTACCTGACGACGTCTCGGCGTCGCCCAACGACGGCGCACCGAGGGGTCCGCGGAAGACCCTGGCCAGGGAGCTTCGGCTGCGTCTGGCGCGCGAGCACCTGGACCGGGCGGTTGACGACGAAGAGGAGCTCCTGGACCCGGCCGGGGCGTTCGCGGCCTTCGCGAAGTCCGCCGCTCGATTGGAGGCCTGGACGCGAGGCGGTCGGGTCGGGCCGCGTCCTCCGGGTCGTCTCCGCCCGTACGTGCTGCCGCCGGTCAGCGCCACCACCAGGCTATGGGCAGCTCCGGCGTACCGTCTCCTTCTCGATCCCGACGCCAGACCTCGGCACCTTCGGCGCAAGGGCGAGTTCTAGCGTTGCTGAGGGCAGGCACAGCAGCCGAGCGTCGGCGGATCGAATCCTCGCTCACGCCGTGACCAGGCTGCTCGACAGTGCGGCGAGAGACGCGCTCTGAGGTTGCGACAACCCGAGGCCGTCGCGCCGTGGCTCGCCGGCCGGCTCGGCGAAGGCATCAACGTCCAGGTGCCCATCTGGACTGGCTCGACCGAGGTGCTGCTCTCCGAGGCGGTGCTCATCACCACTGCCGACGCCTGACTCTCCGCCTAGCTCGGCCTCAGACCAGCTCGAGGGTGCCGCGGACGCGGGTACGGCGTTCGATGGCTCGGAAGGCGGCGATGCCGAACAGCGGCAGTCCGACCGCGAACCCGGCCAGCGGCCACAGGTCGCCCGACACGTCGGAAAGTGAGGCCCCATGTGTCACCGAGTCGACCAGGGCCTGGATGCCGTATCCGAACGGCAGCGAGCGCGCCGGCACCTCGATCCATCCGGGCATCAGCGAGATCGGATAGAGCGTGCCGGCGACCAGCTGGAGCATCGGGAAGAGCAGGTTGGACAGCTGGTTCGCATTGCGCAGTGCCAGCCCCAACGCCCCGACCACCATACTGAACCCCCACATCGCTGCGATGAAGAGGGCCATCGTCACGACCAGCGTGAGTGGCGCGATGTGCAGCGGCAGTCCGAAGACGGCCTTGCCGATGGCCACGCCGAGCACTGCGGTGACGAGTGACTCGGTGATCGCGAAAAGCTGAAAGCCGGCCAGCCAGCTGAATCGCGGGGCAGGAGCGACGAAAAGGTTGCCCAGCGTGCCGATCTGGCGCTCCCGGTCGAGGATCTCCGACGCGTTGAACTGCATGCCGAACAGCAGCGCCAGCCCGGCACCCGCGATTACGGCATAGTTGCGGAGCGACTCGTCGGCTCGGTAGATCAGCGCCACCAGCAGCAGGTTGAAGATCGGGAAGCTCAGCCACACCATCAGGTAGAACGGCACTCCGGATGTCTGCAGCCTGGTCTTGGCGACCGCTCGGGCCGACGCTAGGACGACTCGGAGGACGGCGATCGGACCGAAGGTGACCGGCTGGACCGGTGACTTCGTCGACACCCCAAGCTCGGGAGCGGTTCGCGTCGTCACATCAGGTCCAGGGTTCCGCGACGACGTACGACGTCGTCGAGCCGGTGCAGGCCCCAGAGGCCGGCGAGCAGGAAGAGGACGCTCGTCCCGGCGGCGGCGGCGAGCATGGGCAGGACGTCGGAAAACGACGCCCCAGTCAGTGCGCTGGCCCGCAGCGCGTCGATGGCGTGCGCTATCGGCAGCACGTCGGAGACCTTCTGCAGCCAGTCCGGCAAGGCGCTACGCGGTACGAAGAACCCGGCGAGCAGGTAGACGGGTGCCTGCAGGAAATTCGACATCGCGTTGGACTGCCGGGTCAGCACGAAGAGTCCGCCGAACGCCAACCCGATGCACAGACAGCAGACGTACACCGCAGCCAAACTGACCAGGGCGGCCAGCGGATGGTCGATGCGGAAGTGGGCGCCGAACCCGATACCTACCACGATGCTGACCACGAGGGCAGGCAGGCCGAAGACGATGCTGCCCAACCCGTGACCGGTGATCACGGCCGAAATGCGGCCCGGGGCGGCGATGACGGACGTGATCGTGCCCTCGTACACCTCGCTCTGGATCGCGTTGCCAGAGCCCCAGACCGTCGAGGACCAGGCGCCGGTACCGAGCATCCCGATGACCAGGAAGCCCATCGCGCTCGCCCCACCGACCTGGTGCTGCCCGGACACGTCATACGCCAGGTGGAAGCCGATCAGGATGAGCACCGGCGTCAATGGTGCGCGGATCATCAGGATCGGGTTGGAAGCGAACCGCAGCAGGAACACCCGGACGGTCGCCGTGACCAGTCGCAGGTCGGCACGCCCCGGCCGAATGTCGGTCTCGACGGTGGGAAAGGGCTGGGTGAGCATCACGACGAGTCCCCCGCCTCGTCGGTGCCCGCTGCGTCGGTGGCATCCTCGAAGGTGCGCCCGGTGGCTCCGAGGAACGCGTCCTCGAGCGACGGCTCGCGTACGTCGATGGCGCGGACTCCCGCGCCTACCTGGCGTAGCAGCGCCAGACTCTGGTCGAGGGTGGCGGTGGTGTCCGTGCAGCGCAGGACAAGCGTCTCCCCGCCTCCCGGGCCCTCGCTCACCTGAACCACCGACGGCAGGTCGGCAAGGTGCACGGCGAGCTGTGCTCGGCCTTCCTCGAGTGGGGCAGCCAAACGGATCACCACCTGCCGGGCGACCGGGGCGCCAGCCTTGAGCTCGGCGGGAGTCCCCTCGGCGATAATTACTCCCCGGTCGACGATCGCCAGCTGGCTGCACAGCACGTCGGCCTCGTGCATGTCGTGGGTCGTGAGTAGCACCGTGTGCTCGGGGACGAGCCCCGCGATCAGGGCTCGCACCTCGATGGCGGCCGCGGGGTCCAGGCCGATGGTGGGCTCGTCGAGGATCACCACCGGCGGGCGGTGCACGAGCGCCTTCGCAATGTGCAGGCGCTGCTTCATGCCCCGGGAGTAGCTCTCGACGCGCTCGTTCGCGCGGTCGGTGAGCCCGACCTGCTCGAGCAGCGCCGCGGAGCGGCGGGCGATGGCGACATTGGCCATGCCGTAGAGCCGGCCGAAGTAGCGCAGGTTCTCCTTGGCGGAGAGCTGGTTGTACAGCCCCTTGTCGCCACCGAAGAGCACCCCCAGCCGGCGTCGAACATCGACCTCGTCCCGGACCACATCGAAGCCGTCGACGGTGGCGGTCCCAGACGTCGGGATCAGCAGCGTCGAGAGCATCTTGATGGTGGTGGTCTTGCCGGCGCCGTTAGGTCCGAGCATGCCGAACACCGTCCCGCGCGGAACGGCGAAGCTGACGCCCTGGACCGCCTCCACCACCTCGGGGGAGCGAAACCACCCGGCACGCTTGCGGTAGGTTCGGCATAGGTCCGTGACCTCGATGACGTCGGAACGGGAATGCATGTCATCATGATGATGTCAGTGCGACACCATGTCAATGCCTTAACGACGCCTCCACCCGCGTTTTGGTGTCGTTCGTTGGACCGGCGGGCCTTACCCCGCGGCCACGGCGAGCCCCTCGAGCAGCGCCAGGATGTCGGGGAGCATGCGCGGGCCGTGCTCGTTGAGCTGTCGGCTGAGCACCATGGCCACGTGTGCCCCGGCCTCCGGAGGACGCATCACGTTCTCCGCCACGACTACCCCGCCCACGACATGGGCGACCGCCAGTCGACCCGTCGGCTCGGGCTCGTACCGCCACTCGTCGAGCTGGACCTTGAGCGAGGCGCCGCCGAGCAGTCCGGAGCGACGGCGGTTGACGATGGCGCCGGGCAGGGCGCCCAACGAGCCGGTCACCAGCTCACTGCCCCCGGCGAGCTGGAGGGCGCTGGTGACCACGGCCGCGCAGTGCGCGCGGTCGAAGTCCGGCAGCGTCGGCTCTCCTCCGCGCTGGGCACCTTGCGTCATGCCGCCCAGTATCGACCACGACCGATCAGTGCGCCTCGCCGCTGTTGTGGTGGACCTCCATGGGCGCGGTGTCGACCGCCTCGAAGGCGTTCGCCGGAATGGCCTTGAGCTCGTCGAGCAGCGCTCGTCCAGCGCCTGTCCGCGGTGCCTTGGAAGTACCGGGGGAGCGTTGTTTGCGAATTGCGTCCGGGCCGCCGGTGGAGCGGTCCAGGCAGGCGAGACACCCAGCTGCTGTGGAGACCACGAAGGTACGACGCCGCGCCCCCACCTGAGGCATTTGTCCCGAGTGGTTCGGAAGTACGACGTGCGTCAACCCTGGCCGAGGCCGAGAGAGGCGACGGCCTGGTAGCGCGGATGCCCGCCACGACCCTGGCCGAGATGGGACTCGATGAGCTCGATGGAGGTAGCCGGCCAGGCCCCAGCATCGTACGAGTCGAGGATGCGGAGCCATCTGGTGGCATCCTGGGGCTGCCGGATCCTGGCCAGCGTGAGGTGGGGCCGGAATCGACCGCCGTGGACCACCGCCCCAGCCTTGTTGGCGGCGGCGCGCACACCGGTGGCGAGCCGGGGAAGCGACTCCGGCGGGTCGGCGGAGGCGCCCAACCACAGCACCCGGGCGTGCGGCACCGTCGGGAACGCGCCGGAGCCCGCGAGCCTGACGGCGAACGGGTCGCGCTTCGCTGCCGCCCTGGTCAAGCGCTCGATGAGATCGTCGACCTGCCTGGCCCCGACCTCGGGTAGGAACGCGAGGGTCAGGTGCCACTGGTAGGGCTCGGTCCAGCGCAGCGCCGGGTCGGCGTCGCGCCGCGGTTCGAGGAAGTCGCCCACCTGGTTGACGATCTCGACCGGCGGCACGACTGCGACGAACAACCGCATGGGTGAGAGCGTGCCACGCGACAGGCCGGCCTTGCGATCGGGCCGGGGCGGCAGCCGGATTTGGCAGGTCGCGGCGGGTCTGGCAGACTATCGGGGTTGCTCAGGCGTCGTCGCCGGGGCGAGCCAGGCCTCTCAGCGTCACCCGAGGGAGTCGGCTGCGCCGAAACGGAGACTACGCCACGCCTGGCACCGCGGCTCCGTCGCGGAGGTCAGGTCGAGAACATTCCCGGTCCACCGACGATCCGATGCAAGGCGTGAAGTGCGTGCCGCGCGCGACACGCCCGACCTCGGGGGTCGGACAAACCGGACCTGCATTCCCCGGGAGCGTAGGTGCAGCATCGGTAGGAGTGCCCGAGCAGGACGAGCAGAAGGACGAGCGAACGCATGGCGGGACAGAAGATCCGCATTCGGCTCAAGGCCTATGACCACGAGGTCATCGACTCGTCGGCGCGCAAGATCGTCGACACGGTGACGCGAACTGGTGCGAAGGTCGCGGGCCCAGTACCGCTGCCCACGGAGAAGAATGTGTTCTGCGTGATCCGCTCGCCGCACAAGTACAAGGACAGCCGCGAGCACTTCGAGATGCGCACGCACAAGCGCCTCATCGACATCATTGACCCCACGCCGAAGACGGTGGACTCGCTGATGCGTCTCGAGCTTCCGGCCGGCGTCGACATCGAGATCAAGCTCTGAGGGACGACGACCTATGAGCCCCCAAACCGCAAGAGCCAGCAAGAACGTGCATGGGCTGCTGGGCACCAAGCTCGGCATGACCCAGCTGTGGGACGCCAACAACAAGGTCGTGCCGGTCACCGTCATCGACGCCTCGACCAACGTCGTGACGCAGGTACGGTCCGCCGACAAGGACGGCTACACCGCCATCCAGCTCGGCTTCGGCGAGATCAAGTCCTCGAAGGTGACCAAGCCGTTGGCCGGTCACTTCGACCGGGCCGGGGTGACCCCTCGCAGGTACGTCGTCGAGATTCGTACGTCGGACGCCGAGACGTACGCGCTGGGTCAGGAGATCGGCGCCGATACCTTCGCTGCCGGCGACACGATCGACGTCACGGGCACCAGCAAGGGCAAGGGCTTCGCCGGGGTGATGAAGCGGCACGGTTTCCATGGCGTCAGCTCCTCGCACGGTTCTCACCGCAACCACCGCAAGCCGGGGTCCATCGGCGGCTGTGCCACGCCGGGACGGGTGTTCAAGGGCATGCGGATGGCGGGCCGGATGGGCAACGAGACGATCACCACCCAGAATCTGACCGTCCACTCCGTCGATGCCGAGAAGGGCCTGATCCTGGTCAAGGGAGCAGTTCCCGGGCCGCGCGGCACGGTGGTCCTGCTGCGCACGGCGGCCAAGTCGAAGGGAGCGGCGCGGTGACAAGCATCGACGTCGTCAGCGCGGCCGGAGAGAAGTCCGGCACCGTCGATCTGCCCGAGGACGTCTTCGGTGCGCAGGTCAACATCCCGCTGATCCACCAGGTTGTGGTCGCCCAGCTCGCTGCGGCGCGCCAAGGCACCCATGACACCAAGAGTCGCGGCGAGGTGTCCGGCGGTGGCCGAAAGCCCTACCGCCAGAAGGGCACCGGTCGGGCCAGACAGGGTTCGATCCGCGCTCCCCAGTTCACCGGTGGCGGGGTTGTCCATGGCCCGACCCCACGCGGCTACCACCAGCGCACGCCAAAGAAGATGAAGGTGGCCGCTCTGCGCGGCGCGCTGTCGGACCGAGCCCGCGAGGGCCGGGTCCACATCGTCGAGTCCTTCGTCGAGGGCAACAAGCCGTCGACGCGGGCGGCTGTCGACGTGCTGGCCCGGCTCACGGAGCGTCCGCGGGCGCTGATCGTGGTCGACCGCGGCGACACCGTCACCTGGCTGAGCCTGCGGAACATCGACCGGATCCACGTGCTGGCTGTCGACCAGCTGAACACCTACGACGTACTCGCCAGCGACGACCTGATCTTCACCAAGGGCGCGTACGACACGTTCGTCTCCGGAACGGCCCGGGGCCGGTCGGTCGAGGCGGTCGCCACCTCGACCGATTCCAAGGCCACCGACTCGCAGGCCGACGCTCCGGTCGCAGCGGAAACGGACGCACCGTACGGCGCCGGCTCGGCCGCGGCGCTGGAGAGCGGCGAAGCTCCGGAGGGCTTCACGATCAAGGGCAACACCACCTCGATGAAGTTCCACCAGGCCGACGGCCAGTGGTACGAGCAGACCGTCGCCGACGTCTGGTTCGACTCCGTGCAGTCCGCCGAGCAGGCGGGCTTCGTGGAGGCCGGCTCGAAGGCATCCATCGAGGCCAGCGGGGAGTCGAAGTGACCAATCTTTACCGGGGCCATCGCGACGTGCTTATCGCGCCGGTGGTGAGTGAGAAATCGTATGGGCTGCTCGACCAGAACAAGTACACGTTCCTGGTGCAGCGCGACTCCAATAAGACCGAGATCAAGATCGCGGTCGAGCAGGTGTTCAACGTCAAGGTCACCAGCGTCAACACCCTCAACCGCGCCGGCAAGCGCAAGCGCACCCGGGTCGGCTGGGGATCCCGTCCGAACACCAAGCGCGCGATCGTCAGCGTCGCCGAGGGACAGCGCATCGACATCTTCGGAGGTCCGGTCTCCTGACCGGGCAGAGACACAAGGACTGAGCACCTCATGGGCATCCGCAAGTACAAGCCGACCACGCCGGGGCGTCGTGGCTCGAGCGTGGCCGACTTCGTCGAGATCACGCGCACCACGCCGGAGAAGTCACTGGTGGAGCCGCTGCCGAAGAACGGCGGCCGCAACAACCAGGGCCGCATCACCACCCGGCACCAAGGCGGCGGACACAAGCGCGCCT
>JBBSGI010000066.1:0-14658 GCA_038254365.1 Propionibacteriales bacterium
CAGCCGCCACCGCGGCATGACCGACGGGAAAGACACGTGGAGCGCCCGGTGCGTGGAGACGCGCACGCCGGGTGCGGCGAGCGGGTCGGGGAAACGGACTGGCCGAGAGACCAGAACCGCGCCCCGGCCCGACTCAACCGCCGATCAGACTTCGGTTTCCCTTCGGACCCTCGGGCAGCCCGCCCTCAGCCCGCCGAGTCATGCGAGGAGCGTGAGCGATGGCAGCCAGCGGAAGGCAGGTCTACGTCGATTCGACCGAGGAGGAGATCGTGGCGCGGGTCGCCGCGATCGACGTGGCCAAAGACACGGGGATGGTCTGCACGCGCATGCCGGACCAGGCCCAGCCGGGCAAGCGGTGCACGACCGTGTGGAGCGTGCCGGCCAGGACCCGCTCGATTAGCGCGCTGGCCGACCAACTGGTCGCCGAAGGCGTGCGGCGGGTCGTGTTGGAGGCCACGTCGGACTACTGGCGGCCGTGCTACTACCTGCTCGAAGCGGCCGGTCTGACGGTGTGGCTGGTCAAAACCCGCGACGTGAAGAACGTCCCAGGCCGGCCGAAGACCGACAAGCTCGACGCGGTGTGGCTGGCCAAGTTCAACGAGCGGGGCATGCTGCGGCCCTCGTTCGTCCCGCCGGTCGAGATCCGTGAACTACGCGACTACACCCGGCTACGGTTCGACCTCACCGGCGAGCGGACCAGGCACATCCAGCGGCTGGAGAAGCTCCTCGAAGACGCCCTGATCAAGCTCTCCTCGGTCGCCATCGACATCATGGGTGTCTCCGGCCGGGCCATGCTCGCCGCGCTGATCGCTGGCGAACGTGACCCGAAGGTGCTCGCCGAGCTGGCCAAAGGACGCCTGCGGGTCAAGCACGCGGCCCTCATCGAGGCCCTCACCGGGCGCTTCGACGCCCACCACGGTGAGCTCGCGGCCATCCTGCTGGGCCAGATCGACAGCCTCACCTCGCAGATCGAGCTGATCGACACCCGGGCGGAGCAGCTGATCGCCGCGATGCCCGCCGCCCAAGCCCCAGCGTCCGGCGGTGACACCAGCGCCGGCGGCGAGGCGGCCTACCTGGACGCGGTGGACCGGCTCGACGAGATCACCGGCATCGGCCGTCACGCCGCCCAGACGATCATCGCCGAGATCGGCCTGTCGATGGCCGTCTTCCCCACCAGCGGGCACCTGGTGTCCTGGGCCAAGCTCACCCCCCGCGCCATCCAGTCCGGCGCCACCAGCCGAGCCGGCAAGACCGGCAAAGGCAACCGCTACCTCAAGAGCGTCCTGGGCGAGGCCGCGACCGCCGCCGGGCGCACCAACACCTTCCTCGGCGTCCGCTACCGGCGTCTCGCCAGGCGCGCCGGGAAGCAGAAGGCCATCGTCGCCGTCGCCAGGTCCGTCCTCGTCATCGTCTGGCAGCTCCTGGCCGACCCCACCAACCGCTACCACGACCTCGGCCCCGAGCACTACGACAGCCGGATCCGCACCGACCGACGCAGGCAGAACCACATCCGCCAGCTCGAAGCGCTCGGCTACACCGTCACCCTCACCCCCGCCGCCTGACCACCCAGCCCAACGGAACCTTCATTTTCCGGTCAGTCACCGGTGCGTCGCGTCGCCGCGAGCTACCCACCGCGCGCGAACAGGTGCGGCGGGAGACTCGTGAGGAACCCGGGCAGAGCCAGGACCCGTGGGTGCGGCCCGATGTAGCGCTCTGCCCTGCGCAGGGCCTCCTCGACTGTGGCGACCGGCTCCATGCCCATCGCGCGGACGTCGCCGGGAACGACTGCGCCAGCCACGAATATCCTCGATGTGTAGGCGCGTCCGATCTCGGCCATCGACAGCATCGAGAAGGCATGGAACGGGTGATAGCCGTGCGACCGGCGGTAGGCGTCGACGTACGCGGGGCGAGTCGCCATGTCCTCCACCACGTCGCGCATTTCCTCGACGGAGCAGAAGCCGGCCCACCGCTCGAACGTCTCCCGGTAGGACGGGAACCACTCGTCGTTGAAGTAGCCGCCGCATTCCGCGGCCACGATCGCAACTCCCCCGCGGCGCAGGATGCCCGCCACCCGGGTGATCGTCGCAGCGATGGCCTGCGCGACGAGGATCGGGTTCTGCCCCATCCCAGGGCCGTAGTGGAAGTCGCGCGGCAGGCCGAACACGACGGCGTCCACCGGATCCTCGTCCAGCACGACGTTCGTGCGATGCTCCGCGAGCGGCCAGCTGGAGCGCTCCACCTCGTCCACGGTCCCGGCGAAGACGCCCAACACCTGCGCGCCCTGGCCGATCACCGCGTCCAGGACGAAGAGCCGGCGGCCGATCCCGTCCTCGATGCGTCGACCGATGGCGGCCAGCTGTGACCGGAAGTGACTGCGTGGGGAGACGGGCACGAAGTCCGGACGGTGCATGGTCGCCGGGGCGTGATGAGCAGCTATGGATCGCCAGGTGGTGAGGCCGGTGGTGAACGTCTTGTGACCACCGCTGAAACCGCCGTACGGGTTTCCCTGCACGTGGCCGAGGACGACGGTGAGGTCCGCCTCGGCGCAGGTGCGGTTGAACGCGACGGCGTCGCCCAGCGCGCTCCGTCCGAGGTCGACGATTCCGTCCGGGTCCTCGGCATCGTGGTTGGCGATCCTCGACCGGTGTCTGGTCAGTACGTCTGGGGGGAGGTACTCGCTCATCTCGGCCCAGGTGTTCTTCCGATGCAGGCCTATCGCGCAGACCAGCCGGATGTCATCGTCGGCCACTCCAGCCTGTCGCAGCTGGTCCAGGACGGCGCGCAGCGCCACCCGGCGGTGAGCCAGCGGGTGGGTTCCGCCCTTGACCCGGTCGGGGAAGGCGATCGCGACTCGACTGCCGGCACGCACCAGGTCTCGGATCGGCGGAAGCCCAAGCGGGTCCGCTAGTGCACGTCGAGTAGCCGCGACGGGGTCGACGGGTTCGGGTTCGCGGTAGGTCTCCCCCGGTCGGACCACGAGCGTGCTCCCGGGAACCGATACCCGTACCGTGCCGGGTCCGTACTCGATCTCGAGGTTCATGCAGGCGTCGTCTCCTGCGGCCCCGGGTAGTCATGCAGCAGCTGGATCAGAGCACTCGTGTCGCACGGGCCGAGGCCTCGCTCCACGCCGGCGGAATTGAGGCATTGGACCACGCGTGCCACCACCATCCGTGCTCCGGCGGCTTCGGACATCTCCACCCCGAGGCGGTTGTCCTTCTCCAGCAGCGCGAGGGAAAACGTCGCAGACCAGTCCTCCGCAAGTATCTTGGGGCCGATCTCGCGGAAGAGATCGCTGACCGTCGCAGCTCCACTCTCCACAATGGTCTCGAAGAGCACGCGAGGGTCGAGGTCCACTCTGACCGCGGCCGCCATGACCTCGACGGTGATCGCGTTGATCGCGCCGAACATGAGGTTGTTCAGCAACTTGACCGCATTTCCGGTGCCGACGGGTCCGACGTGGCGGACCACCGTGGCCAGCTCGTTCAGCACGGGCCTGACCGCTTCGACGTCCTCGGCGGCTCCGCCTACGGGGAGGGTCCATTGACCACAGCGCGCCGGTCGGCCCAGGACCGGCGCGTCGAGATACCGAACTCCGCGATCCCCCGAGGCGGCCGACAGCGTGCGTGACGTCTCGGGGTCCACTGTGGAGAGATCGACGACATAGCCGGGTAGCGGATGAGCCGACAGCAGCCCATCCTCGCCGGCGACGACCTCCTGGACATCGTGCGGCAGCGGCAGCGACAGCAGGACGACGTCGCACTGCTCACCGGCCTCCCGTGCAGAGTCGACAACGATTGCCCCGAGGTCCCTTTCCCGTTGCCGGACGGCAGCGGAGATGTCCCACACGACGAGGGTGCGACCCGAGGCCAGCAGCGCCCGCGCCATGCGGGAGCCCATCGTGCCGGCTCCGATCAGCCCGACAGCCGTCGGTGCCTCCGGCATGGTTGCCTCCACTGGACTAGTCGCCTTGAGGCAGGGAACACAGCGTCGGCGGCATCCCCGTGACGCCCGGACGTACGCGCAGGAGGGCGCCGGCGTGTGGCTGGGTGAGGAAGTCCCTTTCGGCCATGCCGATGCACCCGGATGTGACGTAGAGGTCCCTGAGATCCGGCCCACCGAACCCGCAGGAGGTGACGAAGTTGCACGGCAGGTGAAGGGTCCGGTCCCGGTCGCCCGATGGAGTGAACCGGTGAATCACGCCGGCCCGCACCATGGCGACCCACACGCCTCCCTCGGCATCGACGGTGAGGCCGTCGGGCCGGCCCTCTGCTCCGTGAAGGTCGACGAGGATCCGGCGTGCGGAGACGTCGCCGGTGTCGGGGTCGTAGTCAAACGCGTCCACCCGCTGGGTGGGCGTGTCGATGAAGTAGAGGAGCGTGCCGTCGGGATTCCAGCCGAGGCCGTTCGACAGCGTGGCGCCCTCGACCAGCGGTACGACGCCATGCTGGGCGTCGAACCGGTACAGACCACACGCGCCCGGCCGCCGGTCCTCGGTAAGCGTTCCGCCGACCAACCGCCCGCGTGGATCCGCCTTCGCGTCGTTCATCCGGTCACCACTGGGCAACGGCCAAACGGGTCGCAACGAGCCGCTGACCAGGTCGATCTCGGCGACCCCGTTCAACGTCGCGGCTGCGTACCGGCCACCGCCCGCCGGGCAGACGGCCGTCACTGCCTCGGGCATCTGCAGCGTCGAGTTGGCTCCTGTCGCGGGATCGAACGCATGTACCCGGCGACCGACGATGTCCACCCACAGCTGGCGCTGTGTTGCTTCGTCCCAAACCGGGCCCTCGCCGATGAGCGCGCGTCCCTCGACCACGATCTCGACCTCATCCGCGGCCATCACTCCTGCCAAGTTCACCCTTTCCGCGCCCGGCCCTTGCCGGAAGCCGGCATGACAACTCTCGACGTCGTTAGCTACGGTAGACGACATGTTGCATGCAGAACCAGGGGGGGCGCGCGGTTGAGCCCCCTGAGCCCGGTCCAGCGCGCCGACCGGATTGCGGACACCGTCTACCACCGGCTCCGCGACGCCGTGCTGACCGGGAAGCTTCCGGTGCGCGCGCGGCTTAGCGTGCCCGCGCTTGCCGCCGAGTTCCAGGTGAGTCGCAGCCCAGTGCGTGAGGCCGTACAGCGCCTGGTCAAGGACCGTCTCGCGTACGAGGAGCCCGGCCGCGGAGCCGTCGTCTCCGACGTGACGCTGGAGCAGCTCGCGGCGCAGTACGAAGTGCGCGAGGTTTTGGAGGGCTTGGCAGCCAGACTGGCGGTGGAGCACGGGGTCCCGTCGCTCGTGCGTGCACTCGAAGAGACCGTGAAAGCGGACCGCCTTGCCGTTCGCGACGACAAGCTGTCGCGGCATTTCGAATTGGACGCGCAGTTTCACAGTCTCATACGGAAGGCATCCGGCAATGGCGAGGTGCTCCGGCTCCTCGACGACATCCAGGCGCAGGTGCGACTCGCCATGCGTACGACATCCATCTCGACAGGCATGCAGGCCGCTGTGAACGACCACGCGGCCATCCTCGAGGCCATCAGGGCGGCAGACGCGGCGGCCGCCGAAACCGCCGCCCGACGCCACATCTCGCGGCTGGGCGAGGCGCTCCGGGGCGGGAAGGCGCCGGCGCGACGAGCATTCGACCCGACCAATGCCGGTCGGCACTGAGGCGGCGACAACATCAGCAGGGTGGTAGCCAGTCGCGGCACGAAGACCGACGGCGATGTCGGGCGTCCGATCGACGTCCTCGACACGCCGTGCCTCACCGTTGACCTCGACTTGACCGAACGCAACGTGGCCCGGATGGCCGACGTCGCGGCTGCGCACAACGTCGACCTGCGGCCCCACGTCAAGACCCACAAGACGCCGGCGCTCGCCCATCTCCAACTGGCGGCCGGCGCGGTCGGGATCACCGTGGCCAAGCTCGGCGAGGCGGAGGTGTTCGCGGACGCCGGCTGCGACGACGTTCTCGTCGCATACCAGATTGTCGGTCGAGGCAAAATCGCACGTCTGCTTCGACTCTCGGAGGTGGCGACCGTGCGCTCCTGCGTTGACGGTCTCGAGGCGGCGGCCGCCCTCTCTGACATGAGCCGCGCGAGCGGTGCGACATTCCAGGTGCTTCTCGACGTCGACACCGGTCTGAAACGTACAGGCTGCAGTCCGGCCGACGCGATCCGACTAGGTTCTCGGAGCGACGACCTGCCCGGCGTGTCGGTCGTCGGCGTGTTCTCCTACGCCGGATACCGACCGGCTGATCCCGACGCGGCGGTACGACGCGCGTGGGCCTTGCAGGAGGCGGAGACCGCTGCGGACGTCGCCCGGCACCTACATCTTCGGTGACGCGAACCTGGTGCGGCTCGGGGCACATCCGGTTGACTCGTGTGCTCTGCGAGTGCGGGCCACGGTTGTCAGCCGGCCACGCGGCGATGCAGCGGTTTTGGACAGCGGCACGAAGATGTTTGCCGCGGACCGCTCAGCAGCGACCGAGGTCGACGCCTTCGGCGCGCTTCCCGAGCATTCGGATTCGCGGATCTCCCGAGTGTGGGAGGAGCACGCTGTGGTCGACCTCGCGCCGGAAGATCGCGGCCTGCGAGTCGGTGACGTGGTGGACATCGTGCCCAACCAATGCGTGCGTGGTGATAAACCTGGCCGATCGGTGGTACGGCACTCGTGGAGGAGTGGTAGAGCAGGTTCACGACGTCGCTGCCCGAGGACGCGTCAGATGACTCGGCCTTCGAGCCCGGAAAACCCTGCTCGGGCAAGCCGGCTCGAGCGAATGGCGTATGACCTGGGACTCGAGATACCACCCTGTCCCCGACCGCGGGGGGCCTACGTACCGGCGGTGCTAGTCGGCGAGCTCGCGTTCACATCCGGGATGGGACCGGTGCGCGGCGGCGTCCGGCATCACATCGGCTACGTCGGGGGCGGCATCTCGGTCACCCTGGCGCGTGAGGCAGCGGAGATCGCAACCCTCAACGCCGTCGCCGCCCTAGGCAGCGTCGTAAGTCTGGATCGGGTCGCAGGAATCGTCCGACTCACTGGCTACGTCAGAAGCGCCCCAGGGTTCACCGACCAGCCGAAGGTCATCGACGCGGCATCCACGCTGCTCACGAGACTCTTCGGCGAGGCGGGCCGACACGCCCGCAGCGCCATAGGAGTTACGGAGCTGCCGTTCGGGATCTCGGTCGAGATCGAAATGATCGCTCGCGTCTCGAGCGAAGCGTTCACTTCCGAGCAGGCTTGAAAGTGTCCTCGCGCGAAGCCAGTTGCCATGGCATGCCGGCTGGCCACCTGAATTGAGGCGGTACGCGGGAACGCCGACGCGACGATCACGCAACATGGTTGCATCTCCGCCGCCCTTTGAGCCTATGCTTTTTCGGTATCCCCAGGTCGGGCGTCCCACTAGTTTGGGCAGTCGACAATGCTAGCGGTAGAGCCCCGGCGATTGCCGGACGCGACTGCAGGATGCGTTCGGAAGGCCGTTAGCGCCTGGTTTCAGCTTGCGATTAAACCTTCGGCCGCTGGTCAGGCTGCTTTCTTGATGGCTGGATGGCGGGTTCGTGGTGGTCGGCGGGTGCCTTTCGGGCGGCCGGGTCCGGCCGTGTTGGATTTCGGTGGATCGGCTGGGGTGCCGATGGTTGCGCGCAGTTGGGTTTGGCGAAACCCCCGTCGGACCCGGGCGGGGGTGAGCTGGGCGGGGCGGCGTGGGCGTTCTTCCCACGGCAGGCGCAGGTCCTCGACGAGGCCGCGGGCCAGGCGTAGCTGGGTGTAGGCCGCGACAATGAGCCAGGTCCACCGGTCGGCTTGTTCGGGGGTGCACAGCGCGGGCGTGGTCCATCCGAGGGTGCCTTTGGCGAACCGGTAGGTGTGCTCGATGTCGAAGCGCCGCAGGTAGGCCCGCCAGCAGAGGTCGAGGTCGGGCTGGCCCGGTCCGGACCACCACAGCCACAGCGTCTTGAGGGCGCGCGCGGTGGGCTTGGGCAGATGCTCGACCTGGACGCGGATCACCGTTCCGCGCACGATCGGCGGCGCGTCCATGTCCGCCCATCGGCCGCGGCCGGCCAGCTTCGGGTGCAGTCCGCGCCATGCCTGCACGCGTACGTCGCCGTAGCGCGCGTCGTGCGTTGCGAGCTCGGCGTCGGGATCGGGCCAGGTAGTGGGCTCGGACAAGGCGAACCGGTCGCCGTGCCGGCGCGGGCGGCCCCCGGCGTGGGCCGGGCGCGGCGGCGGATCGGGATGGAAGACCCGAGCCGAGCTGATGCGGACCAGCACCTGCGCCCGGATGTGGGCCAGTCCCGCGCCCAGGGCGATGGGGTCGTAGCCGGCGTCGAAGACGAACAGCCGATGCCTGGCACGCATCAGGTCCGCTCGGGTGTCCTCACGGGCCCGCACCAGGTCCCGGGCGTCCTCCTCGACCACGCTCGGGACCCGGATCCCGCCGACCTCCCCGATGTGCAGCGGGCGTGCCAGCCGTCGAGCGTCACGCCGGTCGGTCTTGACCCGATCTCCTGGCGGGCGCTGCAACTTCGAGGGGGCGACCACCTCGCAGCGCACCCCCGCCGCAGCGAACGCCCTGGCCGGACCGAACCCGGTCGGGCCGGCCTCGTAGGTCACCGCGACCGGCCCGGGCAGCTTCGCCACCCACGCCAGCACCACCTCACTGGCTACACACGCCCGCCGACGTCCACCACGGACACGCCCACACCGTCCGCCAGCAACGCGCCGACGTCCTGTCCGCCGCCTACGGCGCACACCCAGAACGGTTCGTCAGCAAGCCGCCCGAGCCGCCGAAGATCCCCACCAACTCGTGGATCAACCCACCCGACGAGACGGAGGCCATCGCTCAGTAACAGCCGCGAACCGGTGCCTCATCCAGGTTGACAAATTCCGTTGCGGCTCGGCGTGCGGCAATCACGAACCGTCTCGATATATGCCCGCAGATCGCGTCGCGCGCCGTACGCAGATCGATCGCTCTGCGCTCTTCAAACGCCCGCTCATCCCCATGGCAGGTCGCTCCGAGCGTCGGACTTGGGAGCAGGAAGACTTCAGACGGGAGGCCGAGAGTTCGCAAACGGGCTCGACGCAGGGGACCTTGGGCTCGTTGCATCACCATCACCACGCGCGACGTCGTCGGCGTCATCGAAGAGCCGACATACTTGCCAACGCGCCGACTATCGTCAAGCTCACTTCTGGTCGTCCGGCGTGGCGACCGGGGGCCGGTGACATCAGCCATCAGTCTGCGCGCCGCATCCCTGACAGGGACTTGGATGACCCTCGCGGCCCGTTCGACCAGCGCCCGGGCGTCAACGCCAGCGTCATCGAGCCGCTGCCGCCAAACGGGCTCGCATGCCGCCGCATCGAGCGACGTGAGCACCTTGTCGAGAAAGCTTGAATCCAGCCCGTCAGCCAGTTGGATGAAGTTCGCAAGGTCCTTCATGTCGTGCGGTTGCGGTGCTTCAAGCGCAGCGGCGAACTTCTCTTGCGAGGCGTTCAAGATTTGAGTCGCGGCTGGTGCGTCGACATTGATCAACGCGCCCAACGCCTCCAGGTTCAGTTGCCAGCTGCCGCCTCGCGGGTTCTCAAGACGGACTGTGCCGCCGGCACGGACCATCGCGGCCGCGACGTCAGGAAGTTCCGAGATCAACCGGAACGGGAGCCCCTGAAGAGTGACGCCGTGACTTTCGAGGTACGCGCGGACAAGCGTGTTACCGCGACGGCCACCGGCCATGCCAGCGAGGATGCCTGCAGTCTTCTTGACGCTGGTGACCGCTGGAAGCTGTCCGAACCGGCCCTTCCTGCTGCCTCAGGACTGGCAGACCCATCATCGGGGTCGTCTCTGGCCAGTTGGTCGAGCCAGACAAACGGAATCGAGTCGGCGAGGTCATCGAGGAGATCGGTTGAGAGCCAACCAAGCCATACCAGAAACATGTCGAGCGATTCGACTTGGTACAGCCGTCGTCCTTCTAATGACGCGCCCGCAAGTGCCCAATCGACCTGCTGCATCACCTTCAGGGTCTTGTTCGCGAAGTCGACGAGCGCAGGTGGTGGCTTCCACGGTTGGCCGTCGACGGCGTCCGGGACATCGAAACCATCGCGATTCAGTCGACATGCCAAGTCGAGTTCGCGGCCTCCCTCCGTCGCCGGAGTCAGGTGTGCGACGAGGGCCATCGTGCCGAACACCCAGCGTGCGATTCCGCTCGTCGCATCGCCGAGATCGGTCTCGAAGCTCACGCGCATATGGGTGGCGGAGGCGTCCAGAGCGGTTGAAGCTGCCGCTGGAAGAAGCCCTGCGAGCACATCGATAAGCTGGTAGATCTCTTGATTGTGCGATTCGGCGCCCGTGTCGGCGAGCCATGCGCGCAACGCCTCGTAGTCGAGGCCTGCGTTGAACTCGGACTCCCATGCGTCGCGCCCCGCGTGGTTGTAAGGCGGGGCCAACTCGCGTAGTAGGTCCGCCCAAGCTTCCGCGCTTCGCCGAGATCCCCGGGTGCTTAGGATCACGGCCATGTCCGTCGGCGCTAGTGACCGTCTGACGGTCTCGCGAAGGTCCGCGTGGCTGCCACGCAGATGCATCATCAGCCGCGCGAACCCGAATACTTCCGTCGAGTCGAGGCTGGGTAGCCACACGATGGCTCGGTCAGTGATCGACTCCCACTGGCCGCGATTCAAGACACGAGCGAAGTCGAGATCGCCCAGCACGTGGGCCGCGGCAGATCTCTCGGCTCCAGAGGCTGATCCGAGACACTGGTTCACGAGAGCGGACACGGTCTCGTCGTCGAGCCAGCTTTGACGTAGCGGGTGGCGAAGCACGTCGCTGCGGGTGAGCGAATCGAGCATCCAGTACTTGCCGCGAATGGGAAGGTCAGCACGCCGCAGCTGCGAACGGATGATGGCTCGGACGCCGGGACCGACAGTGTCGTCACGGCGACGCGCAAGATCGAGCATCGCCCTATCGGCAACCCGGACGTGCGGGGTCCGCAACCGACCGTTGCTGTCACGCACCAACCGCTCCGCCTGGGCCGCATCCAGCGCCTGATCGAAAGCCGCTGGATTCAGATCACCCGCAAGCCCTTCCAGGACAATAAGAGCGTCGGCAAGATCTTTGCCGACCTGTTGCCGGGTCACGCCGGCATCCTGGGATGTGATCTGACCGACGGCGACCGCGCCCAGAAGCAGAGCGGCAAGAGGACTCTCGGCCAGCCGATCCAGCGTTCCAGAGATCCGCTGCTCGCCCCCGGACGCCACGAGCATCAGCGCCCCATGGGTCCCGTGAGCTTGCGTTCGCTGCCTGTAGCCGATGCTGCGGAGATTCGCGGAACATGCCGTAGCCAACCCACTGCTTCGGCACACCCGCCGCAGCGAGCTCAGCCTGCGGCTCCAGTCGCAGCCCACAGGCCCAACAGGCCGGATCGGCGTTGTACAGAGCCGTGAACAGATCAAGCACGTCGGGTCCCGTGCCCGCCACCGTGTGAAGCTCAGCCGCCTGCCGGTGCCAGTAGTCGCGCTCGGTGATGCCACCGGCGATCATCTGCTGCCAGAGCGGGTCTTCGGCCGGATCGAAGGGCCCCCCGCCAGTCGAGCGTCCCGGCTTCGAGACCGTGCCGGCGCTCCGGGAAATCGCTGCGTCAAGCGGCGCTGAAGCGACGTCTTCCCGGAAATTGCGACGCCGGTCAAGCTCCGGGCTCGTGGCCGATGGTCCGCGTCATCTTGACGATCTCACCGGCCCACGAGCAGCCCGCGCACCAGGTGGCGAAGACCCGAGCGTCACCGGCCCAGTACTCCACCACCAGCCCGCTCCCGTCCGCCAGCGAGGCGCCGCAGTCCGGGCAGTGCTTGGGCCGGTCGAGGTAGTGCGCCTCGGCGTCCCGGGCGAACGTCGCCGTCGGCGGCGGCAGCACTGCGGCGATCGGCGGCAGCCCGGGAGTTGCGGCCGGGGCCGACGACCGGACATGTCGCTCAACCACCCGCCAGCGTCCCCTCCCGCGCGGCGGCGGCGTCGACATGCAGCTTGAGCAAGTCGTCCTTCTGCGGGCTGTACCGGGAGAAGCCGCTGTTGATCCATTGGATCGGGAACACCGCCCCCGCCCCGAACTTGTTCTTCTCGCAAGGCAGGTCGATCCGCTCGTGCGGCGCGCGCACCACGCCGATCGGGTCGCGTCCGCCGCCCACCGCCTCGAGGTTCTGCTTGAACATCCGCCGCATCATCGCCACACCGACATCGCTCTTGCCGAGATGCTCGAGCGAGCGGTCCGTGATCGCCCCCTGGCTGACCCAGGCCATGATGTCCTGGCCCTCGACGTAGTCGACGATGTGCCGCCCCCGCTCGTCGCGCCACGGGATCTCGTAGTCGGGGATGGCCGCCTGCGGCTCCCACGACCCACCCTCCGGCGCGTGCACCGTGTAGAGGACGAACCACGTCGTGGTGTCGTCGATGGGCACCCGGATCTGCATCTGGTCGATGCCGCCGCCGCCGACCCGCATGTTGTACGGGAAGACCAGCGGGTGCCCGACCGCCCAGTCGTCGTCGGTCTCGCTGTGCCCTTCGAGGAGCCGCCGCTTGATGATGCCGTAGTCGAACTCGTCGAAGGCCACCTTGACGTGCTTGCGCTGGAAGGACGAGGGCGCCTCGAAGCCCATCGTCTTGCCGAGGAACTCGAAGTAGCGCCCGTGCAGGTGCTCCACATGGTGCGGGTCGACGGCGTTCTCCATGATCTGCAACCAGCTGCACGGCAGGGTCGCGTGCCCGATGTCGCGCACGCCGTCCATCACGTACACGTCGAAGCGGGGCAGCTCGGGGACAGGGTCCGGGCCGACGTAGGCCCAGATCAAGCCCCCGAGCTCCTGCGCCGCGCCCGCCTTGGCGTGGACCCGCTCCTTGAAGTTGGAGTTCTCTGTCTCGGCCGGCTGGTCGAGACAGGTCCCGTCGAGCCCGAAGTACCACCCGTGGTAACCGCAGCGGATGCCGTCGGCCTCCACCACGCCATAGGCCAGCGACGCTCGGCGATGCGGGCACCGCTCCTCGACGATGCCCAACCGCCGGGAGGGGGTGCGGTAGACCGCCCAGTCCTCGCCGAGCAGGCGCACCTTCTTCACCGGAAACTCGTCCAGCTCCCGGGTGAAGCACACCGGGTACCAGTAGCGGCGCAGCAACGCGCCCATGGTGGTGCCGGGTCCGACGCTTGTCAGTTCCTGATTCTGCTCGACGGTCAACATCTTTGAAAGCCTTTCCTGAGTACGGAAATCAGTCGTCGAGGACCGTGACGGTGCCGTTGCTGCCGTCCACCCGCAGCCGCTGGCCGGTCTTGATGCGGGTGGTCCCGAATGCCGTGCCCGTCACTGCGGGCAAGCCGTACTCGCGGCAGACGATGGCGGCGTGCGACATCATCCCGCCGACGTCGGTGACCGTGGCCCGGATCTTGCCGAAGATGGGCGCCCAGCTCGGTGCGGTCAGCGGCGCGACGAGGATCTCGCCCTCCTGGATCGTGTTGATCTCCGAGGGCGAGAAGATCACTCGCGCCGGACCCTCGGCCACACCGGGAGAGGCCGCCATGCCCTTCAGGTCACCGGTGGCGTCGTCGCCGCCGCCGAGCCAGCCGGTGACGCTCTCGTTGGTGATGCCCCAGAGCATGATCGTGAAGGGCTCGGTGACGACCTCTGGCGGCGCACCCAGCGCCGGCGGCGCCGACCATCTCGACAGCGCTTCGACGATGCCCTTGCGCCGCTCGATCTCGCGCGGCCAGTACTTCGGGCCACGCGGCGGCGCACCCACCGCCCAGGCGGAGTACAGGTCCCACAACGCCTCGGGCACCTCGTCGCGCTTGAGGTAGAAGACGTCGTCCTCGTCGGCGAAGAAACCCTCCTTGACGAAGACCCCGCCGAGGTGGCGCATCTTGCGCCAGAGCACGGAATGTGCCCAGTGCTCGACGTAGAAGTTGTGGTTCTCCACGTACGGGAAGACCACCCGGGCCAGGCCGAGCTTCTCCGCGAAGGTGCCGCGGTCGGCGTCGGAGGCCAGCAAATCGGCATACTCGGTGACGATCCGGTCCCGCTCGGCCGTGATCTGCTCGATCGGGCGGGCCAGGTCGGTGCCCTTGCGCAGCATCGTCGTGTAGTTGTGGATGAAGCCGTAGGGGATCTCGCGATGCTCGATCCAGATGTGGTCGGAGTGGTAGAAGCCCGACCCGCTGGAGAAGTTGAACCACGGCTCGGCCGACTCGGCCCAGGTCGCCAGCCATCGGCGGCCCTCCTCGCTGCCGTTCAGCGCCTCATCGACCGCGTCGGGCGGGTCGGAGTCGGCGAAGATCTTGTCCAGTTCCAACTCCACGGCCAGCCGGGCCAGCTTCTTCAGCTCGTCGTCCGGGCGGAAGAGGTCGACGTCGACGCCGGCGACCATCTTGGCGATGGCCAGGTCGGGGATGGACGGCCAAGCCTGCTTGCAGAAGCCGAAGAAGTCGAGGTAGGCGGCGTAGCCGAGGTTGAGGAACTCGAAGTGGTACTGCCAGAGCTTCAGGCCGAGGTCGACCAACTTGTGGTAGGACTCGATGAGGGTCAGCCCGCTGCCGGTGCCCCGGCCCTCCGTCACCACCTCGATGGGCTCACGGTCGGGCAGCGGGTCGAGACCGATCAGCTCCATCTCGTGCACCAGCGCCCGGATCTTCTCCATCCAG
>JBBSGI010000067.1:0-14522 GCA_038254365.1 Propionibacteriales bacterium
CAGATCGGCGGCATGTACGAGGGCGACATGTCCCGCAAGCGCACCCTGGTGGAGCACGGCTTCCGGCTGCCGAGCGCGATGGACAACCGGCCGCTGCGCTGGGAGGAGTTCCTCGACCGGACCGGGCAGACCGTCTACCTGTCCGCCACCCCGGGGCCGTACGAGCTGGCCAAGGTCGAGACGACGGTCGAGCAGATCATCCGGCCGACCGGGCTGGTCGACCCCGAGGTGATCGTGAAGTCGACCAGGGGCCAGATCGACGATCTGATGGGGGAGATCAACGCGCGGGCCGAGCGCGGCGAGCGTGTGCTGGTGACGACGCTCACCAAGAAGATGGCCGAGGACCTCACCGACTACCTGCTCGACAACAACATCCGCACCCGCTACCTCCACAGTGAGGTCGACACCTTGCGCCGCATCGAGCTGCTGCGGGAGCTCAGGCTCGGCCAGTACGACGTGCTGGTCGGCATCAACCTGCTCCGGGAGGGTCTCGACCTCCCGGAGGTGTCGCTGGTGGCCATCCTGGACGCCGACAAGGAAGGCTTCCTGCGCTCCGGCACCTCGCTGATCCAGACCATCGGCCGCGCGGCGCGAAACGTCTCCGGCCAGGTCATCATGTACGCCGACCGGATCACCGACTCGATGGCGAAGGCGATCGACGAGACCAACCGCCGGCGGGCCAAGCAGGTCGCCTACAACGAGGAGCGCGGGGTGGACCCCCAGCCGCTGCGCCGGCGGATCGCCGACATCACCGACATGCTGGCTCGTGAGAACGCCGACACCGAGGAGCTGCTCGGGGGCGGCCGTCAGCAGTCCCGCGGCAAGTCGCCGGTGCCGGGGCTGTCCAGCAAGGCGGCGGGGCAGCCGGTGCGCGGACTGGCCGGTCTGCCGTCGAGAGACCTCGCCGACCTCATCCAGCAGCTGACCGACCAGATGAGGGCGGCCGCCGGGGAGCTGCAGTTCGAGGTCGCCGCCCGGCTGCGGGACGAGATCTCCGAGCTCAAGAAGGAGCTCCGTCAGATGGTGTCGGCCGGCGTGAGCTAACCGGCAGCCGCGACTACCCTGGGTTCCATGACCGACGACGCCGAGGCGCAGCGCACCTTCACCGAGGACGAGATGCGCGACTACAACCCCCAGCCGTGCCAGACCTGCGGCCAGCCGACGATGCAGTACGAGTTCGAGGACACCGCCGACTCCCACGGCCTCCCGCGTGTCACATTCGTCCTGGCGCGGAGCATCTGCACCCAACCGAACTGCGCTTCCCGCGGTGGCTCTGAGGGCGCAGAAGGCACTGAGGCCGGAACAGGGTCGTCCACGGCCGACGGGGCCGTCGTCTAGCTCCGACGGAACTGATGCAGCAGACGTGAGCTGACGGGCAGACTGGGCGGATGGACGACCGACTTGCTGCCCTCGACCGTGCCCACACCCACGCCGCCGAGTTCCTCGGCTCACTGGACGCGCGCCCGGTGTGGCCCCGCGCTGGCATCGCCGAGATGATGGCGGCGCTCGGCGGTCCGCTGGCCTCCGCCGGCGTGCCGGCGACCCAGGTCGTCGACGAGCTCGCGGCCGCGGCCGACGCGGGTCTGGTCGCGATCCCGGGAGGCCGGTTCTTCGGGTTCGTGATCGGTGGGGGGCTGCCGGCCGCCCTCGCCGCCGACTGGCTGACCTCGGTGTGGGACCAGAACGCCGGTCTCACCTCCATGAGCCCGGCTGCTGCCGCCGCCGAGGTGGTCGCGGGGGAGTGGCTGCTCGACCTGTTCGGGCTGCCACGGCGAAGCTCGGTCGGGTTCGTCACCGGCGGCATGATGGCGAACTTCAGCTGCCTGGCCGCGGCCCGGCACGCGGTCCTGGCCAAGGCGGGGTGGGACGTCGCCGGGCGGGGCATGGTGGGTGGCCCACGGGTCCGCCTCGTCGTCGGTGCCGACCGTCACGACACCATCGACCGCGCCGCCCGCTTCCTGGGTCTCGGCCGGGAGAACGTCGTACCCGTCGAGAGCGACGGCGAGGGCCGGATGTCCGCGGAGGCCCTCGCCTCGACGCTCGGGTCGGACACCGGGCCGGCGATCGTCTGCCTGCAGGCGGGGGAGGTGCACACCGGTGCCTTCGACCCGTTCGGGCCGCTCATCGAGATCGCCCGGCGGCACGACGCCTGGGTGCACGTCGACGGCGCCTTCGGACTCTGGGCGGGGGCGGCCCCGAGCACCCGAGCGCTGATCGCCGGCGTGCAGGCCGCGGACTCCTGGTCCACCGACGCCCACAAGACGCTGAACGTCCCGTACGACTCGGGGATCGCCATCGTGGCCGACCCGATCTGGTCCCGGGCGGCCTTCGGGGTGGAGGCCGACTACCTGATCGCCGCCGTGGGCGACCCGTTCGAGCGGACCCCCGAGTTCTCGCGGCGGGCCCGCGGCTTCCCGGTCTGGGCCGCTCTTCGCAGCCTCGGCACGGCCGGCGTCGCCGAGCTGGTGGAGCGGCTCTGTGCCAACGCCCAACGGATGGCCGAGGGCCTGCGCGCGATCGGGGGCCTCGACGTGGTGAACGACGTCGTCTTCACCCAGGTTGTACTGCGCTGCGGCGACGACGAGACGACCCGCGAGCTGGGCCGGCGAGTCCTCGCCGACGGCACCTGCGTCATCACCCCGGGACAGTGGCGCGGCCGGGCGATCCAGCGGTGTTCGATGTCGTCCTGGCGGACGACCGAGGCGGACGTCGACGCTTCGGTCGAGGCGATCGGGCGGATCCTGGCTGGCCTGCACGGCGGCCGCCGCATCTCGCACTGACGCTGGCCTGGTGACAGCCGGCGCGATCGAGGGATTTCGATCAAGTGAGACTTCGTGATCCGGGGCAGGCTGAGGGCATGAGAGCTGCCCGGCTGGAAGCCGTGAACGTCGTGCACGAGGTTCGGCCCGGATACTTCCACGACACTGCCATCGACAAGCGGCCCGTGCCCGGGCCGGTCGAGGTCACCACGCTCGATCTTGTCGGTGACCGTCAGATGGACAGCAGCCACGGCGGTCCTGACAAGGCGGTGTAAAGCGAGCATCACGGTCGTCGCCCGGCCGGACCACGACGTGACCGTGGCGACGCTGGCCGGCCGTCCGGAGCCCGACCAGATGCGCCGTCTGCTCGAGTCGGAGGTCTCCCTGGCCGGCAACGTCCGGGCTAGGGCGAAGCGGACTGCCGCCCGCCTGGCACACTAGCGGGATCGGAGGGGAGTATTCCCCGACAGCTGCGCCGTCATCACGGGCCTCGCCCCGGTGCAGCGGGCTCGGCAACGCCGAGCGGAAGAGACCTCCGGAGCAATGTCATGACACGCGCTTGGACGGGCGCACGACGCTCCGGAGGATCATCATGGATGTCAGCACCTGGGTGTGGTGGACGACGATCGCGGTCACGATGAGCATCATGCTCTTCGACGTGGTCGTCATCGGGCGGCGGCCGCACGAGCCCTCCACCCGTGAGGTGACGGCGGCCCTGGCGGTCTACGTCGGCGCCGCCGTCGTCTTCGGCCTCGGGGTCCTCTACTTCGCCGGATCCCGTTCGGGCACCGAGTTCTTCGCCGGCTGGCTCACCGAGTACTCGCTGTCGATCGACAACCTGTTCATCTTCATCATCATCCTGAACCGGTTCGCCGTCCCCCGTGAGCTCCAGCAGTCGGCGCTCATGGTCGGGATCGTGCTCGCCCTCCTGATGCGGGGGGTGTTCATCGCCGTCGGGGCGGCCGCGATCAACCAGTTCAGCTGGGTCTTCTACGTGTTCGGCGCGTTCCTCGTCTACACGGCCGTCGGTCTGGCCCGCAACGGCGCCGGCCACGACGAAGAGGGGGACGGGTACGACGACAACCGGCTGGTGAAGGCCGTGGAGCGGCGACTGCCGGCCACCACCGAGTATCACGGGACGAAGATGTTCGCGCGGGAGAACGGCACCCGGGTCATCACGCCGATGTTCGTCGTCATCGTCACGCTGGGTACCACCGACCTGCTGTTCGCGCTCGACTCGATCCCGGCGATCTACGGCCTGACCAACGAGGCGTACCTGGTCCTGACCGCGAACATCTTCGCGCTGATGGGCCTGCGCCAGCTCTACTTCCTCATCGGCGGCCTGCTGCAGCGTCTGATCTACCTGTCGTACGGGCTGGCGTTTCTGCTGGGGTTCATCGGCGTCAAGCTGGTGCTGCACGCCATGCACGAGAACGAGCTGCCGTTCGTCAACGGTGGCGAGCCGGTCGGCTGGGCTCCCGAGATCCCCCTCTGGCTCTCCCTCGGAACGATCGTGGCGACCTTGGCCGTCACGACCGTCGCCAGCCTGCTCGTGTCCGGGCGGCGCTCACCTGGTCACGTGCCTCGATAGGCCCGGTCGCGGCGAGGACCGGGGGTCGCACCGAACAGCGTTTCAGGTCCCGAATCGACCGACCGCCGACAGGGTCGCCAACCGGCCCGTTGTCAGCGGGGCGTCCTCGATGAGCCGCCCGCTCTCCGGGGCGTGCAGCATCATGCGGAGGCCCGTAACGAAGCCGACGTGGTAGACGAAACCGTCCGGACGGGCGAAAAAGTAGAGGTCTCCCGGTTGCTCCTCGCCGAGCGGCACCGGAGTGGCCGCCGCCCACTGGTCGTGCGCGTCGCGGGGGACGACCACCCCGACCCGTCGGTAGGTGTGGTGGACCAGTCCCGAGCAGTCGAGCCCGTACGGCGTCGTACCGCCCCACAGGTAGGGCAAGCCGAGATGCTCGCGGGCCGCCCGGGTGATGGAGAGCGGGTCGGCGGTGAGACCGTCCGGGGCGGGACCGGACCGACCTGCGCCCTGTGGCGCGACGTGGTCTCTCCGCACCCACATCGGGTAGCCGCCCGGGTCGAGCGCCGACGGCTGCCACGGAGCCAGCACCCGAAGCCAGTCGCCGGCCTCCTCCACCAGCACGGCGGGCTCGCCGGCGCTGAGCTGGGTGAGGGTGCGGCCGTGCAGGCCGAGCCTGCCGTCAGGACCGGACCGGTCCAGCGCCGCCAGCCAGCCCAAGATGTCGGGAACAGCGGCCAGCGCCGGAGCGTCGACCTCGCGTGGTGCGTCGGGCCCGGTCCATCCGGTGCATACCTGCACCGTCGCGACCATCATGGTCAGCGTGGTCATGCCAGACCCTCCACCCCGAGGCCAGGGCCGGAGGGCAGCACCACGGTGGCGCCGTCGTACCGGATCCCCCCGACGACCGGACTGGACGCGGTCCACCAGGCGGCGTCGAGGTCGCTCACCAGGGTCGAGCCGACTGCGGCGACGAGGGACGCGGCGGCGCCCACGCCGACCGGGCCTTCCATCATCGACCCGACGATGAAGCCGATACCGTTCGCCTCGGCAAGGCCGACCATCGCCAGCGCGGTGGAGAGACCGCCGCATTTGGCCAGCTTGATGTTCACCAGGTCGGCGGAGCCGTGCTCGATGACCGATGACAGGTCGCGCAGCCCGAAGACGCTCTCGTCGGCCATCACCGGCGTCGCGACCGCCGCAGTCACCCGGGCCAGCCCCCGCAGGTCGTGAGCCGCGACGGGCTGCTCAACGAACTCCAGGCCGACCCCGGCATCCTCGAGCGCCCGGATCACCCACACCGCCTCCCGCGGCGTCCAGCCCTGATTGGCATCCACCCGGATCGGTACGTCGGGGCCAACGGCCTCGCGGACACTGCGGACGCGTGCCACGTCGGAGTCAGCGTCGACGCCCACCTTGATCTTGAGGACCCGGAACCCGTCGGCGACCCGCTTCGCGGCGGTATCGGCGAGCTCCTCCGGGTTACCCGCACTGACGGTGACGTCGGTCTCCACGGCGGAGCGCGTGGTACCGAGAAACCGGGGGAGCGAGACACCGAGGCGGCGGGCCGCGAGGTCGTGGAGCGCCACGTCGATGGCGGCTCTGGCACCGAAGTTGCCGACGACTGCCGCTGCCACGTCGTGCGTCAGGTCATGGAGGTCATCGGTTGACCGGCCCCGGACCACGTCGGCTAGGGGACCAGAGACGCAGGCGTCCGCTCCCGCCAGCGACTCCCCGCTCACCCGCCAGACCTGCGGCGCCTCACCGAATCCACGCCCTCCGTCGGAGTCGACGAGCTCGACGACCAGCGTCTCGAGCCGGCTGGTCGTGCGGAGCGCGGTCACGAACGGCGTGTGCAGCGGGGCGACCAGCCGGTGGGTGCGCACCTCGACGATGCTCACGAGAGCTCGCTCCGGTCCTGCCAGGACGCGGCGGCCGCCCGGGCGATCAGCTCGAGCGACTCTTGCTCCGGCAGCTCCGCCGTCGTACAGACGACAAGACGGTACGGTGCGCAGTCCTCCGGGAAGATGATGGCCGCGTCGTGCGAGATGGCCGTGACCCAGCCGGACTTGTGGGCGACCTTGGTGCCGGGCGGCAGCCCGGCCGGGATCGCGTCGTTGATCTGCTGGGCGGCCAGGGTGGCGAGGATCTCGTCGCATGACTCCGCCGTAGCGACCCGGTGCGCGGCCAGCTCGCCGAGCGTGTGGGCGAGGTCGGCGGCTGTGACCAGGTTCTGGAAGCCGGCTTCGCGGGCTGGTGCGTCCTCGATGCCGCGGGCGACGACGCTCGCGGTGGTCCCGATGACCACCAGCGTCTTCTCGACCGAGGCCAGCCCGACCGCCTCCAGCAGCAGGTTGGTCGCGAGGTTGCCCGACCGCACGATTGCCCGGTTCGCCAGCCAGCGCAGGGATACCTCGGTGCCGATGCGCCGCCACGTCTCCTCGTCGCTGTCCTCGGACCGGTCCATCTCGAAACGCGCTCCGTCCACGACGGAGTCGAAGTCGCTGTGCACGATGACCAGGTCGTCGAGGTCGAGAGACGCCTCGTCGGAGCGGCGGTAGGCCGCGATGACGAGCGCGAGCTTCATCGTGCTGGCGGCGTAGTGCTGCTCGTCTGCCTGGTGCGCGAGGGTCGGCGGGCCGTCGAGGGGCCCGGCCCATACCGAGTACGTCCCGCCCTCGGGGAGGCCTTCGACGTACGACGTGAGAGCCGGGGTGGTCACGGGCTCACCCTAGTGTGAGCCGGGAGCGGTCAAGGCTCGGCGGGGGTTCGCGAGATGGCCCCGCAGGGTCAGGCGCCGCGAGCGCCGACGACCCGGGCCGATAATGCTTCGCTGGTTGCCTCGTCCATGCTCAGGGCAGCGCCTGCCTCGTACGCCGCTGGCCAGCGGGGGTCGGAGCGAGTGCCGGTGGAATCAATGGACTGATCGAGCAGCGCCTGGTCGGGCTGCGATCGGGGGATCCCGATGGCCGCCCGATGTCTGTCGCAGGCGCCGACGAGTCGGGCGGCCAGCTTGACCTCTCCAAGATGGGCGAAGACAACCGCGAACGTCTCGACGATCGAGAGGTTCAGCTCTGGGTCTCCCAGGGCGACCCCTCTCGGAGCAACGGCGGCCAGATGGGCGTGCGCCGTTTCGGCGCCCTCGGCATGCAGCAACGCCATCGTGAGGTTCGACTCGTCGCTGCTGATGGCCCAGGCATCGCCGAGGCGCTCGCTCGCCGCCACTGCCGCGTGGCCGGCGGCGACGGCCGCCGGCCAGTCCGCCGAGTCGATCAGGAACACGACGAGATTCGCCAGGGCGGTGCCTTCGCGCCGCGCGCTGCCGATCTCTCTGGCGATCTGGATACTTCGGTCGACCAGTCGCCGGGCCTCGACCAGCCGTCCCTCGTGGCGATGAGCGACTGCCAGGCTGTTGAGCTCGCGGGCCTCCAGGTCCCGCTCACCCAGACGTCGAGTCATGTCGAGGCCGCGTTGCAGACCGTCCACAGCCGCCTGCGTGTCACCTTCCTGCAGACGCAGGATGGCCATGCCGTGAAGGGCGTTCACCATCTCGAGGCTATCTACAGCATCCGCGACGGCGAGCGCGCGGTCGAACCAGGCGCGGCCTTCGGCGGCGTACCCGAACCGGTACCAGTACATGGTCAGCTCCTTGACCAAGTGGAGCCCGCATGTGGTCCTCTCTCGGTGCACGTCGCCCGTCGGCACAAGACACCAGGCCAGCGCAGCCCGCACATCGTCCTCAACGAGCGACATGAGGTCGAGGGCATCGATCTGGGTCGGTCCCGACAAGAGCTGGTCGACCTCGTGTGCCTTTCGGACGCACCACTGGGCATGCCGCAGCCTGATCTCGTCAGCCTGTGGAGTCGCTTCCAGCTCATGCCGCGCGAAGTCCTTGATGGTCTGCAGCATCGATATCCGGGGCTCCCCGTCGGGACTGTCGACGATCTGCACGAGGCTCATGTCGACGAGGTGCGCGACCGTGTCGAGCGGGTCGACATCGGGCGCCCCGACCACCTCCTGGATGGCTTCGAGGTCGCACTGGCCGGCGAACACACCGAGCTTCGAGAAGACCATCTGCTCGGCGTCGCTCAATAGCTCGTAGCTCCATCGGATCGTCGCGGCGATCGTGAGCTGTCGCTCGGTCCGATCTACCGCGGAGATCCCGCCGCCAGGAGCCTGTTCGAGGCGGCCCAGCAACGCATGGGGGCTCAGGATCTTGGAACGCGCGGCCGCAAGCTCGATGGCGAGCGGCAGGCCGTCCAACCTCGCGCACAGCTCGACGACGTCGCCGACGTTCTGTTCGGTGAGCTCGAAGGCGGGTCGCACCATCCGGGCTCGCCGGACGAAGAGGTCGACCGCTCCGGCACGGGCCGCCTCTGACGGGCTCGTGGTGGGGCCCGTCGGGAGCTCCAGCGGGGGGACCGGGTGCTCGTACTCGCTGACGAGGTGCAGTGGGCGACGCGACGTTGCCACCACCCGTAGCTGCGGAGCATCGTTCAGCAGCTCGCTGACTACGCGGTCTGCATCGGGTACTTGTTCGAGGTTGTCCAAGATGAGCAGGGCCGACCGGTCGCCCAGGAAGCGAAGCACGCGGTCCTTCGGAAGCTCGTCCGCGTCACCGAGTGCGTCGAGGGCGTCGGCAATGCCCAGCCACATCGCCGCCGCCCCGTCCGCCGTGTGCAGGTCCGCGAAGAAGACGCCAGCCGAAAAGTGTTGTCCGAGGGACGACGCAACCTCGATCGCCAGGCGGGTCTTGCCACTACCGCCAGCGCCGGTCAACGTGAGCAGCCTGGCCTGCTGCTGAAGGATCGTCGACCTCAGCTCACTGAGTTCGCCCACGCGGCCGACCAGCGGCGTCGACGCTGTCGGCAGGCTGGCCGCCGTACCGATGCTCCGCAGAGCCGGAAACTCCGACCTCAAGCCCGCGATCACCAGGTCGTGGACGTGCTCCGGCTCCGCCAGGTCCTTGAACCGGTGCCATCCCAGATCGCGAAAGCCCACGTCGTCGCCGAGTCGACCGGCGAGCAGCCGGGCGGCGTCGGATAGGACCACCTGGTCGCCGTTGGCCGCGCCCGCGATACGGGCAGCCCGGTGGATGTCCAAGCCGATGTAGCCGTCCTCGTGCCGCACCGGCTCACCCGTATGCAGTCCCATCCGCACCCGGATCGGCACGCCGGCGGGCCAGTCATGGCGCTGAAGCCGCCGCTGTCCCTCGACGGCGGCGAGGACGGCCTTCCGAGCGGACGTGAACACCACGAAGAAGCTGTCGCCCTCGGTGCCCATCTCTCGCCCGTCGTGCCGGTTGAAGACCTCCCGCAGAATCGTCCGCTGCGCCGACAGTGCCTCACCCCAACGCTCTCCGAGCCGCCCCATCGTGACCGTCGAGCCCTCGATGTCACTGAACAGCAGCGTAAGGGTGCCAACCGGAAGGTCCTGCATTCCAGCAGTGTCCCGCTTCGAGCGGCGCCATACCGTATTTCAGCTCGTTGCACTAGTTCTCTTCACATCTGGGCGGCGAGTGCGGCTCGCTACTTGGGTGGCAGCGATCGAGCGTAGGAGACGCCAAGGCTCGCCCAGCGGCGGAGTGAGTCGTCGGTCTCGATGGCCTCCGCGTCGACCCGAAGCCAGCCGTCCATCTCCCGCCCGCGCATCTCGAACCGCCGCACCTGTGGCTCATTCACCAGAGATTTGGTCTGAGCCGGATCGACCCGGAGCAGCAGGCCGCCCTTGCTGCTGGCGCTGACCGCCATGTTGCCGTTGATCAAGAACGCCAGGCCGCCAAACATGGCCTTCTCCGTCAGGCCGCGTTCATCCTGAACGACTTCGCGGATCCGATTGGCGAGCTCATCGTCGTACGCCATAGCAGAAAGTATCGCGCGCACCGACCCGACAACCGCTTGCGGTCACCGTGGAGTGCGCGAGGGTGGGCGGGCCGTCGAGGGGCCCGGCCGATACTGAGTACGTCCCGCCCTCGGGGAGGCCTTCGACGTGCCACCTGAGAGCCGGGGGAGGTCACGGCACCGGGAACCGGATCCTGGGTGCCGGACCACCGTTGTTCAGGCTTTGGCCTGCATGGCGTCTCGGGCTGGGTTGGCTTGCTCGGCTGCTTTTGGATCCTTCTCGCCGGCCTTGTCGCGGACCCCGGTCTGGACCCTGTCGCCGATGCTCTTGTCCACGTTGCGCCAGTACTCGAAGGCTCGTTGCAGGACCGGCTCGGACACCGCGTTGAGCAGGTGGCCCACGATGTTGTTGACCAAACGCTCCCGCTGGGCGTCGTCTAGCACCTCGCGGACCATCGTGCCGGGCTGGCCCCAGTCGTCGTCCTCGGTGTGCTGAACGTAGGACGCCCGGACAATGTCGCCGTTGGCGTGCCATCCCGCCGGTTCGCCGTAGCGTGCGGTGTCAGCCGTCGGACCCCCGTAGGAGTTCGGCGCGTATACGGGGTCCGACACGTTGGTGACCCGCATCGCCCCGTCCTTGCTGTAGCTGTGCACTGGAGACTGCGGGGCGTTTACCGGGATCTGCCTGTAGTTCACACCGATGCGGGCACGGTGGGCATCGGAGTAGGAGAAGAGTCGGGCCAGCAGCATCCTGTCCGGGCTTGGGCCGATGCCCGGGACGAGGTTGTTGGGCTCGAAGGCTGCCTGCTCGATCTCGGTGTGGTAGTCGGTCGGGTTACGGTCCAGGGTCATCCGGCCCACGTCGATAAGCGGATAGTCCGCATGCGGCCATACCTTGGTCAGGTCGAAGGGATTGAACCGGTAAGTGGCGGCGTCCTCGAACGGCATGATCTGCATCTTCAGCGTCCAGCTCGGGAAGTCACCGTCGCGGATGTGCTCGTACAGGTCGCGGGTGTGGTAATCGGTGTCGACCGCGGCCATCTGGTCGGCCTCGTCCTGGGTGAAGCACTCCACGCCCTGGTCGGTCTTGAAGTGGTATTTGACCCAGAACTTCTCGCCTCCCGCGTTGACCCACATGTAGGTGTGCGAGCTGTATCCGTTCATGTGCCGCCAGGTGCGCGGGATCCCGCGGTCTCCCATCAGCCAGGTGACTTGGTGGGCGGACTCCGGAGACAGGGTCCAGAAGTCCCATTGCATGTCATGGTCGCGCAGGTGGTTGTCGGCGCGGCGCTTCTGCGAGCGGATGAAGTGCTGAAACTTCATCGGGTCCTTGACGAAAAACACCGGCGTGTTGTTGCCCACCATGTCGTAGTTGCCCTCGGTCGTATAGAACTTGAGGGCAAAGCCGCGCGGGTCGCGCCAGGTGTCGGGGCTTCCACGCTCACCGGCGACGGTCGAGAACCGGACCAGCATCTCGGTCTTGGTGCCCGGCTGAAAGACCGCCGCCTTGGTGTAGGCGCTGACGTCGTTCGTCACCTCGAAGCGACCAAAGGCGCCGCCACCCTTCGCGTGCGGCTGACGCTCCGGGATGCGCTCCCGGTTGAACTGCGCCATCTGCTCGATGAGGTAGTGATCCTGAAGAAGGATCGGCCCGTCAGCACCAAGGGTCAGCGAGTGTTCGTCGCTCTCGACCGGGATGCCGGCGTCAGTCGTGGTCGGCTTGTTTTCTATCGGCGTCACTGCAGTTTCTCCTCTTGGTGTGGGAATCCGTTCTCGGGACGCCGCCCTACCGACGCACAACCGGGGCACCGGCCCCAGAAGACCACTTCAGCCTCGTCGAGGATGAAGCCGCGAGAATCGGAGGGCTGAAGACACGGCGTGGTCCCGACCGCGCAGTCGACGTCATCGGTACGACCGCACAGCCGGCATACGACGTGGTGGTGGTTATCGCCGACGCGCCGCTCGAATCGGGCCGGGTGCCCGGCCGGCTCGATTCGCCGGAGCAACCCCGCGTCGGTGCACGTACCGAGCACGTCGTAGACAGTCTGCGTCGACACCGTCCCGATCATCTCTCGCACACCTGCGCCGATCGCGTCGACGGTTGAATGCGGATGCTCGACCAGCCAGGCCAAAACCGCACGGCGCGGCATAGTGACACGCATCGCGGCTCCGCGCAATGCGTTCAGCGCGACCTCATCGGTGTCGACAGAACGCCTGGCCATGGACGTACCTTCCCGCACAATCTGGAATGAGTCAAGGAAAGTTGGTCGCGGGTGGGCGCCGCCTGCGTCCGCTGAGACTCGGTCTCGCCTGAGACCGGGCGCCAGGCCCAGTTTGGTCCGTGACCACGGCTTCGTTCGAACTTGGTACGGCGTGGCGCGAGGGTGTCACCTGCCCCGTGTACGTGGCCGCATCTATCCGACGAGCTCATCATGTCCGTGGGCCGTGGTGGTGCCGGCCCTGCTGTCGAGCGCGAGCTCGGCGTCCGCCAGTGCCTGGGCGGCGTTGACCAACCCGAGATGGCTGAAGGCTTGTGGAAAGTTGCCGAGGAGCTCGCCGCTGGCTGGATCCACCTGCTCGGCGAAGAGGCCCAGGTTAGTGGCGCAGTCGGCGGCCCGGTGCAACACCTGACGTGCACGCTCGACTTTCCCGGTGAGCGCGAGCGCATGGGCTAGCCAGAAGGTGCACAACAAGAAGGTCCCCTCGGGCTCGGCGAACCAGGGTCAGAGCCGCCGAGTTCGTTCACCCCGTACCAAGCGCGTCTCGGCGCAGACTGGTCCAGCACCGCGCCGGTAGACGATCGTCCATCGGGCAGGGCTCGACAGCGATCGGACCGTCAGCAGACTGTCGCCATGAGCGGCGTCGGCATCGACCTGGTCCCGGAGGGTCAGGCGGCGCATCGGTCGACGACCTCGCGCCATCGAACGGTATGCACCACCAGCGACGGTCGCTGGCTGACCGGCTCCGCTTCCGGAAGTGGGGGCGGGCGTGAGGTGTACAGATGGCCGGTCGGTGTGGTCGTCTCCACTGATTCGCCCGCACCGCCCGGCCCGGGTCTCGCGGTCCACCCTTCGGCCTGTTTGATGTAGTTGCAGGTCTCGCAGAGCCCTTGGGCGTTGGACTCGGAGGTCTCACCGCCGTCCTGGTAAGGCACCACATGGTCGAGGTGGCGAATAGGTGCCCCGCACCACGGGGTGCGGCAGTAGAGGTCTCGGACGATGAGGGCGTGGCGCAAGGGGCCGGCGATCAGTCGTCGCCTAGTGTCCACGGCCGACAGCAGCCCGGTGCAGGGGTCGGTGAAGAACCGGCGGATCCAGGTCTTGGCTTTCTCGTCGAGCCGGCCCAGCAGGTCACGGGCGAACGGAGCCGGCACCGGCCCGTAGCCCTGCAACCAGGCCGGGGTCTGGGCGCTCGCGAACAACGTGCGGTCAGTGACCAGCAGCTGGATCTCCACCGGCGTCTGGTCGGCGCGCAGCTGACCGGTAACGCGTAGGACGAAGGTGTCCGCCATCACCTGCCCCCGAGAGCGCTCGTCACCAGCAGCGCGGCGCGCGGCGGCCTCCTGAAGCAGAGCGGCCATAACCGCCGCACCCTGGGGAGCCGGCAGGAGGGCGGAGACGGTCATCATGGTGTCGGGCTGGGGCCGGCTGGTCACTCGCCGGTCGGCGGTGGCCCTGCGCGACCGGTTCAGCACCGAGTGGGGGTCGAGCCGGTAGGCGATCCGCCGAGCCTCCGCCTCGACCTGGTGGTCCGATAGGGCTGCCATCCGGTCCGCGAGCTCGCCATCCACTCTGGTGCGGTGCACTCTGGACAGGCAGGCCGTCTCCTTCACCATCAAGGTGGCCCGCCACTCGGAGATGAGCCCCTTGGTCAACGCGTCGAATGTGTGCGGCATCTCGAACACCAACGCCTCCGCGAAGCCGATCAGTCGCGAGCCCTGATGTGGTGACTCCCGCCGCGCGAGGGCGACCTCCGCGCCGACACTGCGGGCGCGTCGCGCGGCCGGCACTCCGGCCGCTCGCTCGTCGGCGAGACGGGACTCCTTGAAGGTCACCGCCTCCCGCGCCTGCGCCGCAGCCAACGCCGACTTGACCTGCTGCATGATCGCAATCCGATCGATGCGCGTCGCGTCGTTGGCTGCGGACGGCAGGTCGGCGAGTCGACCGAGCAGCACCGTGAGCTCAGCCACGCACGGGTCGGTCGGTGTGGTCGGGTCCTGCGCGGGAAGAGTGGGCTGGTGTTCGCTCATGAGTTCTATGTCGCTTAGCGTGGAGATGGGTGCAGGCTGGGAGCTGACCGGGAATCGACGTGGCGTCGTTGGTCGGGTGCTCGTCCTTGGGTGCGGGCGAGGTGGTCTCGGATGAGTTCGGCCCAGGCGGTTTCGTTGGCCCA
>JBBSGI010000068.1:0-14426 GCA_038254365.1 Propionibacteriales bacterium
GACGACCAAGGACCCGGAGACCCCCAACCCGACACGGCAGTCGGGCAACCGTCGTACCCCGAACGCCGACAACACACCCCAAGCCGATCAGACGGTCAAAAACGAGCCGATCCCCCGGCCGCGTGAAAGGGGGAGGCTAGTAGCTCGGCGGCGAGCTTGTCGGGGCACCGGAGGCCATCAGGAGACTGCCGGCGGTGTTCCTGGCCGCATGCAGCGGGACGTGGGGGACACCGGCCCGTTCGAGGAGTCGTCGCCAGTTGGTGGAGTCTCGCTGTGCCCCGATAGGTGCGCCGCCCAGGGACCACACGAGGTCGTCGGGCGTCCCGCCGACTGCGTTGTGCCGTGCCCGGTACACGGCGAGGCGGGAGGCGACGACGGTGGGTAGTGGGATGACCCGGTGGGAGTGCCGGGACTTCGGCTCGACGTAGGTGAAGCCGCCGTTGCGGACCCGCTGCAAGGCCCGCGCGACCGTGATGGTGCCGTCGGCCAGGTCGACGTCAGACCAGCGAAGCCCCAGCGCCTCGCCCTGTCTCAGCCCGAGGTAGAGGGCCGCGTACCAGCGTGACTCGTAGGGGTCGTCCTTGGCGGCTGCTAGGACGGTGTGGGCCTGCTGCAAGGTGAGCGGCGTCCGGGGGTTGTCGCCGCCCTTCGGTGGCTGCATGTGAGTCTTGTCGGCGACGTTGGTCGACACCTTCCCTTCGCGCATGGCGACGAGCAGCGCCCGGCGGAGGATGGCGTGGCATTGGCTGATGGTGGAGTCGGACAGTCCGTCGCGGCGCATCTTGGCGTAGAGGGCGCGGACGTGGCTGGTCTCGATCCGGTCGAGCCGGCGGTGGCCGAGGGTTGGCTTCAGGTGGTTCTTGATGTTCGAGGTGTAGGACTGGCGGGTGGACGCCCGGACGGTGGCGATGTCGTCGAGCCAGTAGTCGAGCCAGACCGAGAGGGTGGGGGAGGCGGTGGCGATGCGCCGCTCGTCATTTTCACGCTGGGCCTTCAGCAGCTTGGTACGGACCTCTTGGCGAGTGTGTCCGTAGAAGGACTTGCGGCGACGTCTGCCGTCGTCGGTGAGGCCGAGGTTGATCGTGGACACCCAGCGGCCGTCCTTGATCTGGTAGATGGACCCCTCACCGGAGCCGCGTCTAGATTTGACAGCCACATTGACAGCCTAGTACAGAACAATACACAGTGTTGTGCGGTGCAGTAGCAAACCTCTGACCTGCGGTTTCTTGGATTCCCACGCCTGAAGTGTACCATGCGGCTGTAACTCGTACTCCATGCCACCTCCTGCGTGCCGCCACGATACCCGGGCCAACGGGACGGCGATAGCAATCCGGGGACCAACACGCCTCGCTGATACGGTCACCCCTCGCTGCTACGGTCCGGGGATGATCCGAGTGCCGTACGCCGCAGGCGAGATGGAGAGCCTGCACGCCAGTCTGAACCGTCACCGCGACGCGGTGCTGTGGAAGCTCGAGGGTCTGGACGACGAGCAGCTGCGCCGGAAGGTGGTGCCGAGCGGCACCTCCATACTGGGACTGGTCAAGCACCTAGGCTGGGTGGAGTACGGATGGTTCTGCGAGACGTTCGGTCGCGAGACCGAGGCGCGCGCGTACGACGAGAACGACCCGGACGCCGACCTCCGGATCGAGTCCGACGAGTCGACCGCGGACGTGCTGGCCTTCTACGCCAGGGCATGTGCGGCGGCTGACGCGGTGATCGACGAGCTGTCGCCTGAGGATGAGGGGACCGCCTGGTTCGGCGACGCCGTCACGATGCGCTGGGTGCTGATCCACATGATCGAAGAGACCGCCCGCCATGCAGGGCATCTCGACATCGCCCGCGAGCTCATCGACAACGCGACCGGTGACCACCGGCCCGATGCCGCTTCGCGCTAGGCCTCCGGGTAGCCGGTCGGAGGTGCGGAGACGTCGTCGAGCGCCTCCACGATCTCCTCGGGCAGGCTCACGTCCTCCACCCGCAGGGCCGCGCGCAGCTGCTCCGTCGTACGAGCGCCCACCACGGGTGCCGTGACCCCGGGCTGGTCGCGGACCCACGCCAGTGACACCTCGGTGGGTGTGAGGTCGAGCCCCTCGGCGGCCCGGCACACCGCCTCCACCACCTGGGCCGCGGCCGGTGTCAGGTGCTCACCGACATAACGCTCGAACGGTGACGAGGCTGCGCGCGAGTCGGCCGGCAGGCCCATCCGGTACTTGCCGGTGAGCACTCCCCGGCCCAATGGCGCCCAAGGCAGGATGCCGAGGCCCAGCGCGACGGCCGCGGGCACCACCTCCCGCTCGATGCCGCGCTGCACCAGCGAGTACTCGACCTGGGTGGAGGCGAGTACGGCACGTCCGGAGGCCGCCTGCTGGTACGTCGCCGCGCGGGCGGTCTGCCAGCCGGAGAAGTTCGACACGCCGACGTAGCGAGCCCGTCCGGACGAGACGGCGAAGTCTAAGGCGGACATGGTCTCCTCGAGCGGCGCCTCGTCGGTCCAGGTGTGGACCTGCCACAGGTCGACGTGGTCGACCTCGAGCCGGCGCAAAGACGACTCCAGCTGGGCGAGCAGGGCTCGACGCGACAGGTCCACGATGCGTTCGCCATCACGTCGGGTGATGCCGGCCTTGGTCGCCAGCACCAGCTGGTCGCGGTCGACGACCGATCGGAGTAACCGACCGATGAGACGCTCGGTCTCGCCCAGCCCGTAGGAGGCCGCCGTATCGAGCAGGGTGCCGCCCGCGTCGACGAAGACACGCAGGTGCTCTGCGGCCTCGTGCTCGTCGGTAGTAGTGCCCCAGGTCATCGTGCCGAGCCCGAGCCTCGACACCTTCAGCCCCGTCGCGCCGAGGAAGCGATGCAGCATTCCCGAACCCTAATGCTTGGTACGGCAGCCTCCGGCGAGCGGCCGCACCCGCACGGTCCGCCGTTAGGGTCGGAGCGTGAAGCTCGGACTCAACGTCGGCTATGTCCTCGGTGGAGACGTGTCCACCTCGGTCTCCCTGGTCCGCGCGGCTGAGGAGATCGGGTACGACGTCGTGTGGGCCGCCGAGGCCTACGGGTCGGACTCGCCGACCCTGCTGAGCTACCTCGCCGCCAAGACGACCCGCATCGGCATCGGCGCAGCGGTCATGCAGATCCCCGCCAGGACGCCGGCGATGACCGCGATGACTGCCGCCACCCTCGACCTGCTCAGCGGCGGCCGGTTCCGGCTCGGGCTCGGAGTCTCCGGGCCGCAGGTCTCCGAGGGGTGGCACGGAGTCCGCTTTGCCAAGCCGCTCACCCGCACCAGAGAGTACGTCGACATCGTCTCGATGGCCCTGCGGCGCGAGACCGTCCGCTACCGGGGTGACTTCTACCAGCTGCCGCTGGCCGACGGCCCGGGCAAGGCGCTCAAGCTCGCCGTGCACCCGCCCCGGGCGCGCGTGCCGATCTACCTGGCCGCGGTCGGACCCCGCAACCTCGAGCTGGCGGGCGAGATCGCGGACGGCTGGCTGGCGGTCTTCTTCTCGCCCGAGTACGGCGACCGGCTGCTGGCCAGCATCGAGGGCGGACGGCAGCTCGCGGGACGTCAGGAAAGTGCCTTCGACGTGGCGGCGACCGTGCCGGTATCCCTGGGAGACGACCTTGAGGTCTGCGCCGAGCCCATCCGCGGCTATGCGGCGCTGTACCTCGGGGGGATGGGCAGCCGGGAGCAGAACTTCTACAACGCGCTCGCTCGCCGCATGGGCTTCGAACAGGCGGCCCAACAGGTGCAGGATCTGTTCCTGGCCCACCAGCAGCGCGCGGCCATGGCCGCCGTACCGCTCGACTTCATCGACCGCACGTCGCTGCTTGGACCGCGCGGGCGCGTCGTGGAGCGCCTCCAGGCCTTCGCCTCAGGCGGGGTCACCACGCTCAACGTGGCGCTGATCGAGACGGACCACGCAAAGGCACTGGCGACGTTGCGCAGCGTTGCTGACGCGCTTGACGCGTCCGGTCTAGCAGAATGACGCCGTGGACTTCCTCCAGGCGTTACTCCTCGGCGTGGTCGAGGGGCTCACCGAGTTCCTTCCCGTGTCGAGCACCGGTCACCTCACGATTACCGAGAGCCTGCTCGGGCTGGACATCGACGACAAGACCGTCACCGCGTTCACTGCGGTCATCCAGGTCGGCGCGGTCATTGCGGTCATCGTCTTCTTCCGGCAGGACATCTGGCGCATCGTCTCGGCGTGGGTGAGGGGCATAGCGAGGCCAGAGGTACGTGGCTCCTTCGACTACCGGATGGGCTGGTACGTGATCGTGGGCACCCTGCCCGTAGCCGTCGCCGGACTGCTGGGCAAGGACCTGGTAACCGGCGCGTTGCGGAACCTCTGGTGGGTGGCGTCGGCCCTGATCGTCTGGAGCATCGTGATGGTGTTCGCCGAGCGGGTGGCGACGCAGCGTCGCCACGAGCGTGACCTGACCCTTCGGGACGCCGTCTTCGTCGGGGTCGTGCAATGCATCTCACTTGTCCCGGGTGTCTCGCGTTCCGGGGCGACGATCTCCGCCGGCCTGTTCGCCGGTCTGGACCGGGTGACCGCCACCCGGCTGTCGTTCTTCCTGTCGATTCCCGCGCTGACCGCCGCCGGGCTGTTCGAGCTGCCCAGCGCGGTCAGCGGCGACATCCCGGTGGCATCCACCGTGGTGGCGACCGTGGTGAGCTTTGCGGTCGCCTACGTCGCGGTTGCGTGGTTGCTGAGGTTCGTGGCGCACCACCCGATCACCTGGTTCGTCGGCTACCGGGTGGCGCTGGGGGTCGTCCTGCTCGTGCTTCTCGCCACCGGCGCACTCTCACCCACCTGACCCCGCCCCCGACCATCGGCCTCGTGTCGTGGACGATCCGCCTCGTGTCGTGGACGATCCGCCACTCGTCGCGCGACCTTAGGCGGATGGTCGGTTACCGGGGGCGGATGGTCGATTACCCGGGGGCGGATGGTCGGTTACCGGGGGCGGATGGTCAGAGCCAGCCGGAGCGTTTGAAGATGCGGTAGAGCGTCGTACAGATCGCGGCCATGGTGGCCAGCACCAGGAAGTAGCCGTAGTGCCAGGTCAGCTCCGGCATGTTCTCGAAGTTCATCCCGTAGATCCCGGCCAGCACCGTCGGGGCGGCCGCGATCGCCACCCAGGCGGAGATCTTGCGCATGTCGTCGTTCTGCTGGACCGAGATCCGAGCCATGTGGGCATCGTGGGCACTGGAGAGGAGGGTGTCCAGGCTCTCGACCTGGTCGTTGATCAGGATCGCGTGGTCGGCTACGTCGCGGAAGAACGTGGCGGCCCGGTCCTCCATCTCCGGTAGCCCGGCGTGGGCGAGGCGGCTCAACGGCTCCCGCAGCGGGGCGACAGCACGCCGGAACTCCGAGACCTCCCGCTTCAGGGTATAGATCCGTTGGGCGTCCTGGGTGCGCTCGTTGGAGAAGACCGACAGCTCGATCTCGGTGACGTCGTTCTGAAGCTCCTCGACGACGTGCCGGTAGTCGTCGACGATGTGGTCGCACACCGAGTACAGCACCGCGAACGGACCGTGCCCGAGGAGACCGGCCTGCCGCTCGAGGCTCATCCGCGTCATCGCCAGCTCGGCTCCGGACCCGTGCCGGACGGTCACCACGAAGTTGTCGCCGAGGAAGACCGCGATCTCGCCGGTCTCGACCGCGTCGCGCTCATCGACGTACCAGAGGGTCTTCAGGACCATGAAGACGTGGTTGCCCGGGTAGCGCTCGAGCTTGGGACGCTGGTGTGCGGCCAGGGCATCCTCGACTGCGAGCGGATGCAGGTTGAACGTCGTCGAGACCTTGACCATCTCGGCCTCGGTCGGCTCGTGCAGCCCGATCCAGACGAAGCCTCCTTCCTCCGCGCAGGCGGCGTCCAGAGCCGATGACATGTCGTCCGCACGCTCGGACAGCTGCACCCGGTTGCCGCCCCGGTACACCGCGCAGTCGACTATCACAGCCCCATTGTGGGGGTTCCGGCCCACCTCGCGTCTAAGGTGAGCGCGTGGCGACTGTTCTGCTCGTGCGGCACGGGCGCACTTCCGCCAACGCGACCGGAGTGCTCGCGGGACGCACGCCGGGAGTGCGGCTCGACGACGTTGGCCGGCGCCAGGCGGCCGAGCTGGGCGCGCGCATGTCGCCGTTGCCCCTGGCGATGATCGTGTCCAGCCCGCTGGAACGATGCCGGCAGACCGCGAGTGTCCTGGCCAGGGCGCTCACCCCTGCGGTCCCTGTCACCACAGACAAGCGGCTCACCGAGTGCGGGTACGGCGACTGGACCGGCAGGCCGCTGAAGGACCTCGCCAAAGAGCCGCTGTGGAAGGTGGTCCAGGGTCAGCCGAGCGCGGTGGAGTTTCCTGGCGGGGAGTCGATGCGCGCGATGCAGAGCCGGGCCCTGGAGGCCGTGCGGCACCACGACGCGGTGGTCACCGAGACGCACGGTCCCGGTTCGCTCTGGGTGGCCGTCAGTCACGGCGACGTGATCAAGGCGATCCTGGCTGACGCGGCAGGCAGCCACCTGGACAGCTTCCAGCGCATCGTGGTCGACCCCGGATCGGTGTCCGTCGTCTCCTACACCCCGCAGCGTCCGTTCGTGGTCCGGCTCAACGAGCACGGCGACCTCTCCGGGCTGGTTCCGCAGGGCAAGCGTAGGGGGCGTGGACGCGGGACCTCCTCGGGCGACGCTCCGGTCGGCGGGGGCGCCGGACCGGGGACGTAGGCTCGGCGTATGCCGACCGTCGTACACAGCTTCGAGACACCGGAACGGTTCGTCGCCGGCACGGTAGGCCCTCCGGGGCAACGCACATTCTTCCTGCAGGCTCGCGAAGGCAGTCGGATCGTGAGCGTGGCGCTGGAGAAGCAGCAGGTGGCCATCCTGGCCGAACGCCTGGACCTGTTGCTCGACGAGGCACTGCGCCGGATGGGCGGAGACGCCACAATCCCGGCGGTCGCGCCGACCGGGTTGACCGACAAGGCGCCGCTCGAGCAGCCCATCGACGAGGAGTTTCGTGTCGGCACCATCACCTTGGGCTGGGAGGAGGACTCCGGGCTCGCGGTGATCGAGCTCTTCCCGCTGAACGAGGAAAGCCTCTCCCTGGAGGAGATCGGCGACGGGGAGTCAGCGGAAGTCGCGGACGACGAGGCCGATGACGACGCGACCGCGGTTCTGGAGGTCCAGATCGAGGCGAGCGAGGTGCTCGTCGTCAAGCTCGAGCCGGCCTACGCGCGATCCTTCGTGCAGCGAGCGCAGACCGTCGTCTCGGCAGGACGCCCTCCCTGCCAGTTCTGCGGCGGCCCGCTCGACCCAGCGGGTCACATCTGTCCGCGCGCCAACGGCTTCAAGCGCACGTCGGTCTGAATGCCGTCCGGCGACCGTCCTGACCAGGCACTGACGGCAAGCGAGATCCTTCTCGAGGCCGGTGACGTCGAGCAGGTGCTCACGAAAGGCTCCCTCGAGCTCGAGGGTCGGCTCGTGCTCGCGTCCAACGCCTCGTTCCTCGGCCAGGTCAGCCTGGACGGCATCTCGCTGACCTGTGTCTACAAGCCTGTAACGGGGGAGCGGCCGCTCTGGGACTTCCCCGAGGGCACCTTGGCGGCCCGGGAGCGGGCCTCCCGGATCGTCTCGGAGGCCGGCGGCTGGCAGGTCGTGCCTCCGACCATCCTGCGCGATGGTCGGTTCGGACCGGGGATGGTGCAGAAGTGGATCGACATCGACCCCGAGGTGGAGCTCGTCGGCGTGGTCGCGCACGACGACCGCGAAGCCGGTTGGATCCCCGTTCTCGAGGCCGAGGACCAGCTCGGTGAGCCGGTACTGCTGGTCCATGCCGACGACGACCGGCTGCGCGCGATGGCGGTCCTGGACGTGGTGATCAACAACGCCGACCGCAAGGGCGGCCACGTTCTCCCGGACCTGACCGGCCGGGTGTGGGGCTGCGACCACGGGGTGACCTTCCACGAGGACGACAAGCTGCGCACGGTGCTCTGGGGGTGGGCAGGTCAACCGCTGCGGGCAGAGGACGTGGCGGCCCTCGAGCGGCTCGACACGTCGCTGGACGGTGAAGTCGGACGCGAGCTGAGGCCGTTGCTGCGCCGCCGGGAGATCCTGGCGCTGCGGAGACGGGTGACCGAGCTCCTGGCGGAGCAGGCGATGCCCTCGCCGGGCAGGTCGTGGCGGGTGATCCCTTGGCCTGCCATCTGAGGGGCCGCGGATAGGGTGACCGCCATGCGATCGTGGCCGAAACCTGCCCTCTCATCGGCCGCGCGCGAGCGCCTCGGTGATGCTCCCCAACTGGAGCTGTACGACCGTCGGGCCGGCCACCTGGTCGTGACGGAGCCTGCTGGTCCGGCTCGGCTCTACGTCTGCGGAATCACGCCGTACGACGCGACGCACCTCGGCCACGCGGCTACCTACGTCGCCTTCGACCTGATGAACCGAGCCTGGCGAGCGGCCGGCCATGACGTGACCTACGTGCAGAACGTCACCGACGTCGACGACCCCTTGCTGCAGCGTGCGGTCGCCACTGGCCAAGACTGGCGGGCGCTCGCTCAACGGGAGACACAGCTCTTCCGCGAGGACATGACGGCGCTCGCGGTGATCCCGCCGGACCACTATGTCGGTGCCGTCGAGTCGATCCCGCTCATCGTCGAGCTCATCGAGCTGCTTCAGGAGAAGGGCGCCGTGTACGACGTCGATGGCGACCTGTACTTCTGCGTCGACGACGATCCCGGGTTCGGTGAGGTGTCTGGTCTCGACCCCGCCCAGATGCTGTCCATGTTCGCGGAGCGGGGCGGCGACCCGGAGCGACCGGGCAAGCTCAACCCGCTGGACTCCTTGCTCTGGCAGGGCAAGCGGGAGGGGGAGCCGAGCTGGGACACGGGGCTCGGACCTGGCCGGCCCGGCTGGCACATCGAGTGTGCCGCGATCGCCATGCATCACCTGGGCCGGACGTTCGACGTCCAGGGCGGCGGCTCGGACCTGGCCTTCCCGCACCATGAGATGTCTGCCGCACATGGCCATGTGGCGTTCCCGGAGGAGCGGTACGCCAGACTTTCCGTGCATGCCGGCATGGTGGGGTACGACGGACACAAGATGTCCAAGTCCCGCGGCAACCTGGTTCTCGTGTCGACGCTGCGCGCCGAAGGCGTTGACCCGCGGGCCATCCGGCTCGCCCTGCTCTCGCAGCACTACCGAACTGACTGGGAGTGGGCTCCCGACCTGCTGCGCGGGGCGCAATGGCGGCTCACCGCCTGGAGCGATGCCGTGCGTCGCGGAGGAGACGGGGACTCGACGGACGTGGTGACCGCGGTCAGGGCCGCGATGGCTCGCGACCTGGACGCGCCAGCCGCCCTCGCCGCGGTCGACGCCTGGGCGGCGGGTGACGCGGACCAGGTCGCCGCCCCCGCTGCGGCTGGCCTGGTGGCCGCCGTCGTGGAGGAGTCGTTGGGGATCGCGCTGCCGTGACGGCGGCGGTCAGCTCTCGTCGGTCCGGCGACGCAGGTAGCGCTCAAACTCGCGGGCGATCGCGTCTCCCGTGGCCTCCGGAAGGTCGGCAGTGTCGCGCTCCTCTTCCAAAGACCTGACGTAGTCAGCGACGTCCGTGTCGCCGCTCGCCATCTCGTCCACGCCGCGCTCCCAGGCCTTCGCCTCCTCGGGGAGTTCGCGGACGTCGACCGAGGCGCCGAGCAGGTCCTCCAGCTGGCCCAGCAGCGCCAGGGTGCCCTTCGGGTTGGGCGCCTGGGCCACGTAGTGCGGAATCGCAGCCCAGTAGGACAGGGTGGAGATGCCGCGACGCTGTGACGTCTCCTGGAGCACTCCCACGATCCCTGTCGGTCCGGTGTAACGCGACGGCTCGAGGTGGTGCCGGGCGGCCAGCTCGGGGTCGGAGGAGATGCCGGTGATGGGGACGGGGCGGGTGTGCGGGACGTCCGCCAACAGGGCACCGAGAGTCACCAGCGTGCTCACCCCAATGACCTGCAGATAGTCCAGGACCTCCTCGGTGAACGACCTCCAGCGCAGGTTGGGCTCGATGCCCGTGACCAGGACGATGTCCCGCTCGACCGGTCCTGACGTGCAGTGCCAGAACGACGTGGTGCGCCACGACACCTCACGACCTCCGGCGGAGTCGAAACCGACGTGGGGTCGGTTGACCTGGAAGTCGTAGTAGTCCTCGGGGTCGATCGTCGCGAGCAGCTGGGCTCGCCAGGAGGTCAACAGATGCGCGACGGCGTCCGTGGCCGCTTCCCCGGCGTCGTTCCACCCTTCGAAGGCAGCCACCGCGACCGCGCCGGACAACCGCCGCTCGACCTCGATGTTGATCACGTCCCTAGCCTACGGTCAGACACCCATCCGCCCCTGGTGACCGACCATCCGCCCCTGGCGACCGACCGGCTGCCAGGTTTGGCAAGTCTCCGCCGGTAACCATGAGACGGGCGTCCATGTTCTGGACGGGGTCGGAGTAACCTGCAGGGATGTCCACCGGTTCGGACGGCCTCCGCCAGGCGCTTGCCAAGCGAGTCGTCGTGGCCGACGGCGCGATGGGCACGATGCTGCAGCAGCACGACCTGGGGCTGGACGACTTCGATGGGCTCGAAGGCTGCAACGAGATCCTCAACGTGACCAGACCTGACGTGGTGAGCGCGATCCACGAGGCGTACTTCGCGGTCGGCTCGGAGTGCGTCAGCACCAACACGTTCGGAGCGAACTTCGCCAACCTGAGCGAGTACGCGATCGCCGGCCGGATCTACGAGCTGTCGCTCGCCGGGGCCCGCCTGGCGCGGGTGGTGGCCGACGGCTGGTCCTCGCCGGAGCAGCCGCGCTGGGTGCTCGGCTCAGTGGGCCCCGGCACCAAGCTGCCGACCCTGGGGCAGGTCAGCTTCGCCACCCTGCGGGACGCATATCAGGAGCAGGTCCGCGGGATGCTCGACGGGGGAGTGGACGCGATCCTGATCGAGACCGCCCAGGACCTGCTGCAGGCGAAGTCGGCGGTGATCGGTGCGAAGCGTGCGATCGCAGGGGCCGCCGAGCCCGGCGCCATCCCGTTGGTCGTCAACGTCACGGTCGAGACGACGGGCACCCTATTGCTCGGCACCGAGATCGGCGCCGCCCTCACCGCGTTGGCGCCGCTGGGCATCGACCTGATCGGCCTCAACTGCGCGACCGGTCCGGCCGAGATGAGCGAGCACCTCCGCTACCTGTCGAGGACGGCCATACTCGGCTTGGCGTGCATGCCGAATGCCGGTCTCCCGCAGCTGACCGCCGATGGCGCGCACTATCCGCTCACCCCCACCCAGCTCGCCGACGCCCACGACACGTTCACCCGCGAGTTCGGCCTCAGTCTGGTGGGCGGATGCTGCGGTACGACGCCGGAGCACCTCGAGGCGGTTGTCCAGCGCGTGTCGGGCCGCGGGCTCTCACGTCGCCGGCCACGCATCGACCCGGGTGTCTCTTCGCTCTACCAGCATGTGTCATTCCGGCAGGACACGTCGTACCTCACGATCGGGGAACGGACGAACGCCAACGGGAGCAAGGCCTTTCGCGATGCGATGCTGGCCGGGCGATGGGACGACTGCGTCGAGATCGCGCGCGGGCAGATCCGCGACGGCGCTCACCTGCTTGACCTGTGCGTGGACTATGTCGGGCGCAACGGCGTGACGGACATGCGGACCGCGGCCGCCCGCCTGGCCACATCCTCCACGCTGCCGATCATGCTCGACTCGACGGAGCCTGCGGTGGTCGAGGCGGGACTCGAGACGCTGGCCGGCAGGTGCGTGGTCAACTCGGTCAACTACGAGGATGGTGACGGACCGGGGTCGCGGTTCGCCCGGATCATGCCGATTGTGCGCGAGCACGGAGCCGCCGTCGTGGCACTCACCATCGACGAGGAGGGCCAGGCCCGTACCGCCGGGCACAAGGTCGCCATCGCCAGCCGGCTCATCGACGACCTCACCGGTCGATGGGGAATGGACACCTCCGACATCGTCCTGGACTGCCTCACGTTCCCGATCGCCACCGGCCAAGAGGAGACCCGTCGGGATGGTCTGGAGACGATCGCCGCCATCTCGGAGGTGAAGCGGCGCTACCCCGACGTCCAGACGACCCTCGGAGTCTCCAACATCTCGTTCGGTCTCAACCTCGCGGCCCGGGTCGTGCTCAACTCGGTGTTCCTCCACGAGTGCACCAAGGCCGGACTCGACTCGGCCATCGTGCACGCCGCCCGAATCGTGCCCCTGTCGCGAATACCCGAGGACCAGCGGCAGGTCGCCTACGACCTTGTGTACGACAACAGGCGGCCCGGCTACGACCCGCTGGAGAAGCTCCTGGACCTGTTCGCCGGCGTCTCGACCAGCGAGACCCGAGCCTCGCGGGCGGCCGAGCTCGCCGCGCTACCCCTGGGCGAGCGGCTGCAACAGCGCATCATCGATGGTGCGCGGACGGGTCTCGAGGAGGACCTCACCGAGGCGCTCGACAACGGACGGCCCGCCCTCGACATCATCAACGAGGACCTGCTCTCCGGGATGAAGACGGTAGGCGATCTCTTCGGGTCCGGGGAGATGCAGCTGCCCTTCGTGCTGCAGTCCGCCGAGGTCATGAAGGCCGCGGTAGCCTACCTCGAGCCCCATATGGACCGGGCCGACGACCGCGGGAAGGGCACCATCGTGCTCGCCACCGTCAAGGGCGACGTCCACGACATCGGCAAGAACCTGGTCGACATCATCTTGTCCAACAACGGCTATACGGTCGTGAACCTCGGCATCAAGCAGCCGGTCAGCGCGATCCTCGATGCGGCCGATGAGCACGACGCCGACGTCATCGGCATGTCCGGCTTGCTCGTGAAGAGCACGGTGGTGATGCGCGAGAACCTCGAAGAGCTCAACCAGCGGGGGAGTGCCACCCGCTGGCCGGTGGTGCTGGGTGGGGCCGCGCTCACCCGCGCATACGTCGAGCAGGACCTGGCACAGCTCTTCGACGGCGAGGTGCGCTACGCCCGGGACGCCTTCGAGGGGCTCCGGCTGATGGACGCCGTGATGGCCGTCAAGCGCGGAGACCCGGGCGCGGTCCTGCCCACGCGTCGCGACCGTCGGGTGAAGCCGCGACCTGTCAGTGGGTTGCCCGACGAGCAGGTTGTCGTCCCGGCCCGCTCTGACGTGTCCACGAGCAACCCGGTGCCCACGCCACCGTTTTGGGGAAGCCGGATCGTCAAGGGGGTGCCGCTCGCGGAGTTCGCCTCGTACCTCGACGAGCGGGCCACGTTCATGGGCCAATGGGGGCTCAAGGCGTCGCGGGGGAGCGGTCCGTCGTACGACGAGCTCGTCGAGACCGAGGGCAGACCGCGGTTGCGCAGCTGGCTGAGCCGCATGCAAACCGAGGCCATCCTCGAGCCGGCCGTGGTGTACGGATACTGGCCCTGCTACAGCGACGGGGACGACCTGGTGGTGCTCGACGCGGAAACGCAGGCATCGGAGGTGGCCAGGTTCACTTTCCCGCGCCAGCGTCGAGATCGGTTCCTCTGTCTCAGCGACTTCTTCCGGCCCAAGGATGCCGGCGAGCTGGACGTGGTGGCATTCCACCTGGTCACCATGGGCAACCGGGTCAGCGAGGTGACCGGCGAGCTGTTCGCCGCGAACGCCTACCGCGACTACCTCGAGCTTCACGGGCTCTCGGTTCAGCTGACCGAGGCGCTGGCGGAGTTCTGGCACGCCCGGGTCCGTGATGAGCTGGGTTTCTCCGGCGAGGACCCGGACGACATCTCGGACGTGTTCCGCCAGGGCTACCGCGGCTCCCGGTACAGCTTCGGCTACCCGGCGTGCCCCGATCTCGAGGACCGCGCCGCCCTCGTGCGGCTGCTCCGTCCCGAGCGGATCGGGGTTACCTTGAGCGAGGAGCTCCAGTTGCACCCGGAGCAGTCCACCGACGCCCTTGTGGTTCACCATCCCGAGGCGAAATACTTCAATGCACGCTAATGGTCTGTAACTGACGTGGTGTGAGTGTTGCGGTTCTTGGGGTGGGTGGCTTTGGTGAGGATCTCGTCGGCGGTCTTGGTCCAGACGAAGGGTTCGCAGCGGTCGTTCCAGCCGTCGATGTGTTGACGAAGATCTCGACGAGGTTGAGCCACGATCCCGAGGTTGGCGTGGAGTGCATGGTGATCCGCGGGTTCTTGGCGAGCCAGGCTTTGACGGCGGGGTGTTTGTGGGTGCTGTAGTTGTCGGCGACCACGTGCAGGTCGACTCTGGGGTGGGCCTTCGCGACCTGATTGAGGAACCGCAGGAACTCCTGATGGCGGTGTCGGGGGTAGCAGGCGTCGGTGACCTTGCCGGTGGCGACCTCCAGCGCAGCGAACAGCGTTGTTGTGCCGTTCCGCACATAGTCGTGCGTCGCTCTCTCGGGTAACCCCGGACGCATCGGCAGGATCGGCGCGGTGCGATCCA
>JBBSGI010000069.1:0-14357 GCA_038254365.1 Propionibacteriales bacterium
CGCTTCGCCGACGCGAAAGCGCGCAAGAACTACGCCGGCACCTCACCGATCACCCGCGCCTCGGGCACCCGCAAGATCGTGCTGGCCCGCTACGCCCGCAACACTCGTCTCGGCGACGCCGTCCAGCAGTGGGCCTTCGGCTCGTTGAACCGATCTCCCGCCGCCCGCGCCCACTACGACTCACTGCGAGCCCGCAACATCGGCCACCAAGCCGCGCTACGCCAACTCGTCAACCGCCTCGTCGGCATCCTGCACAGCTGCCTGAAGACCGGCACCCGCTACGACGAAACAGCCGCCTGGGCACACCGCAACAACGCCGCCGCTTGACATCGAAAATCCTGGGATGTCTGTTGCATTAGTGATCGGGCGCCAGACTGGTCCCATGACTTGGTCTTCGACCTCGTCGTTCGCTGACTTTCGGTTCCCTGGGGGAGGCTATCTCGGTCGCGGTGCGGTGGTGTCTGCGGTACGGGCTGTCCTATCGCGACGTCGAGGAGCTGCTCGCCGAGCGTGGCGTGACGGTCGATCACGTCACCATCTATCGATGGGGTCCAACGCTTCAGACCAGAGCTTGTCGAAGTGGCACGGCAGCCGTGCCGGCCAGAAGCTCGGTCTCGTAGCAGACAAGCACCGCAACCGTCCCCCGGCAGGTGTCGTCCCACATCACGGCTTGACGACCTCGACCGTCGGACCCGCGAAGCCCTCACCGCTGCCGGATACACCTTAAGGTAGGGGGAGTGCGCGTGGGAGCGGTGCCGCGGGCGGTGACGTCGTTGTCGGCACGGCTCACGGAACTCGGTTGGGTGCGAGACCTTCTGGTCGCTGGATCGCTGGCGACTGGCGACTACGTCTCAGGAGTGAGTGACCTCGACCTGGTTGCCGTGGTCGACGGAGCGGTAGACGAGGCGCGGGAAGTGTGTCTCATCCGAGTGCACGAGGAGCTGGACCGCGGGGAAGCCGCCGGTGCCGATCTCGGATGCGTCTATGTCGAAGAGAGCCGGCTGGCCGAGGCGCCAGTTCTCCACCCCACCTGGACGCACGGGGGCCTTGTTCATCGCATACTGTCCGAGGTCACCCGCGCGGAACTCGTGCGTCACGGCTTCGCGGTCTACGGGCGACCACCGACGGCGTTGTTACCGCCCATGACCGACGACCAGGTTCGCGCCGCCGCCCGAGCCGTGCTGTGCGGATACTGGGCCTGGGCGGCGCGCCGACCCTGCATGTGGCTGAACCCGGTGATCGCCGACCTGGGGCTCACATCGATGGCCCGCGGCCGGCACGCGTTGCGGACCGGGAAACTGCTGACCAAGACGCAGGCCATCGGCGAGGCGGATGCGCCGCCATGGCTGATCGACCACCTCCGGGCTCGCAGACGCGGAGAGCGAGTCGTCTCGCCGCGGCTTCGCACCGGATGGATCGCTTGGCGCGACGTACAAAGGACGACCAGGGCCGCCCGCCTCGACGGTGTAGCACCTGGTTAGCGGCCCTAGCGTGCTGGCAGAACCTCCTGGCGCTGTATAGGGAGGGGGGGTAGTGTATATTCTGAGTTGAGTAGGCAACCAGAATGGAGCTACCCGTGATTGAGAGAGCAGTGGGCTACGGCTACATCCACCGCAAGGAGGACTATCTGCGCCGGCTGCGCCGCATCGAGGGCCAGACTCGTGGGCTGCAGCGGATGGTGGAGGAGGAGAAGTACTGCATCGACATCCTTACCCAGGTGTCCTCGGTGACCAAGGCGCTGCAGGCGGTCGCCCTCGGTCTCCTTGAGGAGCACCTGAGCCATTGCGTCGTGGATGCCGTTGCGGCTGGAGGTCCTGAGGCCAACGAAAAGCTCCAAGAAGCCTCGGAGGCGATCGCGCGGCTCGTCCGGTCCTGACGCGCCAGTGCACACCCCGGGCCTTCCCGACCCCACCACCATGCGCCGCTGCGGCGCGTACCAGGAGGACTTCATGAGCACCCTCAACTACCGCGTGACCGGTCTGACCTGCGGACACTGTGTCTCCGCAGTCACCAGCGAAGTCGAGAACCTGCCTGGCGTCATCGCTGTCACGGTGGACCTGGTCCCCGAGGGCGCCTCGACCCTGACGATCACCTCAAACGATTCCTTGGATGATGCCCAGCTCGCGGCGGCGCTGGATGAGGCAGGCGACTACCAACTCGTGACCACCTGACAGAAGGCGGCGCTCGAGATTCGCAACCACAGGGAGAGGCGAAACGCATGAGCCAGCCGATGGACTCGCCGCGCGGAACCGACAGGCTCGACGTCGAGCTCGTCATCGGGGGCATGACCTGCGCTTCGTGCGCTGCCAGGGTCGAGAAGAAGCTGAACAAGCTCGACGGGGTCAGCGCGACCGTCAACTATGCCACCTCCAAAGCCAAGGTGAGCCACGCGCCGAGCGTGACCCCCGAAGACCTCGTCCGGTCAGTGGAGGCCATTGGATACACGGCAACCCGGTCGAGAGCCACGCCGACCCGTGCGGAATCCGCAGGAGCCGCTACCGACGACGGAACTGAGCTCGTCGCGTTGTGGCGGAGGTTGTCGGTTTCGGCCGTCCTGAGTCTGCCTGTGCTGCTGCTGTCGATGATTCCGGCCTGGCAGTTCACCAACTGGCAATGGCTGGCCCTGACGTTGGCGTCGCCGGTCGTGGTCTGGGGGGCGCTCCCGTTCCATCGAGCCGCCCTCGCCAACGCCCGCCATGGGGCGGCGACCATGGACACCCTGGTCTCGGTCGGGGTCGGTGCCGCGTGGCTGTGGTCGCTATGGGCGCTCTTCTTCGGCGACGCCGGCATCCCGGGGATGACGATGACCTTCACTCTGATGCCGGCTGCCGATACTGGTTCCGGCCATCTCTACCTCGAGGTCGCCTCGGTGGTTACCGTGTTCATCCTTGCCGGTCGCTACTTCGAGGCTCGCGCCAAGACGCGCTCCGGGACCGCTCTGCGGGCTCTTCTGAGCATGGGCGCAAAGGAGGTCGCCGTCCTCCGAGACGGCGACGAGGTCCGGATGGGCGTGGACGAGCTCACCGTGGATGACGTGTTCGTGGTCCGCCCCGGGGAGAAGGTCGCGACCGACGGCATCATCACCACCGGAACCTCCGCGATCGACGCCTCGCTACTGACGGGGGAGTCGATCCCGGTGGAGGTCGGCCCTGGCGACGCGGTGTCCGGCGCCACCGTCAACGCCGGCGGCAGACTGCAGGTGCGCGCCACCAGGGTCGGGGCGGACACCCAGCTCGCCCAGATGGCCCGACTTGTCGAGGACGCTCAGAACGGCAAAGCCGAGGTCCAGCGGCTCGCGGACCGGGTGGCCGGCGTCTTCGTACCGGTCGTCATCGTCTTGGCCCTGCTCACTTTGACCGGATGGCTCGTCACGGGGCACGCCGCCACCGCTGCCTTCACCGCGGCCGTCGCAGTGCTGATCATCGCCTGTCCGTGCGCACTGGGACTTGCCACCCCCACCGCCTTGATGGTCGGTACGGGCCGCGGTGCCCAGCTAGGCATTCTAATCAAGGGGCCACAGATTCTGGAGTCCACCCGCAGGGTCGACACCATCGTGCTGGACAAGACAGGCACGGTTACCACCGGCCGGATGAGCGTCACCGCCGTCCACGCGACCTCCGAGCAGTCGCCGAGCCAGGTGTTGGCTCTGGCCGGGGCCGTCGAGGATGCCTCCGGGCACCCGATCGGCTCAGCGATCGCCACGGGCGCAAGGGATGCCGCGACCGGTAGGCTGGCATCGGTCGAGCGCTTCAGCAACTACGAAGGGCGCGGCGTCTCCGGTGTGGTCGATGCACACACCGTGCTTGCCGGGCGGCGCCGATGGCTCGAACAGGAGCTGGCCGTCACCGCCCCAGCCGACCTGCTGGATCACGCGAACTCCGCCGAGGCCGCCGGACGCACCCCGATCTGGGTGGCTTGGGACGGTGCCGTCCGCGGTGTCGTGGTCGTGTCGGACAGCATCAAGGACACCTCGGTGCAGGCCGTGGCCGAGCTGCGTCAACTGGGACTGCGGCCCGTCCTGCTCACCGGAGACAACGGCCGGGCCGCGCACGCCGTCGCCGTCCAGGTCGGCATCGACGAGGCCCACGTGCTCGCCGAGGTGCTGCCGGCGGACAAGGTCGCGGCAGTCAAGGCTTTGCAGGCTGCGGGCGCGGTGGTCGCCATGGTCGGCGACGGCGTCAACGACGCCGCCGCATTGGCCCAGGCCGACCTGGGAATCTCGCTGGGTACCGGTAGCGACGTCGCCATCGAAGCCTCCGACATCACCCTGGTCCGCGGTGACCTGCGGGCCGCAGGAGACGCGATCCGGCTTTCACGGTCCACTCTGAAGACGATCAAAGGCAACCTGTTCTGGGCGTTTGCCTACAACATCGCGGCTATCCCGCTCGCGGCGGCCGGCCTGTTGAACCCCCTCATCGCCGGCGCGGCCATGGCGTTCAGCTCCGTCTTCGTGGTCACCAACAGCCTGCGACTGCGTCGCTTCCAACCCGCCGCGCCGGCATCAGACGGTGTGGCATCCGAGAAACGAGGGACCCATGACAGATCACGACACCGCCCATGTACAGCCCGAGCTGGGTGAGGGAATCTCCACGTGGCGAAACGCGACCAGCGCCACTCTGCACTGCCTGACCGGGTGTGCGATTGGCGAGGTGCTCGGACTCGTGCTCGCGACCTGGTGGGGTTGGTCCAACGGCCCTTCCGTCGCACTCGCGATCGTGCTGGCCTTCGTGTTCGGCTACTCCCTCACCGTGGGGCCGGTGATGCGAGCTGGGCTGCCTTGGCGGCAGGCCATGGGGGTCGCGTTCGCCGCCGACACCGTCTCGATCGCGACCATGGAGGTCATCGACACCCTCATCGTGCTGGTCGTTCCGGGTGCGATGGCCGCCGGGCTGGTCGACAGCCTGTTCTGGGGATCGCTCGCGCTCGCCTTGGCGGTCGCGTTCGTTGTCACGGTTCCCGTCAACCGGGCGATGATCTCCCGGGGGAAGGGTCACGCCGTCGTTCACGCGTTCCACCACTGAGAGCGCCCGCCGTTATGGCGCGAGATCGTGAAGTAGTCGCCTCATCGCGGCGATCTCGGCCCGCTGGGCGGTGATGATGCCGTGAGCGAGTGACTGCGCATCCGTCGACCTGCCGTCACTCACTTCGGTCTTGGCCATCTCGATGGCGCCTTCGTGGTGCCTAACCATCATCGTGAGCCAGAGCCTGTCGAAGGCGGGTCCGGACGACTGCGACAGCTTGTCCATCTCGGCTTGGCTCATCATGCCGGTCATGGCGTGGCCCATCCCAGCCATCGAGCCGGTATGCGGAACGGGGGCATCCCAGCTCGTCAACCACCGGGTCATCGCGTCGATCTCGGGACCTTGTGCCGTCTTGATCCGTTCGGCCAGCGTGACGACCTGGGTCGAGTGAGCTTGATCGAGCGCCAGGTCCGCCATCTCGATCGCTTGGGCGTGGTGCGGGATCATGCCGGTGGCAAAGGTGACGTCGGCACCGTTGTGGACACCCGAGCCGCCGGATGGCGCCTCATCGCTGCCGCCACAGGCGGCAACGAGGCCGAACAGCGCAACGATCATGGCGACAGCCATGCGGTGCGCCAGTCGACGTGCGGCGGCGGGGGAATGACGGTTCTGGCGGGTCAAGACAGTGTCCATGGTTCGTTGCATAGTGAGTTCGCTCCATCGTTGGTCGGATCGTGCGGAGATGAGGTTGCGGAATCCGTCGCGCACTCGTCGTACGGCGACTTCTCGGCGGCTCAGGTCCGGGAGATGCACAATCGGCGTAGCGATGGCGGCGGGCGTGGCGACCACCTTCTTGCTGCCTTGTCCGCCGTGACGGCGGCGCCAGCGCCCGCGAGGGGACTCGGTGAGCGGCGTAGTCGGCCCCCGACGCGCCTCGGCAGCCGAAGACCAGCTCCCAGCAGCGCCAGGCAAAGTCCACCCATCGACTCGCGGTGCGCGGACAGGGCGGACAACTCATCCGCGAGACTGGTAGCTGGTGCTGCCAGGTGATGGTGTCCCACATCGGCTGACGTCTCGACCGCCGACGTCACGGACATGGGCATCGCCGCGTCATGACCAGCCGTGAGGCCGTGCATCAGGAACAAGCCCAGGATGAGGCCGGCGACAAGGAACCACCGGCTCTTGCGCGAGGTGCCGTCCGTCGCATGCACCCTCTCACGCTACCGACTGGACTGACCCGGAACCAAGCGCGCAGGGCAGGGCGGCAAGAGCGGCGGCGCGCAGACGGGTGGCGGCAACAACGGCTGCGACATCATACGTCTGTGACACTCCCCGTCATGGCTACGAGCGTGACACGACCAAGTTGCCGGAACGTAGACTGCGCCTGCACGCGGTCATACCGGTTCGCGGAGGGTCTTGCGCTGGGAGCACGATGTCGTCTGAAGTGGCACCGCAGAATTCCTCCCTGCCCCAGCCCGGTCCGCGACGGCTGCCGTCGGCTGGGCCGATCAACCCCACGGCTGGGGCCAGCTGTCGCCTGCGTCCGGTTCCGTATCGAGCCGTCAGCATTACGGGTGGTCTGTGGCAGGCCCGCCAGCAGGTCAACCGCGAGGTCGCGATCCCACGAGGGCGGGACCATCTGGAGAGGGCCGGAAACCTGCCCAACCTGAGGATCGCGGCCGGCATTGCAGTCGGCGAGACTCGCGGGCCGGTGTTCATGGACTCCGATCTGTACAAGTGGCTCGAAGCCGCTGCCTGGGAGTACGGACGCGACCCTTCTGACGACCTCCTGCTGACACAGCGGGAGGTGACCGCTTTGATCGCGGCAGCGCAGCAACCCGACGGTTACCTCAACTCGGTCATCCAAGGACGCCGAGCCGGTGAGCGGTATCGAGACCTGCCGTGGAGCCATGAGCTCTACTGTGCCGGTCACCTCATCCAAGCTGCGGTCGCGCGGGCCCGTTGTACCGGTGAACGAGCCCTGCTGGAGGTCGGCATGCGGTTCGCGGACCATCTTTTCGAGACCTTCGGACCCGACCGGCGCCACGACGTCGACGGCCACCCGGTGGTCGAGATGGCACTCGTGGAGCTGTTCCGCGAAACGGGGCAGCGCCGCTACCTCGAGCTTGCCAAGTACTTCGTCGACGCTCGTGGTCACGGGCTCATGCAGGGCTACGGCCACGAGCCGACGTACTTCTCCGATCGGGTGCCTGTCCGTGCGCAGAGGAGCGTGGAGGGACATGCCGTTCGGGCGTTATACCTGGCCGCAGGGGCCACCGACGTGGCGATGGAGTTGGGCGACGAGGACCTGCTCGACGCGTTGACGTCGCAGTTCGCCGACATGGTGGCGACCAAGGCGTACCTCACGGGCGGACTGGGGTCGAGGTGGGACCTCGAGGCCTTCGGCGACCCTTATGAGCTACCTTCCGACCGGGCCTACGCAGAGACCTGTGCTGCCATCGCGGGGGTGCAGTGGGCGTGGCGCATGCTGCTCGCAACCGCAGACCCGTCTTACGCCGACTTTGTGGAACGCACGCTTTTCAACGGCTTTCTCGCCGGTATCTCGATCGGTGGCTCAGAGTACTTCTACGTCAACCCGCTGCAGGTTCGCCCAGGCGCCCACGCCGACCACGACCGCAGCGCGGCGCATGGTCGCCGCGGCTGGTTCGAGTGCGCCTGCTGCCCTCCCAACGTCATGCGCACCCTCGCCAGTCTCGGCAGCTACCTCGCGACCACCGACGACTCGGGCCTTCAGCTCCACCTGTACTCCCCTTCGAGCATCACCGCGACCGTCGGTGGTGCCGAGTGCCGCGTCTCGGTGGAAACCGACTACCCGTGGGACGGTGGCATCCGGGTACACGTCGAGCAGACGCCGCCCGCGGAGTGGACGCTGTCCTTGCGAGTGCCGGTGTGGGCCGAGGATGCCACGCTCACGGTCAATGGCACCGAGCACAGCGCAACGGCTGGGGAGTACGCCGACGTGCGACGCGCCTGGGCAAGCGGCGACGTCGTCGAGTTGGCGCTGCCCATGCCGGTCCGGTGGACGGCTGCCGACGAAAGGATCGATGCGGCTAGGGGCTGCGTCGCGGTGGAACGCGGTCCACTCGTATATGCCGTCGAACAGGTCGACCAAGCGGAGGGGGTCGTCATCGACGAGATCCTGGTCGACCTGAAGCAGCCGGCGCAGGCAGAGCTGCGACCGGACCTGCTCGGCGGGGTGGTCTCCGTGCGCCTGCGTGGCTTGGCGGTCGAGCCCACTCGTAGCCGGTGGCCGTATCGACGAGCACACGCCACAGCATTGTCGTCGAGCGAGGACATGTCGAGCGAGGACAGGGAGATCATTGCCGTGCCGTACTTCGCCTGGGCGAACCGCGGGGTCGGTCCGATGCGCGTCTGGCTCCCCCGCCTCTAGCTCTAGCCGACCGCTAGCCGCGCGTCTGCCAGGCAGGACGGTGCTCCATCACCGGCGGGTCCCGACGGAAACATCTGGTTCTGCGAGGGGTACGGCCACGCCATTGGCCGCGTCACGCTCTGACCCGGAGCACCCGGTCGCTCAGCCCCGGCGTCTCGCCCCCGACCAGGTACGCCACGCCAGGACCCCCGACGACCGCTGAGTCCGCCAAGGGGGTAGGCAGCGAACCAGCGCGGTGAAACCGCGAGGTGTGCGGGTCGAACCACCACATCGCCGAGGTCGGTGTCGAGTCACTGGTTCGTCCGCCGAGCAGCAGGATGCGGCCCCCAAATGCTACGGCGCTGGCGTGACCCAGGGGCTCAGGTAGCTTTGCCGTGACCTGCACCTCGCCAGTGCCAAGGTCGATCCGCTGGACCGTGTCGACCTCCGCTCCGGATCTCTCGCCGCCGAGCACCCAGATGGCGCCGTCGAGCAGCGCCGCTGCGGGGTACCGGACCGGCACCCTGAGCTGCCCGAAGGGATGGAAACCCGCTGGTCCGGAGCCGACCAGGATCTCGGCGAGCGCTGGCGTCGTACCGTCGTAGCCGCCGATCACGAACACCCGTGAGCCGGAACTGACCGCGACGAGGTCGGAGCGCGGCGTCGGGAGGTGCCCCTGGATCTGCCAGCGGCCCCAGGGGCTGGCCGACTGGACGACGTCCTGCTCGGTGCTGTTGCCTCCGCCGATGACCGCGACCGTACGACGAGGCAGCGCGGCTCCGCCCACGTCGTGGACGGGGACGCCGAGGTCGGGCAGGGCGGTGGTCCGGCCCGTCCTCAGGTCGAGCCGGTACGTGCGGGCCGTGGACCGGTCCCCAGCGACCAGCCCGCCGGCCACCACGATTCCGGCGCGCAGAGGCACGGCAGCCTCTCGACCTACCGGCTCCGGAAGACGCCAGGGCAGAACCTGGACGTCGACCAGTCCAGGCCGGGGAGCCACGGTGGGCGGCGGGGTCAGCCGGTCGGACGCCGAGGTCGGTACCGATGACGAGGTGCCCGGGGTCGGGGGTTGATGGTCATGCTCGGTCCGTCCCGTCGGGTCAGCGGCGGGGCCGCTGGCGCACGACCCGAGAAGAGCCAGGACGGCCGCCGACAGGGCCGCAAGGACGGCGGCCGGGCGGCTCATCGCATGGTTCCGGTGTGCCCCAGCGAGTAGCGCCCGGGTTGCGGCCAGACCAGCAGGCCGTGCGGGCTGCCTCCGACGTCGATGCGGGCGATCAGCTTGCCCGTCGTGGTGTTCCAGCCGTAGACCCGGCCGTCGTTGCGCCCAGAGAGCCACAGCACCTTTCCGTCGGCCGACACGCCGCCCATGTCGGGCGTCCCACCCCCGGGGATGGTCCAGGTGTCGACGATCTTGTTGCTGGTAAGCGAGACCACGGACACCTCACCGGCGCCACGATCCGAGACGAAGAGGAAGCGTCCGTCACGGCTCGGATAGATGCCGTGGGGCATGGACGGCATCGTCGTGTGGCCAACCAACCGGAAGCTGTCCCAGCTGATGCGGTCGAGTCTGTTGCGGCCCTTGTCAGCGACGTAGAATGTCCGCCCGTCGGGAGACAGCCGGACATCCTGCGGCTGGCTGCCGGCCCCCAAAGACAGCCGGGCGAGCACTCGATGGTCCAGGGTGGAGACCTTGAGCAGGGAGCCCGAGAACTCGCAGCTCACGACGAAGTAGCGGCCGTTGGCGGAGAAGTCCGCATGGTTCGGTCCTCGACAGCTCGGGTCCGAGACCACGTCGCGTCTGGCGAAGGTCTGGGGGTCCGAGAACACGATCTGGTCGTGCTCCTCCGACATCACCACGGCCTGCTTGCCGTCCGGGGTGAAGTAGAGGTTGTAGGGGCGACGCACCGGGATCCGCCTCTCGATGCGGCCGGTCCGCGGGTTCAGCGCCGTGAGCTGGTTGGACGCGCTGGCCTCCACGTAGAGCGTGCGAAGATCCCACCCGGGCGTAACGTGCTGGTCGAGGGAGCCGGTATGTAGGACGCGGACGATCCGATGGGTCCGTTGGTCGATCACGGTCGTGTACGGCGCTCCGTACGAGTTGGGCACGTACAGGTAGGCGGGATCGTGGGCGATGGTCGGCGACACCATGCCCGAGCGCGCTCGGGCGTACACATTGTCGTCGACGACCGGCGGCATGCCGGGTAACGGATGACGGAACTGCGGTGGCGTCGCAGCGGTGGCGTCGCCCGCGAACGGGTCGGAGGTCGCAAGCGCCGTGGCTGTGGGCACCGGTCGCGAGGCCGAGCCGGTGGGCCTTGTCGACGAGGGGTCGAGGGCCGGGCCGGCCGTCGAGCAGGCGGCCAACGCCAGGCAGAGAAGCCCGGCCCCCAAGGGTCGACGACTCGCGGCGGCAGGCAGGATCACGACTCAGAACATATCCGGGCGGACTGAGAACGGCGAAGACGCGCGACGGCGCGTCGTTCCTGGCGCGAATTCTTACCGAGCGCTAACCCGGGCGACCCCGGCGGTGGCTGTGTCAGGGAGTGTAGGACTTGACCAGCGTGTTCACCGTGCGCGGGCCACCCGTCACCGCGGTGCAGTCGTGGGCCTCGGCGGTGACGGTGATCGGCTGACCGGTCTGGGTCTGGGAGATCGTCAGGCGCAGGTAGTGCTGGGCGTCGCGTTAGGGGCCGCCGCCTTCGTCGATGCCCTGCGGGTAGTTCCCCTGGTACGAGTCCTGGCAGTGCATGTGCAACGGAGAGTCGAGAGGCCCGACGCCCAGGCTGGCGAAGCCGTTCTTCTCATGCGTGCCGTCGTCGAACTGCATGCCGTGGCTGTCGCCGAACAGGATGAGCATCTTGGCACCCGCTCGAGCTGCGTAGTCGCTGATCAGGTCTCGCTCGTAAAGGTAGGACGGCCACTTGTCCGAGTACGAGACTGGTATCGGCGGGCCGGGGGAGGTTCCGTTCCAGGCGCAGTCGGAGTACAGGACGACCAGCTGATACTGGGCGGCTGCCTGGCTGATCTCGAACTGCAGCCACTTGAGCTGGGTCGCCCCCAGCATCGTCGACTTCGACGACCGGGGATCGGTCGGACGGGTCACGGTGTCGGTCTTGTCCGGGGAGCGGGTATCCAGCTTCACGTAGCGGACGTTTCCCTCGACCTCGGAGCGGTACCGGCCACGGGACTGGGCCTTGGCCGTCGTCATCCGCGCGGGGACGACCTCTCCCCACGCCCGGAAGTAGCGCACGCCGGGAGTCAGCCCGGTCACTGACCACTTGTTCCACCCTGCCGCGTTGGGCGGGTTGGACGGCCACCAGGTCGGCTGAGCCATGTCGGGAGTCGGCGACACCGCGAGGCCGACCGACGTCGCGCCCACGGTGTACGCCGAGATCTCGACGGTGGTCTGGGTGGCGTCGCCGGCCCACGCATACGAGGAGTCGGCGGTGGGCGCGGCCTGCTGGCTCGACCTCGACGCTGAGGTGTCGTCGGAGTCGCCTTGGAAAGGGTGTCGCAGTGCGAGGAGCCCGGCGAGCGCACCGCCAGCCGCTCGGAACAGCTCTCGTCGGTTGAGCATGGACAGCACCTCGTCGATTTTCGCGCCGGGGATGTGGGCCGGGCCGGGGATTCCTGACACTACCTGCGGTTCCGGCACCGCTCGCCGGTGCGGCCGTGGTGGGTACTAGCTCCCAGCCGAACCGGTCCCGGTCGTCCGGCCCGCAGCCCCACCCAGAGCCCCAATCGACGATTTTGCCGCGCGCTTGCCTGACTCTTCGTGACCCCTCAGGGAGGGCTCCTAGCGTGAGGATGTGAGTCGGCAGGGTCAGCGCATGGATGCGCGCCTCGGCCTGGCGGTTGCCAGCGCCCGGTGCGTGTCGGGACTCAGCCGTGCCCTACGGATCGGAGGAGGCACCGCGGCGCCTGGTATTGTCGCCGGTCGCGTCGACCCTCGGGCCCTCGAGAAGCTGAGCCTGCGACTGGGCCGGGGTGTCGTGGTCGTCGCCGGCACGAACGGCAAGACCACGACGGCGCGGATGCTCGCGGAGATCCTGGCGCGCGACGGTCGCCGCGTCCTGCACAACCGGGCGGGGGCGAACCTGGTGACGGGCATCGTCTCGACGCTGGCCGCCGGCGTCGCTGTCGACAGGCGGAGCGGCTCCGCCACCGCGGTCCTCGAGACCGATGAGTCGGCCCTGCCCGAGGTCCTGCGGCGCACCACACAGGCGGTCGTCGTACTGACCAACCTGTTCCGAGACCAGCTTGACCGGTACGGCGAGCTCGACCTGATCCTGGGCCGCTGGAGAGCGGCCCTGACGCAGCTTTCGCCCTCGACCACGCTTGTGGTCAACGCGGACGACCCCTCGCTCGTCGCCCTCACCGACGGACTTTCGGCCACCCGGCGGCTCTTCGGCATCGGTGACTCCATTCACCGACTCGCCGCGGTTCCGCATTCCGCAGAGGTGCTTTCCTGCCGGACCTGTGACCTGCCGCTCCAGTACCACAGCGTCTATGTGGGTCATCTCGGAGACTGGTACTGCCCCGCCTGTCGGGTCGCCAGACCTGATCTGGACGTATCGGCATCGGCCGTGGAGCTGAAGTCGGCCGACTCCCAGTCCTTCGAGGTCAGCGGCATCGGCGCAAGCCCTCGGGTCGACGCCGGGGTACCAGGTCTCTACAACACCTACAACGTGCTCGCGGCGCTCACCGCCGCTGATGTTCTCGATGTCCGTCCCGACCGGTCGCTGAGCGCCGTTGCCTGCTATCGCGCGGCATTCGGCCGGGCGGAGCTGGTGATGCATCGCGGTCGACGCCTACGGGTCATGCTGGTCAAGAACCCGGTCGGCTGTGACGAGGTGTTGCGCACGATCTCGGGTGCGAACGGAAGGCTCGAGCTGCCTCTCCTGCTCTGCTTGAACGACGCCGCGTCGGATGGGCGGGACGTTTCGTGGATCTGGGACGTCGACTTCGAACGGCTCGCGGGCTCCTCCGGGCAGATCGGCTGCGCCGGCAGCCGCTGGGCGGATCTGCGCAACCGCCTCTACTACGCGGGGGTGTCACCCGACCGGATCCGCGTTTTGGGGCCCGACCTCCGACACGCCGTCGACGCCTTCACCTGCTCCCTCGAGGTCGGGGCATCGGGGTTCATCCTGCCGACGTACACCGCCATGGTCGACATCCACCAAAACTTCGCCGCCGACCTGCATCTCCGCGCGTTCTGGGAGGAGTGACGGTGGCGTGACAGAGCAGGTGACCATCGGCTGGTTGTACCCCGCCGCTCTCAGCACGTATGGCGACCGCGGGAACGTGCTGGCGCTCAGTCAGCGGGCCCGTTGGCGGTCCATTGAGCCCACGGTGATCCGGATCGACCCGAACGACCCCATGCCCCGCGACGTCGACGTTCTCGTTGTCGGGGGAGGGCAGGACAAGGCCCAGACACAACTGGCCGAGAGACTCGTCCGGGTGCACGGCGGGCCCATCCGTGAGCGACTGAGCGAGGGTGTCGCGCTGCTCGCGATCTGCGCCGGCTACCAGCTGCTGTGCCACGAGTTCGTGACCGTCCAGGGAAAGCGGGTCCGAGGCGTGGGCGTCTTCGACGCCATGACGCGGGCCTTCCCCGGAAGGCTGGTCGGCGACGTGCGGGTGAGCACCCGATGGGGCGAGGTGGTGGGCTTCGAGAACCACAGCGGTCGCACGTATCTCGGTGCCAGTGCCGAGCCGATGGGTCGGGTGCTGAGCGGCCATGGCAACAACGGCGAGGACCGCACGGAGGGGGTTATCTGCGGCAGGGCTGTCGGTTCCTACCTGCACGGCCCGCTGCTGCCGCGCAATGCCGCGCTCACCGACTGGTTGCTCCTCGCCGCGCTGCAGCGGCGCTACCCGCGGACGGCGCTCGAGCCCCTCCCCGACCGCCTCGAGCAAGCCACCCACGCCCATTTCATCAGCAGCACCCGGTCTCGGTTCACGGCCGGAGGACAGCCCCGCGGCGGCCCCCCCACGCACGC
>JBBSGI010000070.1:0-14073 GCA_038254365.1 Propionibacteriales bacterium
GAAGGTGTGCGTAGCGGGCCGGCTCGCCGGCAGCCTCGGCGTCACGCGCCCCGAAACGACTGGGGTCGAAGCGCTCCGGATCGGCCCACACCTCTGCGTTGTGGTGGATCCCCCACACGCTGACCGCCACGATCCGCCCCGGCGGGACGCCATAGCCGGCAACGGCGGCCGCCTCGTGGGCGCGGCGGACGATGGTGTGGCCCGAGGGGTAGAGCCGCATCGCCTCGTTGATGACCTGGTGGGTGTAGGCCAGCTTGTCGATGTCCTGCTCGCCGATCGGCCGATCGCCGACCGCCGTCGCCACCTCGTCGCGCACGCGCTGTTGGTCGGCTTCGTGCCTGGCCAGCAGGTGCAGGGTGAGCGCGAGCGTGGTGCCGGTGGTCTCGTGGCCGGCGATGAGGAACGTGAGGGCCTGGTCGCGCACGGCAGCGTCGTCGAGAGCCTCACCGGTCTCGGGATCGCGGGCCGTCGGTAGCAGGCTCAGCAGGTCACCGCCATCGAGGGACCCCGCCCGGCGCGCTCCGATCAGCTCGTCGACCGAACCCCACAGGTCGCGACGGGCGCGGCCCGCCCGCCGGTTCGCCGGTGTCGGCCACGACGCCGGAACCCGCACGGCGGAGAGGGCGCGGCGCGGCGCGAACTCGCTGAGGAGGGGCACCGTCTTGCGCAGGACCGGGACCAGCCGCTCGACGTCCGCGCCGAAGACGGTGCGGCCGAGGGCGTCCAGGGCGTAGTGCATGCCGGCGTCGTGGAGGTCGACCTCGCCCCGGACGCGGGCGACGGGCTCCCACGATGACACCAGGCGCGCCGCGGCCGACGCCATCGTGCCCACATGGGTGGCGACCCGCCGGCGGGTGAACAGCGGGGCGACCGTTCGACGGTCACGCCGCCAGAGATCGCCGTCGCTCGTGATCAACCCGTTGCCCATGACCCAGCGGAACTCCTCGAACGCCGGCACCTCCTTGTCGTAGCGTGCGGCGTCGGTGGCCAAGATCTGTCGGGCCGCGTCAGGTCGGAAGACTGTGTCGAACTCGAATCCCACCCGCGGGGGCCGACCCGGAACCGGACGACGTCGCCGCCGAAGTCCTTCAGCGCCCGCCGGTAGGTCCCGAGCTGGTCACGACGGAGGTCTCTCGCCGCCCCGAACAGCCACGAGGTCCCCGACGGGGGCAGGCCGTCCATTGCGCGGCGGCTCGTCCCCTTGCGCCGCCGGTTGCGACCGCGCGCGGCCATCCGAACCAGCCATGGTCGAGCGGAGACCGGCGGCCCCGAATTCGTCGACGGGGGCTGTCGGGGCTCAGCGTCGGCGGCCCGCCGAGCCGGTCCCCCTGGCTGTCACTTGGGCCCCGCGGCCATGTGTGGCGTCGAGACCCAGGACCCTTGGCAGCTCCGAGACACCGACGCCGCTGAGACGCCAAGGCCCGTCCACGCCCGCTGGACCCGTGCCCTTCCGTGACGAGAAGAACCACGTGGTTGGGTGCGTCGACCCAGACCGCGCCGGGCGAAGTCGATGTCGTGGTTCGCGTGTCCGAAACCTAAGCCCCGCAGCCGCATCGCCGAGCGGGTACCGGAGGCGGATCCCTCAACCGGGAGGAGAATGTCCCTCCTTGCCCAGCCAGTAGACCAGGTTGGCCCGGGCGGTGAGGGTGTCGGGGTGGTCGGCGCCGAGGACCCATTGCCGGTCGGCCAGCAGGGCCTGGAACTGCGCCACCGCCTCGGCCACCCGTCCCGCCTCCCCCAGCCAGTCCGGCGGCTCATGTACCTCCACGGACTGGCATTTCCACCCATGACCGGGCCCGGATGAGTGCCCCGCTTGTAGCCACACTCCCGGACGACCTCATCCCGCGGGGCTGGCTACTGCCCGAACCCGGATGCGGCGAACGACCCCGCAAAGGCGATCCCCAAACGGGACCGGCCTCGCCGCCGAGCCGCGGGGCCAGTCCTTGGTGGAGAGTCGTCTCGGTAGCGGTTCCTGGCCCGGAGCATTCGGCGCCCGGGGGCTTGCGGGTCCATCCCGGTTACTCGTCGGTTGGTGCCACGTTCCTTGACTTCACCCAAGGTTGAGCGGCGAGAGGGTGTCGACGTCGAGCACAGACCAAGCTGGTCCAGGCCGGTACCGGTTTCGTCACCTGCGAGTGACCATGAGATGAGCCGTCTCCTCGGCGGGCGTCCCCAAACGGTCATGCTGGCGGCATGGCCGAGGTCGTCGTGTGCGGGGGCAGCGTCATCGGCCTGTCGACGGCGATGCTGCTGGCCGGTGACGGCCACCAGGTGACGGTACTGGAACGCGACCCCGCACCGCCTCCGTCGGACCCCCGGGACGGGTGGGGAGGATGGGAGCGACGGGGCGTGGCCCAGTTCCGGCAGGCCCACAACCTGTTCGCCCGGTTCCGCCAGATCCTCGACGACGAGCTCCCCGGCATGGTGGGCGAGCTGGTTGAGGCTGGCTGCGTCGAGGTCGACCCGCTGGCGCTGGTGCCGACGTCGGTCCGCGGTCCGCGACGCCGGTCCGACGACGACCGGTTCCGGTTCGTCACGGGTCGGCGACCGGTCGTGGAGGCCGTGCTGGCCCACGCCGCCGACCGGCAGGACGGGATCGACGTCCGCCGCGGCGTCGGTGTGGCCGGGCTCTCACCGCCGGCAGCCTGGTGCTGGGCGCACCGCACGTCACCGGTGTGCGCACCACCGAGGGCTACGAGCTCGGCGCCGACCTGGTGGTCGACGCCATGGGCCGGCGCACCACGCTGGCGCAATGGCTGGTGGCCGCTGGTGGCCGGCGGCCGCACACGGAGTCCGAGGACTGCGGGTTCGTCTACCACACCCGGTACTTCCGCGGCCGGGCCGTCCCCCGGCTCCTCGGACCGCCCGTGGCCGAGATCGGGACCATCTCGCTGTTGACCATCCCGGGCGACAACGGCACGTGGTCGGTCACTGTGTGGGGCTCGTCGGACGACGTCGCTCTCAAGAGGCTGCGCGAGCCCGAGCGGTTCACGGCCGTCGTGCGGGCCTGCCCGCTCCAGGCCCGCTGGGTGGACGCCGAGCCGATCACCGACGTCATGGTCATGGCCGGGATCATGGACCGGTACCGGCGCTTCGTCGTGGAGGGACGGCCGGTGGCCACGGGCGTGGCCGCCGTCGGCGACGCCTGGGCCTGCACCAACCCGTCGGCCGGGCGCGGCGTCACCGTCGGGCTGGTGCACGCCCAGAGCCTCCGGAACGTCGTTCGGTCGCACGGCGACGACCCCGAGCGCCTGGCCAGGGCGTGGGACGAGGCCACCGAGGCCGACGTCGCCCCGTTCTACCGGGACCAGATCGAGGCCGACCGCCGCAGGGTGGCCGAGATGGACGCCCTGCGGGCCGACGAGGAGCCCCCGCCGCGTGAGCCGAGCACGGTGGCCCTCGCCGAGGCCACCATGAACGACCCCGACGTGTTCCGCGGCGCGCTGGAGACGGCCATGTGCCTGGCCCTCCCGCGAGAGGTGCTGGCCAGGCCCGGATTCCTCGATAAGGTCCGCGCCGCGGCCGGCGGCCCGCCGGCACCGGTCCCCGGCCCCGACCGGCGGTCGCTACTGGAGCTGCTGTCATGAGCAGGCCATCGCCATCGCGCCCTAGACAGGGCTGGGGCGCGGGACGCCTTGACGGCCACCGACCGCGTCCGCTGCTCCGGTTGCGGCACTTCCTGTTCACCTGCTGAAGACCCAGGGGATCGATGACGCCCTCATCCAGCCCTACTAGGAGATAACCCCTGTGTTCCTGACCGGTCTGGCGGTGACGGTGCACGCCTTCTGCCCTGGACCAGCGTGTTTCCAGCCCCGGGGCGTCGGCAGAGCGGTATGAGCAATCTTCAGTATCCCTGAAGCTCTGACAGGTTCGTGCCTATTCTTGCCGTAAGTCCGAAGGCAAGGGGGCGTGGGTTGAGTCTGGCCGCAGTGCGGGACCTGCGTGAGGTGCGTGGCGGGGCGGGCCCGGAGGAGCTCGTCGACTTCGAGACCGATGTGCTCGCCGGGTTCGTGCTGGCCCGGGCGGCAGCCGGGCTCTCCGACGGCACCATCAGCTCCGACGTCCTGCACGTCGAGCAAGTGCGGGCGTGGCTGGGTCGGCCACTGTGGGAGATGGAGCCGCCCGACGCCGACGCGTACTTCGGCAGGGTGCTGCGGGGATCGGCGAAGGGCACCCGCCTGGCCCGGGCCCAGGCGTTGAAGACGTACTTCTTGTTCCTGGAGCTGCGACACAAGGTCGAGATCCACAACCTGACCGGCCTGGTCGTCGAGTGCCCGATCGACGAGATGAACCGGCCCCGGGGCCGCAAGGACGCGGCGCTGCGCATCCCGCCCAGCGCCGAGCAGGTCGGGCGGCTGTTCGCCGGGTGGCGGGAGGAGTTGGCGTCGTGCCGCAAGTTCGCCCCGACCGCCCGCAACTACGCGGCGGCCCGGCTCATGGCCGAGCTCGGCCTGCGGGTCAACGAGGCCCGCAGCCTCGACGTCGCCGACGTGAAATGGGAGCTGGGCCGCTTCGGCAAGCTGCACGTGCGCTTGGGGAAGGGATCGCGGGGCTCGGGTCCCCGTGAGCGCATGGTGCCGTTGATCAACGACGCCCGCCAGACGCTGAGCTGGTTCGTCGAGGACGTGTGGGGCCACTTCGACGACGACCACACCCGCCCCGGCGCCCCTCTGTTCCCGTCGGAGCGCCGCAACGCCGACGGCACCTCCGCACGCGTGGGCGACGAAGCCCTGCGGGCAGCGCTGGTCGACGCCGCCGCCCGGCACCTGCCCGACTGGCCGGAGCGGGTCACTCCCCACGTGCTGCGGCACTTCTGTGCCAGCGAGCTCTATCGCCACGGCATGGACTTGATCGCCATCCAGGAGACGCTCGGCCACGCCTTCGCCACCACCATGGGCTACGTCCACGTGCATCGCACCCACATCGAAGAGGCGTGGATGGCCGGCCACCAACGGGCCGCCGACCGATTGAAGGGGCTGATCCCGTGAGGTGGAACCTGCGACTCGCCGCCGCCAACCGGGGCATCTGGAAGGCCAGCGAGTGCCAACGACTGCTCGCCGAGCGCGGCCTGGTCGTCAGCGCCGGGAAGATGTCGGGCCTGTGGTCGGGGCGGCCGGCCAGCATCAAGCTCACCGACCTCGACGTCATCTGCGCCGTCCTGGGCTGCGGGGTGGAGGAGCTCCTGGTCCCCGAGCCCGACAAGGTGCAGGCCCCAGGCGAGGAGGGCGACCACCGCAGCGTGGCGGCCGCCGGGCCAGCGGCGGTAACACCCAAGCGGCGCAAGGGTCGGTCTCTGCCGCCCGTGTGACCGGACGGGTCTCGCATCCCAAGCCACCGACGAGCTGCGCCGGCTGCTTTGCCTGGGGCGTGCTGTCCGGGCGGTTCTGCTCGGCGTGCCGCGTCTTCAAGCACGACCACCCCGGTGAGGTTGGGTGCACCGGCTGCGGTCGGGTCTTGGCCGTGAAGGACGGCTACTGCCGGCTGTGCTGGCGCCAGGCCAGCGCCGAGTCCGACGCGGCCGGCGGCCTGCCCAGAGGAGCGGCCAGCATCCTCGGGCCCGGCCGGCGACTGGCGCACCACCAGCTGTTCTTCGACCGCATGAAACTCCGGCGGGCCGAGGGGCCGGTCCGCACACACGACCGCCGTGGACGGCCACGCAAACCCCCTCCCGCTCCGACGGCTCGACCGGCGTGCCTCTACACCCAGCTGAGGCTCTTCGACGCTCGGCCCGACTTCACCCGCCTGGTCGAACGCGCCGGCGCCGAGCCCGCCAACCCGTGGTTGGCCTGGGCCCACTATCTCGCGTTCCGCCGCGGGGAGGCCCGGGGCTGGACACGCCGGGTCCGCTTCGGGGTGCAGCGAGGGTTGGTGATCCTGTTGTCCCAACACGCCGAGGGCGACACCATCGCCTATTCGGAGATGTTCCCCGTGCTGCGCGCCCTCGACATCGGCGCCGAGCGCGTCGCCGAGGTGCTCGAGGAGATGGGTGTGCTGGTCGACGACCGGAGGCCTTCGTTCGAGGGATGGCTGGAGCGCAAGCTCGAGGGCGTGGCCCCGGGCATCAGCCGTGAGGTCGAGGCCTGGCAACGGGTGCTGCATGACGGTGGCCCGCGCACCCGTGCCCGTGACCGGTCCACATGCTGGAACTATCTCAACAGCGTCCGCCCGGCGCTGGTGGTGTGGTCGGGCCGCTACCACCACCTGCGCGAGGTCACCCGCGACGACGTGCTCGCCGTCCTCGCCACCCTGCACGGGTCACGGCGCAGCATCACCCTCGTCGGGCTCCGGTCGCTGTTCGCCGCCTGCAAGAAGAACGGCACGGTCTTCCGCAACCCCACCAGCCGCATCAAGGTCGGCGAGCGTGACCATGGCGTTATCCAGCCGTTGCGCCCAGCCGACGTCGCCGACGCGGTCGCCACCGCCACGAGCCCGGCGGCCCGGCTCGTGGTGGCCCTGGCCGCCGTCATGCCGCCCACCCGCCACGCCATCCGGGCGGTGCAGCTCGAAGACATCGACGTCGGCAACCGGCGCCTCGTGATCGCCGGTCGCATACGACCTCTCGACGACCTCACCCGCCAGCTCCTGCTCAGCTGGCTGGACCATCGGGCCGATCGATGGCCGAACACGGCCAACCCGCACCTGTTCATCAACCAGCAGACCGCGATGGAGACCGGCGCCGTCAGCACCTTCTGGGCCAAGAAGGCCCTCCGCGGCCAGACGGCAACCCTCGAACGGCTGCGCGTCGACCGTCAGCTCGAGGAGGCCCTGACCCACGGGCCTGACCCTCTTCACCTGGCCTCCGTGTTCGGGCTCGACCAGAAGACCGCCATCCGTTACGCGGCCTCCGCCCGCAAGCTCCTCGAGACTGCGGCCGAGCAGCACGGCGTCGCGCGAACAGCCGATGACCAGCCTCAATCAGTGATGCAGCAATGTGCACCACCGAAAGGAGCGTCCTAAGGTTTCAGCTCGCCGCGCGGCGGTAGTGGCGACAGCACTCTCGACGCCTCATTCCAGATGGTGGAGCGCCCTTGTCCGCGCCTGCGCCTCACGAAAGCGAGGCATTCGTAGGCGCCACCTGATGGTGCCAGCAACCACGATGGCGCCGGTGAGGAGGTCGGAAGCTAGGCGGCGGCCGGACAGATCGCCGGTCAGGTGACGCACAACCATGCTTCCAAGGAATAGCGGCACGAGCACGAGTCCTGAGCGGGAGGTCGTCTCGAGTTGGCGTGCATAGCGCAATGCCGGCCGGGCGAGATGCGGCTCAGCCATTGCCTCGCCACGGGCGATGGTGTCGGCGACGCGGTAGCAGTCCGCCCACGACAAGCCCTGGAAGGAACCCCACCGGATGGGTCTGCTCGAGCTGAACCGGACCAGGTGCAAGTACGCGAGGACGACGAGGCCAGTAAGCGCCGCTGCGACGGCCACGGTCCGTGCTGGGCGTCCCCAGGCAACGACCACTGCGTTCCCGCCGACCACCACGAATACGATCGAACCGGCGCTCACCAAGGCACGGATCTGGGCACGCCGGCACTCGTCTTCCACCCTTCCTCCAAGATCGACGATCAACGTTCGCGGTGACCACGGGGGTCGGTCATCCAGCCGCTGCGGCTCGCAAGGCGATCTCGTATTCCTGACGGTCGAACCGGAACGGCCCGAGGCCGTCGTAGTTGACCGACGGCCGGTTGTGACGACGGAAGTCGTGCCAGACCACACCGTCGTCCGAAAGGTCGATCTTGACCAACAGGGAGTCGCAGCCGGGGAAGGAACAGCCACAAGCTCCCACGGCCCACTCTGCCCTCCCCGAAAGATGACTCTCTGGCATCCTCCCAGACGTCAGGCCCTCCGAGGAGCTGCCGCAACGGAGGCAGCACCACGGCCGGGGGCGGGGCGACCCATTCGGGCTCAGGTTCTGAGGCCGCGTCGTGCGCGAGGTCATACAGCCGTCTGCCGTTGACGAGGATCACCGCTGATCTCGGCCAGAAGAGGCCGTCGTCTTCGATCTGCAGCTGAAACACGTCCATCCGCAGACAAGTGTGCCCGAAGGGCCGACGTCAACCGCCCACGGTTCCCCCGAACCCAAGGGCTAACCTCTGCCCTGACGCCGACGGACCCTCGGGTTCCCGCTGAGAATCGTTCAGTTGGGCTGAACTGCGGGGAGTGGTGGGGTCGCGGCAGTATCGGCGCAATAACCAACGCTTACAGGCCGGGCTGACGACCGCGCTCCCGACGTTCGACCGGCGCGGAGCATGTCAGAACACGAACGTATTCTGAAAAGCGCCGCCCCCCGACCCAACGGCGGGCACTGAAGGCGCTCATCTCGGACTCCGGCCGGCAGTCGTCCTCGTTGCTGAGCAAGGCGGCCTCGCCACGGAATGCTGACCGTCCAGGTGGCCATGAGCACGGCCCTGGGCGGACCGGTCGCCCTGCTCGAGGACATGGTCGCGGGTCCACGTCAGCGCGCCAACGGGATCGGCTCGGTGTTGTTGCGCGCCGCGATCGAGCAGTGCGAGAGGCTCGGTTGCCTGCGCATCACCCTGCTCACCGACGCCGACAACGCGCAGGCTCGTCTGTTCTATCGACGACACGGCTTCGTCCACTCGGCGATGGCCAAATGCGCCGCATGCTGTGAGAGGAGCCTGGCGTTGAGCGGCAGACGGTCAAAGCCTCCATGTGGGCCAGGGCGAAGCGATCGGCGGCCGGGGCCACTTGTCGGTTGGTGCCACGTTCCTTGACGTCACCTGGTAGGAAGCGCCGATGGACGTCCTGTGGGTCCTCCTCGGCGTTGCCGTGATCCTCGTGGGCCTGGTGGACATGTTCGTCGCCGTCCTTCACTACGACGCGGTGAGCTTTCTGACCCCCAGGCTCTATCGCTGGACCTGGGTGGCAACCCGCAACCTCACCAGGCCCATGCCCTCACGGCTCGCCGGAGGCCTGAGAGCCCTGGCCGCGCCATGGATGGTGGTGCTCACACTCGGCGTCTGGCTCGGGACCCAGGCCCTCGGCTTCGCCCTCGTCTACTACCCGGGTGTCACGGCCAATGGCCTGGTGGTGGGTGGCGGCCTGCGCCGGTCCTTCGGTGCCGCCCTGGTCTTCTCGTCGGCCACCCTGGCCAGTCTCAGCTTCAGTGACCTGCTCCCGCGCTCGATGACCTACCACGCGGTGGCTGCAGCCGAGACCCTGGTCGGGCTCGGGATCATCACTGTCACGATCAGCTACATCCTGAATGTGTACCAGGTCATCCAGGGCCAGCACGCCCTGGCATCGGCGCTGCACCACCAGGCCGAGGACGGGGGTGACCCTCGGTCCGTCCTGGCCCCGCATTTCCTCGACGGCCGCCCCAACGGCCTGTCCACCCACCTGCGGGAGTTCCACCGCGGCCTGGTCGAGCAGGGCGAGGGCCTGCGCCGCTACCCGATCGTCTACTACTTCCAGAGTCGGCAGACCTACCGGTCGATCCCCTACGTGTTCCACATGATTGGTGGTGTGGTGGCGGCGCTGCGATGGGGCCTGCCCATGGACCACCCGGCAACCGTCGACCCCTGGTTGCCCTCTCTGGCCATCGGTTACCGGTCGGTGATGCGCGAGGTCGAGCACACCTTCATCTCCGGGGTGGCACCGACCGAACCCGAGCCGGTATCCCTCGATCGGTTCCGGGCCTCCCTCGCCGGAGAGGGTGGGCCGGACGGCGACGAGCGCCTGAACGAGTTCGTCGACCTCGACCGGTTCATGCGGGGCATCGCCAACATCGACGACGAGCCCGATGCCGGGGAGGGCTACCGCCGCTACTGCGAGTGGTTGCCATTCGCCATCGAGAGCGCCGACTTCGTCTCGGCAATGGCCTCCGACCTCGGCATCGACATCGGCGACATCGTCGCCGAGCCTGACACCGCCCGATTCTGAGGACGCGAGGGTAGCGTCCGCGTCTCGGCGCTTGGAGGGCGCCCCAGCACCTGTCACACCTTTCAACTGCCACCGCGGGGTCACAGCTGCAGGTACCGAACAGCGGTTCATCGCGGCGCTCACGTATGCCTGGGTGGCCGTCGACGTACTCGAGGTTTCGCCACGAGTTCGACGTCGTCACGTCAGCGGTAGTCCCTCGCCGCTTCGGACTTGTAGAGCGCAGTGACCTTGCCGCCTTCGAACGCACGGACGGCGCGACGAACCTTGTCGTCCTGAAGGTCGAGGATCCGGAGCGTGTCGCCGGCCTTGGCCACCGACTCGATCCGAAGGAACTCGTTCCCGTACTGCTCGGCATAGTCGCCGAGCGCGCGGAGCTTGAACTTGGCGTCGGCCAGGTGATCGCCGTGCGGGTCCACGATGGACGCAGCCAGCGTGCCGTCGTCCTTCTTGGAGATGACGAGGAAGTCGACCTGCAGTGACTTCCAGGTCCCGCTCTCGTCTTGGTAAGCGATCCGAAGCGCGGAGCGAGCGGCGCGCGACGGGTTGCGGTACCAGGCGACGGTGGACTTCCGGGCGAGCTCGGTGCTGACGACCGTGGACTCCCAGTCGTTGAGATGGGCAGGGAACTTGCCGTCGGGATCGGAGTAGAGGTGGCGCTCGAAGGTTGGGTACGGGTTGCCGTCGGTGTCCTCAGCCGGCGCTACCTCGTTCGCCGGCAGCTCGATGCCTACGCGCTCGAGTCTCGATGTCTGTTCCTGCACCTTCATGTAGGCATCCCGCGCGGCGCCGGTGGTGTTCTTGATGTCAACAGCGAACCTGGTCAACTGGTCCTGCACCCACGTCGCTGCTGCAACATCGAGCTCGGTCAGGACGTCCTTGATCATGAGCAGGGCTGCGACTTCGACGCGCACGTCACGTGGGTCGGCGTCGGCGTCCTTACGCCGTCGGTAGGCGAGGTAGTCCGTGCCAACGCCCTCCCGGACGGAGCGGATGACGCGGCGCGTGTCGCGGTCGAGGTCCTGCGCATGGGTCGCTATCGAACGGGTCGTCACACCGATCTCCTCGCCGGTGTGTGTGAGGGTGGTGCGGCTGATCTCGGCCGACTCGATGTTCGTGACGTTCTCTGTCACCTGCTCGGCGTACTGCGCCTCGAGACCGTCGAGCTTGTTGTTGAGGAGCTTCGTGAGCTGAGCGCCGGCCGCTGCACGATCGTCGAGCGGTCCCGTTCGAGCTTCATCCCCTTGTGGGCTTCGTCGAGCACGAGGTAGAGGTCGACGTCGCCGCCATGGACGGTGTTGGCGATCACCTCCCACATCGAGATCTCGCGGAGGTTGTTGCCACCCTGGGCGAGTCCGCTGTTCTTCGAGAGCTTCTGGACGTTGAGGAAGTAGACGCGCCCGGCGCGCAGGTCCCGCTCAAGGAAGTCGTTGTCGACGACGATGAGCTGGTTCGGGTGCAGCAGGTCCGACGCTTCGATCATGCGCTTGCGCGTCTGGCGGTTGAGCGCCGGGTCGTCGGTGACCCACAGGAACGAAGCGCGCGGGTCCGGGTCCACGCCGAGATCCGCGGAACCGTTGACCATCGCCTCGATGACAGCTGTGGCGATGACCGTCTTGCCGGAGCCGGTAACCGACGGCCGCGAAGATCGAGGGCGAGTCAGTCACGATGAAGACCATCTTGACCTCGGCGTGAAGATCGGACACGAACTTGCGCCAACGATCGGGATTGAACAGCCCCCGTAGGTGTCCATCACCGCGTAGTACGGCGCGTCGTGTTCGATCATGTCGCCGCGGCCACCGGCCCGCAGCCACAGCAAGGGAGCGATCGCCTCGAACGCGGCTGAAATCTCGCCGTCCTCGGGATCGAGATACGTGAGCTCGAAGAACTCGAGGCTCTCAAGGCCGTCGGACATCGGCGTGCCATCGGCGTTGCGCATCGTCGACGGGATCGGAGTGCCATCAGCTCTACTACCGACAACCGCTGCCTCAAGCCTCGGCTTCGTCGCTCGCCAGAAGATCCCTTTGGCATCCCATTCGGCATCTTCTGGCCGGAACCCGCGCAAGGAGAGCTCCGCCTTCGTGCGAGCTTCGAGCTCGTTGTTCGTCACAAGTAGCGCTTGCCTGCGGCCGCCATCCTCCGCATTGAGCATCGCCACCGCATGTCCGGTGGTCCCAGAACCAGCGAAGAAATCGAGGACCACGGCGTGTGGATTTCGAGCCGTGAGCATCTCCAACGTGTCGCGGACTGCGTACACGGACTTCGGGTACGTGAACGTCCGACCGCCAGTTAGCGCAGAGATGACTTCAGTGCCGCCAACACCGGCGTCATGGCTTGACCGGTGCCATAGCAGATTTCACGCGGCGGCTGGCTGCGTCAGCGGCGGCGTAGACAACGTCCGCAACGCCGGTCTGCGAGTGGCGACCTCGAATCTCGAGTACGCGGAGGCCTTCAGCATCCATCGTCCGAGCTCAAGGTTTTTGCGGACCGGCCACACTGGGATGGCGCCATCCTCACGCGGACCAAAGGCCGGGTCGACGTCGAGCGGCAGCGGCTCACCGGTATCGATGATCCGGTGCGCATTCGGGTCGATGTAGATCGGATAGAAGAAGGTCCAGTGGTCCGTCCGCAGTGCGTTTGAGCCCGACCGGAGCAGCCCTTTCCAACGTGGCCGGCTCTCGGGAAGCGCCTCATCCTCGCTTCGTGGCGTCAGGAGGTCGTCTCGCGTAACAGCCACCTCCGCGGATCCGAAGAAGCAGAAGTAGGCGTACTCCTCGACACGCGATAGGCGGTTCCTCGTGACGCCCTTGGGGTTGCTCACGATCGTCACGAGCGTCACATCGGCCTCTGGAAAGAGCTGGCCGAGCAGAAGACCAAGCCGAGACACTTCGTTCTCATCGATGGTGACCACAAGGACGCTGTCCGGCTTGAGAAGGGATCGAGCAAGCCTCAACCGTCTCTCCATCATGGATAGCCACTTGCTGTGCCGGTAGGCCGTCGCTCTCGTCGACGTAGTTGTTGTCGTATGTCCAGTCGCGCGAAGAGCCGCTGTTGTACGGCGGGTCGATGTAGATGCAGTCGACCTTCCCAGCGTGCGTGAACTGGAGCGCTTCGAGCACATGGTGGTTCTCGCCCTTGATGACGACGTGCGCGGGCTTGTCGCCGCCGGCCTCGAGCGACCCGAGCCGCCGCAGGCCCGGATAGATCGCCTCTCCGAAGTCGGCGATGACCACCAGGTCTTCAACGGCGAGCGTGTCGGTCTCACCATCGGCCGAGCGCACGGTGGCCTTCTTCTTGGCGACCTTGATGACTTCACGGGGCTCATCGTCTTCGTGATCTCGACGGACCACACGCGTACCCCGCCGGATCGTGTGCTCGGGGAGCTGAAAGCGCTCGGGCAGGTGCTCCTCGAAGACCAGGCCGAACCGCCGCCTCGCGCGTAGGAGATCGACCTGGCGCTTGAGGTCGGCTCGCAGCGCCGGGTCGTCCACCTTGTCGAGCAGAACGTCGAGTTCGCTAGCCATCTCGTCCCCGTACTCGACTCCCGTGCGGCCGCCGCTGATCCGCCCAACAGGCTCGCACGTCAGCAATGGCGTTGGGTGCGACGACGGGCAGCGCGCCCCATGGTTTGGACCGTTCGCAGGCTCATGGGAGCTCTAGGCGGACGCCGGTGCGCTCCGCATCGGTGGAGTCGACGAGCGCATTCGTTGCCACGAGGTAGCCGTCGACGGCCGCCCGGTACTGCCACGGCATCGCGGCAGTCCATCGCCAGGCGTGCGCGAGCGTCCGCACGTACAGGTCGCACCGGCCCTCGCGAGACAGGTTCCGGAGGGCGGTGAGGTACTCGTTCCGAAACACGATCGGGATCACGAGGCGCGCCTGGTCGACCGCTGTGAGCTCCGCGCACATCGCCGCGCGAGCGACGCGGCCGTTGCCGTCGTCGTACGGGTGCACCTCGGAGATGAGGAACAGTTCGAAGACAGCGCGCGCGAATCCGGGTTGCAGGTCAGCGAGTCGGTGGAAGCCTTCGATGAGCGTTCCCTCGACCAGGGTGGGTGCGACGAAGATGTACGACCCTGCCTGGTTCGGTCGCTCCTTGAACTGGCCCGGTCGCTTCTCGGGGCGACCGCCCATGACGAGTCGGTGGCGGCGTTCGAGCAGCTCGAGCAGTTCCTC
>JBBSGI010000071.1:0-14059 GCA_038254365.1 Propionibacteriales bacterium
CCATCGCTGTCGGCGCTGGCCGGCGCGCCCGTACCAACCGGCCCGCACTACCAACGACTTCGCATGCTCTGGCATCGGACAGGTGGGAACTTCCATGGATTCCACGCTATCTGATATCCACGCTAAGCGACATAGGACATACGTTCGATTCTACCGCACCGCCGCCGACACTAGCAACCGCCAAACCCGTTGTCCACAGAGGAAAGTTCGCGATGGGCGCGAGGCAGGCAGGAGCCCTGTGGACAACCCACGACTCGTGAACTGAAACTCGGGCAGGCTGGTCGGATGGTCCGCCACTCGAGGTGCCAGTCGACCCGCCATCGACGGCAACGCGGTTCGCTCCTTGTTGGCATCGGTGCCTGCGTGCTGACGCTCGCTCTCAGCGTGCTGCTCGTCGGCGCCGTCCTCGCATTCCACGGGGATCCGCCGGCCGACGGAGGCGCCGGCGCGGATCCGCAGATTGTCGTGCGGATGCCGGCCGCGGGTACGACGGTGGCACCTAGTGTGCAGGCGAATGTGGTTCCGGCAGTCGACTCGCGCTGGCGCGCCGTACTCGACATCATCGACCGCCGTCGGGCGATCGCGTGGCGCTTGGGCAGACCAGACTTGCTCCGGCGGGTGTACACCGCTGGCTCGCCTGTACTCAACGAGGACCAAGAGATGTTGGCTGGTTATGTCCAGCGGGGCCTCAGGGTGATGGGGGCGCGACTGCGCTTCATCTCCGTGAGCCTCGCGCGTCGACAACCGCGCTGGGTGCGGCTGATCGTCGTCGACCAGCTGGGTGAAGCCGTCACGCTGGATCGGGCTGGTCACCGAGAGCGACTGCCGCACGATCTGCCGACCCGGCACCGCATCGAGCTGCGCAAGGTCGGCAACGACTGGCGGATCGCTCGGGTGGTCCGCGCGTAGGCTAGGAGAGTGCGCCGCGCAGCTGGCTGTCGAGATCCGGGTGGCTGAACACGAAGCCCGCTGCCTGTAGCCGGGTCGGGTGCACCCTGAGGCTGCCGAGGAGCTCCCAGGACAGCTCTCCCAGGAAAGTGGTCAGGACGAACGCCGGCACCCGCATCAGCGTCGGCCGATGCAGCCGCTGCCCGAGGAGTTCAGTCAGATCGGCGTTGGTCGCTAGCTCGGGCGCGACGACGTTGTAGGGGCCACTCATGGTGTCGTCGGTCACTGCTCGTTCCACCGCCAACACCCAGTCATCGAGGCTGACCGAGGGGAACCACTGACGTCCGCTGCCCAGGCGCCCGCCGACTCCCAGCCGGAAGGGCAGCTTCATCACCTTCAGCGCCCCACCTCGCTGGTCGAGCACCACGGCAGTCCGCAGGAGAACCACCCGCACCCCGACATGCGACGCAGGCACGGTCGCGGCCTCCCACTGCCTCACCAAATCCGCGAGAAAGCCCTCGCCGGGCGGGGAGCTCTCGTCCAGCTCCTCGTCACCGCGGTCCTTGCCGTAGTAGCCGATGGCGCTGCCGTTCACGAGCGCCGGCCGCGGCGCCTCGAGCGCTGTGATCGCGCCGACGATGGTCCGGGTCGTCGCCGTACGGCTCTCCAACAAGGTCTTGCGGTACGACGATGTCCACGGCCAGTGTGCGATGGGCGCACCGCCCAGGTTGACCACCACGTCGACTCCGGCGAGAGCCTCGGCCGGGAGGTGGCCTTGGTACGGATCCCAGCGGAACTCCGCGGCCGCTTGGGGCTCCGACCTCACGAGGCGCCGAGTGGAGTGCCCCGCCTCGCCGAGGCGCTCGCGTAGCGCCGAACCGAGGAAGCCGGAGGCGCCGGCCAGCAGGATCAGCATCCGGTCAGCTACCCAGCTCTGACTCGAAGTTGGCCTCTTCGAGGCGTTGCTTGATCGCGGCGAGGAAGCGGGCTGCGTCTGCTCCGTCGACTAGGCGGTGGTCGTACGTGAGGGACAGGTACACCATCTGCCGTACGGCGATCGTCTCGCCCAGGTTGGGGTCGTCGATCACGACGGCCCGTTTGACGACCGTGCCCGTGCCCAGGATCGCGACCTGCGGCTGGTTGATGATCGGGGTGTCGAAGAGCGCACCCCTGCTGCCGGTGTTGGTCAGCGTGAACGTGCCACCGGAGAGCTCGTCGGGAGTGACCTTGTTATCGCGGGTCCGAGCCGCCAGGTCCTGGATCTTGCGCGCGATGCCGGCGATCGAGAGGTCGCCGGCGTTCTTGATCACGGGCACCAGCAGCCCACGCTCGGTGTCGACCGCGACGCCGAGATGTTCGCCGTCGTGGTACGTGACGGTGCCTGCCTCCGTGTCGATGGAGGCGTTGACCTGCGGATAGGTCTTGAGCGCGTCGATCGCCGCCTTCGCGAAGAATGGCAGGAAGGACAGCTTCACACCTTCGCGCTGCTCGAAACCGACCTTGACCTTGTTGCGTAGCCGTGAGATCGCGGTGACGTCCACCTCGACGACTGTCGTCAGCTGGGCGGACGTCTGGAGTGACTCGACCATGCGTGCCGCGATGACCTTGCGCAGGCGGCTGAGCTTCTCCGTGGTGCCGCGCAGGCTGGTGGCCGCTGCCGCGGGCGACGTCGGCTCGGACGCAGCCGTAGCTGCCGGTTGCTGCGGCTGGTTGCGCTGCTCGTCGGCCGCGCGCTCGGCAGCGTCGGCCGCGGCGAGCACGTCCTGCTTGCGGATTCGGCCACCGACTCCGGTGCCAGTCATCGAGGCAAGGTCGATGTTGTGCTTGGTGGCCAGCTTGCGGACCAGCGGGGTCACGTAGCTCTGGTCCGTCGGGCCGCCGCCGGAAGCGGGCTCTTCGGCGGGTTGCTGCGGCGAGGTCGGGTCGCGCTCGGGTTCCGGTTCTGCCTTTGCTGGTGGTTCGGGGTCGGGCTCCGGTTCTGCCTTTGCTGCTGGCTCGGACTCGGGCTCGGGCTCTGGCTCCGGCGACTCCGGACCCGGCTCGGCCTGTTGTCCACCCGTGGGCGCAACAGCTCCTCCGGCGTCACTGCTTGCTGTGTCCCCGGAGCCGATCCGGGCCAGTACGGCGCCTACCTCGACGGTTTCGTCCTCGCCGACCACGATCTCCGCCAGGGTGCCGGCAACCGGCGAGGGGATCTCGGTGTCGACCTTGTCGGTCGAGACCTCGAGCAGGGGCTCGTCGACGGCGACCTCGTCGCCCACGGACTTCAGCCATTGTGTGACGGTGCCTTCGGTGACGCTCTCTCCGAGCGCGGGGAGGGTGACGTCGGTGGTGGTGCCGCCGCCGGGTTGCTGCTCGGAGGCACTCGCCAGCTCAACGTCGCCGCCTTCGTCGTCGCTGTCGTCCCCCTCGTCACCGCTGCTGCTGTCGTCCCCCTCGTCACCGCTGCTGCTGTCGTCCCCCTCGTCACCGCTGCTGCTGTCGTCCCCCTCGTCACCGCTGCTGCTGTCGTCACCCGTTGTCGCCTCGGCGCTCTGGTCACCGGATTGCTGGGTTACGGCCTCGGCGGCGCCGTCGGACGTACCCGCGTCCTCAAGATCGCCATCCTGGGTCTGCTCGGCAGCGCTCTCCACTGACCCCCCGTCGTCGGTCGGCTCTGCGCCGCCGGAGGAGGATTCGTTCGAGTCACCGATCAGCGCCAGGACCGCCCCGACCTCCACTGTCTCGTCCTCGTCGGCCCGGATCTCGAGCAGCGTCCCGGCGACCGGGGAAGGGATCTCGGTGTCGACCTTGTCGGTCGATACCTCAAGCAGCGCCTCGTCCACCTCGACGTCGTCGCCAACCGACTTCAACCACTGGGTGACGGTGCCCTCGGTGACGCTCTCGCCGAGCGCCGGCAGTTTGACTTCGGTCGCCATCTCGCTTCGTCATCCTCTGGTCGGAACGGATATGTCTGGGTCCGGGATCCGCCGGATCAGCCTATCGGCAGCAGTCACGAGTGCGCGTGCAGTGGCTTGCCCGCGAGCGCCAGATGGGCCTCCCCGAGCGCCTCGTTCTGGGTGGGATGCATGTGCACTAACGCGGCTACGTCGCTGGGGAACGCCTCCCAGCTGTAGATCAGCTGCGCTTCCCCGATCAGCTCGCCCACCCGGGCGCCTACCAGGTGGATGCCGACGACCGGACCGTCCTTGGCCCGGACCAGCTTCACGAAACCTTGTGTCTTGAGGATCTGGCTCTTGCCGTTGCCGCCGAGGTCGTAGGTCAGGGTCTGCACCTGGTCATCGCCGTACCGGAGCCGCGCCGCGGCCTCAGTCAGACCGACCGAGGAGATCTCCGGGTCGCAGTAGGTAACCCGCGGGATACCGTCCTCGTCGATGACCGGGGGCTCGAGACCTGCGATGTCCTCCGCGGCGAAGATGCCCTGCTGGAAGCCGCGGTGCGCGAGTTGCCACCCGGGCACGATGTCGCCCACGGCATAGACGCCCTCGACGTTTGTCCGAAGCCGTTCATCGGTCAGCACGAAGCCTCGGTCCATCGCGATACCCTGCGCCTCATACCCGAGGTCGGCGGTACGCGGCCCACGTCCCACGGCCACAAGGAGCAGGTCCGCGTCGTAGCTGTCGCCCGACTCGACGGTCACGGTCACGCCGACATCGGTGGTCGCGACGGAGCTGAACGGCGTGCCGGTCTTGAAGGCGATGCCGCGCTTGCGGAACGCGCGCTCCAGTGCCTTCGAGCAAGCCTCGTCCTCGCCCGGCACCAACCGGGGAAGCGCTTCGACGATCGTGACGTCGACGCCGAACGAGCGCCAGGCCGACGCGAACTCGACCCCGATCACTCCGCCGCCGAGGATCACTGCCCGCTCCGGCAGCGTGTCGAGCTCCAGCGCGTGCTCGCTGGTGAGAACTCGGCGGCCATCGACGTGGACCCCGGGGAGGGAACGCGAGTAGGAACCGGAGGCGAGGACCACCTGCCGTCCCTCGTACCGGGTGTCGTCGACCTCCACCGTCCGCGGCCCCACCAGCGTGCCGTGCCCCGCCACCACGGTGATGTTGCGGCCGGAAACCAGCCCTTGCAGCCCCTTGTAGAGCCGCGCGACGACACCGTCCTTGTAGAGGTTGACGGCCTTGAGGTCGACTCCCTCGAAAGTCGACGCGACCCCGAACTGGCTGGACTCCCTCACCGCGTCCGCGATCTCGCCCGCGTGCAGCAGCGCCTTGGTCGGGATGCAGCCCCGGTGCAGGCAGGTGCCGCCGACCTTGTCCTCCTCTACGAGGGCCACCCTCATCCCGAGCTCTGCGGCTCGGAGGGCACACGCATAGCCCCCACTCCCGCCGCCCAGGATCAGCACGTCAAAGCTCGTTGGTTCGTCTGCCACGCTTCCTCCGACCGATGTCAGGCTGGTGTGATCGCGCCCGCGGCGGCGACGTCGCGCGGACCGGAAGGGCGGCCGGGCCATCTTCGCACTCGCCGCCGGAACCGGGCTCGGCAGGCTGCGAGGTGCGCGATACTGACTTCCTACTGACCAACTCGAGCGGAGGGCGCATGGGATTCCTCTCTCGTCGTCGCAACCGACCTGGTGTCCTGCGGGCCGCCGAGTCAGATGACGCGCGTTACCTGAAGGAGTGGGTCAAGAGCCGTTCGGGGATCGAGGGCTTCGTCGAGCCGCGAACGGCGGTCACCGAGACGACGCTGTTGCTGGTAGCCATCGACGGCGAGTGGACCAGGCGACGGGTGCCGTCGGTTGAGTGGGCGCACGACTTCGCCAACGGGGCCGGCATCCCGAGCTACGACGCGGCGGTCGTCGGCTACCCGGCTCGGATGCGCGAGTGGAACCGCAGGCACAACAACAAACCTCCACCCTGACGGTCCGCCAGTTGTAACCGACGATCCGGCACTTGTCCCCAACCATCCGGCACCCTTGACACACTGAGCGGCGGATGGTCTGCAACGGGGGGCGGATGGTCGGTTACGGGGGGCGGATGGTGGTTAGCGGGCACGCTCGACGGCGAGCTGCACCAGGGTGCGCACCGCCGTACCCGTGCCGCCCTTGGGGGTGTAGCCGGAAGGCGACCCCTCGTTGAACGCCGGACCAGCGATGTCGAGATGCGCCCAGGGGACGCCGTCAGCGACGAACTCGCGCAGAAAGGCGGCCGCGTACATCGCGCCGCCCCACGGCTCGGGGTTGTGCTGGCTCAGGTCGGCGATCTTCGTCGTCCGGACCAGGTCATGCATCTCCTCCGGGATCGGCAGCGCCCACATCCGCTCCCCAGCCCGCTCCGCGACCTCCGGCAGCTCCCGGTGCAGCTCGTCGTCGTTGCTGAAGACGCCCGAGGTGTTTTTCCCCAGTGCGACCATGCACGCGCCCGTCAGCGTGGCCACGTCGATGATCAGGTCGGGCTTGTCGCGGTTCGCGGACGAGATGCCGTCGGCGAGGACCAACCGCCCCTCGGCGTCGGTGTTGAGCACCTCGACAGTCTTGCCGCCGTACATGGTGAGCACGTCTCCCGGACGGGCCGCGCCACCGGAGGGCATGTTCTCGGCCAGGCAGGCGTATCCGGTCACCCGCACCGGCAACCCGAGCTCGGCGATCGCGAACACCGCTGCCGACACGGCGGCGGCCCCAGCCATGTCGCACTTCATCGTCGCCATCCCGGCGCTGGTCTTGATGGACAGCCCGCCGGAGTCGAAGGTGATCCCCTTGCCGACGAGTGCGATGTGGGCCTTGGGTCGGGCCGGGCGGTAGGACAGCTTGGCGAGACGCGGCTGTCGCACCGAGCCCATGCCGACCCCGAGCAGACCGCCGTACCCCTTGGTCCGGAGCGCCGACTCGTCGAGGACAGTCACGGTGACCTTGGACTTCTGGGCCCTGGCGCGCGCCTGAAGCTCCTCGGCGAACGACTGCGGGTAGAGGTCGTTCGGCGGGGTGTTCACCAGGTCGCGGGTGAAGTTGACCGCCTCGGCGACGATCTGACCTGCGGCGGCGGCCGCGCCGGCGGACTTGGTGCGGGCGCGCTCGGTCAGTACGACGATCTCCGCGACGTGATCCGCCTTCTTCGCGAGGTACCGGTCAAAGGTGTAGCCGCCGAGCAAAGCGCCCTCGACGATCGCGCGCACCTGGTCGTCGGTGGCCGCGGGCAATGCCAGCGCGACCGTCTTGACGCCGTCGGTGGCCCGGGCCGCTGCCCCCGCGGCGCGGCGCAGCGACTCGAGGTCAACCTCGCCGGCCGTGCCGACCCCAGCCGCGAGCACTACGGTCGCTTTGGTCGCGGGTGGGCCCGCGAGCTTGCACACGTCTCCGGGCTTGCCCGAGCCGCCCACTGCCTTCAAGGTGCCCGCGAAGCCGGACCCGAACGCTTGATCAACCGACTCCCCACCGGGGGCGACCTTCAGCGCCTCGCCTTGTGACTGGACCCCGATGACGAGGGCATCGGCCTTGAAGCTCGTGGGCGAAGCGGTGCGAAGGGTGACGGTCGTCATGTGGCTGTCCTCCGGGGCAAAAGGGATGCGTGGTCGCCGATCCCGGGCGACTTTACCCGGTGCGGTAGGTTCGCGAGCCATGGCCGAAGACACCACGAACCTCCTCACCTCTCCCCTCCATGAGCGCCATGTGGCGCTGGGCGCGAAGCTGGCGGAGTTCGGCGGATGGCTGATGCCGCTCGAGTACACCGGGGCGGTCAAGGAGCACAACGCGGTCCGCGGGGCCGTCGGCATCTTCGACGTGAGCCACCTGGGGAAGGCCCTGGTCAGCGGGTCCGGTGCGGCGGCATTCGTCAACGCGTCTCTGACCAACGACCTCGGCCGGATCCGGGTCGGCAAGGCGCAGTACACCCTGTGCTGCCGGAGCGACGGCGGCGTCGTCGACGACCTGATCGCGTACCTGCGCGCCGACGACGAGGTGTTCCTGATCCCGAACGCCGCGAACACGACCGAGGTGGTCAGGCTGATCACCGAGGCGGCGCCGGCCGGTGTCACGGTGGCGAACCTGCATCGCGACTTCGCCATCCTGGCCGTCCAGGGTCGGCGGAGCGACGAGCTCCTGTCCGCGATCGGGTTTCCCGTCGGGCACGAGTACATGTCGTTCGTCGAGGTCGAGCACGACGGGACGCCGGTCGTGGTGTGCCGGACCGGCTACACCGGCGAGCGCGGGTACGAGCTCGTGGTCCCGAACCCCGCGGCGCTGTCGGTGTGGGACACGTTGTTGGCCGAGGGGGAGCGGTACGGCGCCGTCCCCGCGGGGCTCGGGGCTCGGGACACCCTGCGCACCGAGATGGGCTACCCGCTGCACGGTCAGGACATCTCGCCGGAGATCACCCCCGTGCAGGCGCGCCTCGGTTGGGCGGTGGGATGGGGCAAGCCCACGTTCTGGGGCGACGACGCGCTCCGCGCCGAGCGCGAGGCCACGCCGTCGCGACTGCTGCGTGGGCTGGTCGCAAACGGTCGGGGGATCCCGCGGCCGCACATGGCGGTGGCTTCGGTGGCCGGCGAGCAGGTCGGTGAGGTCACCTCAGGGACGTTCTCGCCGACCCTGCGCACCGGAGTGGGCCTGGCACTGCTGTCGGTCGAGGTGTCCGAGGGCGACCGGGTCCACGTCGACGTACGCGGCCGGCCGGAGGTGTTCACGGTCACGAAGCCGCCGTTCGTCAACCCCGACGTCGGGACGGGCTGAGGCGCGCACCTGGCATAGGCTCTCGACAGCCCAACTCGTGAAGGAGCACCGGTGTCCTGGACCTGGCGGATCGACAAGGTCGACGGTTCCGACGTCACCTTGGACTTCGAGGTGCCGGAGTTCAGCGCGCAGGGCGATGCCGAGTCGTGGCTTGGTGAGGTCTGGCGCGAGCTGGCCGATCTGGGTGCCGAGCAGGCCACCCTCACCGAGGACGGTCGGGTCGTCTACGGCCCGATGTCCCTGTTGGCGGAGTAGCTCGCCCAGAGCAGAGGCTGTCCGCTGGCCGGAGCCGAGGCTGTCCGCCGGGCGGCTAGATCTGGTCGCCGGGGCGGACGGTGGCCTTCGGTAGGCGCAGTCTGCGCATCTGCCAGGAACGCATCAGCGCGTACATCGTGATCCCGTGCGAGTCCTCCGCACCGAAGCGGTCGGTGACGACCCGACGAACACCTCGGAGGATGCGGACGGAGTCGATGCCGAGCAGCACGAGGACGCCGAGCCAGGCGAAGGTGCCGACGTACTGGGTGTACTGCGAGGCTACGGCGGACAGGACGAACATGCCCAGGAAGACCGGGATGAGGAACTCACCGATGGTGCGACGCGAGTCGACGTAGTCGCGGATCAGCTTCTTGACCGGGCCCCGGTCCCTGCTCGGCAGGAAGCGGTCGTCCCCGACGCCGGACATCGCCTCCCGCTGCTTCAGGCGCTGCTCCTTCACCCGCTGCCGGCGCATCGCGCCGGCCTCCTTGCGGTTTCGCGGCGGCGTCATCCGCTTCTTGCGGGCCGCCTCCGCCTCTCTGCGCTTGGGGGTGGCGCGGCCCTTGCCCTGGACCTCGTCGAGCTCCACCCGCTCCTCGACCGCAGGGTCAGCCGGCGTACGACGACCAAACACAGAACCAGCCTCCACGCTCGTGACGCGACGATGTGCCTTCGCGCGCAGCATACCTACGCCCGGCCCACCGGTCCGCCTCCTCGTGGCATCGGCGACGGCCGACACGTAGGCTGACGGAGGTACCGCGGGGACGGAGCACGTCGCCACATTCCAAGAAGGGGTAGGCCACTCGATGAGCAGCATCATGCAGCGCATCGCGCTGATCTTCCGGTCCAAGGCCAACACGGCACTGGACAAGGCAGAGGATCCTCGCGAGACGCTCGACTACAGCTACACCAAGCAGCAGGAGCTGCTCCAGAAAGTACGGCGCGGTGTGGCCGACGTGGCGACCAGTCGGAAGCGGATCGAGCTGCAGATCCAACAGCTCGACCAGTCTGCCCAGAAGCTGCAGGGCCAGGCTCAGCAGGCGCTGGCCGCCGGCCGCGAGGACCTCGCGCGGGAGGCGCTGACCCGCCGGGCCGGGCTCCAGCAGCAGATCGCGGACCTGCAGACCCAGCATGCGCAGCTCCAAGGTGAGGAGGAGAAGCTCACCAATGCTTCTCAGCGGCTGCAGGCAAAGGTCGAGTCCTTCCGCACCAAGAAGGAGACGCTCAAGGCCAGCTACACCGCGGCGGAGGCGCAGACCAAGATCAACGAGGCGTTCTCCGGCATCTCCGAGGAGATGGGCGACGTCGGCATGGCGATCGAGCGCGCAGAGGACAAGACCGCGCAGATGCAGGCCCGGGCCGGTGCGGTCGACGAGCTGATCGCCTCCGGTGCGCTCAACGACCCGATGAGCTCGGGCAACGACGACATCAGCGCGGAGCTCGCCAAGCTCGGAGCCGGCAGCTCCGTGGACACCGAGCTGGCCCAGATGAAGGCCCAGCTGGGGAGTCCGGACGCCCCGGCGCAGATCGAGGGACAGGCCAACCAGGAGGAGAAGGCATGATCATCCGAATCCTCAGCGAGGGCCAGTTCGACGTCCCAGACGACGAGGTCGAGGGCCTGAACGTCCTGGACGAGCAGCTCGAGGCCGCGATCGACGGGGGAGACGAGGCTGGCTTCACCGCTGCGCTGGCCGAGCTGCTTGCTCGGGTCCGCTCGGTCGGGACCGAGGTGCCGGCGGTCGAGCTGGTGCAGTCTGACCTCCTGCTGCCCTACTCCGACGCGTCACTCGCCGAGGTCCGCGACCTGCTCAGTGGCGACGGGCTGATTCCCGGGCGCAGCGCCGGCGCCGCTCCTGCCGACGCCTGACGCGGCACGTCTAGGCTTGGGACGCGGCACGCCTGGGCTTGGGCCGTGCGGCACACTGGAGGAGCGCGGCACACTGGAGGAACGATGGCGACGCCAAGCGTCGTACCTCTCAGTGCTCCGCCGCGAGAGGTCACTCGAACAGAAGGCGAGGCGTTGAACCGCAATGGCCAGATCCCGGTTCCGTAGCGATGCCGGACTTACGGTCCGGATGAGCGTGGTTGTCGTGCTGCTCGGGGCCCTCTACGTCGCGGTGATGGGGGGACTCATCGTCGCGGGCGTGGGCACTGTCGCGGTGATCGTCATCGCGGTCCTGTTCGGCGTCGGCCAGTGGTACTTCTCGGACAGGCTGGCGATGGCAGCGATGCGGGCCCGGGAGGTCAGCCCCGAGCAGGCGCCCGAGCTGCACGGCATGATCGAGCGGCTGTGCGCGCTGGCGGACATGCCCAAGCCGCGGGTCGCGATCGCCGACACCGACATCCCCAACGCGTTCGCCACCGGCCGCAGCCCCCAACACTCCGTGGTATGCGTCACCAGCGGCGTCCTGCGCCGGCTCGACAGCGACGAGCTTGAGGGTGTCCTCTCCCACGAGCTCTCCCACGTCGCCCACCGCGACGTCGCGGTGATGACTATTGCCGGGTTCCTCGGGGTCGCCGCGGGGCTGGTCATGAGGTGGGGCCTGTACTTCGGGGGTGGTCGGCGTGACAACAACAGTGTTCCGATCTGGCTGGTCATCTGGCTCGGCAGCATCGTCGTGTACTTCATCTCGTTCTTGTTGACTCGCGTTCTCAGCCGCTACCGCGAGCTGTGTGCGGACCGCTCCGGCGCCTACCTGACCGGCAAGCCGTCGGCGCTCGCCTCGGCCCTGACGAAGATCTCCGGTGAGATGGCCCGGATCCCCTCCCGCGACCTGCGTGAGGAGCAGCCGTTCAACGCGTTCATGTTCGCACCCGCGCTCAACGGCAAGTCGATCACCGGTCTCTTCGCGACTCACCCGCCGCTGGAGCAGCGGCTCGAACAGCTTGCGAAGATCTCGGCCGACCTGTCCCGGCCGGCCGCCTGAGCCGTGGGGCTCCTCAAGAACCTTTTCGGGCGGAGCGACCCGCCGAAGGCGAACCTCGACAACCTGTTCGCCGTCCCGTCGGCGGCTATCACCCTCGAAGCGAGCTCGGGCTTCACGCCGACCGGGGTCGCCGCTGTCTGCTACCGGCAGGCGGAAGGGGGCGCCTTCGCCGCTGCCCAGACCGACATCCAGGCGTTGCTGGATGCCGACGGGGGTCCCGAGGTCGAGCGCTCGACGGACAGCTTCGGTTTCACCTGGCTGGTGTGCCGCGCGGATCCGAGCCAGGTGTCCGACCTCGTGACCGATGTGCACGCCATCAACAGCTCACTGGAGAACGCCGGGTTCGGCCCGTCCCTGCTCTGCTCGCTGGTGGCCTTCCACAACGCCGAGGGCAAGACCTTCGGCTTGGTCTACCTCTACAAGCAGGGCACGTTCTACCCGTTCGCGCCGGTAGGCAAGGACAAGCGGGACAACGCGCTCGAGATCCAGGTGCGCGGAGTGCTCGGTGACGACCTGACCATCGAGCCGGAGCTGGGCCGGTGGATGGCGTTGTGGGGGGCTCCCGGCCTCTGAGCCGAGGCAGGACATGCGTGTGCTCATCGCTCCGGGCCCCTTCGGGCCGGGTCTCGCAGCCGTCCAGGCGGCTGCGGCGATCGCGTCGGGCTGGGCCCGCCGCGCGCCGGCGGACGACCTGGTTGTCGCCCCCGTCTCGGACGGTGGCGAGGGGTGTGTCGACGTTCTCCACCATTGGCTCGGTGGCCGGCTGCTGGCAACCACGGTGCAGAACGCGGGGGGCGAGCCCACGCCGACGTGCATCCTCGTCGTGGGCGACTGTGCCTACGTGGAGGCAGCTCACGTCGCCGGGGCCGAGTTGGCGGGAGGCACCGACCCAGAGCGCGCGAGCAGCTTCGGGGTCGGGCAGCTGGTCGCGGAGGCGGTCCGGGCGGGGGTGAGCCGGGTCGTCGTCGGCGTCGGTACCTCGGGGGTGGCCTGCAACGACGGCGGAGCGGGACTGCTGGCCGCCCTGGGCGCCGTCAGCCGACCTGCCAACGCGCTGCTGGCGGGGTCGACGGCGCTGGGCTCGCTCGAGGCGGTCGACATGGCCGCCGTGCGCGACCTGGTCGGGACGACCTCGCTGGCACTGGCGACCGACGACGACGTCGCGTTGCTCGGTCTCCTCGGTACGACGAACGCGGCCGGACGAGCCCGTGGGCTGCGTGCCGAGGCCATTCCGCTCGTCGACGGCCGGCTAGAGCGGTTCGCGGACCTGGTCGCGCGCAGGCCGGCCCTGGCACCCGGGGCCGGCGCGGGCGGCGGGGTCGGCTATGCGCTCCTGGTGGCCGGAGCGACCCGGCTGCCCGGTTTGCGCACCGTCATGGAGACGATCTCGCTGGCCCGGTCCGCGGCCCGGAGCGATCTGGTGCTGACCGGTGAGGACGCCTTCGACCTGAGCGTCGGCTCCGGCGAGGTGGTCACGGCCGTGGCCGCAGTTGCCGGATCGGTGGTACGGCCGTGTATCGCCCTCACCAACCGGCTCGCCGTCGGCGCCCGACAGACCCGGGCCTTGGGCATCGAGTCGGTGTACTCCGTCGCGGAGCTCGTCGCGGCCGACCTGCCCGGACTGCCGGCAGATCGGCTGGCCGCCGCGGCGGAGCGGGTGGCCCGTACCTGGTCATGGTCTCGGTGAGCGTTGCTAACGGTTCCACCGCAGAATGTGACACCATGGGAATGCACCAGGGAGCCGCCGCGTTGGGCCCCGTTAAGCGCACCGCACAAGCGAGGGAGCGAGCCAGATGACGGTTCAGGAGCAGTCCACGACACGGACCGAAGGGTCGGCCGAGGCACCGGCCGTCGGCGTCACGCTTTCCGACGGCGCCGCCGGAAAGGTCGCCACCCTGCTGGCCCAGGAAGGTCGTGACGACCTGAAGCTCCGGGTCTCGGTGCAGCCGGGTGGCTGCTCGGGTCTGCGCTACCAGCTCTTCTTCGACGAGCGAAGCCTCGACGGCGACGTCGTCCACGAGTTCGGCGGCGTCTCCGTCGTCGTCGATCGGATGAGCGTGCCGTACCTGCAGGGCGCCACCATCGACTTCGTCGACACGATCGAGAAGCAGGGCTTCACGATCGACAATCCGACGGCCACCGGCTCCTGCGCCTGTGGGGACTCGTTCCACTAAGAACTCGCGCAAGAATAACTTAGGTTTATGAGTTTGAGCGGTCTACCGTTCTGCTATGTCAGGGATGGCCGAGGTCGCGGAGTCGGTGGCGCGTAAGTACGCGTTGTTGCGACCGCATCTCGATGAGCGGCAGCGTCGTCTGGTGC
>JBBSGI010000072.1:0-13599 GCA_038254365.1 Propionibacteriales bacterium
GCCTTGGCAGCCGCGGTCGCTGTGAAATACCGTGATGTCGGGGCGGATGGTGATCTTTCGGGCTGCCATTGTGAGGGCGTCGATGATCAACGATGTCCGCAGGTGGTCGGCCATGGCGTAGCCGACGACCTGTTTGGTGTGGCAGTCCAGGACGGTAGCCAGGTACAGCCAACCTTCCCAGGTCTTGATGTAGGTGATATCGCCGACGAGCTTGGTGGCTGGGGCGTCGCTGGTGAAGTCGCGGTTGACCAGGTCGGGGGTGCTCGAGGCGTCGCCGGCCACGGTGGTGGTCGGACGCCACGGGCGCGGCTGACACGCGACCAGGCCCAGGTCACGCATGATCAGCCGGATCGTCTCGGGATCGGCCACCTCGCCGAGCCTGGCCAGGTGTGCCTGGACGCGGCGGTACCCGTAGGTGCCGTCGGAGTCTGCGAACGACCACTCGACCAGGACCGCGAGCCGCCGTCGCCGCAGCTCGCTCGGCGACGGGCCGCGCCCTCGCCACTCGTAGTAGCCCGAGCTCGACACCTTTGCCCATCTGCACATCTTGTGTACCGGGTAGCTGCCTTCTTCGCTGCAGATGAATGCGTACTTCACCCTCACTGCGATTTCTTTGCGAAGAAGGCCGTCGTTTTTCCCAAAAATTCGTTCTCCATCCGCAGCTCACGGACCTGTCGTTCCAACTCCTTTAACCGGGCCCGCTCCGTCAGAGTCAGTGGCGGCTCGTCGTCGACATGCTCCGCTCTCCAGGCATTCACCCAGTTCCCCAACGTCTGAGCCACCAGCCCGTTCTCGCGCGCCACGTCAGCGATAGGTCGCGACTTATCGATGACCTCCCGCACGGCAGCTTCCTTGAACTCACCCGAATACACATTGCGCTTGCTTGGCATTACTCATCCGATCTGTTACGCCCCATTCTAATGGGGCCCACTCTCCGGACCGGATCGGGCACCTCAGTCGTGGAGCCGTAGGTTGGGGAGGCCGGTTTCGCGTCGGAGTCGGTCCCATTCGCGGCTGCGTTGCGCGGCTCCAGTGTGGCGGGCGCTCGAGCACACACCCCACACGGGCGTTGGCAAAACGCATTCGGGTGAGACACGAAGGCAAATCCTTTCGCTGGCTCGACACGGATGAGTCGCTCAACGCTACACATCCTTGCCACGGATAGCTGCCCTTCCCGCAACCTCAGCCCAGCCGACCTTTCACCAACGTCCTGCCCCGCAACCTGTTGCGTCGGCGGAAAGCGAACGGGCGGTCAGCCTGGCAGCGGGGTCAGATGGTAACGCTGGATGATGTCAGGGAGCCAGGAGGGCTCGGCAAATTCGAGGCCATAGCGGTCGGCGATCTCGAGCCGGGCCTCCAGCGGGGTGGGTCCGGCGGCCACAAGGGCGGACAGCTCTCGGAAGAAGCCCTCGAACCCGCCGGGACTGATGATCTCGATCATGCGGGCTGGCACCTCGCCGGCGTTCCACATCGCGTGCACTTCCTCGCGGGGCTTGGTGATGTATCCGCCAGCGCCGAGGACGACCTCTCGATCACCGGAGCGGAAACCGATTTGTCCCTCCGTGACGATGGAGTACTCGTCCTCCCGGTGGTGGATGTGCGGGGGGACCAGTGTGCCGACGGCGAACGGGTGCTCGACGACTGACACCATGCCGTTGGTGTGTTCCGTGTCCAGCTTCCAGACGACTCCGAGGCCCGGCACGAGCCCCCCGACTTTTCCTTCACCCGGCTGTCGCACTGTGAGCGGAGGTCCGGATGTCTTGGCCAGGTCGTTGAGGACCGTCACGTCCTGATCGGTTGTCTGCATTCGTTGTCTCCTTGGTTCGGTCCCGAGATGTCTTTAGAAGGGCACGGCCACGTCGAGGAGGTCGTGCGTCACGGGGTGGTGGGCGGTGCGTCCGGACAGGACGCGGCAGAAGTCGACGCCGTCGAGCGTCAGCTCGGGCCCCTCGCCCCGGGAGAAGCTGCCGCCCGCCGCGCCGGTGAGGTGAAGCTGGTACGGGCGGCGGTGCCGGTCGGCCCACTCCTCGACGACATCGGCAACCAGCAGGCCGTCGTGGTCGGGTGTTAGCACCGGTGCGCGCCCGGTCGCCCGGCAGATGTCCATTCGGTGCATCCACGGGTCGCGGGTCAGGATTGTGTCGATGAGGTACCCGTTCGTCCAGCGCTCGATCCTGCCGGCGACGTCCTGCGGATCCGGCAGTTTCATCCGGCGTACCAACGCGTGAGCACGCCGGCGACCGCGCGCGGCGCGGGGGCCGATCGCGGCGAACCGGTCAACGAGCTCGCCCGTCGTGAGGTCGGCATGTTCCTCGACCTGCAGGGCCGTGAGGGCGTCCAGGGGGACGCCGCCGCGGCGCTTGGAGACCACGGACTGTCGCAGCGTCTCCTTCAGGCCGGTCGCCATCAGCGCCATTCCGGTGGTGTGGCCCGCCATCGCCCTTACGTCCCACTGGGGACAGTCGGTGGGCTTGCTCCAGTCGTCGGGCGACAGTGAGCGCAGCAGGTCGAGGAAACGCTCGTACTCCGTCTCCGCGAGCTGCATGGCCACCTCGCGGCCCATTCGGGGCCGCCGGGGGCATGTCTCGGTGTGGGGCTGGTCTGTGGTGTTCATCGGGACTTCCTCCTCCGTGTTGTTCCGGGTCCGACTTCGCTGAGGAACATGTCGACAGCGCGGGGAACGAGCCGACGCCAGCGCTGGCCTCCCGGATCGTTGGCGTTCTGCTGGTTGGCCAAGCCCGCGAGGATCGCGGTCCACAGGTCCGCGGCGTCGGGATCGGTGATGCCGAAGCGGTCGAGGAACCCGTGCAGCCGCTCGATGGCCTGCACGGCGAACGCGTAGGACTCGGCGCTCGGCGTAAAGCCGGGGATGGGGCGCTGGTTCATCAGCGCGTTCCGCTCCGGGTCCGCCGCCATCGCGTCGAGCCAGGTCGTCGCGGCCACCAGCAACGCTGTGCGCGGGTCTTCGGGGAGGTCAGACTCGAGCGCCGCCGCGGTCGCGTCGAACTCCGCCCACGCCTGGCCGAACATCGCGTCGACGATCGTGAGCTTCGAGTCGAAGTGTCCGTAGAGCGAGGGCGCGCGCATGCCCACTCGCTCCGCGACACTCCGCTGGGTGAGTCCGGCCCATCCCGACTCATGCACCACCGCCCACGCGGCGTCGAGGATTTCGTTCCGCGTGCCTTGACGACGGCGAGCGATCCTATCGACGCTCGGATTTCCTAACACAATTGGTAGGATGGGCCCACGTGTCGATCCTCGTCAAGAGGAACCCAGATCTGCGCTCGGCATAGATCCCGACGCACTCCCCATGCCCGGCACACACCGCGATCAGCGCGGCGAGGTCTCGCATCGCGTATCCGGCCCGCGCGACAGGCAGGTCGGCCCGGTCCGTCGACCGGCTCCCGGGACGCTGCCTCGGGTGGGGTCTTGACCAGCTGCCCGCGCGCGTAGAGCTTGACCAGCTCGCTGTCCGCGCGAGCATCGAGATGCTGCCCGATCCACCGCTGTGGCAAGGAGTAGAGGGCCCTGGCGACCTCGAGGTGGAAGTCGCGGTGGACCCTGACCCGGGTGAAGGCCGGCACGTCGTACGGCTCGGGGATGGGCAGCAGACACGAGGCCTCGAGCTCGTTGAACATCTCGACCGGACGAGCCGCGGTGGTGCCGTGGATCCGCATCCCGGCCCGCTGCGCGCACCACACCTCGACGCGGGCCTGGGCATCGGCCAGGTCGGTGAAGGACTCTCCGGCCCAGAAGTTGCCGCACACATACTGCACCGCCGGCGGGCGGCCTGGTCCTGCTTTCAGATGGAGGGAACAGAGGCTTCACCGGTGGCGTCGACACGAACTCGAATGGGCTTGGGTGGAACGGTGAGTCTTAGCGCTGTGGACGATCCAGGCGGTGCTGCCCGTCATGCGGCAGCAGGCAGCGGGCACTTCATCCAGGTCTCCTCGCAGGTCGGCCTGACCACCGTGCCGACCGTTGGCATCTATTCGGCCTCGAAGTTCGCGGTGGAGGGCCTGACGCAGGCGTTGGCCGGTGAGGTGGCGCCGTTCGGAATCAAGGTCACCATCGTCGAACCAGCCGGCTACGCCACCGACTGGGCCGGCCCGTCGGCCACGGTGGCGACGCCGATGTCGGCGTACAAGGACGTGCACAATGCGATCAGCGAGCTCATGGCGACCGTCGAGATCGGCGTGCCGGAGTCCCCCGCCGACGCGATCCTGACCGTCGCCGATGCCGAGCAGCCGCCGCTGCGGATCTTCTTCGGTCGGGGCCCGCTGGAGTGGGTCAAGGCGAGTACGAAGGCCGCATCGCGGAGTGGACGGCCTGGAACGACGTCTCCGAAGCGGCGTTCGGCAAGTGAGCGCTCCCGACCCCTCCGGTTCCGTGTCGCCACGACGTGAGAGGCCGTGAAGCAACCGACCTCGACGGCGAGGACCGCCGCCTCGCTGATGGCGCTGGGCAGGACGGGATACGCCGGCTCAGATGTCCACGACGTGCCGGACGACACTGTGAGGGCCGCCGGCGACACGCTGGTGCGCCTGCATCGCCATCGCCGGGTCGGATGGGTCTGGCCGCGGAGACTCAAAGGTCGCTCCTGCCGCCGGTGATGCTTCGCCTGCCATGGGGTGACGGTCGCCGCTGTCTGGAGCCGGGCTACGAGGTCGTCGGGGAAACGTGGATTACGCCGTCGACGCCGACTGCGTACGGGAAGGACCATGCCAGGGGTTCGTCAAGGGTTCCACAGCGCAGTCGTTGACGATCAGGCTGGTCGAGGTCGCTAACCTGACCGGGTTGTAGTTTGCGGGTGTACTCCACGCGACGGGGGGCGGGGGTGTCGACCGGAGTAGCGCTGTTGGTTTTTCTCGGCAGTCTCGCGCTCAGTGTGGTCTCGAGCAACGTGCTCGCCGAGTTGCTCGACAAGATCGGCAACCGCTACCGGTTGTCGGAGGGCCTGGTCGGCATTGTGACAGCGCTAGGCGCCGACAGCCCCGAGATCGCGGCCGCGGTCGCCGCGATCACCGCCGGGAGCAGTGGGTTGGGCGTCGGGATCGTGCTCGGCTCGAATCTGTACAACATCGCCGCACTGCTGGGACTGTCCGCGGTGGTGGCCGGCGCGGTCCGGATCCGACGCCGGGCGCTACTCCTGCAGGGAACGGTCGCTCTCATCGTCACCACGGTGGGCGTAGCGCTCGTCCTGCACTTCATCGGACCCTTGCTCAGCATCGTGGTGGTGGTGGTCGTGCTATCCCCCTACGTGGCGTTGTCCTCCTTGCCCGGCCACCGCCTTCGAGCAGTGCTGCCCGCCGGTGCCGTGCAGCGGTTCGTGGTGGCGGCCCTCGCGGACCAGGAGCTTGACGTTCGCAGCGGCAAGACGCCACCGGCGGCCACGCGCACGGAAGTGATGACGGTGATCCCCGTGCTGGCCTCGGTGGTGTTGTCCAGCGTCGGGCTGGTGAGCTCGGCGCAGAACCTGGGCCACCGGTACGGGATCTCCGACGTCCTGGTCGGGACCCTCGTACTCGCCGTTCTCACCGGCATCCCCAATACACTCGCCGCGGTGCGGCTGGCGCGTCGCCGCCGGGGATCCGCCGTGGTCAGTGAAGCGCTCAACAGCAACAGCATCAACGTGCTCATCGGCCTGTGCCTACCGGCCCTGCTCGTGGGGTTCGGGACGAGGGGCCATACCGCGACTCTGGAGGCCGTCTGGCTACTGGTCACCACCGTCCTGGCGATCACACTGACCTACTTTCGTGGCGGCCTGCTCCGCTGGGAAGGGGCCGGCGTGATCGCCGCCTATCTGGCGTTCGTAGTGGTGCTGCTCGTCGCCTAGCCCTGCCGGCTCCGGCCACCCACGACCGGGGATCGCCGGTCACTGACCCCGAGAGGCCGGCTGGAGGCAACAGAACTACGCGGCGCTATCGCTTCGACCGGCCGCCGGACGCGCTGCCAGCAAGGCCGCGAGCACCGCCCCGAAGACCAGGTGTACGGCGAGTTCGAGGGGCTGGTTGGTGCCTCGGAAGGCGGAGAACTGGTGCACAACCCGGGCGAGCACCTGGAAGTCCACGATCTAGATCAGCCGGCCGTAGATTAGCCCAGATTAGCCCGGCCACATCAGCGCCCCAGGAGGTGCCGGTCGCGCCGAGGTCACGGCCGAAGACGACACCGAACATCGCCGACGTCCGCGGCGATGTCGTAGTGGCTGCGTCGGAGGTTCTGGACGAAGGCGTGAACGTTGGCAAGGATGCGGGCTGACCGGAAGGTCTTGAGGCCGCGCATCGGTCGCAGCCTGGTTTTGAGCCGACCATGGTCGGCTTCGACTCTGTTGTTCGCATACTGCTCGGTGTCATGCAGGGCGGTCGGGACGAGCTCGCCGAGGGCCCTTGCATTGTGCAACGCTCAACATCCTACAACAGTTGCGGACCGCATGCATCCGCCGTACTGTCGGTGCAGGCTGCGCGCCCGTCAGGCCCGCAGCACGTGGATCCGGTCCACGAGGACCGGGAGCCCCGACGACAACAATCCTGCCGAAGGAGTCCTGTGGACATCACCGAAATGATCCTCGAACAGCACCATGAACAGCGACGAATGTTCGCCCTTCTCGATGAGCTCCGGCTCGTCGACAGCGATGCCCTCGCGGCTGTCTGGAAGCGACTGAAGGTGCTCCTGGAGGTTCACGCCGAGGCCGAGGAGCGGTACTTCTACCCCCGCCTACAGTCCGTTGGCCACGGAGCAGCTGGCGAGAGTGTCGACAGTGAGACGAAGGACGCGATCAAGGACCACAACGACATCCGCGATGCCATCGCCAAGGCCGACGACCAGCCCGTCGGGGCAGATGGTTGGTGGCAGGCGGTCACCGAAGCCCGAATCTCCAATAGTGACCACATGGCGGAGGAAGAGCGCGAGGACCTCGCCGACTTCCGACGCCATGCGAGTCTCGAAACTCGTCACCAGATCGCGATGGAGTTCGTCACCTTCGAGTCGCGGCACGCTGACGGCATCGCCTCGCAAGACAAGGACCCGCAGGCGTACATCGAGGACCACGGCTGAGCCTGTGCCGACCCAGCCATTCTACGCTCGGTCAGACAATCAGCGGCTTGACCTCGACGAAGCGCATCGACCCACCCACGACCTGGAGGACTCCTGTTGCCGGCTCGCTGGCTCGTCATCGTCTCGTGGATCTCGCTCACAGTCGCCGTAGGCAGCGCCGCGCGGATCCTGACCGACATCTATGCCCGCGGCCATCGACTCAAGATGCCCGTGATGGAAGCCGTCTGGCCAGCCACGGCGCTCTACCTCGGCCCGGTTGGGGTCTGGGCATATTTGCAGGTTCGGTCGTGTCACCCTTTGCGCGACGGCCTGTCATTGGTCGCGTCCCGCAATTGTTGTGGAGTCGCAACGTGTGCGGTATCTTGAGAACCATGAAAGCGGCTCACCAACTTGTTGTGAAGAGCGAGCCGGAGACCGACCAGATCAACGCGCTCATGGGGGCCTCTCGGGTCCTTGTGGCGCTGAGCGTGCGGTCGCTGGCAGCGAATGCGACAACGGTCACGCTCTTGCAGCTGAGACTGCTGGTAGTGCTGGCCTCCCAAGGCGGAACCAACCTCAGCACCTTGGCCGAGGCTGTGGGCGTGCACGTGTCCAATGCCTCGCGAACGTGTGAGGCACTGGTTAAGATGGGACTGGTTGAGCGCCGCGACGATCCGGATGATCGCCGCAACGTGATCTTGTCGGTGCGTGACCGGGGCCAGCAAGTGGTCGACGACGTCCTGAACCGCCGACGCGCGCTCCTGACCGACTTGTTGGCGCGTCTCAGTCCCGCGGACCGGGAGGCCATCGTCGGACCGCTGCAGCGGCTGGTCGGAGCGGCGGGACCCATTCCTGCGATCGACGTCTGGTCCGTCACCTGAGTCAGTTCCCCCGGCGAGATCGAACCCGCGCCCAATGCCACTTCCCCCAGTTATAGGAGCGTCTCCCACTGTGAAATCGTCCTCACCACAGACCGTCGTCGTCACCGGAGCCAGCGGCGGCATCGGTCGCGCCGTCGCCCGCGCCTTCGGAAGCCGAGGAGCCACCGTCGCTCTGATTGCCCGCGGTGAGCAGGGCCTCGAGGGGGCCGCCGACGACGTCCGGCGTGCCGGCGGAACACCTTTCGTTATACCGACGGATGTGTCAGACCACAAGGCGGTCTTCGAGGCCGCTCGACGGGTCGAAGAGGAGGTCGGCCCGATCGACGTGTGGGTCAACGTCGCCTTCACGTCGGTGTTCGCACCCTTTCACGAGATCGAGCCGGAGGAGTACAAGCGGGTAACGGAGGTCAGCTACCTCGGGTATGTGTACGCGACGATGGCTGCGCTGAAGTACATGCGCCCCCGTGACAGCGGGACGATTGTGCAGGTCGGTTCGGCCCTTGCCTACCGGGGTATCCCGCTGCAGTCCGCGTACTGCGGCTCCAAGCACGCGATCCAGGGCTTCCATGAGTCCCTTCGCTGCGAGCTGTTGCACGAAAAGAGCAATGTGCGCGTGACGATGGTCCAGATGCCCGCGGTGAACACCCCTCAGTTCTCCTGGGTGCTGAACAGGTTGCCGCATCATGCCCAGCCGGTTGCGCCGATCTACCAGCCGGAGGTCGCCGCGCGGGCCGTGCTGTATGCGGCCGACCACCCGAAGCGACGTGAGTACTGGGTCGGCGCCAGCACGGTTGGGACCTTGGCAGCTAACGCGGTCGCGCCCGGTGTCTTGGACCGCTACCTCGGCAGGACCGGCTTCTCCAGCCAGCAGACCGACGAACCCACCGACCCCGACCAGCCTGTCAACCTCTGGGAGCCCGTGGACGGATCCGCAGGCCACGACTATGGGGCACACGGCGTCTTCGACGACACGTCGCACTCTCGCGCACCCCAGCTATGGGCCTCGCACCACCACGGTGTGATCGCGGGTGTCGCCGCCGCTACCGCCGCAACTGCTGCCGCTCTGCGGTGGGGACGAGGGTCCAAGTGACCAGCCGACGTACTGGCCGACTACTTTCGCGCCTGGTCGGCGGCCTCGACGTTGTGGTCGGCGTGGTCCTGCTGGCTCGACCGGAGCGGGTCACGGCGGCTGTCTCCACCGAGGCTCAGCCCGCGGCGGGATGGGCTCGGCTGCTCGGCGTGCGCCATCTTGCGCAGGGGGCGGTCGAGCTCGCGTGGCCGAGCGCCGATGTGCTGGCGGGGTCGGCGGGTGTCGACGCGCTGCATGGTCTGAGCATGTTAGGCCTGGCCGCGATCCGGGAAGATTACCGCCGACCGGCCCTTGTGAGCGCGAGCCTGGCCGCTGCCGGGGCCGTGGTCTCGACGCTCGCCTCTCGTCAGCTGACGTCGGCATCCTCGTGAGCAGCGACTCGTGGTCAGACGACGCCAGCCGATTCCCGCCACAGGTGCTTCGGGACTATGCCTTGTTGGCCGACGGTGAGCGGGGAGCCGTCCTCGGCCCCAACGGCCACATCGTCTGGATGTGCGCGCCGCGCTGGGACAGCGACGCCATCTTCACCGCCCTGATCGGCGGCCGTGGTGGTTACTCCGTCACTCCGCGCGACACCTTCGTGTGGGGTGGCTACTACGAGAAGGACACGCTGATCTGGCGGAGCCGCTGGGTCACGACATCGGGGATGATCGAGTGTCATGAGGCGCTCGCCTTCCCAGCCGATCCCGAGCGCGTCGTCCTGCTTCGTCGTGTGGTGGCGGTCGACGGGGACGCCTACGTCCGGGTGCTGCTCGAGCCGCGGGGCGGATACGGGAGCCGCGCGCTCACTCATCTCACGAATGAGGATGGCGTCTGGACCGCTCGCAGCGCCGGCCTGAACCTGAGGTGGACGGGCGCTGCAGAGGCCAGGGTGCTCGACGCGCAGTCCGACAGTCGAATTCTGACCATGGACATGGTCGTACCGGCTGGGCGAAGCCATGACCTGGTGTTGGAGGTAACCCCCGGGCGCCTGCTGGAGACACCGATCGACGCCGATCGGGCCTGGACCGTCACCCGCGCGGCCTGGACGCGGAGTGTGCCTGCGCTGAACGAATGCCTCGCCCCTGCCGGCACCCGCCACAGCTACGCCGTCCTTCGCGGGCTGACCGGCGCCGCGGGAGGCATGGTCGCCGCGGCCACGACAAGCCTGCCTGAGCGGGCCGAGGCTGGCCGCAACTACGACTACCGGTACGTCTGGATCCGGGATCAGTGTTACGCCGGACAGGCCGTTGCCGCTGCCGGCGGCCACGAGCTTCTCGACGATGCCGTCCGGTTCGTCGGCGACCGGCTGCGAGAACACGGTGATCGGCTCGCGCCGGCGTACACCAGCACCGGCGACGTCGTACCCGACCAGCGACGGCTGAAGCTCCCCGGATACCCGGGCGGCGCCGACATCGTGGGCAACTGGGTCAACAGCCAGTTCCAACTCGACGCCTTGGGGGAGACACTGCTGCTGTTCGCAGCCGCCGCTCGGCTGGACCGTTTGGACACCAGCGGATGGCAGGCGGCAGAGACCGCAGCACAGGCGATCGCCGCGCGCTGGACGGAGCCGGACGCAGGTATCTGGGAGATCGACAACCGTCCCTGGACCCACAGCCGGCTGATCTGCGCGGCCGGGCTGCGGGCAGTCGCCGCCGCGCGGCCGTCCAACCGATCCGCCGTCGACTGGATCACGTTGGCCGACCGGATCGTCGCGGACACCTCGGCCCAGGCGCTCCATGCCGAGACGGGAGCCTGGATGCGTAGCCCTGACGACGAACGGCTCGACGCCTCCCTGCTGATGGCGGGGCTTCGAGGCGCAGTGCCTGCCGACGACCCTCGCACCGTCGCCACCTTGAACGCCTACGTCAACGACCTCACCGTCGACGGCTATGCGTACCGCTTCCGGCAGGACGACAGGCCCCTCGGCCAGGCGGAAGGGGCGTTCCAGCTCTGCGGCTTTCTGCTCGCCCTGGCCACACACCAGCAAGGCGATGTTCTCTCAGCGCACGGCTGGTTCGAACGCATCCGCGCCGCCTGCGGCCCGCCGCAGATCTACTGCGAGGAGTACGACGTCGCCGAACACCAGATGCGAGGCAACCTTCCGCAGGCATTCGTCCATGCCGTCATGGTCGAAGCCGCCAGCCGCCTCGCCCGGGATCCAGGCCACATCGATACCTGACAACTGCCCAAACGCAAAGGAACCAAATGTCGAGCCTGCGCATCGCACGGATGGGCGTGGACTCGCTGGTTGTCGTGGGCCTTTACCTGATTGGGTTCGCCGGCCTGTTCGCCATTGCGGGCGGCGGCTAGCTCGATGTCATCTCCAGTCCACACCACATTCGACGCTACGTCTCTCGCTCCGGCACGTGACGCGATGGACAGCGCGGGTACGCAACAAGGCCATCACGCAGCGGCCCGCCCGAAACTGAGAGGAGAAGGCTCGTGTCACTGGGTCTGAGCTGGTCGGAGGCGGCCTCGGTTGTGGTCTCGACCATCGGCATCTATCTGACTTTCGTCACGCTGCTTCGGCTGATAGGCCAGCGCGCTGTCGCCAACATGTCGAGCTTCGACCTGACGGCGGCAACTGCCCTCGGGGCGGTCATGGGCCGCGTCATCCTGGGGTACACACCGACACTCTTGGCGGGAGTGATTGGGCTCGTCACACTGTTCGCCTTGCAGTCGCTCTTCGGGCTGGTGCGTCGCTACCCACGCGCCGACGCAGCGATGACGAACCTTCCCCTGCTCTTGATGGCGAACGGCCAGCTCCTTGAACACAACCTCCGCCGGGCCCACATCATCGAGGACGAGTTGAAGGGGAAACTGCGGTTGGCCGGCATCCGCCGGTACGAGGACGTTGCCTCCCGTGATCCTTGAGCGCACGGGAGCGGTGAGCGTGTTGCAGCGAGGCGAGACAATCAGCGAGGAACTCATGGCCGACGTGCACGGACGTGAAGCGCTCTACCAGCCCGACCGACCACCAGCCGACACCGCGAGCTCATGATTGACACGGCAGATCCTGCTTGATGTTGAGCCGTGATACGAACCGCACCCGTCATGGCCATGCCTGCAGGTCGGCTTAGCCCTTCATTCGGCCGTCAGTTCAGTGCTCGATCATTTGGCCGCCGACTGCACCCCAATGGCCGAACACCTGCCCGACAGCAGACGAGGCTGCGAGTCTGCCGTCTCGAGCTCGTTCACCACATCGACCAGATCCCTGGGGCGGAAGTCCCATACATCGTTCGCGGCCTAGCGGAGCAATCCGACGGCTCGTGGAACTAGAGCGACGGCATCGATGCACAATCCCGGGATCGTGACATCAAGTCGGGGGGGCACTGTTGCATTGAGCCATCGTGTGAAAAAGGCACAGCAGATCTTCCTGCCGGCTGCCTCGCGACGTGTCCCGAGGGCGCCATCAGGCCGTCGCAGTCGGCACAAAGGGACGCCGTGCGAGGTTAGGTGCCGGCGGCCCGCAAGATTTGCGGCGGGACGCTCGCGGGATCGCTCAATGCGCGCTTGGGCGCTCACTTCGCTCGGTCCTCTTCAGTCGCGCCGCCAGTGGCGAGCTGTTCCAGTAGCGCGGAGAGCTTTCCCTGCACCTCGATCGCCCGCCGAAACGTCTCGAGCCCGGGCCTGCAGCTTGGCCACCGGGGTCCTCAGCCTGGCGTTGTCCCGTTCCACCGGGTCAGCAGGTGGTCGGCCTCTGGCCTTACCAAGCGCCTCCAACGCGCCCTTGTCGCGCTGCTTACGCCACTCGCTGAGCAGCGAGGAGTACACCCCTCCCGGGCGCATCAACACGCCACGCCCATCGCGGTCCAGGCGGTCGTACTCGGCCAAGATCTCGACCTTGTACTTCGCCGTGTAGGTCCTACGCTTGGCCCCGCTCGCGCACCTGCGGATCGGGCACCTCCTCCACCCGCACAGCATTGCTCACCGAGCCAACCGGGAACACCGTGCGATCATCAGCGATACTTGCGACATGGCATTTAGGTGCGCGCAGCAGCCGGCATTGCTCGGGAGTGAAGCGCTCGCGCCCCAGTGCGAGACCGACGGCAGGGTCCACCTCCAAGCAGAACCCCGCGGTCGCCGCTGAGTCGTTGCACGCGCTGCGGGACCTGGCGGCGCGCTGGGTCGGTGAGGGCGAGCGACCGAACCCCGATCCTCTCCCGGTGGTCTACCTCGACGACGACGTCGACTCCGTCCTGGACGCCGTCTACTCCGCCTTGGTCGTCGCCCACAAGCACCAGCACCACCAAGCCGCCCAGATCCTCGACGCGTACGTCGCCCTGCTGCGGCTGTCCCCCGGCGCGGTGCGCGGCCGACTGCTCCGCGACGTCAGCGCCATGGAGCCGTTGCTGCGCCAAATGCCGGCCTCGCCGCAGCTCGATGCGGCCCGCGCGCGCCTCGCCGCGGCCGCCGGGCAGTCCGGCACCGAGCAGTCCGACACCGCGACCAGTCGAGGTTCAGTCGTCGGCGGAGACGTCGATGAACTGGTCGCTGCGGTGCGCCCGTCCCGCGTGGAGCTGCAGGGCGCTCGTCACGAGGGGGAAGTGGCTGAAGGCCTGCGGGGTGTTGCCCAGCTGGCGCCCGGCCTTCGGATCCCACTCCTCGCTGAGC
>JBBSGI010000073.1:0-13503 GCA_038254365.1 Propionibacteriales bacterium
CGACGGCGGCGTCGAGCTTGACTGCTCGGGCGGCGCCCAGAGCTTCCCGCCACCGCCAGCTCTGGAAGACGTGCGCCCACTCGACCTCTCCGCCCAGCAGCCGCCCCGAGAGGGCAAGTGCGGCCGCTACGGTGTTGGTCATGCCCCACTTGGCGTACCCGGTCGCGACCAAGACCTTGTCGTTGCCTGGAAGGAACGACCCGACGTACGGAAGCTGGTCGATTGGCTCGTAGTCCTGCGCGGACCACCAGTGCGTTTCGGTGGACCCCGGGAAGGCTTGCTGGGTCCAGGTGGTCAGGTCGTCCACGAGCGACTGCGGCGACCGATGCCGTCCCACAATGTGCCCGTTGCCGCCGGTGAGGAGCAGCTCGCCGTCGGGTCCCGGCAGCAGGCGCGATCGCGGCGGTCGGGTCTCACCCTGCGTGACGCCGAGGCGGAGCCGTCGCTCGCCGGACTGACAGCAGCCGGGTGAAACCCACGCTCCGGGCGCGACTACTCGGCCGCAGGCTCCCGGCCGATGACCTTGTGAGTGCCGTCGCACCACGGCCGACGGGCGGACTTGCCACACCTGCACACGGCGACGACCGGGCGGGCGGTGGGGTGTTCCCGCCCGCCCTCGTCGATGATGCTGCTGGCTCCGCGCACGAGGAACGGCCCGTCCGGACAGCAGAGGATCGTGACGGGGGAGCCGCCGCCCGCTCTCGTCCGCGGTGTCATGCCGCCGCCCGTGACGGGAGCGGGCGCAGGACCGTGTCGCACCGACAGTGCCCTTCGGGGCACGCACCGCCGGCCAGCCGACGCGTCGAGTGGGCCGACCTGGTCAACCGCTGACCGGCGTAGGGGACCCCCCCGCGGACTCGTGAACCCACCGCGAGCCAGGCGGCGACGCTTCGTTCGACCACCCAGCAGGGTGCCCACAGCGGAAGGTGCCAGGCAAACACCGTGGATCCCCCTGCCCGTCGGCGACCCATCTCGGCGAGCAGGATCGAGGCCACGGCGGCGACCGGCAAGGACCAGGGCCTGGACGTTGTGGCGAGAAGGAGCGCCGGGAGCGCCGCCAGCTCGACCAACAGCCGGAGGGGCTGGGCGCCGCTGTCGAACGCCTGCCTGACCCGCTGGTCGAGGAAGTGTTGGAAGGTCGGTGGGAGGCGTACGACGTAGAGGTCATCGGCATGTAGCACATGATGGCCTTGTGACGAAAGGGTTCTGAGCATCTCGAGGTTCTCGAACAGCACGGCTCCGCAGTACCCCCGGCTGGTCAGAAGGGGCTCCCGGCGGATGCCGGCAGTGCCCGCGTAGTCGTGTCCCAGCGCGCGGTTGAGCAGGCTGCGTGCGGAGTCCCACCGAGCGTGCCAGGGCAGCGGCGCGAAGAAGTTTTGCGGCACGACAACCGGGTGTTCGTCGAGCAGCGAGACAAGCCGTCGGAGCCCGGCCTCGTCGTAACGAACGTCGTCGTCGGCGATGACCACCAGCGGGGTCGCCGCCGCAGCGATGCCGTCGACGATGCCGGCGACCTTGCCGTTGACGGTGCGGCTGATGGCGGGCACGTGGTTCACGAACCGGCTCCACATCTCATGATGGGTGGCGAGGACCCGTGGAGGCGATCCGTCGACGACGATCACCGGGAGCAGCGCCGAGAGGGTCCGCAGGTAGGCAGTCAGCTCAGCCGACGCAGGTGTGGCAATCTTGATCGGCAGGATGTACGTCGCCGGCAGGGGAGTGTCGACCACCCTGGCTACGTCCTGCTGAGCACGGCAGCCGACTCGGCCGAGCGCAGGCCCGATGCTCCGGCCCACCAGCGGTCCAGGAGGTACGCCGCCGCCAGGTCGTCGAGACACAGGCAGGCCGCCGCGCCGAACGCAACATCGCTCAGCAGGCGGGGGTCGTCGGCGACCAGGGTGCCGCAGATGGAGCGTACGGCGACCTGCTCGTGCACGGCGTCCGCCTCCACGTGCTCCTCGTAGTACTCGCAGGCCTTGGCCGAGAACCCCAGCCGACGTAGACCGAGGGAGATCCGCCGAGCCGGGAGGGAGCTGGTCGCCTCGAACGCGGCGAGGTGGCCCATGGCCGCCGCCCGGAGACGCCGGTGCATGCCGAACAGGCTCATCGCGTTGTTGACGGAGAGCACGACGGCGGGGACCTGGTCGAAGTAGTCGCCGTACTCGCTCCCCAGACCGCAGGCCTCGAGCGTGTCGCGGAACAGCCGCGAGTGCAGGCGCTCGGGGTGACCGGCGCCGTACTCGTCGTACAACAGCTCCACCAGCGCGACCTTGGCGGCGCCGGTGAGCCGGGGGACCGCCCACGAGTGCGGGTCCGCCTCCTTGAGGTGGTAGACCGTCCGGTGGATGAGGAACTCGAGCATCTGCTCGCGAGTGGCCCGGCGTTGCAGATACGGGGTCAACGCGGGTGAGTCGACCGAGGCGACCACCTCGAAGAAGCCCTTGGCCAGGTCCTGGTCGTGCTCCAGGAAACGCGCCGTCAACGGCCCGGCGAGCGCACGGAGCGCGGCCTCGAAAGGCTCCTCCAGAAGTGCCCGGACGGTGAGGCAGGCCGGGGACCACTCCCACCTCTCGTCCACCTCCGCGAAGCCGGCGTAGTGCAGCTCGTAGAGCATCCAGAGAGCGAGCTGCCGGTCGTCGTCCTGGATCGGATCGTCACAGGGAGCACCGCACAGTTCCCGGGCGGTCTCCAGGTCAGGCTCGGCGCCATCCACCAGCCAGGTGCGCACGAGGGCGCTGACAGGGCCACGGGGGGGCGGCGCGAGCACGGAGACCTCCTCAAGGGTGTGTGGGCGTGTACCCGCGCTGTCCGCCCGGTAAACGCGGCGCTCGGTCGGCTAAGCGCGGGCGGCCCGTCGTCGCCGACCGGCCGTCGCCGGCGGCGCCTCGCTGCTAGGACGCCGAGCGCGCTCCGCCGACCAGGAGGTATCAGGATGGGCACCATGCTGCAGAGGCTTGGCTTTCCCGTCGTCGGACGACATCGGCGGTTCGTCCTCGCGATCGTCGCCGATGCACTCGGCAGCGGCGTGTTCCTGCCGGTCTCGATCCTCTACTTCCTGACCACCACAGACCTGTCCCTGGTCCGGATCGGGCTGGCGCTCTCGGTCGCGTCCGCGGCCCAGCTGCCGCTTGGTCCACTGGTCGGCGGTCTCGTCGACCGCTTCGGGCCCAAGCGCGTGCTGTTGGTGGCGAACGCACTGGAGGCGATCGGCTTCGTCGGTTACCTCTTCGCGGAGTCCTTCATGGCGGTGCTGGTGGCGGCCGCCGTCGTACGTCTTGGGCAGACCGGCTTCTGGAGCTCCTTCAGCCCGGTGGTCGCGACGATTGCGCCGCCGGGCGAGCGTGAGCGCTGGTTCGGTTTCCTCGGTGCCCTACGCAACGCCAGCTTTGCGATCGGCGGAGTCGTGGCCGCGGTCGCCATCACGATCGGCTCATCGGCGGCCTACACCGCGGTGGTCCTCGTCAACGCGGTGTCGTATGTGCTGGCCTTCGTCCTGGTCCTCCCGGTCGAGATGGCGCCCCGCGAGGTTCCGGTCGACCTGCCTCACGGTGCGCGAACCGGCTGGGCGAACGTGCTTCGCGATCGGCCGTACCTGCTCATGGTGGCGAGCAACTACGCCTATGCCACGTCGGCGATGGCGCTGAACATCGCGGTCCCGGTCTATCTCACGCAGGTGCTGGCGCTGCCGGGGTGGGTGGGCTGGCGCTGCCTTCACCATCAATACCGTGCTGATCGGCCTCGGGCAAGGGCTCGTGGTCGACGCGATGGTCGGATCCGTGCGCTGCAACATCGTCGCGCTGGGCGGTGTGCTCTCTGCGGCGTCGTACGGCGTCTTCCTCTCTGCGGCGTCGACCTCGGTGGCCCTGGGCGTGGTGATCGCCCTGCTGGCAACGGTGGTGTTCACCGGGGGAGAGCTGGTCGCCGGCCCGGTCCTGAGCGCCCTCTCCACGGACGCGGCGGCCGCCCACCTGCGGGGTCGCTACGTGTCTCTGTACCAGATGTCGTGGACCGTCGCGATGACCGTTTCGCCGGTCGCCATGACGTGGCTGCTCGACGTGGGTTCGGCCGCCCTCTGGGGTGCTTTGGCAGTCGTGGCCCGCGTCGGTGGGGTGCTGGCGCGGCTGCTCGGCCGGGTCATGCCGGCGGCCGCGGCACCGGTCGCCCCGCGCCAGCCCCCCGGGGCCTGCGTCGACGCCGTGGATGCCTCAACGACGATTGCGGGTGGCTAGGCTGACGGAGTGACCGACACGGCGACGCTGGCAGAGGTCGCGGCCGCCATGGATGAGCTGTTTCCAGCACGCTGGGCCGAAGGCGGCGACCCGGTCGGCCTCGTGGTCGGCGATCCGACGGCTGAGGTGCGGCGCGTGCTGTTCGCGGTCGACCCCGTGCAGGTCGTCCTCGACGAGGCAGCCGCCACCCGCGCCGACCTCCTGGTCACTCATCATCCGCTGCTCTTCCAAGCTGTGCATTCGGTGGCCACCTCCACGCCGAAGGGCCGAGCGGTGCATGACCTGGTGCGCAACAAGATCGGCCTGTTCGTCGCCCACACCAACGCCGACTCCGCGCCGGGCGGCGTCTCCGAGTCACTCGCCCTAGCACTCGGGCTGATGGACCTCCGTCCCCTCCAACCACATCCGGCGGAGCCGCTCGACAAGGTCCTCACCTTCGTGCCCCGCGACCACGCCGATCGGGTCGTGGATGCCCTGGCGGGTGCCGGAGCCGGCGCCATCGGCGACTACGACAGGTGTGCGTTCGTGACACCAGGGCAGGGGACGTTCCGACCGGGTGCGGGCGCCCGCCCGGTGATCGGCACCGTCGGGAGGGTGGAGGTCGTGGACGAGTGCCGGGTGGAGATGGTGCTCCCGAGGAACCGCCGAGAGGCAGTCATCGCCGCGCTGTTGGCCGCCCACCCCTATGAGGAGCCGGCCTTCGACGTCTTCCAGGAGGCAGCGTGGGCCAGCTCCCGGGGCACCGGCCGGATCGGGCGCCTGGCCGAACCGATGACCTTGGGCGCCTTCGCCGACCGGGTGGCCGCCGCCTTGCCCCCGACCGCTGCCGGGGTCCGTGTCTCGGGTGACCTCGGCTCGACGGTGGCCATGGTTGCGGTCGTCGGGGGCGCGGGCGACGCCATGCTCGAGGCGGTCGGCGAAGCCGGTGTCGACGTGTACGTCACCTCCGACCTTCGCCACCACCCCGCGTCGGAGCTGCGCGAGTACGGCGCAGCGCCCGCCTTGGTCGACGTACCGCACTGGGCAGCAGAATGGCCCTGGCTGCCCCGGGCGGCGAAGGCGCTCACCGACCGGCTCACGGAGCAGGCGATGGACGTGGTCTGCGACGTGTCGCGCATCTGTACCGACCCATGGAACCACCAGGTCTCGTCCCCCCAAGCCGCCGACCAGAGGAGCACGTCCTGAAAGCCGACCCGTTCGCCCAGCTCAAGCTGCTCGACCTGCAGGCGGTCGACGCCCGGCTCGACCAGCTGGCCCACCGGCTGGCCACCTTGCCCGAGACGGTCGCCTTGCGCGAGCTGACCGACCGGCACCAGGACCTGTCGGCGCGTCAGGGTCGGCTGCAGACCGAGGTGGGTGACCTGGCCCGGGAACAACGCAAGGCCGACGCCGACGTCGAGCAGGTGAAGACCCGGCGTGACCGCAACCGCGAGCGGATAGCGGCCGGACAGGTCGGCGATCCCAAACAGCTGCAGGCGATGCAGCACGAGATAGAGACTCTCGACCGGCGCATCAGTGACCTCGAGGACGTCGAGATTGACGTGCTGGAAAGGTTGGAGACAGCGCAGACCGATTTTGTCCGGCAGGCCCGCGAGCTCGATGAGCTGGCGGCCCAGGTCACGGACACCGCAGCCGGCCGAGACGCCACCGCCGGTGAGATCGCCCGGCTGCAGGCGGACGCAGAGGCCGAGCGGACGGTGCTTGTGGACCAAGTCCCCCATCAGCTGCGGGCGTTGTACGAGAAGCTGCGCGCCCAGCTGGGCGGAGTCGGCGCGGGCATGATCCAGCACAAGCGCTGCAGCGGATGTCAGCTGAACATCGGGGCCGCCGAGCTGGCGCGGATGACCGCCGCGCCGAGCGACGAGGTGCTGCGGTGTGAGGAGTGCAACCGCATCCTGGTGCGAACGCACGAGTCGGGCCTGTAGCCGGGTGCCGACCAGCCAGCGGGTGCTGATCGAGGCGGACGGCGGCTCGCGGGGCAACCCCGGGCCGGCAGGCTTCGGCGCGGTGCTGAAGGACGCGGAGACCCAGGAGGTCATCGCCGAGGCCGCCGAGTCGATCGGGCGCGCCACCAACAACGTCGCGGAGTACCGCGGCCTGATCGCCGGGCTCGAGCTCTATGCCGAGCACAGCCCGGCCGCCCTGCTCGAGGTACGGATGGACTCCAAGCTGGTCATCGAGCAGATGGCCGGGCGGTGGAAGGTCAAGCATCCTGACATGCGTCCGCTGGCGATCGCAGCCCAGCGGCTGGCGCCGTTCGGCACCGTGTGGACCTGGGTGCCGCGCGAGCAGAACAAGCATGCAGACCGGCTGGCCAACCTCGCGATGGATGCGGCCGCCCGCGGCGAGATCTACGCCCCGGATGGGTCGTTCCCGCCGGCCGCCGACGCAGCGGCGGCCGAGTCGCGGAGCCCTATGCATCCGCTGCTCGGATGGCGTGGGCTGGAGGGCACCCCTACCAAGGTGATCCTGCTCCGGCACGGCGAGACCCAGCACACGGCCGACGGGCTGTTCTCCGGGCCAGGCGGCCCCGCCGACCCCGGGCTGATCGAGACCGGCCGCGAGCAGGCGCGTCGCGCGGCACGAGCCCTCAGCGGAATGGGCGGCGTCGATGTGCTCCTCAGCTCACCGCTTCGCCGGACGCTGGAGACCGCCGAGGTGGTGGCCGCCGGCCTGGAGCTGCCCGTCGAGGTCGAAGAGGGCTTCCAGGAATGCTCGTTCGGGCTGTGGGACGGGCATCCGCTGACCGACGTCGAGGCTGAGTGGCCGGACGAGATCGCGGCCTGGCTGATCTCCCGAACCGCACGACCCCCCGGTGGAGAGTCGGTGACCGATGTCCAGAAGCGGGTGGAGGCCGCGTTGCTCTCGGTCTTGGAGCTGCATCGAGGCAAGACCGTGGTGATCATCTCGCACGTGACACCGATCAAGTTGTGCATCCGTTACTGCCTGCAGGCTCCGTGGGAGGTCACGCACCATCTGCTGCTGGCACCCGGCTCGTTGACCACCATGTGGTTCTACGAGTCGGGCGCCAGCGTGCTGCGTCAGCTCTCCGTCGTACCGTGACGAGCCGCCGTGAGCCGACCGGCGGGCGTCGGCGACGCTGGCTCCCGGCGCCGTACCAGCACCGCCACGATCGTGACGGCGACCGCCAACAGCACCGCCCCACCGAGAAACGCCGCGTCCGCACCGTCCACGAAGGACTGCCGGGCCTGCTCCGCAGCGGACAATCCGGCGATCGTCGGGGTCGACCCGCCCTGAGCCGACCCGAAGACCGTCACCAGTACGGCGAGCCCGACCGAGGCTCCCACCTGTTGGGAGACGTTCACCACCCCCGAGACGGCCCCCGCGAGGCGGGGCTGCACCGCGTGCAGGCCGGCCGAGGTCAGGGGGACGAACGCCGACCCGTTGCCCAGCCCCAGCAGGACCAGGGGTCCCAGCACTCCCAGGTAGCCGCTGGACTGCGAGAGCTGCGTCAGCCAGACCATGCTGAGGAACGACAGGCTGACGCCGACCAGCAGGACGGTTCGCTCGCCGAAGCGCTCCACGAGGACGCGGGCACTGGCCTGTGAGGCGGCGAAGAGGGCGATCGTCACCGGCAGGAACCCGAGCCCCGTCTTCAGTGGACCGTAGTGCAGGACGTCCTGCATGAACTGGGTCAGGAAGAAGAACATCCCGGTCATGGAGGCCACGAGCAGCAACCGCCCGAGATAGGCGCCGACTCGCGTCCGGTCGGTGAACAGCGAGAGGGGTGTGATCGGGTAGGGGGCGCGACGCTCGTTGAGGACGAAGGCCACGATGAGGATGGCGCCGGCGGCCAACGCACCCACGGTTCCGACGTTGACCCAGCCGTCCGAGGCGGCCCGCACGAAGCCGTAGACAAGCGATGTCGTGCCGAGGGTGGCGAACACGGCGCCCGGCAGGTCGAACTTGCCGACCTGACGGGGAGTCTCGGTGAGCGCGAATGACGCCCCGAGCAGCACCGCCGCGCCGATCGGGACGTTCACGAACATCACCCAGCGCCACGAGAGCAGCTGGGTCAGGATGCCGCCGGTGATCAGGCCGATGGCGGCGCCGCCGATCGAGACCGCGGAGTAGAGCCCGAGGGCTCGGGTGCGTTCGCGGCCCTCGGCGAACGTCGAGGTGAGGAAGGCCAGGACCGCGGGTGCGGTCATCGCTGCCCCCACACCCTGCAGGGTGCGCGCGGCGAGCAGCCACCAGCCGGCTGTGGCGAGCCCACCGACCAGCGACGCGCCGGTAAAGACGACCATCCCCGACATGAAGGTACGGCGGCGGCCGAGCAGGTCGCCGGCTCGAGCGCCGAGCAGCAGAAGCCCGCCGAAGACGAGGGTGTAGGCGTTGAGGACCCACGACAGACCCGTGGGGGAGAAGGACAGGGCACGTTGCATGTCGGGCAACGCGACGTTCACGATGCTCATGTCGAGCACCACCATCAGCTGAGCAACCAGGATCACGGGGAGCAGCAGGCGGGTGGACCCGGACAGCGTTGTGTGCTGGTTCGTCCGGGTGGTGTCGACCGATGCGACATCGACCGGCCTAGCTGCCTCACCAAGGGTCTGGCCCGACCCGCTGGCGCGGTTCTCGGGGCCGGATTCTTGGCTCGTGTGGAGAGGCACGGAGACTTGCTCCTTACGGTAGGGTTTCTAGTGGAAGCGGATGGGCCCTCCGGTTACTATACGGAGGCGACCTCCGGTTTGCAAACTGATTTCCGCCGCAAGGTCGTCGAAAGGGGTGAGCCGTGGACACCGCTGCTCCCGCCACCGCGGCGGCGCCCGCGCGCCGGCCATTGCGCGCCGACGCCCAGCGCAACTATGACCGGCTGATCGAGAGGGCCCGCGAGGCCTTCACCGAGCTTGGCGGGGACACCTCGCTGGAGGAGGTCGCCCGCCGGGCCGAAGTGGGGATCGGCACCCTCTACCGGCACTTCCCGAACCGCCTTGACCTGCTCGAGACGATCTACCGCGGGGACGTCGACCGGTTGTGCGAGCTTGCCCACACCGTGACCGCCGAACGGGACCCCTGGGAGGCGATGGTTGCGTGGCTCGAGGAGTTCAGCGCGTACGCCGCCACGAAGCGCGTTCTGTTCCAGGAGATCGTGGCGGTGGCCGGCAAGGACGCGGAGGTGTTCATCCACTCGCGGGCCGCGATCGCCGAGGCCGCCGACCTGGTGATCGGCGGCGCCCAGCGAGCCGGCGTCGCACGCAAGGATGTCGAGTTCTCCGACGTGACGCGGCTGGTCGGTGGCTGCACGATGATGCCCGGGGCGGATGCCGCCCAGCAACGCCGGATGCTGCACCTCGTCCTCGACGGCCTGCGCGTCCACGGCTGAGCGGTGAATCTCCAGGCTTGGCGGTGGACGTTAGGGTTGGGCCACCGCCGCCGGGAGGGCGTCGACGAGAGGGGTGGGCGTGCCGCGACGCAGCATCATGGTCGAGGCCGCCGATGGCGACGGTTTTGGGGCCGGGGTGCGCGCGATCGAGGACGAGATGCAGCTGCCCCGGGAGTTCCCACCCGAGGTGCTCCGGGCCGCTGCGGAGGCCGCGGCCGACCCTGCGATGCCGGACCTGGACCGCACTGACCTGCCGCTGGTGACGATCGATCCGGCAGGTGCCCGAGACCTCGACCAGGCGATCCACATCGAGCGCCGGGGTAGCGGATTCCGGGTGTTTTATGCGATCGCCGACGTCGCCGCCTTCGTCTCCGGGGGAGACCCGGTCGATGTCGCGGCGCATGCCCGCGGCGAGACCCTCTACGCGCCAGACCATCGCATTCCGCTCTACCCGTCGGTGCTCAGCGAGGGAGCGGCCAGCCTGCTGCCCGACCGGATCCGTCCCGCCCTGCTGTGGAGCATCTCCCTCGACGCGACCGGGGAGGCGACCAAGGTGGACGTGTCCCGCGCCCGGGTGCGCAGCCGTGCGCAGCTCGACTACGAGACGGCGCAGCGCGGCATCGACGGCGGCGGCGCGGACGAGGTTCTTCGGCTCCTCGAGCAGGTCGGCAGGCTGCGTCTGCGCCGTGAGGCGGAACGCGGGGGCGTCAGCCTGCCGCTTCCCGAGCAGGAGGTCGTCGTCTCCGACGACGGCTGGTCGCTGCGCTACCGCGAACTCTTGCCAGTCGAGCAGTGGAACGCCCAAATCTCGTTGCTGACCGGAATGGGGTGCGCCGAGATCATGCTGTACGGCGAGGTGGGCATCGTCCGCACGCTGCCCCCCGCTGCGCACTCGGCAATCGGACGGCTTCGCCGTACCGCCGCCGCGCTGCACCTGGAGTGGCAGGCCGAGCTGGACTATCCGGGATTCGTCCGCTCACTCGACCCGAACTCGCCGGCCGGGGCGACGATGCTCAACGCGTGTACGTCGTTGCTCCGCGGGGCTGGCTATGTCGCGTTCGACGGTGGCGTCCCGGCGCACATCGAGCACGCCGCGCTGGCGTCCGAGTACGCCCACACGACCGCGCCGCTGCGCCGCCTCGTCGACCGCTACGCGGGGGAGGTCGCGGTGGCGCTGTGCGCCGACCGAGAGGTGCCGGAGTGGGTCCGGTCGCGTCTCCGCGAGCTGCCCGCAGAGATGGAGAAGGCCGACCAGCGGGCCCACTCCTTCGACGGCGCCGTGCTTTCGCTCGTCGAGGCGGGCACGCTGGCGGGCCGGGTGGGCGAGGCGTTCACGGGCGTGGTCACCGAGACCGACGAGCGCAAACCCAGCGACGGGTCGGTCATGGTGCAGGACCCAGCGGTCGAGGCTCGGGTGTCGTCCCCCTCCGGGGCTGCCCTGCCGCTGGGAGAGCCGGTGTCCGTCCGGTTGGTCGAGGCAAACCCCGTCACTCGGGTCGTTCGCTTCGAGCTCAGCGGCTGAGTCGTCGGTGGCCCCGAGGGTCATCGGTGGCTGCCAGCGGCCACCCCCTCCCCGTCGTCAGGCTTGGTCAGGGACGGTCCTGCAGTCCGGCGACGTCTTCCGCCGTGTCCGGTGCGTCAACCGGCTGGTGCTGCCCGTCGTGGCGATGCTGGTGGTCGCCTCGATGGTCATGGTCATGGTCATGGTCATGGTCATGGTCATGGTCGTGATCGTGCCGCTGACCGTCATGCTCATGCTCGTGCCGGTTGTCACCGCCGCCAGCCGCACCGTCGCCCCCCTGGTCGTCCTTGAGGCGCCGCTGTTCGCGCTCGACCTGGTTGTCCTTGTGCTCGAGGCGGTCCTCGCGCTCCTCGATGTTCTTCTCGTGGCGCTGCTCGTGGGCGTGTTCCTGGTCGTCGCAGGCGCCGTCGTGCTGACGTCCGCCGCGGTCCTCCTGCTGGTTCTCGGTCATGGGCGCTCCTCGTTAGGTGGAACTCGGCCGGTTCGGCGGCAGCGTGCACCGCCCGCTGGCTGGTGCATACCCGGCTCCGGCCCCCGGTACACGCGGGCCGCGTCACTCGACCGAGTAGGCTTGCGGGGCGGGCGAGCCGACCGGGCGGTCGCGGCGTCAGGCGGTGCAGATCGCCGTACGGCGTCGAGGAAGGTCCGGACTCCGCAGGGCGCAGTGGTGGGCAACCCCCACCCGAGGCAACTCGCGGGACAGTGCCACAGAGACAGACCGCCAGCGGCCCAGGTGCAAGCCTGGGTGCGGGTAAGGGTGAAACGGTGGTGTAAGAGACCACCAGCGTCCCGGGTGACCGGGGCGGCTGGGTAAACCCCACTGGGAGCAAGACCAAGTTGGCCTGCCGATGAGTCGGTGGGCTGCGCGGGCGCCGCGGACTCGGTCCGCGACGGACGGCCCGTCCGAGCCTGCGGGTAGGTCGCACGAGCGGGCCGGCAACGGCGCGCCGAGATGGATGGCTGCTCAGGGTGTCCCGGTGACGGGTCGCCCCCAACAGAATCCGGCCTATGAGTCGGCTCGCCCGCTCCACCACCTCTGACCTGCGGTTTTATGCAGTGTCAGACTCCGCTGTACGCAGATTGTACGCAAGAAGAACGGAGTCCACCGCCTCGCGGGTCCGATCATCGCTGTCCGGCCACAGGTGCGAGTAGGTGTCTAGTGTCTCCGTTGCGCTGGCGTGGCCGAGCCTGGCCTGCACCGTCTTCACGCTCTCGCCGTGGCGGATGAGCAGGCTCGCGTAGTAGTGCCGCATCGCGTGGAAGTGAGTGTCACCCGGCAGACCGGCGGCCTTGAGGGTCGGTCGCCAGATGCGCTGGAAGAACGACACGCGGCGTATCGGGAGGTCGTCGAGCTCGAAGAGGAGACCAGCCGGGCCGGTGCCGTGCTCGGCCAGATGAGCGGCGAGAGCATCAACGACAACCTGGGGGAGCGGGATCGTCCGAACGCTTGCGGGTGTTTTGGGTGGGCCGAAGAATGGCGCTCGTCCCGTGACCTTCACGAGTTGCCTGTCGACGCGGAGGGTGCGACGCATGAAGTCGACTCGATCCACGCTCAGGCCAAAACATTCGCCCTGCCTCATTCCGGTACCTGCGGCCAGCGTCACCATCGCCTTGTATCGGGCCGGCATCGCTTCGTGGAGGGCGCGAATCTGCTCGGTCGTCGGTGGCTGTACGCGCACGGTCTCGCTCTTGGGGAGTTTCGAGCCCTCGCACGGGTTGCTGATGATGCGACGATCACGGATGGCTGCGCGGAACACCCCCGAGACGATGCTGTGTGCCACGGCGATGGTGGCCGGCGCCAGAGGCGCTTGCTTCGATTGGGGATCGCCGGTCTCGAGCCGCTTCACCCAGCGCTGCACGTCACTGGGGAGGATTTCTGACATCGCTCGCGCGCCGAAAGATGGATACGCGTACCGGCGCAGGTGCATCTCGTAGTGGTTGCGGGTAGTAGGACGGTGGACCTGCACGGCTCGCCATTGCTCGGCGTACTCCTTGAATGTGGTCTGTCCCGCTTTCGGGTCGACATACTGCCCGGTCACGACCGCAGCCGTCGTCTCGTCCAGCCATCGCTGTGCCTCAACCTTCTTGGGAAAGCGCCGTGTGTGCTCCATCCCTGCTGAGTCTCGGTAGCGGGCGCGCCAGCGGGAGTACTTCCCGTGCTGCGCGCTGGGCACACGGGCTGACGGTCGCGGCGGAGCTGCTGGCCGGCAACGACGACGTCCGGCCCCGGGCCGCGGCTCTGTTGCGTCGTGGGCTGGCCGGGATCCCCGCACAGGTACGTGCCCGCGCCGCCGCACACGACCGGCTGCGGATGCGCGCGGACGCCGGCTACTTCACCGGCGACCTCGCCAACGCCGCCGTCGCCGAGGGATGCGACTTCGCGATCGCGGCGAAACGCAACACCG
>JBBSGI010000074.1:0-13178 GCA_038254365.1 Propionibacteriales bacterium
CGTTGTCAGGGCTGCTCCCGCCCTCCCCGGCACCTCCCGGATCAGGCTGCCCTCAGCTTCACCGCCCTGCTGCGACAGGACGGCCGCGGTGGTCTTTCACCTCCGCTCGAATCGACAGCGCCTCACGGCGCACCGGGTGATGGCCGAAGCCGCCCTTGAAGTTCCCCTTCGCGCCTTCCTTGTCCGAGTGGGCGGTGACCAAGGTGGCGTCCAGGTCGATCACGACCTGCCCGATCGTCTTGCCGGCGGCGCGCGACCCGGGCAGCTCGGACCCGGTCAACTCCCCGCGGGCCAGCCACGCCCGGTCCCGGGCGGCGGCCTGCGCCTGCCGGATGGCCGCGAGCATCCCCGGTGTGTACGCGACCCCCTCGAGCACCCGCCAGATCGTCGGGGTCGAGGCGACGCTGCCGGCCGGGCCGTGCAGCCCCTGCTGATCGGCCAACACCTGCACATCGCTGATCGTCACCGCGCCGTCGGCGATCGCGACCGCCACGTCGACCAGCACCCGACCCGGGTCGTGCCCGGCCCGGCGTTCCCGCAGACCATCGGTGGCTTCGCTCAGCGCCGCCGTCAGGCCGATCCGGTCGGCCAGCTCGGCCAGCAGCACCGTCCCGGCATGCGACACGACCCCCGTCCCGTCACAAGTGACGACCGGCGGGGTCCTGCTCGTTGTACGGTGCACGCGCGAAGTGCCTCTCCGTTTGGGTTTCTTGGACTGTCGCAAGCCCAAGTTTTCCCTACGGAGCAGGCACTTTCGCGCTTTACCGGCCCGTGTCGGCCCCCAAGATCAGACGGCTACTGAAAGAGCGGGGCTAGGGACCACCTCGGGGTGTCTGTGATGCTCATGCCTGGCACCTCTGTGGTCAACTGGGCGGGGTCGCTGCTGGCGTGTCGGGGGCGTTGTCGGCGGCGGTAGGACTGGCCCGCGACGACGAGTTCGTAGCTGCTGGCGAGGAGTCGGTCGATCGCGGATTGCGCGAGCAGCGGGTCGCTCATGGCGCCTATCCATTCATCAGGGATCACGGTTGCTGGTGATGACGGTCGAGCCCTTCTGGTGCCGTTCGACGACGAGTTCGTAGAAGTTTGCGGTCTCGAGCGGGTCCATCGCCTGCAGGGCGAAGTCGTCGAGGATCAGCAGGTCGAGGCGAGCGAGCTTGCGCATCTCGGCCTCGTCGCTGTTGTCGAGCCGGGCGGCCTTGAGGCGCCGGAAGAGCTGGTCGGCGCGACTGAACAGCACGCTGCGCCGACGACGGATCGCGATGTGCCCGAGGGCGCTGGCGAGGGGGGTCTTACCGACGCCGACCGAGCCAAGGACCAGCACGCCGCGGGTGTCATCGAGGAAGCGCAGTGAGCACAGCTCCGCCCAGAGCGCTCGGTCGAAGCGGGCGGTCCCCTCGGCGGTGAAGGTCTCCAGGCGCATGCCCGGGTCGAGCTTCGCCGCCCGCGCCCGCAGCTCGGCGGAGGCCCGGTCCCGCCGGTCGACCTCATCGGCGAGGACGAGGGTGAGAAAGTCCGCGTGCGGCAGCGACTCGGCTCGGGCCAGCGCCAGCCGGTCGGGCAGGGTGTCCAGGAGCCGGCCCAGCTTGACCTTGCGCAGCAACGCCCTGAGCTCCGCGTCGATGCTTGCCGCGAGCACCACTGCGGTGGCCGGCGGGCGGCTCATGAGGTGCCTGCCTGGAACTCCGCGGGGTCGCGGGCGAAGCGGCCCGGGCCACCGCCCACCGTCGCGGCGGGAGTGGGCAGGGGCTCGCGTTCGCGGACCTGCTCGAGCATGCGGGCGACCTTCATGACGTCGACGACGTCGAGCTCCAAGGCCTTGGCGCAGGCCGCGTCGACCTGCTCGGCGCCGTAGCTGCGGACCAGGCCCAGGAGCCGGTAGACGGTGCGCATCGAGGTCCAGGGCAGCGGGACATCGAGGAGCCGCGTCGCGTAGGTGCCGACGCTCGGACCGGCCGCCCTCGCCTTGTCGGTGAGGCCGGTGACGTCGCGCAGGGCGTAGTCGGCGCGCCCGACCGGGTAGTCCGCCGGGTCCGTCGAGCGCCCTCCCGCCTTGACGCGGGGGTGAGTCTTGATCAGCTGCCCCCGGCGGAACACCTTGACCAGCCGGGCATCCGCCCGCACGTCCACGCGCTGTCCGATCAACTCACCGGGCACCGAGTAGAGCGCCCGGGTCACCTCGATGTGGCGATTCCGCGCCACCTTGGGTGTCGAGAAGATCGGGACGTCATAGCGCGTCGAGGGCGCGGGCAGGAGCAGCGGCTGCCGGCAGCGGCTGCCGGCAGCGGCGAAGTCCTCCGCGGGTCGCTGCGCGGTCGTGCCGCGCACCCGCATCCCCGCCGTCGTGCGACACCACGCCTCGACCCGGCGTTGCGCGTCGGGCCGTGCCGCCGACTGTGCTTCTGCTGCTCGCCGGTCACTCGCGGCCCATCCCGCGACCCGCCGCACTCTGGGATGACCCACCCCAGCACATGAGCCAGCACCGAGTTCTCAGCTTGTGGTTCTCGGCTCAACTCGTCGACTCGGCAGTAGTCCGGATACTCGTGGCGCTTGACCGGCTGGCGACGGCGCTTCACTTCGCCCTGGGTGAGTCAGACTCCCCCAAGCTACGGGTCCGAGCGGGCGTGACGATGCTTCCGACCTTCGACGGCCCGTTCGTGAACTCGATGGCGTACCGGTACGGGGAGTCGGCGGAGATCAGAGCCCTCCGAGAAGTTGCCGACGGCGAACTCATGGCGGCTGGACGGGAGATGAGGGACTTCTTCGTCCATCGCGGCCGCTGGCGGTCAGCCGGTCACGGGGCCGGAGCGCGCGCCAGGATTACCGGGATCGAGCACCCGATGAACGAACACGATCACCTGGCCTTCGGGGTTGCTCTCTTCGATCAGGTCCTCCGCCGCAGCCTCGCTGCCTCGGCCGCCTTGTTCTTTCGGCAACGGGAGGTCCTCGGGTTCGACCCCGAGGACCTTGGCGCCTGACCGCCGATGTCACCGTCTTCAAGCGTGGGTGAACCAGTACCGTCAGGCTCATGCGGACGGGGCCCTTGGAGAAGGACACCTGTCGCGACTACGTGCTGCCACTCCTGAAGGCCGCCGGCTGGACCGAGGACCAGATCCAAGAGCAGTTCCCGATCACGGCCGGGCGGATCACGACGGTCGGCAAGCGGCACCGGAGGGGCGACGCGCTGCGCGCCGACTACGTCCTGGAGTACACGCCTGGAGTAGCTGTCGCGGTAGTCGAGGCGAAACGGGAGTACGCCATCCCCGGCAAGGGGCTGCAGCAGGCGAAGAACTACGGCCGCCTGCTGGACCTGCCCCTCGCCTACTCGACCAACGGGCACGGGATCGTCGAAGACGATCGCGACACCCGCCTGGAGAATGACCGGCTCACCTCCTTCCCCGGCCCTGAAGATGCCTGGACCAGGTATCGATGGTGGAAGGGGATCGTGGACGACGCGGTCGCGAGCGGCGTGACCGCCCCCTTCAATCGGGCGCTGCGCAACCTCGACGGCACCGTGAAGGAGCCCCGGTACTACCAGCGCGTGGCGATCAACCGCTCCATCGAGGCGATCCTCGAAGGCGACAAGCGCCTGCTGCTGACCCTGGCCACGGGTACCGGGAAGACATTCGTGGCGATGCAGATCGTCTGGAAGCTGTGGCGCAGCGGCTGGCGAGCCGGCCGGAACCCCCGGATCCTCTACCTCGCCGACCGGAACATCCTGATCGACCAGCCGATCGAGCGTGAGTTCGTCCCGGCGTTCGGCGACGGCCCGATCTGGAAGTTGAAGGGCGAGGCCAAGGCCGGGCGCGAGATCTACTTTGCCCTCTACCAGGCCCTCGCGGACGCCGGCCCCGATCCCAACGGGATCTTCCGCGACTTCGCCCCCGACTTCTTCGACCTGATCATCGTGGACGAGTGCCACCGGGGCAGCGCCCGCGCCGAGTCCGCCTGGCGATCGATTCTCGAGTACTTCGCACCCGCAACCCAGGTCGGTATGACGGCGACGCCGAAGCGCGACGAGACGGTGGACAGCTACGGGTACTTCGGCGATCCGATCTTCGAGTACTCCCTGGCCCAGGGCATCGACGACGGCTTTCTCGCTCCATACCGGGTCCGTCGGGTCGTGCTCAGCCCCGACGCACTCGGCTTCGCACCCGCCCAGGGCCAGCTCGACCTGTTCGGCAAGGAGATCCCTGAGGGCCTCGTCCTCGACGACGTTGCCCTCTGCGTCTCCACGCGGAACGACTTCTGGCCCCCACCCCAACTGAGCACGGATCCCGCGAGGTCAATCCCGCTGGCGCCTCGCACCCCGCCGCGGATCAACAGGGTGAGCAGCTCCCGCTCGCTCAGCGCCGCAGGGCCGAATTCAATAAGTCGCTCAGGCAGCGCCAACTGCGGGTTCCGCAGCGCCACTTCAGCACCTCCGGCGCGACGCTAGCCCTCAGCCATGGCACCGAGAGGTGTTGAGACACAGCCTGTGGATGGCGTCCACCATCCACAGCCTGTGCGAGTGCCTCTCCGACTCCGGGGTGTCGCATGGCCAGCGATCGGCCGAGCCCTCGGCGTGAGCCGTCAGGCTGCCCGACAGCGCTTCAGCCCGGCGATGCCTTCAGATGGCTGATCAGGTCCGGCCATCTCGTGACCCACCGAGGCACCATTTCTGTGCTACGTTATTCGGGTGGCTCGTCCCCTTCGGTGGTACCGCACAGCGCGTCGCCACCGGATCGGTAAGGGCCACCCGATGCACGTGATCAACTCGACCGAACCAGTTCAGGTGCCGGCCGCCGAGACGGCCGACGCCCGATTGGTCTAGATCGGCGAGGACGACCGCAGCATCGAGCTCGAGATCGTGGCGCTCGACCTCGCAGAGGCCGTGATCGTCATTCATGTGATGCCGACGAACCTGCGGAGGTGAGTTCCTTGACGAAGCGAACCACGTACACGCTCGGCGCTGACGTCCCCGCGGACGAGGTTCTGCGCGACACCAAGGGTCGAGTCGTCGATGACAGCTACGTCGATTCGGCGGTCGAGGATGCACTCGCCATTGTCCGCGGTCGGGGGCGCCCCTCCCTCTCGCAGTCCGGTGAGTCACCTCTCCTGCGCGTCCGGCTCTCTCGCGAACTCGACGAGGCCGTCCGCGAGGCCGCTGAACTCGCCGGCACGTCCCGCTCCGAGTGGGTCCGCCACGCGCTCGAGGAGGCCAGCCACAGGACCGGCTGACCCCCGGCGAGTCGTGCCACACCCGTGCCACTTCCAGCCGAACGACGGCGGTCTTCCATGGACGGCCGCAGCCGCCACTACCGCGCCGACCTGCGACGACCTGCGACGACGTAATTCGTGGACGGCACCGGACGGCCCGCGGGGGTCTTCCAAGCTGGCCATGCCGGTTCCATCCCGGTCACCCTTCTCGGTGCTCCCGCAGATCAGCGGCTTGTCGGGCCTCATTGGCTCGATCGCTGGGAGTCAGGTGGGCAACCGCGACTTCGGTGCCTTACGCCGGTGCCGTCCAGTCGTTGGCAAGCCGCCACCGAACCGTCGATGGGGCCTTGGCAACCACCCGGCCACTGCGAACCCGGGCGCGGACGTTGGCGTTCCTCGCCCGGGTGCAGGCCGACCGAGCCGTGGCGTCTGGGTGGACCGCCAGGGCTCCACTCAGGACCGTGCGCGGGCGACGGTCCGGCGAGCGTCGCGCCACGCGATCAGAGCTGTGCGGAGACGGGGCGAGGTGACGTCCTGGCCTCGGCGCCTGGCCCGCAACTGATCGATCAGCCAGGCTGGGGCGTCGGCATCTTCGACTGCGCGGGTCTTGCTGAGCAGTTCTCCGGTGGCCAGCGTGTGGCGACCGCGGGCCATCGAGGTAAGTCCCAGGTCTGCGATCACCGGATCGAGCCATAGTCTCGGACGCCGGGCCGCCCAGGCCCAGTATCCGGTGAGCTCGGCACGCGCCGCCTCCCGCAGGTCGTCGTCGGTCATCGCCGGCAACACTTCGAGCGGCGAGCGTCCGAAGACGACGTAGCCGTGACGCACGAGCTCGGCTCTGGCAACTCCGGACAGGATGCGCTCGACGAGCAACCCGTGGGTCCAGGTCGGGTGCAAGGCCTGCAGGTCGAAAACCTGCGCACCATCGACGTAGACGCACCCAAGTTTGAGCCCCGAGCCCGTTCCCTCGTCGAGGGCACGATGAGCCATCCTGAGTATGGCCTGTCGAGCGGTGTCGACCGGCCCGTCGACGAGCGCGACGAGGTCGATGTCGCTGATGCCGGGCGTGTAGTCGCCTGTCGCCACCGACCCCCCGACGAGCAGGTCGGTGACCCAGCCCAACGCCGCGAGCTGGCGCCCCAGCTCCTCAACGACGGGGGGCGGGATGGTCACGAGCGCATCTTGCCCGGGACTGACACCCATGGCGGGTAAGCCTCCGTCATTGGAGTCACTGCCGCAGCAGCCAGACGAGGGCTGCGGCGTTGACAAGGGCCGTCGCTGCGGGGCCGACGGTCTTCAGCCGATCGCGGATCCGTACGCCGATGACCGCGTCGACGGCCTGGACGATCACCATCGTTACAGCGATCGCTTCCACATAGGAGTTGGAGCGGGTGAGCAACGCCACGGTCGCCGTCACGACGAGCGCCAAACTTCTGGCCGAGGCGTACATCGAGCTCGTACGGCTCGACGCGTCCGCCGCGGCCATGCCCGCGATCGAGAACCCCAGACTGACGAAGGCACTGACCGCCGTGATGATGGCGCAGACCCAGAAGGCGGCGGACATGCCGCCAGCGTAGGGGCGGCTGACCTCGAACCTGTCCGTCATGTTGTCGACCGTCAGTGACACAAGATCGAGCGCGGTGCTGCATGCTCCCGCGCGTCCCATCGGCGTTCCTCTTGCGGCGCGAGATCATCTTGGGTCGGGAGAATCGAGCTGCTGACCAGCTCGGCGGGCGTGCCGCTACGACGGTCCCGACCGTCTCGCGGTCGACCGCACGGCTAGTGCTACGCAGATGCGGCGGCTCGGCGAGCGGCGTCGAAAGGCGCTCGGTCGAAGATGATCCGCAGATGCACGATCTTGCCGTCTGTCACGGTGACGCACTCGGCGCCTGGCGCGTCCTGCACCGGAATGGTGTCGGTGTCGTACATGACGACGGCGGTCTGGTCGTCGCCGAACGCGGCGAGCAGGCTCGAGTGGGTGACGATCCGGGCGAAGGGCGCCATGAAACGGCGGAACGCGTCCGCGCCGTCGAGCCGTCCTGCGGGCGCGAGGCACACGATGTCGTCTGCGATGTAGGTCATGGCCTGGTCGAAGTCTCCGCCGGTCCAGGCCCGGTGGTAGGCCAACGCCACCTGTAGGGCGGCCCCGGGGTCATCGGTCAACGTCCTGCCTCCTCATGATCGTGCTGCCGATGTCGACACCGCGCCGCTTGATGTCGCAACGGTCCCGGGCCTGCGAATCACCGGCACCGTCCCGAGCCGGCCAGCGAAACCCGTGGCAGCATGCGCCGGTGCCCTCCGCGACGTGAAACCTCTCTCGCCTCACAACCACCGCGCAGGCCGACATCGACGGAAAGCGCCACGGGTGAGGGCGACCACGAGGTTGCCACACATCCTCGGCTCCGACAGCTCTGCGGCCTAACTCCGCCCGATTCACGACTGCCTCGTCTGACGTCGGTCCCGCCCGACTAGCCTCGGGGAGTGGGCGTGCGACGGCTCGACCGCGACGAGGCACGGCAGCTCGCCGTACGAGCCCAGTTGCTCGACGCCACCAGGCCGACCGAGCTGGTCGCCCTTGTCGACCAGCTGACCCTGCTGCAAGTAGACCCGACGGCCGCGATCGCGCCGAACGCCGACCTCGTCGCGTGGAGCCGCCTCGGGGGGTCCTACCAGCCGGCCGACCTGACCCGGGCGTTGCAGGAGGAGCGGACTCTTTTCGAGCTACTTGCCTACGTCCGGCCGACGACGGCCGTGGCGTTCCATGTTCCCGAGGAGATGGGCCTCACCGCGAGTCGCGCGGTTCGGGCATGGGTTGAGGTGAACGACGGCTTCCGGCGCGACATCGTCGCCCGCCTCCGCGACGCCGGGCCGCTGCTCTCGCGCGACGTGCCGGACACCTGCCAGTTGCCGTTGGAATCCACCGGCTGGACGAACAACCGCAACGTCACCAAGATGCTGGAGCTGCTCTCCGCGATGGGAGAGGTCGCTGTCGCCGGACGCGCTGGACGGCAACGGCTCTGGGACGTCGCCGACCGCGTCTACCCCCACTTCGAGCCCCTTCCCGCCGACGAGGCCCGGTGGCGGCGGGAGCAGCGACGACTCCGGTCGCTCGGCATAGCCCGCGCCAAGACAACCGTCCTCCCCGGTGAGCCGATCTCGGTGGGAGACGCCGGCCTGCCCGTGACTGTCGAGGGACTCGACGGGCAGTGGCGGGCGGACCCCGACGCGCTCGACCAGCCCTTCACCGGCCGCACGGCGCTGCTGTCGCCGTTCGACCGCCTGGTGCACGACCGCGATCGCACCATGGGCCTCTTCGGGTTCGAATACATCCTGGAGATGTACAAGCCGGCGGCGAGGCGCCGCTGGGGCTACTTCGCGCTGCCGGTGCTCCACCACGACCGCCTCGTCGGCAAGCTCGACGCCAAGGCCGACCGCAAGGCCGGGACCTTCACGGTCAACGCCCTGCACGAGGACCTGCGCTTCACCAGGGCGATGCGTGCTGACGTGGAGGCGGAGATCGAGGCGCTCGCGGCGTGGCTGGGACTCGGGGTCGCCCGGGCGTGACCCCCGCCCCCGCAGCCGAGTGCAGGAACGGGGAGGCCAGCAGCAAGACCGGTTGATCATGTCCCATGGGCGTGGCACTTCCGCGAAGATCACTGCCGCCGCCGGGGCAGCCCTCGCTGAGTCAGTGTGGTTGGAGTAGGAGCCGAGTCCAGGCGTCGGTGAGCCACTCCGCGAACTGGTTGGGAGTCCATCCGCGCTCGCGGACGAGCAAGTGCCAGTATTCGGCGGCGTTCATGCTCCAGATGATGTCGGCGACCTGGTCGTCGGTGAGGTCACCTCGCAGCCCCCCGGTGCTGCGGAGATCGGCGGCGAAGCGGCGCATGTTGGCGGCGCGGCGCTGGGCGATCTCGGCCCACAGCGCGGCGCAGTCGGCGTCGGAGGTCGCGGCGTCGCGCAGGGCCAGGAAGACCGGTGCCAGGCGCTGCTGGATGGCGGTGATGGCATGGGCGTAGATCGTGATCTTGCCCCGGGCGGTGGTGGCGGCGCCGATGCGGGTGACGTAATCGCGCTGATCCGCGGGGATGGCCTGATCGGTGCCCGAGATCGCGGTTTCGACCAGTTCACGTAGGAGCGCGGGCTTGCGTCCGACCGTCGCATAGATGGTGTCGACAGACACCCGCGCACGTTCGGCGATGTCGGCGATGGTGGTGGCGCTATACCCGTTGCTCACGAACAGACGCCGTGCTGCGAGCAACACCGCGCGGCGGGTCGCGGCGGCCTGCTCGACCCGTCGGGGTGAGTGGTAGCCGCGTTTCCCCTGCCGTTGAGCCTTGACGCCCATACTCATCGGTCGTACCTTCACCTTATCCATCCGAAGCTACTTCGAGTGAAAGTACCAGAGAGCCGGTGTCATGGTCTACGCCTTCACCCAGGACGTCCCGATCGGCGAGGATCTCTACCGCCGCATCATCGACAAACTCGGGCCCGAGCCCATGGCCGGACAACTGCTGCACCTGTGTGTCCGCCAGCCCGCCGGTGGGCTGCGCTACATCGACGTCTGGGACTCCGAGGCATCCTGCACGCGGGCCTTCGCGGAGCGGATCCATCCTGCGGTCGATGCCGCCTTCGGCGGCCAGCGCCCCGCGGGCGAGCCCGAAGTGCACGGCCTCGACGTCCTGCATGTCAGCGGCACCTTGCTCGAGCCGAGCTGGTCATGAGCTTCGCGACCGGCCACCCGGCGGCCGCGCCGACGCCGAACCGCGGCGCGCAGGTGCTCCGCATCCCGCCGCCGCTGTACTACGGCGCGGCGTTCGCGACCGGTCTGCTGTTCCGTCGCGCGAGCGTCCCGCTCGCCATCGGCGCCCGACCGGCAACCGCGCTGCTCGGCGCCGTCACCCTCGCCGCCGGAGCAGCGCTGAGCCTCGGTGGGGTCGCGGCGGTCGTGCGCCACCACACCACGATCGTCCCGCACCACGCCGTATCAACCCTGCTGACCACCGGCGTCTACCGAATCTCACGCAACCCGATGTACACCGGGCTCGCCGTCGCCTACCTCGGGGGCGCTCTGCTCGCCGGATCCTGGTGGCCACTGGTGACCTTGCCGCCGGCCCTGCTCGTCGTACGCCGGGTCGTCATCGACCCCGAAGAACGCTACCTTGCCGGCGAGTTCGGCCATACCTACCTCGACTACCAGGCGCGCGTGCGGCGCTGGCTCTGACCGAACGCGCCACCCACCAGCCACACGCTGCTGCGCGCCCGAAACCGACCCTCCCTTGTGCCGGCCGAGGGCGCGCCGCCGGTCGAGAACGTCCAGGTCGCAAAGCCCCACGGCTTCCGGACACGAAAGCGTCCGGAATGAGCCCTACGGTTGGCGCCATGACCAACGGCAACTACCCGTGGGAACCGCCACTCGCGGGCACGGAGGCCGAGCACCTCGTCGGTGCGCTCGACCGCCTGCGAACGACCTTCCGCTGGAAGGCCGGCCACCTCGACGCGGCCGAGCTGCAGACGCGCATCGGTGCCTCCTCGCTGACGCTCGGCGGCCTGCTCAAGCATCTCGCTGTCGTGGAGGACTACGTCTTCACCACCAAGCTGAGCGGGCAGCCGATCGGCGCGCCATGGGACGCCACCGGCCGGGACGGCGCCAACGACTGGGAGTTCACCTCCGCCGCCGATGACACTCCCGAACAGCTCTACGCGCTCTGGGACGGCGCCGTCGAACGGTCCCGCACGAGGCTCGACGCGGCCTTGGCCGACGGCGGCATCGACCAGCTCGTCCACGTCTCCGGTCCCGACGGTCGTCAGGCCAGCCTGCGCCGGCTCGTCTGCGACCTGATCGAGGAGTACGGCCGGCACACCGGGCACGCCGACCTGCTCCGCGAGGCCGTGGACGGTCTGGTCGGTGAGGACCCTCCGGCTGGATGGCACGCATGAGCGAGCCGAACACGCCGCAACAGGGAAGCCGCTACCGCAGAACGGGTTGCCCGCCGGGTGCGGGAAGGCAACGGTTCCAGCTCGGGCATCGGCATTCGCGAGAGACTCCCGGTCATGGCATACGACGCCGAGCTCGCGAACCGGATCCGGGACATCGTTCAGGCTGAGCGCGGCCTGACCGAGAGGTGCATGTTCGGCGGACTCGCCTTCTTGATCCACGGCAACATGGCCGTCAGTGCCAGCGGCCAGGGAGGTCTGTTGCTACGCATCGATCCGGCTCAGACCGAGTCGCTGGTCAGCGAGCCACATGTGCGCCGCTTCGAGATGCGGGGCCGGGAGATGGACGGCTGGCTCCGCGTCGACGCTACGGCCATCGAGACCGACGACGACCTCCGGCGCTGGGTGAGCCACGGCCTCACCTACGCCCGATCACTCCCACCCAAGTAACCGCCTTCCGGCACCTGTGCCCACACTGAGCCGCCTCCACCCGGGGGTGGAGGCGGCTCAGATGAACTGGCGGCGCAACGGTGGGCTGGCTGACGCCCGTGCGTGCTATCCGATGCGGACCACTTGGCCACCGTCGGGGCAGGGGCCGAAACCGCTGTCCGGTGCGATGCTGCAGTTGCTGACGTACACCGATCCGTCCGCCCCTGCGGCGAAACCGGACGGGAAGAACAGCTGGCCCAGACCCAGCGTCGTGCGGCGTCCGCTCGGTGCGATCTTGACGACCGCACCCAGCGGGCTAGCCGTCGGGCCAAAGTTCAGGCCATTGACCTGGAACTCAGTTGCGTAGAAGTTGCCCCACTTGTCGAATCCGCAGCCCTGGATCGTGGTCAGTCCGCGGGCCCAGACCGACTTGGTGACGTGACCGTCCTTGACCTCGATGCGCCACACGCGGGCATGGCCCGGCGCGTACTGGCCGCCGAGGAGCTCCCCGACGTAGATGGCACCGTCCGGGCCCTTGGCGGCGCAGGTCGGCACCGAGTCGGTGACGCTTCCGGCTGGCACGCCGAGGAAGGTCCGCACGTGGATCCGCCCGCCTGCGCCAACCTCGTCGAGGGTGTTCGAGCCGGCATCGACGACGAACTGGTGCCCGTCTGTGACCAGCACACCGTTGGGGTTGGAGTCCGGGAACTGCCCGGGGACCAGATCCTTGTGCCGGGCGGCCCAGGTGAAGTCGTGGTCGCCCACGGCGGCCGCAGCGTGGAACGCATCGCCCGCGACCCAACCGAACTGACCGAGGTCCCGCAGCGCGGCCGCCACCAGATACGACGGCAGTGGCGCGCGGGCGACGCCCACCGTGTTCGCGCCGAACTGGCCATAGACACGGCCAGCCGAAACGGACACGGCCGACACGCCACCGGCAGCGACGCCACCGGGGCCAGACACCGAGATGAGGCCGGAAACGATCCGGGTAACCCCGTGCGCACCGACCCTGTCGATGGAGCCGGTGAGCCCCGCGCAGTTCGTCCCGAAGACGGGATCGGTGAAGCAGTGACTGCCACCTCGCCCGGACTCGGCGAGGTACAGCGTGCCACCAGAGGACATCGAGAGGCCGCGCGGGTTGTTCAGGTGGGACGCGATCGCGTGAACTGCCGGCCCCGGCGGGGCGGCCTGCGCCGAGCTGGTGCCGTAGGCCACACCGGTCGCCATCGCGACCATCGTGGCTGTGCTGAGGACGAGGGATGTTCTACGCTTCACGATTCCTCCGAGCGGCACGCCTGCGCGCCGGTGTTCACCGGGCCACCGGCCATGTCTAGTCGCTGATCCGACCGCACACCAGGGGTGCGGGCGTGGCACTTCGTCGCGTGCCTAGGCGGCCACGGAATGTGGCTCGATCACTGCTGATCCAGCCCGCCGGGAGCCTGTCGTCGGATGGGGCGCCTCGGGCTCAGGTGTCGGCGATCGCCATCAGCACCCCGTCGGTGGTCCCGATGATGAGGGCACCGTCGCTGGTCAAGGCCGGGTAGGAGTCAATGGTCGCCCCGGTGCGGACCTGCCAGAGCAGCCGCCCTCGCCGGTCGGCGCCATAGATCTGTCCCTGC
>JBBSGI010000075.1:0-13001 GCA_038254365.1 Propionibacteriales bacterium
CCTCGGGGCGACGCGCATCGACATCGGCCAGGGCGAGGTCAGTTGGGTGGTCATGGCCGATCCCGATGGCAACGAGTTCTGTGTGCTCCCCCGATGACGAAGAGCCACCGGCGTGAGTCTCAAGGTCGTTCGGCTCACTCGCGTAACTGAAACGTCAGGCGGTCCGGATCCCGCAGCCCGAGCGGCCGAATGGCCAGATCTTGCATCCCGATAGCCGAACCGTGAACGCGTGCCGCCATCGAGCTCGAAGTGAGACGGTCATCACCGTTCTCTTGGGTCGAGGGCCCGAGCCGCCAACAGCACCCGACCCGAGTCGCCAGGACGAAGAATCGTCGTCCCGCGCCTACTTAGCTTCCGTTCGCCAGAGCCAGCGGAGCGCATCCGGCAGAATCGCGCCGCCGTGGTTAGAGTCGTGGCCGCCGTCTCCGAGGACGAAGCGGAGATCGTAGCCTCGTTCCGCGAGAGCGGCAGCCATCATGAGGTTGGCGCTGAACCAGTTGAGGTTAGCGGCGTCCCAGTTGATGTCCCGACTGGCCGCTTGAAGGAAGACCCGCAGCGGCTTCCTTGCAGTTTGGCGGATGAGGTCGGGGTAGCAGTGGCCGCCGCGGATGTCGGCGAAGCTGCCCACGTAGCTGAGGACTCGACGGAACTGATCCGGGCGTTCTCAGGCGACGGTGAACGCGCAGATACCACCACTACTCATTCCGCCGATCGCGCGTTGGTCCGGGTCATCCGTGATGGCGTACCGCTGCTCGACCATGGGGAGGATCTCGGTCAGCAGGAACTCCGCGTAGGCGTCGCTGAGCGTGTCGTATTCGACACTACGGTGCTCGGGCTTCGGGTCCCAGCCGAGCTTCTCGGGAAGTTCCGTACGGAAGATGCCGGGGTCGATGAAGACACCGATTGTCACGGGCATTTCGCTGGAGTGGATCAGGTTGTCGAAGACGATGGGGACGCGTATGTCACCATCCGGGTCGAGCCAGGCGTGCCCATCCTGAAAGACCATCAGCGAAGCGGGCTGCGAGGGGCGGTATTGAGCCGGCACGTAGACCCGATACCGCCGGTTTGTGCCCGGGAATACGCGGCTGGTACCCCAAACGTGGTCGGAAATCACTCCCCGAGGAACGCCTGGTTGAGGAGACGAATCTGGCCCGTAGGCGTAGCGGACGGGCTGCGAGAAATCGGTCGGCTGACGAAGATACGGCGTGTCAGTCATCAGTTCGACGATGCGTCTGGAACGAATCGGGAGCGAGCCCGTCCGCAGGCTGGTTAGCCAGCCAGTTGGACGCCGTTCCGCTTCCCACACTCCCCGGCACAGGCACAACCCTAGACCGCCCCGATACCCATGCCAAGGGGCCCGACGAGGCATGTCTCTTCTTGCCGGGTGAGTCTCTCGCAGGCCGGGCTCTCCTCGATCGGCTGATGAACAAGGAGCTTGTCTCGCGCCAATAACCGAAAGTTGCCGGCCTTGGTGTGCGCGGGGACTCCGTTCTCCCTAGGCCGCGAAGCGTCGACTGCGCGATCCGTGGTGTGCGGACACAGACATCAGATCAGTAGGCCCAGGCGAATGGCGAGGTTACTGCGGCAACGGCGATGTTGGGGTTGCCCGGCTTTCGGCTGTTGGCCGTTCTCGAGGGCGTTCCCTCAGCTGAGGCGGAATGCGAAATCGCCGGCACGGTACGGGACGGCGGGAACAGTCCAGATCATCATTCGCCACGTGCAGGGTGGCCGCCAGGGCCGTCCCGCAGAGGTTCCGGCGGCACAGGCCGAGGCGCCGGGCCGGGTAGTGATACGGCGGAGCCCTATGGTCGCGAACCTCCCGCATACCCTCTGTGGCACGGCGCGCCATCAGCCGAGGATGTCCCGAGTTCCGTGGAACTTCGGTGGCGGCCCGTTTAGGCAACGTTGTCGTTGTAGCAGTCGGCTGGGACAGTTTGGGGTGCGACTTGCCGCTCGAGCGCCTCGCGTAGGGCGGCCAGGTGTAGGTGTCCGTTGACCCGGCGGAACTGCTTGCCGGCCTCGACCATGCCGGTGGCACACCAGCGCAGCGCCATCTGTCCGTCCCGCCAGTTCTTCACGTTGCTAGCGTGGTCCCGGCAGATCGAAATTATGGATTCAATAGCGTTGGTGGAAGGAAGCGCGGGCCAGCGTGGGCGGGACGTCGAGGGCCAGCACCGTCAGCGTCTCGGATAGCCCTTCTCGCAGGCTGGCCGCCGCCCCGGGTGGGTCTTGTCCAACTCGCGGGCCAGCGCGGTCAGCAGACCCTCGGCCGCCACCGCGGACTCGGCGTGGTAGGCGGCCCGCATCCGGCGCTCCACCACTCCACCAGAGCATCACCCCGGCCGAGGGCCGGTTAACTTCCCGACGTAGGCCGGCCCTCGCGGCGCGTGGCCCTCAGCCCGTTGCTGGGCTCCTCGGCACGGCTGTCGCCGTCCAGGCCGGTCTTCTGGACGCTGCGCCAGCACGGGCAGCGACGCTGGTCGGCTACAGATCGAGGACCAAAGCGAGGGCCTCGTCGACCCGCCGCATCTCCTCGACGGTCAGGTAGCCGAGCGGCTCGGTAAAGCGGTTGAGATCGACGGTGTCGAGCTGGTCGCACATGACCAGGGTCTGCTGGTCGGCGATGATGGCTGGCGGCCGAAAGCTGGTCTCGCGTGCGCTAATGCTGGTGAACGCGACGATCCAGGTGCTGAGACTGAGCCAGTCCGGCTGCAGCACGACGGCGAACCGGCGGCCCCTCTGCTCGTGGCCTTTGCGTCGCGCTGGCAGCCGGTAGACTTCACCCCGCATGCAGGGCGGCCATGTCCTGCTGGATCGCCCGAATCTCAGCACGGTCGGCCGGGTCATCCTTGATGGCGCGCGCTTCGGCGGCAGCGACCTGCCGGCGTTCGTCGCGACGCATCGCTGCGAGAGCGGCAAGGATGACCTGGTCGGCACTCTGGCGCCGGGCGGCTCCGAGCTTGAGGAGCAGGTCGCGGGTACTGGTCTGGACCTTGACGGTGGTGGTGTCGGCCATGTGGGTCAGTCTACTCTAGGTAGACGACTGGAATGGCTCGCCTGCTCCCGGACGGCGAGGTCATCGGACGTCGGCTCCTCCCCGAGTCACTCCCGGGCACCGCTGCGCTCGGAGAGGCCCACCGCTGTGGCCGACGCTGCCGGGAGGCACTGGGTCGCAGTCATTCGGCAGCGGGCCAGGAGTGTGCAGCCCATGAACCGTCGAGCAGTGACCCGACGACGTGCTCTGCGATCGCCAGTGACGACGTCGCGGCCGGCGACGGCGCGTTTCGGATGCTCATGACGCGACCTGCGCGCGTAATGCGAAAGTCATCGACCAGACCGCCGTCAGGATCCACCGCCTGCGCGCGAATCCCCGCGGTCCCCGGCAGCACGTCATCGGGACCGAGATCGGGTAAGTAGCGACGCGCAGCAGCGACGAAGGCCGACCTGCTCAGCGAGCTCCTCATCTGTGACAAGCCGGTGCGCCAGTGCTGTCGGGCGAGGCGACGGAACCCGACGTAGGCGAAAGTGTCCTTGACGTCGCGACTGGCCACGTCGAAACGTCCATACCGCTCACGTGCGAGCGAAAGCACCGCGTTCGGGCCGACGAGCACGTCCCCGTCGATCCGCGGCGTGAGGTGGATGCCAAGAAACGGGTACCTCGGGTCGGGCACCGGGTACACAAGACCCCGGACGAGATACCTCTTCTCGGGCCGGAGCCGGTAGTACTCACCGCGGAACGGCACGATGCGCGGTTCCGGGCGGTCGCCTGCAACCACTGCGAGCCGGTCGCCCTGAAGGCCGGCGCAGACCACCACGTGATCATAGGCGTCCTGTCGGCCTCCCGCGGTCACGACGACCTCCGTCCCTCGGCGTCGCAGCCCCGTCACTTCGCTCGCCGTTCTCACCGTCGCGCCGTTGCGTTGCGCCTCCGCAGCCAGCCGGCGAGTCACCTGAGCGAAGTCCACGATCGCGGTCTCTGGCGAGTGCAGACCGGCGACCCCTGTCACGTGGGGCTCCAGCTCGCGGAGCTCAGTTGCGTCGAGGTGGCGCAGGCCGGGCACACCGTTGCGTTCGGCGCAGTCCGCGATTCCCTGCAGACGCCCGCGCTCGGCCTCATCGAGAGCAACGAGGACCTTGCCGCACTGCTCATAACGAATGGCCTGCTCATCGCAGAAGTCGCGAAGAAGAGCGCCGCCCCGGCGGCACAAGACCGCCTTCAGAGATCCTGGCGGGTAGTAGAGCCCGGCATGCACGACGCCGCTGTTACGGCCCGTCTGATGCATCGCCAGCTCGATCTCCTTCTCGAGGAGGGAGACCTCGGCGTCGGGCTGGCATTGCAGCAGCCGTCGGGCCACAGCTGCCCCAAGGATGCCGCCGCCGACGATCGCGTACCTGTGCATCGTGTCCCTCTCGATGATGCGCCACCACGACGTTTCGCGACGACCGGCACGTTCAGCCAGCACGCTCACCCTCGCGCGGCATCAACCGGTCGGCGCACAGCAGACGGACCCTCGTGCCCCGTTCACGCGAAACGCGCCTCTGGCGCTGCGGGTTCAACCACGTACGCTTGCAGGCAGCTCTAGGCGATGCCGAGATAACTCTCCTGGACCCGCTTATCCGCGAGCAGCTCGCCAGCCGGCCCGTGCAGTACGACGTGGCCGGTCTCCAAGACGTAGCCTCGCTCGGCCACCGACAGGGCAGCGTCGACGTCTTGCTCGACGAGTAGCACAGACGTGCCGGCAGCGGCAATGTCGGGCAGCCGACCGATGATCTCATCAACGATCACCGGCGCGAGCCCGAGCGAGAGCTCGTCGATCATCATCAGCTCGGGTCGGCTCATCAGGCCGCGGCCGATGGCGACCATCTGCTGCTCACCGCCGGACATGCTGCCGGCGACCTGGTTGAGCCGCTCGCCAACCATCGGAAACAGCTCGATCACCCGGTCAAGGTTGTCGCTGCGGTTACGCCAGCCGCCGAGCCGCAGGTTGTCCCGGACGGTCAGCCCGGGGAACAGCCGGCGGCCCTCAGGCACGTGCGCCAGCCCGTGGTGCGCGATCTGCTCGATCGACATCCCGGCGAGCGGCCGTCCGCGGAAGGTAACCGTCCCGGAGCGGACCGCGATCATCCCGGACAGCGCGCGCAGCAGGGTCGACTTGCCGGCGCCGTTCGGCCCCACCAGCGCCACGATCTCGTTCTCCGCGACGTCGAGGTCCACGTCCCAGAGCACCTGCCCGCGGCCGTATCCGGCCGCGAGCCCGCGCACCTCGAGCATCGTTATCCTCCGTGTCGCTTGGCGTATCGGGTGCCGAGGTAGGCCTCGATCACCCGAGGGTCCGAAAGCACCTCGCGGGGTGCGCCGCTGGTGAGCACCCGGCCCTGATGGAGCACCAGCACCTGGTCGCTGATCGCGAGGATCGCCTTCATCACGTGCTCGACGGCGATGATCGTGATGCCTTCGCTCTTCAGGCTCGCGATCAGTTCCAGGCTGGGCTCGATCTCGCTGTGCCGCAGCCCCGCCATCACCTCGTCCAGCAGCAGCAGCCGAGGTTTGAGCGAGAGCGCCTTGGCGAACTCCAGCCGGCGCGCGTCCGCCACGCTCAGCTCACCTGGGGCCAGGGTCGCCTTGTCGGCCAGGCCCACCCGCTCGAGCACCTGATCCGCCGCGGCCAGCGCGGCGGACATCACCGACGTGCCCTTCGGTCCATGGAGGACACCGACCGCGACGTTCTCCCGCACCGTCAAGCCCCGGAACGGCTTCACGATCTGGAACGTGCGGGCCACCCGCGCTTTGGCGACGACCCACGGCTTGGCTCCGGTCAGATCCTTGCCGTCGACGAGGACGCGCCCGGATGTCGGCCGGATGTGGCCCGTGACGAGGTTGATGAAGGTGCTCTTACCGGCACCGTTCGGGCCGATCACCCCGAGCGTCTGCCCAGCCGGCACCGTGAACGACACATCGGCCAGCGCGTCGAGCCCCCCGAAGCGCCGGCCGAGGCCTCGCGTCTCCAGCACAGGGACCGTGGTCAGAGCCGGTACCTCCGGACGTTCGCGAGCAACGAGAACTCCCGCGTCCGCCACCCGTCCCGCAGGTAGGAGACGACTCCCTGCGGAAGCAGGACGACCGCCAGGATGATGATGGCGCCGAGCAGGAAGGTGTGGGCGTTGGTGTAGTGCTGGCGCAGGTACTCCGAGATGTACTGCATCCCGACGGCACCCACGATCGGGCCGAGGACGGTCCCGCTCCCGCCGATCACCACCATGATCACCATCAGCACGGTGATGTTCACGTCGAACAACCGGGCGGGGAAGATCGTGACCTGCTGGAAGGCGTACGACGCCCCGACCAAGCCGGTGATGAAGCCCGACAGGGCAAACGTCGCCACCTTCGTGCGGGTGGTGTTGACACCCATCGCCGCCGCGGCGTCCTCGTCCTGGTTGATCGCGCGGAGCGCGAAGCCGAACTTGCTCCGCGAGACGAGACCCGACACCACGACCGCGGCGACCGCGAGCAGCAGGAACAGCAGGTAGAACCCGTCGTTGCCGAGGTAGCCGGTGGTCGCCTCCTTGCCCACCGTCGGCACGGTGATCCCCGCGCCGCCGCCGGTCAGGGAAGGGATGTTCGTGATCACCTCGCGCATGCCTTCTGCCACGCCGAGGGTCGCGATCGCGAAGTAGTGACCGCGCAGCCGCAGCAGCGGCAAGCCCATGAGCGCTGCGAACGTGGCCGCCACGAGACCGCTGACCACGAGGGCAACCCAGAAGCTCTGGTGTGCGTGGGCGATGACCACCGCTGTCGTGTAGCCGCCGAGGCCGAAGAACACGACCTGGCCGAAGGAGGCATAGCCGGCGAAGCCGCCGATTAGGTTCCAGCCCTGGGCCAGCGCGACGAACATGAAGATCGTCGTGACCGTCCGTTCCTGACCCGCGTACAGCTGGCTCTGCAGCACGAAGCAGCCGACGAGCACCAGCGCACCGGCACCCCACGGTCCCCAGCGACGCACCGGGTCGCGACGAACGCTCTCGGTGTCGGTACGGGTAGCCGGGCCCGGAGCCATGGCATCCGTGGTCACGCTCATACCTCGACCCGCGCCGAGTAGAAAGCCTTCCCAAGCAGGCCTGAGGGCCTGAAGATCAGCACGAGGACGAGGGCGAGGAACGCGATGGCGTTGACCCAGGTCCCCGGCAGGTACTGGCCGCCCCAGGCCTCGACGAGGCCGATCAGCAGACCGCCCGCCAGCGCGCCGTACATGTTCCCGAGACCGCCGAGGACGGCGATGACGAAAGCGAGCAGTGTGTACTTGCCTGCGTCAGCCGGCTGGAAGGTCCCGACGGTGCCGACCATCGCGCCGGCCAGGCCGGCCAGTGCCGCGGCGATCCCGAAGGTCAGCGCATAGACGTGCCGGGCGGGGATGCCCATCAGCCGGGCCGCTCCCCGATCCATGCCCGTCGCTGTGATCGACAGGCCGATCCGAGTGCGGTTGATGAGAGTCACCAGCAGCAGCGTGACGATGATGGCGACAGCGAAGGCCAGCAGCCGGCCGTACGGCACCCGCACGTCCCCCAGGCCGAGGCTTTGCGAGGCGTACGACGTGCCGATGCTGCGGTAGTCGGCCGAGAAGACGATGTTCATCCCCTGCACGACCAGCAGGTCGATGCCGAATGTCAGCAGCAGCGTGACGAAGATCGGCGCGTTGACGACCAGGTTGACCAGCAGCCGCTGGAGCAGGTAGCCGACGACGAACATCACTGCCGCCGCGGCGAGCATGCCCAGGAAAGGGTCAATGCCAGCCGAACGGTTGAGCTCCCACGCGATGTACGCGCCGAGGATGACGAACGAGCCGTGCGCAAGGTTGACGATGTTCATCACCCCCCACACCAGGGAGAACCCCACCGCAACCAGCGCGAGGAGCCCGCCCTGGAGCAGGCCGTAGACGGTCGCCTGGAAGAAACTGCTCACTTCCCGGTGCCGGGCCAGATCAGTGCCGAGGTCGCAGCCTCCTTCGGCCACACGGTGACCGGCTTGCCGTTCTGCACCTGGACGACGAGCATCGGCTTGAACGTGTTCTGGCCGGTCTCGTCGAACTTGATGTGGCCGAAGAACGACTGCTCGTCAAGCCCCGCGACGGCATCGCGGACCTTGTCGACGTCGGTGGAGCCCGCCTTTTGGACGCCGAGGAGCAGGGCGAGGCAGGCGGCGCTGGCCTCCGCGTCGTGGTAGTCCGGCGCGTGGCCGAACTTGGACTGGATCAGGCTCGCGTAGTCCTTGGCGGTGCCGAAGTACGTGTCCTGGCCCTTGACCTCCCGCGTCCACTGGCTCGAACCAAGGACGCCGTCGGCCAGCGCCCCGAGGCTCTTCGCGAAGTCGGGCGTGGGGGGCGCCACCGTCTCACCGAACCCACCGGAGGGCGCGATGCCGAGCTCCTTGGCCTGCTTGACGATCGCGATGCCTTCCACGACGTGGACGGACCCGATGATCACGTCGGGGCGGGCGCCCTTGACCTTCGTCAGTGCAGAGCTGACGTCCGACGCACCGTTGGGGAAGAATTGGGTGGGCAGGACGGTGAAGCCCTCGTTCTTCGCCTCGGCGGCGCCGCCGACCGTGACCGTCTTGGAGAAACCGTCATCAGCTGAGAGGAACGCGATCGTCTTCGGCTTCGGCGTCGCCAACTCACCGATGGCCTTGACGATCGCGGCGGCGTACTCCGTGGCCGGGGACAACACGGCGAACGTCCGCTTGTAGCCCTTGCTGAAGATCTTGTCGTCGGCACCGGCGGAGTCGAGCATCAACTGGCCGTTGCGCTCCACCACCGCGGCTTGTGCCTCGGTGTTGGCCGAGCCGTACGAGCTCAGAATGAACTTCACGCCCTTGTCGTTGAACTGGTCGACCAGCTGGGCGGCGGTGTCAGGGGTCGATGTGTCGTCCTGGTACTGGATGGCGAGCTTGAGCTTCTTGCCGCCCACCGACACGCCACCCTTGGCGTTCACGACGTCCTGACAGGCGGAGTAGCCCTCCTTGGTCAGCTCGCCTTCGCGCGCCAGCTTGCCGGTGAGACTCATAGAGGCGCCGACCGCGAGCGTGTCCGAGCCCCCGTTCTTGGCACCGGAGCCGGCCGACCGCGAGCCCTTGGAACCACACGCGGTGACCGCAAGGGCCACGGCGAGCGTCGTAGCGACTAGCGCTGTTCTTCTCGTCTGCACGCGACGCAGCCTTTCAGGAGTGAAAAGGTGACCGAACCCGCACGAAACATCACTGGATGCACTCTATATAATGAAGCCGGTCGGACGTCGAGTCATACGTGCGTATGAGGCCACGGGCCCGGTCACGGCTCGGTCACCGGGAAGACGGCGGGAGCCAGCCGGTCGAGACCGCCCGGCAGGCCCCCGGCCAGCAGCAGCGCAACAAGCAGGCCGGCGCTGATCATGACGACGAGAGCAGGCCAGCCGGCAGCGTAGGCAAGACCGCCGCCGAAACCGACCACGCTGGAGCCCAGGTGATAGAAGAGCAGGTAGAAGGAGGACGCCTGCGCGCGCCGCTGCCGTGCTCTCGCGTTGACCCATCCGCTCGCGACCGCGTGGGCGCCGAAGAAACCGAAGGTCATCAGAGCTGTGCCCACGAGGATGGTGGGCAACCAGGGCGGCAGCGTGAGTAGCAGCCCGGTTAGCATGATGGCGATGCCGAGCAGCAGTACGCTGCGTCGGCTGCGGCGGTCAGTGAGGCTCCCCATCCAGTTGGCGCTGACCGTACCGGCCAAGTAGAGCAGGAAAACCAGCGCGGCGGCCCCCTTGGTCAACCCGAACGGTGGCGCTTCGAGCCGGTACTGCAGGAAGTTGAAGAAGGCGACCATGCCGCCCATGAGCACGAAGCCGCAAGCGAAGAGCCGGCGCAGTGCCGGGTCGCGCAGATGCCCTGCACCCACGCGGATCTGCTCGAGCAGCCGCTCCGGCTGCGGCTGGAAGTGTCGCGACGGAGGCAGCCGGCGGGCGACGTAGACACTGCCCGCGAACGCGGCGACCGCGACGGCTGCGAAGCCCACCCGCCAGCTGAACATGCCTGCGAGAAGCCCACCGACCAACCGGCCGCTCAGCCCGCCGAGACCGGTACCGCTGATGTACAGGCCCATGGCGGACCCCAGCCTCGCCCGGTCGATCTCTTCGGCGAGATAGGCCATCGCGACCGCGGGCAACCCCGCCAGCGCGACGCCGGTGAGTACGCGCAACCCGAGCAGCACAGGGAACGATGGGCTCGCGGCTGTGATCAGGGAGCAGACCGACGCCGCGAGCAGCGACCCGATCAGCAAGCCGCGGCGTCCGTGTCGCTCGGACGAGGACGCGGCGACCACGACCCCGACGGCCAGCGGCAGAGTCGTCAACGAGACGGTGAGGCTGGCCTGCGCCGGGGTCACGTCAAAAGCGGCACTGACGGCGGGCAGGGTGCCCTGCGCGACGTACAGCATGGCGAACGCGGCGAACCCTGCCACGAACAGGACGCGGTTGACGAGCCGGCTGTAGACGGCGTCGTCGAGCGTGACGCGGGACGAGGAGGCGGACAACGCGCCGGCCAGTCCGTTGCCCCGCGCGTGCATCCCCGCTCCTTCCGCTCGTCGCTGTATACAACAGATCCTTGGCAGCGCCAGTCGCGGGTGGCGTTTCGTTCGCGTCGCCAGCGCGCTAGGACGCGGGCCGGCGGCCGATCGTGACCGGCGTCGCCCCAGCGGGCTCTGGCCGGAAAAAGTCGTTGCCCTTGTCGTCGACCACCACGAACGCCGGGAAGTCCTCGACCTCGATGCGCCAGACCGCCTCCATCCCGAGCTCGGGGTACTCCAGGACCTCCACCTTCTGGATGCAGTCCTGCGCCAGCCGTGCGGCCGACCCGCCGACCGAGCCGAGATAGAACGCGCCGTGCTGCCGGCAGGACTCGGTGACCTGGAGGCTGCGGTTGCCCTTGGCGAGCATGACGAACGAGCCGCCGGCGGCCTGCAGACGCGGGACGTAGGCATCCATCCGGCCTGCTGTCGTCGGCCCGAAGGACCCGGACGCCATGCCTTCCGGCGTCTTCGCGGGACCGGCGTAGTAGACCGCATGCTCGCGCAGGTAGGACGGCAGCGGCTTGCCCTCGTCGAGCAGCTCGCCGAACTTGGCGTGCGCGAGGTCGCGCGCCACGACCAGCGGACCGGTCAGCGACAACCGGGTGCTCACCGGCAGCCGGGACAGCTGTGCGCGCACCACGTCCAGGGGCTGGTTCAGGTCGATGCGCACGGCCTCGCCGCCGAGATCTTCCTCGGTCACCTCCGGCAGGTACCGCGCGGGGTCGGTCTCCAGCTCCTCGAGCCATATCCCGTCAGCATCGATGCGGCCCCGCGCCTGGCGATCGGCCGAGCAGGACACGGCAATGGCGACCGGGCAGGAGCCACCATGGCGCGGCAGTCGCACCACGCGTAGGTCGTGGCAGAACCATTTGCCGCCGAACTGTGCGCCGATCCCGAGGTCCTGGGTCAGCTCCTGCACCTGCGCCTCGAGGTCGAGGTCGCGGAACCCGTGGCCGGTGAGCGAGCCGGCTGTGGGAAGCGCGTCCAGGTAGCGGGCGCTCGCCAGCTTCGCCGTCTTCAGCGCATGTTCGGCGCTCGTCCCGCCGACGACGACGGCGAGATGGTACGGCGGGCAGGCGGCCGTGCCGAGCGACGCGATCTTCTCGCGGAGGAACGCCAGCAGCGCGGTCGGCCGGAGCAGCGCCTTCGTCTCCTGGTACAGGAACGACTTGTTCGCCGACCCGCCCCCCTTGGCCATGAACAGGAACTCGTACGCCGCGCCGTCGCCGGCCTGCAGCTCGATCTGCGCCGGCAGGTTCGTGCCGGTGTTGACCTCGTCCCACATCGTCAGCGGCGCCATCTGCGAGTAGCGCAGGTTGAGCGTCCGGTACGCCTCGAAGATGCCGCGGGACAGGTGCTCGGCGTCCCACCCCGCGGTCAGGACCTGCTGGCCGCGAGTACCGAGCACGATGGCCGTACCGGTGTCCTGGCACATCGGCAGCACGCCTCCCGAGGCCACCCCAGCGTTGCGCAGCAGGTCGAGCGCCACGAACCGGTCGTTGGGCGAGCTCTCCGGGTCGTCGTAGATCCGGCGCAGCGACGCGAGGTGGCTGGGTCGCAGCAGGTACGAGACGTCGCGGATCGCCGTGCGGGCCAGCAGCTCGAGTGCGGGCGGCTCGACCTGCACGAAGTTCCGGCCCAGCGCGGACACGGTCGACACGCCGTCCGTGCCGAGCAGGTGGTAGCGCGTCTCGTCCGGGCCGGTCGGGAGCAGCGGGGTGTACGAGAAGTGCGGCACGCCTACAACCCCCCGCGCTTGACCAGCTGGGCGGCGATGACGTTTCGCTGGATCTCGTTGGTCCCCTCACCGACAATCATGAGCGGGGCGTCGCGGAAGTAGCGTTCGACGTCGAACTCCGTCGAGTAGCCGTAGCCGCCGTGCACCCGGATCGCGCTGAGCGTGATCTCGGCGGCGGCCTCGGAGGCGAACAGCTTCGCCATGCCCGCCTCGAGATCTGAGCGCGCGCCGGAGTCATAGGTGCGGGCGGCGTGCTGCACCAGCTGCTGCGCGGCCGAGAGCTTGGTGGCCATGTCGGCCAGCAGGTTGCCGACCGACTGGTGCTGCCAGATCGGCTTGCCGAAGCTGTGCCGCTCCTGCGCGTACTTCACCGAGTCCTCCAGCGCCGCCCGAGCCACGCCGGTGGCCCGCGAGGCGACCTGGATGCGGCCGACCTCCAGGCCCTGCATGAACTGAGCGAAGCCCTTGCCCTCGACACCACCCAGCAACGAGGTCCGCGGGGTGCGGTAGTCGTCGAAGGACAACTCGCAGCTCTCTACGCCCTTGTAGCCGAGCTTGGGCAGGTCACGGGAGACCTCGAAGCCGGGCCCCTTCTCGCACAGCAGGATGCTCATCCCGCGGTGCCGCGGGCTTGCCTGCGGGTCGGTCCGGACCAGCAGTGCGACCAGCTGGGACCG
>JBBSGI010000076.1:0-12871 GCA_038254365.1 Propionibacteriales bacterium
CCCATGCAGGAGGAGAAGGACCACCGGGTCTACGGCGCCTCGGACGGCGCGATCCGGGGGAACATGTTCCGCCAGGTCCAGGAGCGTTGGATGGAGTGGCAGAAGCTGTTCCTGTCCATCATCCCGCTGCCGGAGATCTCCGCGGCCCGGGCCATGCCGCTGCTGTTCCGCACGGTTCCCAACCCGGAGCTGCACAACGGCCAGGCGATCCAGATGATCGACGAGGTCAGGCACTCGACGATCCAGCAGAACCTCAAGCGCCTGTACATGAACAACTACATCGATCCCGCCGGCTTCAACAATAGCCTGCGCAACTTCCAGAGCGACTACTGCGGCACGATCGGACGGCAGTTCGCCGAGGGCTTCATCACCGGTGACGCGATCACCGCGGCGAGCATCTACCTCACGATCGTCGCCGAGACGGCGTTCACGAACACGCTGTTCGTCGCGATGCCGGCCGAAGCGGCCGCGAACGGCGACTACCTGCTGCCCACGGTGTTCCACTCGGTGCAGTCCGACGAGTCGCGCCACATCAGCAACGGCTACGCCACCCTGCTGATGGCGCTGGCCGACGAGGGCAACCACCAGCTGCTGGAGCGGGACCTGAGGTACGCATGGTGGAACAACCACCGGGTGGTGGACGCGGCCATCGGCACCTTCATCGAGTACGGCACCAAGGACCGCCGCAAGGACCGGGAGAGTTACGCCGAGATGTGGCGGCGGTGGATCTACGACGACTACTACCGCAGCTACCTCGTGCCGCTGGAGAAGTACGGCCTGGTGATCCCGCACGACCTCATCGAAGAATCCTGGAACCAGATCTGGAACAAGGGCTACGTGCACGAGGTGGCGCAGTTCTTCTGCACCGGGTGGCTCGCGAACTACTGGCGCATGGACCCGATGACGGACAAGGACTTCGAGTGGTTCGAGTACAAGTACCCCGGCTGGTACGACAAGTACGGTGCTTGGTGGGAGAACTACAACCGTCTGTCGATGCCGAACGGTCACAACCCGATCGTGTTCGAGGACGTCCAGTACCAGTACCCGAACCGGTGTTGGACCTGCATGGTGCCGTGCCTGGTCCGTGAGGACATGGTCATGGCGGAGGTCGAAGGCGTGACCCGGACGTACTGTCACGAGATGTGCCGCTGGACCGACGTGGAGGCCTTCCGCCCGACGTACCAGGGTCGCGAGACCCCGAACATGGGCCAGCTGATCGGCCACCGCGAGTGGGAGACCTTGTACCACGGCTGGAACTGGGCCGACGTGGTCTCCGACATGGGCTACGTCCGTGACGACGGCAAGACCCTGGTGGCGCAGCCGCACCTGAACCTGGATCCCAAGAAGATGTGGACCCTGGACCACCTGCGTCGCTGCCCACCGCTTGCGAGCCCGAACGTGCTGCTCAACGAGATGTCGGACGAGGAGAAGAAGGCGTTCCACGCGGACTACATCCGCGGCGGCCCCGCCGGTCGCCCGGCCCCCGCCGAAGCCTGAGCGGCGCGCGCGTAGGGCGGGAGGGGGGCCGGACGCCAAGCCGGGACCCCCTCCCGGTCCGCGCACAACGTCCGCGTACGGCTGTAGGCACGGTTACGAAGGGCAGTCATGGGCGAAAAGCACACGGTGCGCTTCGAGCCGGTAGGCATCGAGATCGAGGTCGACGAGGACCAGACGATCCTGCGTGCCGCGGCCGAGCAGGGGATCATGCTCCCGCACGGCTGCAAGGAGGGCCAGTGCGCGTCGTGCAAGTCGTTCATCCTCGAGGGCGAAGACGACGACATCGAGCTGGAAAAGTACTCGACCTTCGCCCTGCCCGACTTCCAGAGGGACGAGGGCTACACGCTGTTGTGCCGTGCGCACATCTATGAGGACATGACCATCGAGCTCCTCCACTACGACGAGGAGATGATCCGCTCCGGGCAGCCGATCCAGAAGGCCGTGGCGGAGGTGGTGTCCAACGAGCTTGCCACGCACGACATGCGGCACCTCGTCTTGGACCTGGTCGAACCGAAGGAGATCACGTTCCACCCCGGCCAGTACATCGACATCTCGATCCCCAACACCGAGGAATCCCGGTCGTTCTCGATGGCCAACACCTCCAGCAAGGAGAGCGGACAGCTCGAGTTCGTCATCAAGGTCTACCCGGACGGTCAGTTCTCCCACTTCCTGGACACAAAGCTGGCTGTCGGCGACCAGCTCGACGTCGTCGGCCCCTTCGGTTTCTTCACCCTGCGGGAGAGCCGTGACTCCGACCTCGTTTTCGTCGGGGGCGGCGCCGGGATGGCGCCGATCCTGTGCCTGTTGCGTGTCCTGGCCGAGCACAGCAGCACACGCAAGGCGACGTACTACTACGGCGCCCGGGCCAAACGCGATCTGTGCTTCGAGGACGAGCTGCATGCCCTCGAGGAGAAGCTGCCGAAATTCAGCTACGTCCCCGCGCTGTCCGAGCCCGATGACGATGACGAGTGGGAGGGCGAGATCGGCCTGATCACCGACGTGGTGAAGAAGCACGAGACCGATCTGAGCGGCGCCGACTCCTACGTGTGCGGACCGCCGCCGATGGTCGAGGCTGCCATGGAGATGCTCGACGCGCTGGGCGCGCCCGACGACCACATCTATTACGACAAGTTCACAACCACCGGCCCATCATCATGACCACGAGCGAGAATGAGGCGGACCTAACATGACCACCGAAGAGGCCACGAGCAAGGACAGTGACGTGCAGGCCACCGAGGAGCAGCTCGGCGAGGAGCGCAGCGTACCCAGGCCGGCGTTCACCGATGCCGAAGCGGGCGCCAAGGTGTTCCCTGACTCCACGGCGCGCCGCTTCAACTACTTCACGCCGAAGAAGCGCAAGCAGTCGCACTACGAGGACGTCACCGTCGAGGTGCAGCCCGACCCGAGGCACTACCTCAGCCAGGGCTGGCTGTACGGGTTCGCCGACGGCCGCGGCGGTTATCCGCTGGAGTGGACCGCCCTCAAGGCGTGGGGGTCCGACCGGCCCGAACCGGAGCGCTACCCAGGGTCCGGCGGCAAGGGCTACGACTGGCCGGCGCTCGGCTGGCACGAGTTCCGTGACCCGAACGAGGAGTGGGAGATCACCCTCTACCGCTACAACGCCAACGTAGTGCGGCAAATCAACCAGAATGTCGAGACCGCGCGCCAGGCCAAGGCCTTCGAGCAGTGGAACACGAACTGGGTGCGCTTCGTCGAGCGCCACGTCGGCGCCTGGATGCACGTCGAGCACGGGCTGGGGCTGTACCTGTTCGCGAACGCGAACCGCCGGGCCCCCACGAACATGCACAACAATGCGATCTCGGTGAACAGCATGCACAAGATCCGGTTCGCCCAGGACCTGGCGCTGTACAACCTCACGCTGAGTGAGGAGATCGAGGGTTTCGACGGTGCAGCGCACGTCGGGACCTGGAACGAGGACGAGGCCTGGCAGGGTGTGCGACGGGTCGCCGAAGAGCTGACGGCCATCGACGACTGGTGCGAGGCGATCTTCGCCGCCAACGTCGTCTTCGAGCCGCTGGTCGGCGAGCTGTTCCGGAGCAACCTCGTGCAGCAGGCGTCGCCCGGCAACGGCGACTTCGTCACCCCCACCGTCATGGGCGCTGGCGAGCTCGACTACGCCTCCCGCGACCTGAGGTACACCACGGCGATGTTCGAGCTGCTGATCGACGACAAGGAGTTCGCCGACCACAACGCGCAGATCATCGACCAGTGGCTGTCGTCCTGGGTCCCGCGGTGCATCACGGCGGCACGCGAGCTGCAGCCGCTGTGGTCGCAACCCGATTCCAAGCCGCCGCGCTTCGAGGACGGTCTGGACCGTGCCAAGAGCCGCTTCAGCGGCATCCTGTCCGACCTGAAACTGCAGCAGCCGAAGGAGCTGAGCCAGTGACCGCCTACGAGTCGACAAAGACCTCGTACAAGACAACCGAGAGCTCGTATAAGGCCGACAACACGGCCTCGAACAGGTGCGGGTTCACGCTGATGAACAACCAGGTGGGCGTCGTCGTGGCCGAGGTGATGAGGGGTGCGTCGGGGGTGAGGGTGACCGAGCTGCCGTCCATGATTCGGGTCGACGCAGACAACAAGATGGAGGTCGTCTACGACGAGATCTCCGAGGCGCTCGGCGAGGAGGAGGGCTCCTTCAACGCAGCCGAGTTCGAGGAGAACATGTCGACGCACTACGGCCGGATGATCCACGAGGACGATCGGACAATCATGTTCGCGAACCCCGAGGACGCGGCGGAGTACATCGGCTTCGACCTCAAGGACCTGCAGAAGTCGTGAGCTGCCCGCGCTGACCTGCCCGAGCCGACCCCACCGAGCTGATTCCACCGAGCTGAACCCGCCGACCTGATTTCACCGGGAGGACACGTGTACGAGAAGGACGGAGAGAAGTACTTCGTGGTCGACAGCCACATGCATTTCTGGGACGCGAGCCGCGAGAATTGGGTAGCCGGCCAGGAGCAGTACGCAAAGGGCTGGATCGAGTGTTTCCACGCGTACCAGAGCCTTGGGCCGCCCGCCACTCACTGGCCCCTCGAGCACTTCCTGAAGTGCTCCGAAGAGGACCTCATGAAGGACGTCTTCGAGGATGGCTACGTCGACGTGGCGGTTTTCCAGCCAACGTATCTGAAGGAGTGGTACACGGAGGGCTTCAACACCACGGAACGCAACGGCGCCCTCGCGGAGAAACACGCGGAACAGTTCATCGTGAACACCCGCTTCGACCCCCGCGACGGCGACGCCGGCCTCGAGGAGCTCGAGCGCAATGTGGCCCGGTGGGGATCGAAGGGAGTGAAGCTGTACACAGCGGAGTGGCGCAACGGCTCGCGCGGCTGGACGCTGAAGGATCCCGACGCCTACCGATACCTGGACAAGTGCCAGGAGCTCGGCATCAAGAACATTCACGTGCACAAGGGGCCGACGATCTGGCCGCTGGACAAGGACGCGTTCGACGTCTCTGACGTGGACCACGCCGCCACGGACTTCCCAGCGCTCAACTTCATCGTCGAGCACGTCGGCCTGCCCCGGATCGAAGACTTCTGCTTCATGGCCACTCAGGAGCCCAACGTGTACGCGGGGCTGTCCGTGGTCATCGGCGGCCTGATGCATGCCCGGCCGAAATTCTTCGCGAAGGTCATGGGCGAGCTGCTCTTCTGGGTGGGTGAGGACAAGATGACCTTCGGCAGCGACTACAGCATCTGGGAGCCCAAGTGGCAGGTCGAGGGCCTCGTGGATTGGGACTACCCAAGCGAGGAGTTCTCCGACTACCCGCGGGTCACGACGGCGACCAAGAAGAAGATCCTTGGCCTGAACGCGGCCAGGCTTTACGACATCGAGGTCCCGGCGGAGCTGCAGCTGCCGGCCGACGCAGGGACCCCGGCCACCAAGGACGACGCGGCGCTTGTGGACGACGGGGTCGGAGCCACGGCGTGACCGACGCGACGGCGGTGCTCGCCGCCCTGGACACGGTGCGCGACCCGGAGCTCGACGAGTCGGTGACCTCGCTCGGTTTCGTCGCGTCGTGCACTTTGTCCCCGGACGGTGTCGCAGACGTCCGGCTTCGGCTGCCCACCTATTTCTGCGCGCCCAATTTCGCGTTCCTCATGGTGGCGGACGCGTACGAGGCGGTCAGCAGCGTGCCCGGGGTCCAACGGACCGAAGTCGTGCTGGAGGATCACTTCGCGTCTGACGCGATCAATCGCGGGGTGGCCGCGCGCTCGGGCTTCGTGCAGTCCTTCAACGGCCTCGCCGTCGGGGAGCTGGACGGGCTCCGGGCGGACTTCCTGCGCAAGGCGGCATTGGCCGCCACCGACCTGGTCTGCCGTCCGCTGCTCGCGGCCGGCCGGACTCCGGACCAGCTCGCCGAGCTCACTCTCGGCGACGTCCCGGCGTCACGGGACCGCGAGCGGCTGCGCTCTCGACGCGCTGAACTCGGCCTACCGGCCGGTGATGACGCGCCGCTGCTGGTGGACCCGGTCACCGGCGAGGCGGTCGACGCACGGGCGCTGCCGCTGCACCTACGGCGGGCCCGGCTCACCGGGGTCAGCGTGGAGGCCAACGGCGGAGTCTGCCGGGGCCTGCTGCGGGAGAGATACGCAACCGTTGGACACGGCGAGGAGGACCGATGAAGGCCATCCGCCTGCACGGCTACCACCAGCAGCCCGTTGTCGAGCAGGTCCCGGAGCCGACTGTCAAGGGCCCGCTCGACGTGGTGGTGAAGATCGGCGGCGCGGGGGTGTGCCGCACCGACCTGCACATCATCGAGGGGCAGTGGGCGGAGGCGATGGCTCCGACGCTGCCGTACACCATCGGTCACGAGAACGCCGGTTGGGTGCACGAAGTCGGCTCCGCAGTCACCAACGTGCAGGTCGGTGACACGGTCATCCTGCATCCGACCCCGACCTGCGGGCTGTGCCGGGCGTGCCGGGCGGGCCAGGACATGCACTGCGTCAACAGCTCCTTTCCCGGCCTCGACAGCGACGGCGGGATGGCCGAGTACCTGCTCACCTCGGCCCGGGCCTGCGTCAAACTCGATCCGAAGACGCAGCCGAAGGACGTCGCTGCCCTCGCCGACGCCGGTATCACCGCCTACCACGCCGTCCGGAAGGCGATGCCTCTGCTCTATCCGGGCACCACCTGCTCGCTCATCGGTGCTGGGGGGCTCGGCCACATCGGCATCCAATGCCTCGCTGCGCTCACCGCGACCACGATCGTGGTGGTCGACCGCAACCCGGATGCGCTGAAGCTCGCCGAACAGCTGGGCGCGCACCACACCGTGGTTGCCGACGGCGGCCAGATCGCCGCGGTGCAGGAGCTGACCGACGGGGCCGGCGCCGACGTGGTGCTCGACTTCGTCGCCGAGCAGGGGGCCGAGAACGACGGCTTCACCATGACGCGCCGCGGCGGTTCGTACTATGTCATCGGCTACGGCGGAACCCTCTCGGTGCCGACCCTGGACATCATCTCCACCGAGCGCAACATCGTCGGCAACATCGTCGGCACCTACAACGAGCTCGCCGAGCTGATGGTCCTTGCCCAGACCGGCAAGGTCACCCTGCACACCAGCACCTACCCGCTCGACGCCGCGGTGGACGCCGTGCAGGATCTTGACGCCGGCCGGGTCCGCGGCCGCGCCATCCTCGTCCCGTAGTCTCGCGCACTACCCCGACGACATTGGAGGAGCGATGGCCAAGGAACTGCGTTTCGGCGAGGAGGCCCGGAACCTGTTGCTGGCCGGCGTGGACCAGCTGGCCGAGGCCGTGAAGTCGACGCTCGGTCCCAAGGGGCGCAATGTCATCCTGGAGAAGATCACCGGCTCGCCGGTCGTCACCAACGACGGCGTCACGATCGTCCGCGAGATCCACCTTCCTGATCAGTTCGAGAACATGGGCGCGCAGCTGGTCAAGGAAGCGGCGATCAAGACCAACGACATCGTCGGCGACGGCACCACCACGGCCACCGTGATCGCCCACGCGATCATCCGCGAAGGCATGAAGGCAATCGGTGCGGGCGGCAACCCGGTCCTGGTCAAGCGGGGCATCGACCTGGCCGTCGGGCGGCTGGTCGAGCACCTGCGCAGCGTGGCGCACCCAGTGGTCACGGAGCAGGACTACGCGCGGGTGGCGGCGATTTCCGCGAACGACGACGACACCGTCGGCGCGGTGCTCGCCAAGGCCCTGTACACGGTTGGCGACGGCGGCATCGTCACGGTCGAGGAGTCGGGGACGCACGGGATGAGCGTGGAGTTCGTCGAGGGCTTCGAGTACGACAACGGCTACGTCTCGCCCTACATGGTCACCAACCCCGCCAGACTCGAAGCGGTCATCGACGACCCGTACATCCTGCTGACCAGCGAGAAGATCACCAAGGTGCAGCAGTTGATGCCGCTGCTCGACAAGGTCATGCGGGCGCCGCGCCCGCTGGTCATCGTCGCCGAGAACGTCGAGGGCGCAGCGCTGAGCATGCTCGTGCAGAACCATGTGAACGGGATCTTTCAGTGCGTCGCCACTCGGGCGCCGGGGTTCGGTGACCGCCGGCTGCGCAAGCTGGAGGACATCGCTGCCATTACCGGCGGTGCCGTCCACAGCAAGCACTCGGGGTTCACGCTGGAGACGATTACCCTGGAGCATCTCGGCCGGGCCGCCCAGGTCCGGGTCACCGCCGACCGCACGGCGATCATCGGCGGTGCGGGGTCCGCCGACGAGGTGGCGTTCCGGGTCGCCCAGCTCCGCGCGGAGCTGGAGCGGGCCACCTTCGGGGTCGATGATGACGTGCTCTCCGAGCGAATCGGGTCGCTCTCCGGCAAGGTGGCCGTGATCAGGGTCGGCGCGCCGACCAACGCCGAGCTGGCCGAGCTTCAGCACCGCGTCGAGGACGCGCTCTCGGCCACCCGGGCCGCCATGGCCGAGGGCATCGTGGCCGGGGGCGGCGTGGCGCTGATGCACGCCGCGCCGGTGCTGGACGACCTGGAGGTCAAGGATGACTACGCGCTCGGTGTGGACATCGTGCGCCGTGCGCTCCCTGAGCCGACCTACCTCATCGCCACCAACGCCGGGTACTCGGGGCAGGAGGTCATAGCCCAGGTCGCGGACATGGGCGTCGACGACGGGTTCGACGCCCTGAACGGGCGCTTCGGCAACATGATCGACATGGGGATTATCGACCCCCTGCGCGTCTGCCGTTCGGCCCTGCAGAACGGGGCCTCGGTGGCCGGATTGCTGCTTACCACGAACACCCTGGTCGCCGAGGAGCAGACGCCCTGGGGCGGCAGCCGGGCCCTGATGACTGAGTTCGGAGAGTTGGACGAGGGTCTGCACCAGCCGTCGCCGGACTCCAGTACGCCACAGTCACTCGGCCTCGGTCCGTCGGTAGGGTGAGTCCCGGTGAGTCCGGGTGCGCCGCTCGGGGAGCCGACGGTTCATCCTCGGCCGGAGCCCTGGACCGAGCTCCCGACCGTGAGCGCGCTCAGCGCCCTGCAGATTCTCCGGTCGCGAGGACGCGTGCGCGGCGTGCTCGCAATGCTCGGCCCGGCATTTGTCGCCGCCGTCGCGTATATCGACCCGGGCAACTTCGCCACCAACTTCTCGGCCGGCGCGCACTTCGGGTACGCCCTGGTCTGGGTGATCGTGGTGGCCAACGTGATGGCCATGCTGGTGCAGTACCTGTCCGCAAAGACCGGTGTCGCTACCGGACGCGACCTGCCGGAGCTCTGCCGCGAGTACCTTCCCCGGTCGGTTTCCCGCGGTCTGTGGGTGCAGGCCGAGCTCATCGCCATGGCGACCGACCTCGCGGAGTTCGTCGGCGCGGCGGTCGGGCTGAATCTACTGTTCCACGTACCGCTGTTCCGGGCCGGGCTGGTCACCGCGATGGTTGCGTTCGGCATCCTGGCCCTGGAGCAGCGCGGCTACCGTCGTTTCGAGCTGGCGATCGCAGCCCTGCTCGGCATCGTGCTCCTCGGCTTCGGCTACGACCTTGCGATGGTCGGGGCCGACCCGGCCGGGGTCGCGGCCGGGCTTGTGCCGCGGTTCCCCGGCGGGGACGGCGTGCTGCTTGCCGCAGGGATCATCGGGGCGACCGTGATGCCGCACGTGGTCTACTTGCACTCGGCGCTGACGAAGTCGCGGGTCTTCTGCCGCGACGACGCTGAGCGCCACGAGCTGCTGCGCTTCCAACGGCTCGACGTGGTCGTCGGTCTCGGCGCCGCCGGTCTGATCAACCTCTCGATGCTCATGGTCGCCGCCTCGGTGTTCCACCGCGCCGGCGGAGCAAAGGCCGACTCGATCGAGGCGGCGCACGCGGGGCTCGGTCAGCTGCTCGGCGGGAGCGCGGCGTTGGCGTTCGCCGTGGCGCTGCTCGCCTCCGGGCTGTCCTCATCCAGCGTGGGCACGTACGCAGGCCAGGTCGTCATGCAGGGCTTCATCCGCCGCCGCATCCCGCTGATGATCCGACGCGGCGTCACGATGCTGCCCGCGCTGGTCGTGCTCGGCCTGGGGCTGCCCGCCACCGAAAGTCTGGTGATCTCCCAGGTCGTGCTGTCCTTCGGCATCCCGTTCGCGCTGGTGCCGCTCTGGTTGCTCACCCGACGCGCCGACCTGATGGGCCCCTTCGTCAACCGCCCGGTCACGACCGTGGCGCTGGGCGGCGTCACCACCATGATCATCGCGCTCAACCTCTACCTCCTCTACGACATCGCCTCGCCGTAGATGCGTCCGTACTCGTCCGGCCGACCCGCCGGAACCGTCCACTGAACAGGAGTCGCCATGTCGGGCCCGCAGCACGTGGCACTCGGCCTGATCGGGGCCGGGATGCTCAGCCTCGTATCGATGCTCGTCTACCTCCAGGCGTGCAGATGGGCGGACTGGGAGCTCATCCCCGCGCAGCGGCGGAGCAGTGTCCTCGGCTGGCAGCGGCGGGCGCCACTGTTGATCCTGCTGTCCGCGGCTCTAACCGGGGTCGGGCTCGTGCTCGGTGTCACGATTGCCGTGGTGGCTACCTGATGTGGCGCTCCGAGGAACACAGGGCGGCGGATCAACCCAGCGAGGGATCGAAACAATGACCAGAGACGTCTTCACCGCCAGACCCGCCGCGGTGCGGCGACTGGACACCCCGGCCGCGCTCGCGCTGGCCGACCTCGCCGCGATATTCGAGGACCTTCAGACCGTGCTGCGATGTTGCGAACGGCTGGTGTCCGAGATGGGCTCCGGCCGGGGCGATCCCGACGACCTGAGCCTCGAGACAGTCTGGACAACGGCGGTGCTGTCCTATGCGCGCTGCTTCTCGACCGGCGCCCGTGGAGCGGGCCTGACGGCGGACGACGTCACGGCGACCGGGCTGCCCGGCGACGTCCTGGGCTGGCACCAGGTCCTCCAGCAGCTCCGCGGCCACTACGCCGACCCGGCAGTCAACCCCCGGGAGATGTTCTCGGTCGGGGTGTCCCAGGACGCCGCCGGAAAGCCCAACGGCATCGCGGTCACCTCTGCCCGGCAGCCTCCGGTGGACGACCTGACCGTGCGCCAGACCGGGGCGATCGCCTTCGAGCTGAGTCGGATCGTTGACCGGCGCATCGCCGAGCACCAGAAGATCGTCTTCAGCGCGCTCGGGTCCATGACCAAGGACCAGCTGGACGGACTGCCACTCCTCGAGGTCGCGGCGCCCGACCCGGCTGAACCGGAGACTCCGCCCGAGGGTGCCTGGCACGAACATGGAGGTGATGCCCATACCTCGGGTGAGTCGCAGTGATGCTCGGGCACGTGTGGACGCCGGCGTACTACAGCGACGGGCAGGTAGAAGCCTCTGTCGGAGCACCCGCTAGCCACATCCAGCGTCACGTTTGCACTGTCTCGGTCCCCCGTTCGCAGCATGCCTCACGCGATCATGATGGGTCGTCACCCTATTCGTGGTCGCCCAATCGCCGCCCACCCGAACCCGGAAAGGGACAGACACGCGTGATCTTCATCGTGGTCAAGTTCCCCGTTCGTCCCGACCAGAGCGACGAGTGGCTCTCGATTGTGGAGAACTTCACCACGGCCACCCGTGCGGAACCGGGCAATGTCTTCTTCGAGTGGTCGAGGAGCGTTGACAACCCCAATCACTTCGTTCTGGTCGAGGCATTTCGAGACCGCGAAGCTGGCGAGGCGCACGTGAATTCCGACCACTTCAAGGCAGCGATGGCGCGCATGCCAGACGCGATCTCGGAGACGCCGGAGATCGTCAACGTCGAGATACCTGGGGACGGTTGGGCATCAATGGCAGAACTCCAACCGCGCGGGGCCAAGTAGGGTCCCAGTGGCGGTTCACACAATCCCTTCACGTCTACCAAGATCGCTTTGCTGCGCAACTCAGGCCGATCATGACCTGTCCAACGAGCTCATCGAGTCGATGGACACCAAGATCAAGCTGGGGCGCGTCGATGCTCGCCTTCGGTGGCTTCTGCTTACCCCTACTCGGCCGAACTCTCCCATGAGCTACCCACGATCGGTCGGAGGGGCCAATGTTGATGAGTCGTATCAACGCGGTTCCTTGTCCGCCGCGAACCACGCGGCGTAGCGTCAGTTGGGCCGCGGCCGGCCCGTTCCGCAAGCGGGTGCCTGCCGCCGGAGCGGCACAGTGGGAGCGCACCATGAGCGTCGAGTACACCCCCGCATATCTGGTCGGACGCGGTGCGGTGTTCGTCAAGACCGCCACAGCTGCCCGACGGTGTCCGAGTCCGCACATCGCACCGACCGCGGTGCTGTGCGGTGACGTCACGATAGGGCCGCACACACGGGTGCTCTTCGGGGCGGTGATCACGGCCGAGGGCGGACCGGTCGAGATCGGCGCGAATTGCGTGGTCATGGAGCACGCGGTCGTGCGAGGCGTCCGGCGGCATCCGGTGCGGCTCGGGGGACCACGTGCTCGTCGGCCCACACGCCCACCTGACCGGCTGCATGCTCGATGGCGACAACCGGATCGCGGCGGGGGCTCGGACACTTCAACGGCGGCCCGGCCAAGGAAAGCGGAGGCCGAAGCCAGTACGAGCCGGCCCTGTTCCGCATCTGGCCCCCGTCGGGCCTCGACGTCCAATGGCCGCCGGCTGTCGCGTTCTGCCGTGCTGCCTGGGACGCCCTAACTGCAAGCGTTGCAGGCTGAGACCATAGGTAGTTGATAGGCCCGGCCAGCAGCGACAGGTGTGCACGGAATGTGCACGAACGCGTCGGTCGTGATTGGCCGTAGATGGCACTGGAAGTCACGGTGATGGCGCCTGACCTGCATCGGAGCGACTTGCTTGGTACCGGTTGACACTGACGAACACGTGCGCACCGGACTCATAATCCGTCGGTCGTGGGTTCGAGCCCCACCCGCCCCACCTGCGGAA
>JBBSGI010000077.1:0-12258 GCA_038254365.1 Propionibacteriales bacterium
AACGACCCAAGGTTTGGGTCGCCCTGACTCTGCGTACCGTAGAACGTCACCGCGACGCGCCCCGGTTGGCCGTCGGCTGCCACCCACGGGAACACGGTCGTGCGAACCGCGTCCCGATCCACCTGAAGCGGTGTGCTGAAACCCACCGCCTGTGGGTCGTTCTTCGGCGACACGGCATCGGTCGGGAGGTTGGTGCCACCAGCGGGACCAGTGGTGACCTGTTGGTTGCAGTTGGCCAGCTTGCCGTGCGGCAGCGTCACCAAGTAGGAGTGGAAGTCCACCTTGTCGGCATAGGCCAAGTAGATGTTGCCATTGTTGTCCGCGTCGGCTGTGACGAAGCCGGCGCGCGGCTGGCGCTTGTCGACCGCGGCGACGCAGTCGACAAAGTGAAGCCCACCGTCGTAGGAGACGGATAGGTTCACATTCGAGCCCTGGCTCCAGCCGAAGAAGACGACCCGTGTCCCCGGGTTCTTCGTGTTCATCGACCCGGGCAGCGTCCGCATCGGGCCGGGGAAGTCGGGGGCGGCCCCGCCGATGGCTGTGACCGGCCCGTAAAGGAGGCCACCGTCATCGGAGCGTTGCACCACGATGTTGCGTGGCTGCTGCTGGTTGTAGCTCAGCAGCACGCTGTCCGCATCAATGAAGGTGTTCCACTGCCGGTCAGCGAGCACACCGGTTGTCTGAATGCCATTGCCGGCGGGCCCTGGGGTGAGCAAGGTGTGACCGTTGTCCGGTGAGGTGCTTGTCGCAAACCCCGTCAGCGGACCCAGCCCGGCATAGGAATATTGGTAGTTGCCGTCGACGTTGCGTTGCGTCCCCAGGGCGATGGCGCAGTCGCCGCCGCCGCCCGCCGACTGCTGACCGCGAGGTGGGGTGCCGAGCAGGTGGAACTGGTTACCGCCGTCGGTTGACACCTGGGCGTAGTCAGACGCCGCGCCGAACCCAGTGGGTCCACAGGTGTAAGTGCGACCGTCAGGGGCGCTCTCGATCAGCGGCTCGGCCTCATCGCGTTGGGCGTCGGCGGCGACGCTCGCCGAGAAAGCCAAACCGTTGGCCGGCGCCGAGGCGAGGCTCGTTTCGGAAGAGCCGGTCGCCGTCGTGATCACCAACTTCCCCGTGTAGGGCTGAGGTTGAGCGTTGGCGAATCCGCAGGCCTGCACCTCGTACGTCGCTTGGACCAGGTCGCTGGCAGTTACCCTCTCCGTCGTTTGCGCGGTGTCACCCGATCCAACCTCGTTCTCCGACTCACCGCCCGAAGTGCCACCCTGTCGCACGACAGTCAAAATCTCGTCGCTGGTGTCCTCGGCCACCACTGGGTTCCAGCTGATCGAGAACTCAAAGGTCGCCGTCAGAGTGTCGTATGTTCCCGGAGGCACGCTGATGGTGATGTCTTCGATGTCGGCCAGCGCCGGATTCGTGTTGCAGTCGCTGGTCGGGTTGGCGCCAGTCGGGATGACCCCGTTCCAGGTCACAATCCGCGTCTGCCCGGCAGCAGTAGGCACCGCGATCGTCTGCGCACTGGGGTTGGCGGCCTCTGAGCCGGCCAACGGGACAAGGCCGGCAAGGGCAGTGGCAGCCACAGCTCCAAGCACGACAACGGTACGGCGCATCAGCGGTCCCCTTTTGTAAACGGATGTTACGGCGACACCCCAGCCGCTCGAGAATTGTGACACAGAACATAGCCCGGCGCCAGGGACTGCTACATCGAGCGGCCGGCCCTGGCATAGTCAAAGCAGCGGCGCTGGTGCCGCGGTGGCGCCTGGGAGGAGCGCTCAGATGAGCGAGCAGAGCTGGCGGCCGGTGTTCCGCCATCCCAGGTCGACGGTGACCAGAGTCCTGCGCAGTCCCGCGTTCCTCGCCTCCCGCGAACGGGCGGGTGAGATCGTCGACGACCCGGCAGCCCTGCGGGCCTTGGCCGACGAGGTGGAGATCCTCGACCACACGAACGCGCCGCTGTCGGCCATCTCGGACCGGGTGGCGGCAGCCGTCAACCTGCTGCGCGCCCTAGCCGACGACATCGACGCCGGCACCGCGCCCGTGCCGGGCGCTGGTCGAGCGGCCCGCGAGCGGCTCGTGGTGTCCGCCCTGCACTACCTCGTCACCCCGGTGGACCTGATCCCGGACTTCCGCGTCGGCGGCTACATCGATGACGTGCTGCTGCTGAGCTGGGTGTTCGGCAGCGCCGTCAACGAGCTCGAGCCATATCTGGTCGACGAGTCGGACGGCTAACCCTCGCGCCGGCGTCGGCGGACCTGCCAGACGACGAGAGCGATGAGAGCGAGGCCGAGCACGACAAGCGCCCCCCCGCGGCCCACGAACTGCTCGATCTTGGCGTAGGACGCTCCGGCGTAGTAGCCGAGGAGGACCACCGCGAACCCCCAGATCATGCCGCCGGCAGCGTTGAACGCGAGGAACTTGGAGTATGGCATCTTCGAGGTGCCGGCAAGCGCCGGCATGACGGCCCGGAAGAAGGCGACCCACCGGCCGAGGAAGACAGCCGACCCGCCACGCCGCGCAAGGAAGTCCTCAGCCTGGTCGAGGCGATCCCGCCGCTTGTCGAAGAAGCTCATGCCCAGGATCCGCGTGCCGAGCTGGCGCCCGACCTCATAGCCGACGCTGTCGCCGATCATCGCTGCAAGAACGACGACGACGATTACGCCCAGCAGCGGGACGTGGCCGCGGTTCGCGGCGACACCGCCAAGGATGGCGACAGTCTCTCCGGGAAGCACGAACCCGACGAACAAAGCATCTTCGGCGAACGCCACAACTCCGACGATGGTGAAGACGAGCCAGGACGGGGCGTTCAGGATCTGCTGGACGAAAGCCGTCACGAGCGGAGCAAGGCCATGGAAGTTCCTTTGACAAATCAGCGGTGGCCGACTGGCCTAATGGCCCGAGGCCGGTGGGCCGAGAATACGCCGTGCGGCCCCGCCGGCGAGAGACCAACAGCCCCGGGATCGTGGACTCCGGTAGCGTCGACGGTGCCCTGCCCATCGCATCGGGCACGACGGAGGTCCAGGTATGACGGTGAACAGGCGAGCCTTCCTGCGCTACGGGGGCGTCACAGGCGCGGCGGCGCTCTTCCAGCGCCTCTTCGGCAGCCGCCGGGAGGTCGACGCGGCGGCATCCCCCACCGGGGAGGCGGGTGCCACGAGGCTCTCGGCGGCGACGTCCGCTGTCTGGTCGGGCGACGCCAACCAGACGAGCGTCCAGATCTCGTCGTACACGACCGGCACCACGCTGGTCGGCCTCGCTGTCTCGTCCCGGGCCGACTTGAAGAACGCCACGTACCTCGCAGCCGAGCCCCCGAACCGCTCAGGCTGGAACAAGTGGTCAGTGGAGAGCCTCACCGCCGGGACCCAGTACCACTACCAGATCACCGACTCACCCGGCGGCGGGGGACGGCGATTCATTGGTGACACCGCGCAGTTCAAGACACTGCAGGCCGTGGGCGGCGAGTGCACGACGAGAATCGCCGTCGGGTCGTGCGAGGTGTCCGCGCCGGCGAACCCGGCAGCCTTCGAGGACATCGTGGCGTGGGGGCCCGACCGCTTCGTCCACCTCGGCGACTTCGGCTATCCCGCGAATCTCACGACCGACATCACCACCCACATGGACAACTGGTCGGCCAGCACAAGCGACATCGGCCCGCAGTCCGTCCAGTCGATAACCTGCATGGACTACATCGTCAGCGACCACGACGGCAACGACAACGGCCGGAGCGAGAACCGCCCCACCTACCAGGACCCCATCACGATGACGAACATCGAGGCCTGGCGGCGGGTGGTCCCGGCGCGCATGGCGGACACCCAGTCACCGCAGCACGGCCGGTGGCGCAGCGACGTCGAGGGCAACGTGCGCTACGTGAAGCTGGACACCCGGTCGATCGACAAGACCGACAACGTCTCGACGCCCACGGACCCGCGCTCGACGAGGTCCAGCATGTTGGGAGTCACCCAGCTGACGTGGCTGCAGCGACAGATCGACGCTGCCGCCTCCGCGCGCCAGCTGCTGGTCCTGTACACGGACTGCGCCTGGAACGGCACCTCGCCCGGTCCGCCGATCCCGAACACCTACTGCGACAAGTGGCCGTCGTACATCTATGAGCGCGACCTGATCAGCGACTACGCGGCAGCCAAAGGCGTGCACGTGTTCATCGTCTTCGGCGACAGCCACGGCCTCCAGCAGGACGACGGCGCCAACGAGAAGAACGGCTTCGCGTCGATCTGCTGCGGACCGCTCGACCAGGAGCTCCACATGCACTACCAGGACTCCTACCAGTGGAGCTACCCGTACAACGTCCCGGAGCACGGGGGCCCCTACCGTCATGCGCAGCAGTACCAGCGCCTCACGATCTCCCAAGTGCCGGGCTCGTCGACTGTCACGGTGACGGCGGAGGCACGCGACTGCAGCTCGGCTGTCAAGGGGACACCCTTCACCGTGCGCACGATGACGAAGAAGTACAAGCTCTGACGTGCGGTACGACGTGATCGTGGCCGGGCTGGGCGCCATGGGCAGCGCAGCCGCCTACCAGCTGACCCGGCTTGGCGCCTCGGTGCTCGGGATCGACCGCTACACCCCGCCTCATGCGTTCGGGTCGACCCACGGCGACACCCGGATCACACGCCTCGCGATCGGGGAGGGCAGCGAGTACGTCCCGCTGGTGCGGCGATCCCACGAGATCTGGCGCGACATCGAGGGCCGGACCGGCGCCGACCTCCTGCGCCAGTGCGGCGGCCTGTTGATGGCGGTGCCGGACGGACGCGCCGCGCACCGGGACGGCGGCTTCCTGGGTCGGACGCTCGCGTCCGCTCGCGAGTTCGAGATCCCCTCCGAGACACTGACGACGGCCCAGATCCGGTCCCGCCTCCCGCAGTTCCGGCTCACCGGCACCGAGCAGGGGTACTACGAGCCCGCGGCCGGCTTCGTGCGGCCGGAGAGGTGCGTCGAGGCGCAGCTTCGGCTGGCCCACCAGGGCGGTGCCGACCTCCGGCTCGGCGAGCGCGTCACGTCGTACCGCGACGACGGGCACAGCGTGACGGTCTCGACCTCGGAGGGCGGGTACTCGGCCGCCAAGCTCATCGTCTCCGTCGGGCCGTGGGTCGACGAGCTCGTCCCGGACCTCGCATCCTGTTTCGCCGTGTACCGCCAGGTCCTGTACTGGTTCGGCCTCGAGGACACCTCTCTGTACGAGTCGTACGCCGAGATGCCGGTCTACCTCTGGGAGTTCGGCGCCGGGGCTGACGACTTCGTCTACGGGTTCCCGATGGTCGACGGCCCCGACGGTGGCGCGAAGGTCGCCACCGAGACCTACGTCGCGGCGACCACTCCTGACGAGGTCGCGCGTGACGTGACGGAGGAGGAGACCAACCTCATGTACGACCGGTACGTGGCCGGTCGCCTTCCAGGGCTCGGCCGCCGGTGCGTCAACGCGCGCTCGTGCCTCTACACCGTCACGGACGGCGGCCGGTTCGTGATCGACTTCCACCCGACGGACCGGAACGTGGTCGTCGCCTCACCGTGCTCGGGGCACGGTTTCAAGCACTCGGCGGCCATCGGCGAGGTGGTGGCACAGCTGGCGACGACCGGCAGGAGCGACATCGACATCAGCGCGTTTGGTCTGAGCCAGGCAGGTCCGAGCCCGTCGTGACCGTCACCGAGCTGCAGAAGCGGGCACGCGAGATCGGCTTCCTGCCTCGGGACTCGGTGCGGTGGCTGTCGCCGGGGGAGCTCGCGAGGGTCGGTGTCAAGGTGGGGCTCGCGGCAATATTCGCCGACTACGCCGACAAGCGCGAGATCCAGGCCGGTCTCGCCAGCACCCTGCTGTGGGCTCCGCTGGACAACGCACATCCCGGCGCAGACGTGTGGGTCGACTTCGTCGCCGACCTCGGGGACGGGTTCGACGCGACGTACACCGTCGCCTCCTACCTCGCGCAACAGCGGTTGGGCGTGCGCGCAGCCGACGGGGACGCCGAACCACACGACCTGCCACGCGGTTCGTTGCTCGTCATGGGCGGCGACGAGGTCTACCCCACCGCGTCGGCGCGCGACTACGAGGACCGCACCATCGGGCCGTACCGCGCCGCCCTGCCGCAGGCCGACGACTCGCCGCTGCTCGTCGCGCTGCCCGGCAACCACGACTGGTACGACGGCCTGACCTCGTTCCTGCGGATGTTCGCCCAGGGCGGGACCGTCGGCGGCTGGCGCCTCACGCAGACCCGGAGCTACTTCGCCGTCCAGCTCCCGCACCGCTGGTGGCTGCTGGCACTCGACAGCCAGCTCGGCACCTATATCGACAAGCCGCAGCTGGAGTACTTCGAGGAGCACGTCACGCAGAACCTCCGGCCCGGCGACGGCATCATCCTCTGCTCCGCCACGCCCGCCTGGGTGCATACGGCGACCGGCGACCCCGCCGCCTTCGACGTGCTGCACTGGTTCGAGCGAACCTACCTGCGCCGGCGCCGGGTCACCGGCAGCGACGACGCGGAGGAGACCGGCGCGTCCGTCAGGCTGTGGATCACCGGAGACAGCCACCACTACGCCCGGTACGCCGAGGAGCTTCCCGCCGCGGTGGCCGGCACGCCGCCAGCCGAGCAGGACAGGCGGCAGATGGTCACCTGCGGACTGGGCGGCGCCTTCCTGTCCGCCACCAGCGACCTGCCGGAGGCGCTGCGGATCCCGCCGGACGGGTCGCGGCTGCGGGAGAAGGACGCGCCCGCCACGTTCGCGCTAGGCCCTGCGACGTACCCCACCAAGACCGACTCGACGGCGATCGCGCGGCGGCTCGCGATGCCGTGGCGTCCGGAGTGGCTTCCTCGCCGGAATCCGGGCTTTGCCCAGCTGGCGGCCGGCGTGCACGCGGTTGGCTTCCTGCTGATGAGCCTCCTCTTCGGGCTGAGCATCGGGCGCCGTCCGGTGACGGCTGTCCGGACAGGCCGCCTCGATGATCTCGCTGCTTTCGCGCTGAAACTGCTGGTTGGCGTCCTGGTCGTGCTGCTGCTGCCGTGGCTGGTGCGGCTTGTACGGCAGAGGCGCGAGGCGGCGACTCCGTCCACGGCCGTGGTAGCAGTTGCCCTCCAGCTCGTTTGTGCGCTGGTCATCCTGGGGCTGACGCTCCTCGTCCCGTGGCGAGGGGCCTGGCCCGACTGGCTGGTGCTGATCGGCTGCCTCGTGCTCGCCGCGTTGACAGGTGCCGGGCTCGGCAGCGAGGCCTTCGCCCTGTATGTCCTGACCGCGCGAAGCGGGCGAGTCTTCGGCTGGCAGATGGCCGGGGAGTCCGTTGAGGACCACAAGGGCTTCATCCGCATGCGGATCAAGCCGGACGGCGAGCTACTGCTCTATCCCGTCATCGTCGACGAGGTGTGCCGGGAATGGACGCTCGACAGCGCTGGGCGGCCGCGCCCCGGGTCCGAGCTCCCGAGCCCGAGGCTGGCCGAGCCGCCGATCGTCGTACGCCGCCGGTAACCCAGCGGGCCCCACAGCGTCCGTGCGGTTGGACGCTATTGCGCCCACCTGGGCGGACGTCAGCGGGTACGGCGGGGAGGCGCCGCCTGCTGAGGCGGGCCGGCTAGTGCCGCACGTCGATGACCAGGCGGGAAGGTCCGCTCAGCTCGAAGACCCGGAACGGCGCGTGCCGACTCAGCGCCAGGCCGAACGACACGTACCCCTCGAAGTCCTCGGTGAGAGCGGACCCGCGCAGGGTCGGAAGGTCGTAGAGCTGTGTCGTGGCGCCTTGGAGGAGGAGCGGTGTGCCCGAGACTGTGTGCGCGGTGGCAGGCGTCAGCCGGACGGCGATGAACGCCTTTCCGGGTAGGGGGAGTGTCTTCCCCGACGGACCGACCAGGCTCCGCACGTAGCCGACGTGGTAGCCGGGTACGGCGCCGGTGAGGTCGACGACGACGCGGTCGTACGTCGCGTGCCGGCCGGTGCGCAGCCCCACGACGTGCGGCGTCGGGCTGCGCTGGTGGACCACGTCCATGTCTCGAGTCGAGAATGCGGGAAGTAACAGTGCGCTGTGCGTCGGCTTCGGGTGGGTCGGCGTTGCCGGCGATGTCGAGGGGTTCGCGGGCTCGATGCGCGAGGCCGAGGTGTCGATGCTGCGCCAGATCGGCACGACTGCGACCAGCACCGCGAGACCGGCAGCCCCGCCAGCGACCCGACGTCGACGCCTTAGCCTGGCCCCACGGTTCATCACGTCCTCGGCGAGCGTCGGGCGAGCCGAGACCGTCGCGGTCTCGTCGTACATGGCCGCCGCGAGCCGGCTATCCAGGTCGCTCATCTGGCCTCCTGGGATGTCGTCGTGGACAGGTCGTCGCCACTCTCCCCGAGCAGGACCCGCAGCCGAGCCAGCCCACGTGAGGCGTGGCTCTTCACGCTGCCCGCCGACAGACCGAGGGTGGCTGCGATCTGCGCCTCGGACTGGTCCTCGTAGTAGCGCAGCACCAGAACCGCTCGTTGCTGCGGTGGCAGCTGTCGCAGGGCGTCCATCATGGCCGCCCGCTCGACCACGTGGGTGTCCGGATGCTCGACGCCGCGCTCCGGAAGCACGTCCGTCGGTCTCTCGAGGCGGTTGAGCTTCTGGCGCCACCAGGAGATCGAGGCGTTGGCGAGCACGCGGCGCGTGTAGGCCTCGGCCGCAGCCGGGTCGCGGAGCCGGGTCCAGGCCAGGTACGTCTTCGTCAGGGATATCTGCAGCAAGTCCTCCGCCTGCGCCGGGCTGGAGGCGAGGAGGTGGGCGGTGCGCAGGAGGGCAGTCCCGCGCGCCCGGACGAAGTCGGCGTACTCAGTGTCGTGGCTTCGCACGGGTCACCCCCTCCGGCCTGCCTGCCACCAGCATCGCGCACGTCAGTGGTGGACGTCGATCACGAGCCGGTTCGGCGAGTGCACCTCGAGCACCCGGAACGTGTCGAGATGGCTGAGCGCCAACCCGAACGAGACGGTTCCCTCGAAGTCGCCCGTGAACGCGACGCCGCGCAGCATCGGCATCGCAAGCTGGGTCAGCTTCGGGCCGTCGTAGACCGAGTGCCCCTGCGCGTCGTGCGCCGTCGCCGGAATCAGCCTGATCGCGATGAACCTCGCGCCCTTCAGCGCGACGGTGCGCCCGGACGGGTCGTAGCGCAGCTCCGTGACGTACCGGACGTCGTACCCGGGGATCGGCCCGGTCATGTCGATGACCACGCGGTCGTACGTCGGATGCCGACCGACCCGCAGATCCGTCACCTGCGGGGTCGGTGTCACCTGCCGGGTGAGGTGGACGGGGCTGGTGTCCCACGCCGTCCGGGCCAGGCTCGGGGGGGCGAATAGCGCTCCCGTCAGGACCACCGTCACGCCAACCAGGGCAGTCTTCAGTACTGCACGCATCGCGTGCTCCTCTCCCGCTCCCGGACCGGCGCCTGTCGCGAACGGCCGCAGTCTGTGCTGCTCAGAGGACGCTCGCCGTCGGCGATCGGTTGTCATGCCGGCGGTTTCGTATCGGTAGCCGCAGGTACCCTCATCGAGGTTCATGAGCGCGCCGAAGTCCCCACCCCGTCATGGAAGACCTAGTCAGGGAGTCGCATGAGCAGAACGCACACCGACCGTTCTCCAGTCGGCAGGCACCGACGCACCTCTGCGGCAACACAGCCGGCGGACGAGGGCGACGGTGCATTCCGGCGCGGCAACAAGTGGTGGACGCTGGCGGCCGTGTGTCTTGGCACCTTCATGTTGCTGCTGGACGTGACCATCGTCAACGTCGCCCTGCCCGATATCCAAACCGCGCTGCACTCGAGCTTCTCCGGGCTGCAGTGGGTGGTCGACGCCTACGCCCTGACCCTCGCCGCTCTGCTGCTGACGTCCGGCAGTCTGGCCGACCGTTACGGGCGTCGTCGGCTCTACCTCGTCGGGCTCGTGGTGTTCACCGCGGCGTCATTGCTGTGCGGCATCGCCGGCACCACTTTGGTTCTTCAGCTGTCGCGCGGCCTGCAGGGCGTCGGTGGAGCCGTCATGTTCGCGGTGTCCCTGGCGCTTCTTGCGGATGCCTTCCGGGGGAAGGACAGGGGCGTCGCATTCGGCGTGTGGGGCGCGATCACGGGCTTGGCGGTGGCCATCGGTCCGCTCCTCGGCGGTGCACTCACGTCCGGACTCTCGTGGCGCTGGATCTTCTTCGTCAACCTGCCGATCGGTCTGGTTGCCGTCGGGATCGTGATCACGAGAGTCGCGGAGTCACGCTCGCCCCACGCGCATCGACCGGACTGGCTGGGGTTCGTGCTGTTCACCACAGCGCTGTCGTCGTTGGTGTACGGGCTGATCGACTCCAACGAGCGCTCGCTCGGCGACGCCCGTGTGCTCAGCTGCCTGGTCGCCTCGGCAGTGCTTCTCGCCGTCTTCGTCGTGGTAGAGCTGCGCACTGAGCACCCGATGCTCGACCTGGGGCTGTTCCGCCTCCCGACGTTCAGCGGTGGAGCGATCGCCGCTTTTGGCGTCAGCGCGTCGATCTTCGCCCTCCTCCTCTACCTGGTGCTCTACCTGCAGGACATCCTCGGCTACAGCGCCCTCGCGACCGGACTGCGCTTGCTCGTGCTGTCCGGCGGCATCCTCGCCACGTCGGCGATAGCCGGACGGTTGTCGTCCCGCGTTCCGGTGCGCCTGCTGATCGGTCCAGGGCTCGTCGCTGTCGGTGTCGGCCTCTTGCTCATGCGTGGACTTGACGCAGCCTCCACCTGGACGCACCTGCTGCCGGGACTCATCCTGGCCGGCGTCGGCGTCGGCATGGTCAACCCACCGCTGGCGTCCACCGCCGTGGGCGTCGTGAAGCCCGCGCAGGCCGGCATGGCGTCGGGCATCAACTCCACCTTCCGGCAGGTAGGCATCGCCACCGGCATCGCCCTGCTCGGAAGCCTGTTCTTGAACAAGGTGAGCGACGAGGTGCTCGCCCGCGTGGCAGGGATGCCGAGCTTGACCGGTCATGCCCAGCAGATCGCCGCCGCCGTCCAGTCCGGCAACGTCAGGGGCGCAGTCACTGGTCTGCCGGCCGGTTCCCGGTCGGCCGTCGTCGAGACCATTGCTGCGGCCTTCACCTCGGGGCTGGACCGAATCCTGCTCGTCGCCGCCATCTTGGCGATCACCGCGGGCCTGTTGTCCCTTATCCTCATCCGCGGCAAGGACTTCGTCCAACAGGAGACCGTCTCCTGACGTGAGTGGGCTATCCCTAGATCCAGCCCTGGCGGCTGGCGTGGGCGGCAAGCTGGAAACGGGTCGCGGTGCCTGTCCGGGCGAAGAGCTGCTCGAGGTAGCGGAAGAAGGTCCGTCGGCTGATCCCCAGCATGGTTGCCACCTGCTCGTCGCTCACGCCGGTGCTGAGGAGACCGAGGAACCGCATCTCGATCGGCTCCAGGGCGTTGTTGGAGGGGGAGCCGTCGAGGCGCAGCGGCACGGCGCTCTGCCAGCACATCTCCCACAGTCCGACCAGCGCCGACAGCAGGCTGCACGGCTGAAGAATCAGAGCGGAGTGACCGACGTCGGCCTCAGCGGTGGTCAGCGAGACGATCGCGATCGCGTCGTCGATGATGAGCAGCTTGACCGGTACGTGCAGCAGCACCCGCGCCCGCTCACCTGCCTTCATCGCCGGCCGGATGTTGCCGTCGAGGTACGCCGGCATCCGGATCGCCTCGCTGGCGTAGACGTTGCGGCAGGACACCCCGCGACGCAGGTTCTCGATCTCCGCCGGGTTGATGCCCGTGCCCGCGTGGTACGGCGGGCAGTCCAGGCCGCGCACCTGGCGCCGGGCGCTACGCTCCAGCATCTGCACCCTGTCCATCACGGCGCTGCCGCGCACGACCTCGAGCAGCCCAGGGGACCCGTCCGTACCCACGGTCCGCTGGTAGTGCTCGAAGGCCTGCAGGGTGGCCGCGCTCGCCTCCCGCACCTCGAGCTCCCGGCGGCGCGCGAGGAGCTCGAGAGCGGACTGCGGCGGCAGCGGGGTGATGCGACTGGACAGGCTGCGCAGGCCGCCCACCAGGCCGATGTCCGCCATCGCCTCGAGGTCGGCGAAGACGTCGCCGGAGCCGGCTCCCGCGGTCTCCGCCAGCTCCAGGGGGGTCAGCGGGCCGGAGGCCAGCAGCACGTCGTACATCCTGGCCTGTTCGTCGCTCAGGCCGAGGGCCTTCATGCGGCTGGCGATGGGCTCCGTCACCAGGCCCGGGCGGGGCGCCGGGGCACTCGACGTACTTCTTGTTTCCGACACGGTTTGACACATTAGTGCCAGTGTCACCGATCCGCACC
>JBBSGI010000078.1:0-12188 GCA_038254365.1 Propionibacteriales bacterium
GGGTGGCACTTGGGCGGGTTACTTGTAGCGGTAGACGATGCGTCCGCGGGTGAGGTCGTACGGCGAGAGCTCGACCACCACACGGTCCTCGGGGAGGATCCGGATGTAGTGCTGGCGCATCTTGCCGCTGATGTGGGCGAGAACCTTGTGCCCGTTGTTGAGCTCCACTCTGAACATCGCGTTCGGGAGCGCTTCCACAACGGAGCCTTCGATCTCGATGACCCCTTCCTTCTTCGGCATGTCCTCCGCAATCTGTTGCATGGTGCTGGCCCGGGGGCGCAGCCTGGTGGGCAGGAAAGGATCCCTGCTCGGTGTGGTGCCGTTGGCGTGAGCCACGTCGATGTGCTGCTCGACACTGCCTGCCCGGACGCCATCTCGCGCCCTCCCCCACAGGGAAATCTTTGGAGGCAGCCGCAGGGCGCACGAAAAGGGACCCGGATCGGGCCGACAGCCAAGTCTACGCGGAGCGGCCGGATACCGGAAATCAGCGGCGTCTCACAGGGCCAGCTTGTAACCCTCGTGTGACGCGACGAAGCCCAGCCGGTCGTAGAACCGGTGGGCGTCGACCCGGGACTTGTCCGTGGTGAGCTGGACGACAGCGCAACCGCGCTCACGCGCCTCCTCGACAGCCCAGCCCATCATCGCCGCCCCCAGCCCGCGGCTCCGTTGACCCGGGGCCACGCGAACCGCCTCGATCTGGGCCCGTAGGGCACCTCGGCGGGAAAGTCCCGGGATGAACGTGAGCTGCATGGTGGCGACCACCTCGGTGCCGTTGGCGGCGACGACCAGCAGTTGACGAGGGTCCCCGTCGATGGCGTTGAATGCGTCCAGGTACGGCGAGAGGTCACTCTTGAGACTGGGCTGCTCGCGGGTCGCCCCGAGCGGGTCGTCGACCAGGAGCCGCACGACGCTCGGCACGTCCGCACGGCTCGCTCGGCGTAGCCGCACGGGGCCACCGTCGAGGCCGAGGGTCAGCGGCAGGGTAGTCAACCTTCGCGGTCGGTGATGTGCTCGCGAATCGTCCGGTCGTCGGCCATCCCCCCACCCTACTGATCCTTCGTGCGAGCTCGATTCGGAGTGGTACGGAACGCTCCGGATGGGCCGACGCCAGCGCAGACCGCCGCATCGTTTCGTACCATCCCCCTGTGGCGGCCGCGCGGGAACTCATCCACAGGCGACCATGCGCCCGCAATGTCCACATGGGTGAGGCACTGGAGCGGGGCAGTCACCCATGCTGGCGGTCATCACGCCTGGCACGAATTGGTCAGGAACGGAGCGGCCGTCCCCGCGTCGGACCACCAAGCCGAACCGTTCCGAACCATCCTGGAAGTGGGTGACCGGTCCCGGGGGGATGGTCGGGGACAAGGGGCGGATGGTCGGGGACAAGGGGCGGATGGTCGGGGACAAGGGGCGGATGGTCGGGGGTTTACGCGGCGCAGGGGACGCCGAGCTCGGCGAGCTTCTCGGCGCCGCCGTCGAGGGCGGTGAGGATGAGCGCTCCGTGAGGGGTCAGCGTGAACGAGTGCTCGAAGTGCGCCGACCACGACCCGTCCATGGTGACCACGGTCCACTCGTCGTCGAGCACGCGAGTCTCGATGGTGCCGAGGGTGATCATCGGCTCTACGGCCAGCGCCAGCCCCTCGACCAGTCGGGGACCTCGCCCGGCACGCCCGTAGTTGGGCACGTTGGGCGGCATGTGCATCTCGGACCCGATGCCGTGGCCGACGTACTCCTCCACGATCCCGTAGTCGCCTTGCGACCGGACGAAGGACTCGATGGCGTGAGAGATGTCCGTGACGCGACCCCCGAGGCGAGCCGCGGCGATCCCCCTCCACAGGCTGTCCTCGCATACCCGCATGACCTCGAGCAGCTCAGGCCCGATGGACTCCCGCGGCCCGACGGCGACCGTGATCGCCGCGTCTCCGTGCCAGCCGTCGACGATCGCGCCGCAGTCGACCGAGATCAGGTCGCCGGCGCGCAGCACCCGGTCCCCGGGGATGCCGTGGACGACCTCGTCGTTCACCGACGTACAGATGGTCGCCGGGTAACCGTGGTAGTTCAAGAAGTTGGGGGTGGCGCCGCTGGCCCGGATGTGGTCCTCCGCCAGCGCGTCGAGCTCCCCGGTCGTCACCCCGGGAACCACCGCATCTCGCACGAGCGCCAGGGTCTCGCCGACGACGAGCCCCGCGCGGCGCATGACCGCAATCTCCTCGCGGGTCTTGATCTCGAGCTTGCGGTCCAACATCGGACTACACCGAGGGCGTGGACGGTGCCGTCGAGGCTGACCTGACCGACTCCAGCGCCGAAATGGCCCGTTCGGTGATCTCCTCGACCGGACCCTCGGCGTGGATCGAGACCAGCAGCCCGAGCTCGTCGTAGAACCCGACCAGCGGAGACGTGTCGCTGGCGTAGACCTCGAGCCGGGTGCGCACGGTGTCCGGGAGGTCGTCGTCGCGCTGGAAGAGCTCGCCATCGCACACGTCGCACACGTCCTCGACCCGCGGCGGGTCCGACTCGACGTGGGCGACGTGGCCGCAGGTACGGCAGATCCGCCGACCGCTGATGCGTCGCACCGCCTCGTCCGCCTCGATCTGCATCTCCAGCACCGCGTCCAGCGGGGTGCCGAGCTCCGCGAGCATGGTCTGCAATGCCTGCGCCTGAGGCAGCGTGCGGGGAAACCCGTCCAGCAGGAAGCCCCCGTGGGTGTCGGCGCGCTGCAGCCGGTCCCTCACGATGTCGATCGTCACCTGGTCGGGCACGAGACCGCCCGAGTCGAGGTACCGCTTGGCGGCCAGACCCAGCGGTGTCTGATCGGTGATGTTCGCCCGGAAGATGTCTCCGGTGGAGATCGGCGGGATGTCGTAGTGCTTGGCGATGAACTTGGCCTGGGTTCCCTTTCCCGCGCCGGGCGCTCCCACCAACACCAGGCGCATCAGCGCAAGAATCCTTCGTAGTGCCGCTGCTGCAGCTGGCTCTCGATCTGCTTCACGGTGTCGAGCCCAACCCCGACCATGATCAGCAGCGACGTACCACCGAACGGGAAGTTCTGGTTGGCGTTGACGAGCACCAGCGCGATCAGCGGCACCAGCGCGATCAGGCCGAGGTAAATCGATCCCGGGAAGGTGATCCGCGACAGCACGTAGGCGAGGTAGTCCTGGGTCGGTCGCCCGGCCCTGATCCCCGGCACGAAGCCGCCGTACTTCTTCATGTTGTCGGCAACCTCCTCGGGGTTGAAGGTGATAGCGACGTAGAAGTAGGTGAAGAAGATGATCATCGAGAAGTACATCAACATGTAGTACGGGTGGTCACCGCGCACGAGGTGACCCGATACCCAGATGGACCAGGACGAGGTCGGGTTGAACTGTGAGGCGAGGGCCGGCAGATAGAGCAGGCTGCTCGCGAAGATCACCGGGATCACCCCGGCCTGGTTGACCTTCAACGGGATGTACGTCGACGTACCCCCGAACATCTTCCGCCCGACCATCCGCCGGGCGTACTGGACCGGGATCCGCCGCTGCGCCTGCTCGATGAAGATGACCGCCGCGATGATGACCAGCCCGATGCCGATCACGATCGCGAACACGTCCCAACCATGCTCGTTGTGAATCCCCCACAGCGCGCCCGGGAAGGCCGAGATCACCGAGGTGAAGATCATGATCGACATGCCGTTGCCGATCCCGCGCTCGGTGATCAGCTCACCGAGCCACATGATCGTCGCGGTGCCGGCGGTCATCGTGATGACCATGATCAGCATTGTCGAGATCTTGTCGTTGACCAGCAGCGACCCCCCGGCGGTGTTCCCGAGGAGCTGGCCGGTGCGGGCCAGCGCCACGATGCCGGTCGACTGCAGGATCGCCAAACCCAAGGTGAGGTATCGGGTGTACTGGGTGATCTTGGCGACCCCCGACTGGCCCTCCTTCTTGAGGTTCTCCAATCGGGGGATGACGACGGTGAGCAGTTGCAGGATGATGCTCGCGGTGATGTAGGGCATGATGCCCAGCGCGAAAACGGTCAGTTTCAGCAGTGCGCCGCCGGAGAACAGGTTGATCAGGCCGTAGATGCCGGTCTTGCTCAGGCTCTGGGTGGCCTCATGGACCTTGACGTAGTCGACACCCGGCGTCGGGATCGTCGAGCCGAGCCGGAACAGCACGATGATGAGCAGCACGAACAGCAGCTTGCGCCGCAGGTCTGGCGTCCGGAACGCGTTGACGAAGGCGCTTAGCACCAGGTCCTCCCAGCGATCCCCCGGCCGGGAGACACGTTGTCATTGAGCACAGTGGTCGTTCGTTTACAGTCGTCGCGCCGCGAAGGCACGCCTTCGGACAATAACAGTCTCAGGGTACGTCGCCTATCGCGACCAACCAGTCCAGAACCGTCACCGATCATGCCTGTCTGCCACCCGGCTCAGAGCTCGGTGGTCGACCCGCCGGCAGCCGCGATCTTGTCCTTCGCGCTGGCCGAGAAGGCATGCGCGCTGACCTGCAGCGCGACCGTGACCTCGCCACCGCCCAGGACCTTGACCGGGGCGTTGTCCCGGACCGCGCCCTTGGCAACCAGCGTCTGCGGGGTGACCTCGCCGCCGTCTGGGTAGAGCGAGGTCAGGCGGTCGAGGTTGACCACTTGGTACTCGACCCGGAACGGATTCGCGAAGCCCTTCAGCTTGGGCAGCCGCATGTGCAGCGGGAGCGCACCGCCCTCGAACCGAGCCGAGGTCTGGTAGCGGGCCTTCGTGCCCTTCGTGCCGCGGCCCGCGGTCTTGCCCTTGCTTCCCTGACCGCGGCCGACCCGCGTCTTGGCGGTCTTGGCACCGGGCGCGGGGCGCAGATGATGCAGCTTGAGTGTCATGTCAGTCAACCTCCTCGACGGCGACGAGATGCGGCACGGTCGCGAGCATGCCGCGGATCTCGGGCCGATCCTCCTTGACGACGACGTCGCCGATGCGTTTGAGACCGAGGGAGCGCAGCGTCTCCCGCTGGTTCTTGTGCCGGCCGATCCCGGACCGGACCTGCTTGACCTTGATCCGACCCATCACTGCGCCACCTCGGCCCGGGCGCGGAGCAGCGCCGCCGGAGCGACCTGCTCGACGGTCAACCCGCGTCGTGCCGCTACGGTCTCCGGCTCGACCAGCATCTGCAGGGCGGCCACCGTCGCGCCGACGATGTTCAGTGCGTTGGACGAGCCCAGCGATTTGCTGAGCACGTCGTGGATGCCCGCACACTCGAGTACGGCGCGCACCGGACCGCCGGCGATGACACCGGTACCGGGTGCGGCCGGGCGCAGCAGGACGACGCCCGCGGACTTCTCGCCCTGCACCGGGTGCGGGATCGTCCCCTGCACGCGCGGCACCTTGAACATCGACTTCTTGGCCTCTTCGACGCCCTTGGCGATCGCGGCGGGGAACTCCTTCGCCTTGCCGTAGCCAACACCGACGCTGCCGTCGCCGTCGCCCACGACGACCAGCGCGGTGAAGCTGAAGCGCCGGCCACCCTTCACGACCTTGGCCACCCGATTGGTGGCGACGACGCGCTCGATGTAGGCGGTCTTCTCGCCTGCCGAGCCGCGCCGGTCGTCCCGGCCTCGACGGTCGGATCCGGCACCGCCAGTGCGGCGCTGGGGTCCGCTCATGTCGAGCTCCCTTCTCTTGCGTTGATCATTTCGTGTGCCGTCGTCGGTCGACTGGTCATCAGTCGGGTGCTCATCAGAAGGCGAGCCCGCCCTCGCGGGCGCCGTCGGCAAGCGCGGCGACCCGCCCGTGGTACTTGTTGCCTGCCCGGTCGAAGACCACGGACTCGACGCCGGCGTCCTTGGCCCGGTCGGCGACGATCGCGCCGAGCCTGCGCGCCTTCGCGGTCTTGTCGCCGCTGAACGTACGCAGGTCGGACTCCATCGTGCTCGCGGAGGCGAGCGTGGTGCCCTCGACGTCGTCAACGAGCTGGACCAGCAGGTGCCTGCTCGACTTGGTGACCACAAGCCGCGGCCTCTCCGCGTAGCCGAACAGCTTCTTGCGTCCACGAACCTGACGGCGAGCGCGGGACGCGGTTCTCGCCGCCGTGTGCTTGGGGGACCTGAGTGCGATGGCCATTACTTACCAGCCTTTCCGACCTTGCGGCGGACCTGCTCGCCGGCGTACCGGATGCCCTTGCCCTTGTACGGCTCGGGCTTGCGGAGCTTGCGGATGTTGGCGGCGACCTCACCGACGGACTGCTTGTCGACGCCCTGGATGGAGAACCGAGTCGGCCCATCGACCGTGAACGTGATGCCGTCCGGGGCGTTGAAGGTGATCTGGTGGCTGTAGCCGAGCGAGAACTCGAGCGAGGTCGGGCCCTTCGGCACCACGCGGTAGCCGACGCCCACGATCTCGAGCTTCTTCTCGTAGCCGTCGGTCACCCCCGTGACCATGTTGGCGATGAGTGTCCGCGACAGACCGTGCAGGGACCGGCTGGTCCGCTCGTCGTCGGGCCGGGTGACCGACACGGTGCCGTCGTCGGCACGATCCACGACGATGGGCTCCTTCACGGTGTGGGACAGGGTGCCCCGGGGGCCCTTGACCGTGACGGTCTGGCCCGCGATGGCGACATCGACGCCGGACGGAACCGGGATCGGTAGCTTGCCAATACGCGACATGAGTGTTCTCCCTCCGGTTCCCGGCTACCAGACGTAGGCGAGGACTTCTCCGCCTACGCCCTTCTGCTTGGCTTGTCGGTCGGTCAACAGCCCGGTCGACGTCGAGATGATCGCGACACCCAGGCCGCCGAGGACCTTGGGCAGCCCGGTGGACTTCGCGTAGACGCGCAGCCCGGGTTTGCTGATCCGGCGCACACCGGCGAGCGAGCGCTCCCGGTCCGGTCCGAACTTGAGGTCGATCACGAGCGTCTTGCCTACCGCTCCTTCAGCCGGGTCCACCACCTTCCAGGAGCCGATGTAGCCCTCCTGCTGGAGGATCTCGGCGACTCCGACCTTCAGCTTGCTGTGGGGCATGCTGACGGTGTCGTGATACGCCTGGTTGGCGTTGCGCAGACGCGTGAGCATGTCTGCGATCGGGTCAGTCATCGTCATGAGGTGCTTCTCTCCAACTGAGGTTTCGAACGAGATGTTCGACCTACAGCCACATAGTCCTTGCTGGGGAACGCCGCGGGGTTCTGGGGGCGCAGAGCCCCAGAACTGGGGAACGCCGCGGGGGTCTGGGGGCGCAGCACCCCAGAACTGGGGAACGCCGCGGGGGTCTGGGGGCGCAGCGCCCCAGAATCGGGCGGCGAGTTGCCGGGTATCGGGATCACCAGGAAGACTTCGTGATCCCGGGCAACTCGCCTCGATGAGCCATCTCGCGCAGGCAGATGCGACAAAGCCCGAACTTCTTGTAGACGGCCTTGGGCCGGCCGCAGCGCTGGCATCGGGTGTATCCGCGCACCTTGAACTTCGGCTTGCGGGCCGCCTTGACTACGAGAGAGGTCTTCGCCATCAGTTGTTCCTGCCCATCAGTTCTCCTTGAAGGGGAAGCCGAGGTGCTTCAGCAGCGAACGGCCTTCCTCGTTGTTCGTCGCGGTCGTCACGAGGGTGATGTCCATGCCTCGCTGACGGTCGATCTTGTCCTGGTCGATCTCGTGGAACATGACCTGCTCCGTCAACCCGAACGTGTAGTTGCCCTGGCCGTCGAACTGGGTGGGAGACAAGCCGCGGAAGTCGCGGATGCGGGGCAGCGCGAGAGTCAGCAACCGGTCGAGGAACTCCCACATCCGATCACCCCGAAGCGTGACGTGGCAGCCGATCGGCATCCCCTCACGCAGCTTGAACTGCGCGATCGACTTGCGGGCCTTCGTGACCTGGGGCTTCTGTCCGGTGATCGTGGCAAGGTCGCGGACCGCGCCCTCGATGACCTTGGCGTCGCGAGCCGCTTCGCCCACACCCATATTCACCACGATCTTGATCAGGCCAGGAACCTGCATCACGTTGGCGTAGCCGAACTCCTGCCGCAGCGCCGGCATGATCTCGTCTAGGTACCGGGTCTTGAAGCGCGGCGCCTCACGGGCCACGCTCCCGGTCGACCGCCGGTCCGCAGGCTCCGACGTGCGCGTTTGGTTGTCAACTGTCGTCGTCATCAGATCTCCTCGCCGTTCCTGCTGGCGACGCGCACGCTGCGCTGTTTCGTGGCGGTTGTGCCGTCGGGCCGCGTCTTGGTCACGTCGATGCGCTTGGCGCCGATTCGGGTCGGCACCTTCTTGCCGTCGACCTCGGTGAGCAGCATCACGTTCGAGACGTCGATGGAGGCCTCCTGGGTGATGATGCCGCCCGTCGTCCCGGCGCGACCGCCGGCGTTGACGATCTTGGTGTGCCGCTTCACCCGGTTGACCCCCTCGACCAGCACCTTGCGCTGCCCGGTGAGGACGGCGATGACCTTGCCCTCGGCCCCTTTGTCCTTGCCGGCGATAATGCGTACGACATCGCCCTTCTTGATACTCATCTGACGAGACATGTCAAAGCACCTCCGGTGCGAGCGAGATGATCTTCATGAACCGCTTGTCCCGAAGCTCGCGACCGACCGGGCCGAAGATGCGGGTCCCACGCGGTTCGCCGTCGGGCCGCAGGATCACGGCGGCGTTCTCGTCAAAGCGGATGTAGGAGCCATCGGCGCGGCGGCGTTCCTTGACCGTGCGGACCACGACGGCCTTCACCACGTCACCCTTCTTGACGTTGCCGCCCGGGATGGCGTCCTTGACGGTGGCGACGATGACGTCGCCGATGCCCGCGTAGCGGCGACCGGAGCCGCCGAGCACCCGGATGCACAGGATCTGCTTCGCACCGGTGTTGTCGGCGACTTTCACTCGCGACTCCTGCTGGATCACCACGTACTCCTAAGAATGGGCCTTGACAACTTGGGCCTACTTGGCCTTCTCGAGGACCTCGACGATGCGCCAGCGCTTGCTCGACGAGAGCGGCCTCGTCTCCATGATGAGGACGCGGTCGCCGATGCCGCACTGGTTCTGCTCGTCGTGTGCCTTGAGCTTGCTGGTGCGCCGTAGCACCTTGCCGTAGAGGGCGTGCTTGACCCGGTCCTCCACGGACACGACCACGGTCTTGTTCATCTTGTCGCTCACGACGAGACCCTCTCGGGTCTTGCGCCGGTTGCGGCTGTCGATCCCACTGGCTTGCGTCACGTTGGTTCCTTCACTCATGCTGCGCCCTCGTCGTCGTCGGTCACCCGTGAGGTGATGCCGAGCTCGCGCTCGCGCAGCACCGTGTAGATCCGGGCGATGTCGCGCTTGACGTGGCGCAGCCGCCCGTGCGACTCCAGCTGCCCGGTGGCTGCCTGGAACCGCAGGTTGAACAGCTCTTCCTTCGACTCGCGGAGCTTCTCCTCGAGCGACTCCTCGTCAAGATGCCGAAGCTCGGCCGCGGTGGTTGTGTTCGCCATCAGAAGTCGCCTCCCTCACGACGGATGAACTTCGCCTTCATCGGCAGCTTGTGCATGGCCAGCCGAAGAGCCTCCCTGGCGACGTCTTCCGGCACGCCGGACAGTTCGAACATGACACGTCCGGGTTTCACATTGGCGATCCACCACTCAGGCGATCCCTTGCCGGAGCCCATGCGGGTCTCGGCGGGCTTCTTGGTGAGCGGACGGTCCGGGTAGATGTTGATCCAGACCTTCCCGCCACGCTTGATGTGCCGGGTCATCGCGATACGCGCGGACTCGATCTGCCGGTTGGTCACGTAGGCCCGCTCGATCGCCTGGATGCCGTAGTCGCCGAAGGCGAGGCTGGTGCCGCCTTTGGCGTTGCCGTGACGGTCCGGGTGGTGCTGCTTGCGGTGCTTGACCCGCCGGGGAATCAGCATGCTCAGGTCTCCTGTCCGGTGGTCTCGCCCGGCGTGGTGGCCACGGCGGTTTCGCCGTCGACGGGCGCCTCGGTGACCGGGGCAGCGCCGGTGTCACGCGCCGGAGCCGAGTCGCGCGACGTCACCTCGCGCGGAGCATCGGTACGGCGACGGGTGGGCCGCGCGCGGTTGCCGGCCTGGGCCAGCACCGCTGCCTGGGCCTCCCGCTCGGCGCGGGTGCCGGCGACCTCGCCCTTGTAGATCCAGACCTTCACGCCGATCCGGCCGAAGGTGGTCTTGGCCTCGTAGAAGCCGTAGTCGATATCTGCGCGCAGCGTATGCAGCGGTACCCGGCCTTCGCGGTAGAAGTCAGAACGCGACATCTCGGCGCCGCCGAGTCGACCGGAGCATTGGATCCGGATGCCCTTTGCGCCGGAGCGCATCGAGGTCTGGATGGCCTTGCGCATGGCCCGGCGGTAGGCGACCCGGCTGGAGAGCTGCTCGGCCACGCCCTGGGCGACCAGCTGGGCGTCGACCTCGGGGTTGAGCACCTCGCGGATGTTCAGCTTGACCTGCTTGCCGGTCAGCTTCTCGAGGTTCTCCCGGATCCGATCGGCCTCGGCGCCGCGGCGGCCGATGACGATGCCGGGCCGCGCGGTGTGGATGGTCACTGAGACCCGGTCGCGGGTGCGTTCGATCTCCACGCGGCTGATGCCGGCGCGGTCCATGCCCTTGGTGAGCAGCCTTCGGATAGCCACGTCTTCGCCGACGTACGACTTGTAGAGCTTGTCGGCGAACCAGCGAGTGTTGTGCTCGGTCGAGATGCCGAGACGGAAGCCGTTCGGATTGACCTTCTGGCCCATTAGCGGGAACCTCCCCGGTTGGCACGTGTCTGGGTGGTGGCGCCCACGGCGGCGACCGGTTCGACGACGAGCGTGATGTGGCTGGAACGCTTGAGGATGCGGCTGGCTCGACCTTGCGCACGGGGACGGAACCGCTTCATGGTCGGGCCTTCGTCGACCATCGCCTTGGTGACCACCAGGGTGCCGCGCTCCAGGCCCTCGGTCGTGGTGGCGTTGGCGATCGCACTCTCGAGGATCTTGTAGACAGGCTCACTGGCTGCCTGCGGCGCGAACTTCAGCGTGGCGAGGGCATCGTCGACCCGCGCCCCACGGACCAGGTCGACGACACGGCGGGCCTTCATCGGAGTCACCCGGACGAAGCGCGCGACAGCGAAGGCACCGGGCTCGTCGCCCAGCAAGCTGTCACGGCGCGTGCTCACGCGGATGCGATCAATGTGCGGCATAGTCTGTCTCTTCCCTCAACCCAAGCTCTCTCGCTACCGGCCGCGTCAGCGCCGGCGGCTCTTCCTGTCGTCCTTCTCATGCCCACGGAACGTGCGCGTTGGGGCAAACTCGCCCAGCTTGTGGCCCACCATCGAGTCGGTCACGAACACCGGGACGTGCTTGCGACCGTCATGCACGGCGATCGTGTGACCGATCATGTCGGGCACGATCATCGAGCGACGCGACCAGGTCTTGATCACGTTCTTGGTTCCGGCTCCGTTCTGCACGTCCACCTTCTTCTGCAGGTGGTCGTCGACGAACGGGCCCTTCTTGAGACTTCGTGGCATGAGGTGTCAGGCCCTTCTCAGCGTTTGCCGGACTTGCGGCGGCGGACGATCAGCTGGTCACTTGCCTTGCGTTTGCGGGTGCGGCCCTCGGGCTTGCCCCACGGGGACACCGGGTGGCGACCACCTGACGTCTTGCCCTCACCACCACCGTGCGGGTGGTCGACGGGGTTCATCACGACACCACGGACGGTCGGGCGCTTGCCCTTCCACCGCATCCGGCCGGCCTTGCCCCAGTTGATGTTGGACTGCTCCGCGTTGCCGACTGCACCCACCGTCGCGCGACAACGGACGTCCACGTAGCGCATCTCCCCCGACGGCATGCGTAGCTGTGCGCGGGTGCCCTCGCGGGCGACCAGCTGCACGGAGGCGCCGGCGGACCTGGCGATCTTGGCGCCGCCGCCCGGCCGCATCTCGATCGCATGCACGGTCGTACCGACCGGGATGTTGCGCAGCGGCAGGTTGTTACCGGGCTTGATGTCGGCCTTGGGACCGTTCTCGACCCGCATGCCCTGGGTCAGGCCGGTCGGCGCGATGATGTAGCGCTTCTCGCCGTCGGCATAGTGCAAGAGGGCGATCCGTGCGGTCCGGTTGGGGTCGTACTCGATGTGCGCGACCTTTGCGGGTACGCCGTCCTTGTCGTATCGACGGAAGTCGATGATCCGGTAGGCGCGCTTGTGTCCGCCGCCTTGGTGCCGGGTGGTGATGCGGCCCTGGTTGTTGCGGCCGCCGTTCTTCGGCAGCGGCTCCA
>JBBSGI010000079.1:0-12168 GCA_038254365.1 Propionibacteriales bacterium
CCGCTTCCATACCCTGATCCCAGACACGCCGTTCTCCGCACTGTGGTTGCTGAACCTCGACAGTCCAGAAACCTAGACGCGGCACGGCGTGTCGCCATCACTGGGCGCTCAACCCCGCCCACGGGAACAGCAGGAGAGCCGATAATGAGGCTCATGATGAACGACTCTATCGTGGTCGGGCCGGAGGTGCTTGTCGTCATCTGGTGGCTGCTGATCCAGAGGGCATACCTGCGGGTGCTCAGGCCCGGTTCGCAAGGCCTCCGCGGACGCTAAAAGGCGAAGGCTCCGCAAAGTATGAGTTTGCGGAGCCTTCTGGTTTGCCTCGAGGTGACGCTTCGAGACGACTCGACCGTCTGGCCGGTCACCCCAGCCTCCGTCACGAGACGGTTAGAGCCAGTTGCCCGGCTCAAGGCCGCGAGACCGAGATCTCACGGACCGGATCGGCTGACCAATCGAGTCCCGAACTCCGTTGCCGAAGTCCGTAGGACGTTTCTATCCCGCCGAAGCCCAACCACGCAAGGGTTTCGGGAAAACTTCCTTGGCGAACTGGAGTCGGCCCGGCGGGGTTGGGGAACACGGCGGGGCGGTCCGGGGCCGGGGGGCAGGGAGGGGCGGGGGGGCGCGGCAGCGCCACCCGGGTCGGGCACAGTGGGATGCCATGACGGCGGCGCCACTGCACGACCTGGTCGCCCCCGACTGGGCCCTGGTCCTCGAACCCGCGGCCCCGACGGTGGCCGCTCTCGGCACCTTCCTGCGTGCGGAGCTGGCCGCGGGTCGGCGGTTCCTTCCTCGCGGCGACGCCATCCTGCGGGCGTTCGCGCGACCCCTGGCCGAGGTCAGGGTGCTGGTCGTGGGGCAGGACCCCTACCCGACGCCAGGGCATCCGGTGGGGCTCTGCTTCTCGGTCGAGCGGGAGGTCCGGCCGCTGCCGCGCAGCCTGGAGAACATCTACCGGGAGCTGCGAGACGACCAGGGAGTCGAGACACCCGAACACGGCGACCTCTCCGCGTGGGCGGACCAGGGCGTGTTACTGCTCAACCGCGTGCTCACCGTCCGAGCCGGGGCGCCCGGGTCGCACCGGGGGAGGGGGTGGGAGACCGTTACCGATCTGGCCATCGACGCTCTGGTTCGGCGCGGTGGCCCGCTGGTGGCGATCCTCTGGGGGCGAGACGCGCAGTCGCTGGCGCCCGCCCTCGGCGACACCCCGATCATCGCCAGCCCGCACCCGTCCCCACTGTCCGCCTCTCGGGGCTTCTTCGGCTCCCGACCCTTCACCCGGGCCAATGCCGCCCTCACCTCGCTCGGCGGAACACCCGTCGACTGGCGGCTGACGTAGCCTCGCCGTACCAACGTCGACCTCTCGGGAGCGAAGCAGTGAGCCACGCGGCACGACTCCTGACGACCTCCGACGAGGAGCGCCGGCGCGGCCTGCGGAAGATGAAGGCGGTCGCGCTCGGCCTGCTGGTCACCGCTGCGGTGATCTATCTGGCGACCCTGCACCGGGGCGATCCCTGGGGGTACGTCAACGCCACCGCCGAGGCCTCGATGGTGGGGGCGATCGCGGACTGGTTCGCGGTGACCGCGCTTTTCCGCCACCCGCTCGGGCTCCCCATCCCGCACACGGCGCTGATCCCCACCCGCAAGACGATGCTGGCGCGGAGCCTGCAGGAGTTTGTGACCGAGAACTTCCTGTCCGAGCAGGTGGTCCGAGCCCGGGTCCAGGAGGCGCAGGTCGCCAGACGGGTGGCTCGTTGGTTGGCCGAGGGCGACCACAGCGCGCGGGTCGTCGACGAGGTGTCCGACGTCGTCCGCACCGCTCTGCTCAGGGTCAACGACGCGGATGTTGCCGACCTGGTCAGCGCGGAGCTGCTCCCCCGGATCGCCGAGGAGCCGCTGAGTGTGCTCGCCGGGCAGGTACTGCGGGAGATCCTGGCCGACGGCGCACATCGCGGGCTGGTGGACCTCGCCTTCACCGAGATGCACACCTGGCTCGTCGAGAACCCCGAGACGGTCGCCCAGGTGCTGAGCTCGCGTGCGCCTTGGTGGACCCCGCGGTGGCTGGACGACCAGGTCGTCCGGCGCCTGCACGCCGAGGCGCTGACCTGGGTCGCCGAGATTCGCGACGACCCGAACCATTCGGCCAGACGAGCCCTCGACGACCTCCTGATGCAGCTTGCTGAGGACCTTCAGACCGACCCGGACACGATGCAACGCGCCGAGGCCCTGAAGCGACGGCTGTTGACCCAACCGCAGGTCCTCGTCGTAGCGATGTCCTTGTGGGACACGTTGCGCCGAGCGGTGGTGACGGCGTTGGAGGTCCCTGAGAGTGCCCTGCGCCAGCGGGGCGTCGTGGCCCTCCAAGACTTCGCCTCGCAGGTCGCCCGTGACGACACCCTCGCGCTTCGGCTCGACACCTACCTCGAGGATGCGGTGGCGTTCCTCGTCGGCAGGTACGGCGGAGAGCTGACCACGGTGATCACCCACACGATCGACCGGTGGGACGGCCACGAGGCGGCGAACCGGATCGAGCTGCACGTGGGACGCGACCTGCAGTTCATCCGGATCAACGGCACCCTTGTCGGCGGGCTGGCGGGGCTGCTCATCTACTCGGTGAGCCGCCTGCTCTGACCCCCCCAGCCCCCGCGCCCCGGGGTGGGAGCGCGAACTCTGACCTACCGGGTGCGGTAGCCGGCCTGGGCGTCCCAGGCGACCACGCCGACCCGGCCCTTCCAGGCCTGCCACGCCCGATTCATCGTGACGACCACGTCGGGGTGCAGCGCGGCCAGGTCCACCAACTCGGTGCGATCGGCGACCATGTCGTACAGCTGCCATTCCGCGTCCGGTCGGTCACTGACGATCTTGTATCGATCGTGCCGCGCGGCGCGATGACCGGTGAACTCCCAAAACAGCCACCGGTTCGAGCTGGAAGGCCCGGGTCGAAACACTCCACTGAGCGCGTCCACGAAGCTGGCCCCCTGCATCGGGTGGATCGGGCTGCCGCGGTACGACGCGGGGTAGCGCGCACCCGCGAGGTCGACGAACGTCGGCATGAAGTCCATCAGGTGCAGCGGCCGCGGGTCGATGCCTCCGGCGGCCAGGGTCCCCGGCCACGAGGCGATGAACGGCGTACAGATGCCGCCCTCCTCGAGCCACAGCTTGTAGCGCCGGAAGGGGGTAGCGCTCACCGTCCCCCAGGGCTTGCCGTAGCTGCAGAAGGTGTCGCTTCCCCCCGGGAAGATCGCCGGGTCGTTTCCAACCCGCATCGGTTTCCCGTTGCGGGTTGGCGCCGCCTCGTGGTGCGAGCCGGTGGAGATCGCCTCCGCGGACGCACCGTTGTCCCCGAGGAACAGCACCACGGTCTCCTCGAGGATGCCGAGCTGCTCCAGGGTGTCCAGGATCAGGCCCACCCCTCGGTCCAGGACATACACCTGCGCGGCGTACACCTCCATCCGAGCGGCCTGCCAGTCCCGGCCCTTGACCTCGCCCCAGGGGATCACGTCTGCGGGCCGGGGGGCCAGCCGCCAGGTCGGGTCGACCACGCCGAGCCGGACGGCTGCGTCGTGCCGGGCGGCGCGTACGGCGTCCCAGCCCTCGCGATAGCGGCCATGGAAACGCGCGATGTCATCCGGCGGGGCCTGCAGCGGGAAGTGCGGCGCGGTGTAGGCGGTGTAGACGAAGAACGGCTCGGGGGTCTGCGCGAACTCGGTGATCGTGCGTCGGGTGAACCCGGTGATCGCACTGGTCATGTAGAAGTCCGGGTCCGTCGACACCCCGATGTCGCGCCCATTGAGGAAGCGCTCCGTGGTGAAGTAGCCGTTGCCACCGATCTCGCAGAACGACTTGTCGAAGCCGCGGGCGGGGGGCTCTGCCGACGGGGTTCGCCAGTTCGACACGTGCCACTTGCCGGAGATCGCGGTCCGGTAGCCGGCCGCCTTGAGCACCTCGGCGGTCGTCACACAGTTGCCGTTGAGATGCCCGACATAGCCCGGGGACCCGTAGTCGCTGGTGTAGTAGCCAACTCCCGCCTGGGTGGGGTAAAGCCCGGTCAGCAGCGAGGCCCGGCTGGGACAGCACATCGGATTCGTCAGCATCTGGGTGAACCGGCGACCGCCGGCCGCCAGCCGGTCCAGGTTCGGGGTCGGGATCTCGCCCCCGAAGCAGCCGAGGTCGGTGAAGCCGATGTCGTCGGCGACGATCAGCACGATGTTCGGTCGCCGTCCCGGCCGCCGCAGCGCGGTAGCGGTCGACGGGTACGGCGCCGTCGGCCCTACCGGCGAAGTCGAGTCCGTGCACGCAGCGAGCGCGAGCCCGGCCGCGACCGCGCCGGAGCCTTGCAGGACCCTGCGGCGGGAGATCTCCGACATGGTTCCTCTCGTCATGTACTTCGGCAGCAGACTCAAACGTACAAGGTCTACCTGTGGACAACATGGGCCACGTTGTGGAGAACAGCGGCTCGGCTGTGGACCCGATCCGCTCATCTGTGGACAACCAGCGAAGATTGCCGCAACGGCCAGAATTCTGCCCCGAATCCCTTGTGCGGTGCGGGTTCAGGGGAGTAGAAATTCCCTCACGCATCCTTTGGATGCGGGAACGGACAGCAGAATCGGTCCATGCCGAGAGGGTAAAACCTGTCGGGACCAGCCGGTGGCGAGGCTGGTGGGCCGGGACAGAAGTCCGGGAGGCTCGTCCCGCCACAGACGGTCAAACGAGGCCCCGCGAACTCATACTTCGCGGGGCCTCACCTATTTCATCGCAGAGCCGCCGACCGACCCGACAACGACACGCAGACACGCGGTGAACTTTCTCTGCGCTCATCGGAGTCCTTACCCGGTCGAGCTTGCCGACTGTGGGTCTCATCGTCGATCAGCGCATGCAGCCCAAGACCCAGATGAGCCCCCGCTATGAACTGGCCAAGAAAGCGGTTGCGGCCCTGGGGAGCCCGGGATCGCCGCTACCGCCTGACCTAGTCTGGTGCTGCGGGGCGAAGCAGCAATGGCTCCTCCGATGACACCCCACCTCACCAGCGAAGGCCCCGAGACGTCATGACCGACATCACCCGACGCCGGGTCCTGCAGGGATCCGGGGCGGTAGCGGCCACGCTCGCACTTGGCTCCTGCACCCGCACCGCCGAACAGGCCGGGGAGGCACCGGCGTCAACGAGCCCGCGGACCGGCCCTTCGACGTCGACGCAGGCGCCGAACGCCCAGCGCCCCAATATTGTGGTCATCCTGGCCGACGACATGGGCTACGCCGACCTCGGCTGCTGGGGCTCGGAGATCGCGACCCCCAACATCGACAAGCTGGCGCAGGACGGCTGGCGCTTCACCCAGATGCACAACAACCCCCGCTGCACGGTGACGCGAGCGGCGCTGCTGACCGGGCTCTACCCGACGCAGGCCGGCCTGGGGTTCAACACCAGCAACTACGGCACGCCGGCCTACCAGGGCTATCTCAACGACTCCTGCCTCACGCTGGGTGAGGCGCTCGGCAGTGCCGGCTACCGGACGGCGATCGCGGGCAAGTGGAACGTGGCGCCCTGGGGACGGGTGACGCCGTCGCTGCCGCACGACCGTGGGTTCGAGCGGTCACTGTGCGTCGTGGGTGAGTCCCTGACCTACTTCGACACCGTGCGCTACCTCAACGGCGACATCATCGGGCGCTCGAAGGACCCGAACTACTACTTCACCCGCTCGGTCACCGGATATGCCGTCGGCAGCATCAAGGAGTTCCACGCCAGCGGTGATCCCTTCTTCATCTACGCCGCCTACACGGCGCCGCACTACCCGCTGCAGGCGCCAGAGGCCGACGTCTCGCCGTACCGCGGGGCCTACGCCGCGGGCTGGGACGCGATCCGCGAACAGCGCTACCAGGCTGGCAAGACGGCCGGCGTCATCGACCCGGCCTGGTCGGTGCCCCGGCCAGGCCCGGGTGCGACGCCGTACTCGAAGGCGAGGGACCCGAAGTGGGAGCAGCGGCGCATGGAGGTCTACGCCGCCCAGATCTCGGTCATGGACGAGGGCGTCGGGATGATCGTGGACACCCTCGAGCAGCTCGGGATCACCGAGGAGACGCTTATCGTGTTCCTCAGCGACAACGGGGCATGCTCGGAGCTCGTGCGGATCGGGAACAAGCACGCCCAGCAGGTGACCCGCAACGGGAAGCCCATGGTCGCGGGCAACATCCCCGGGGTCATGCCCGGACCGAGCAACACCTTCCAGAGCTATGGCGTGGACTGGGCCCATGTGAGCAACACCCCCTTCCGGATGTACAAGCGCTGGACGGAGGAGGGGGGCATCTCGACGCCGATGGTGGCCTCCTGGCCCGGGACGCTACCTGCCGGCGGGCTCGACCACCGGTTGTTCCACGTGATGGACCTGATGCCCACGTTCCTCGAGCTCGCGGGCGCGAATTACCCGACGACGTATGCCGGCCGACCGATCACCCCGACGGAGGGGCAGAGCTGTGCCGCTGTCCTCGCGGGGGCCGACGGCCAGGCCGACTGGGCACGCAGCGGGATGCTGTTCTGGGAGCACATGGGCCATCGCGCGGTCCGACGCGGCGACTGGAAGCTGGTGTCCGATGTGCCCGAGGGCGGTTGGGAGCTGTTCAACATGGCCACCGACCGGACGGAGACCGTCGACCTGTCCAGCCAGTTCCCCAGCATCGTGTCTGTCCTGTCGTCGGCGTACGACGCCTGGAAGGCCCGGGTAGGGGTGCGGACCTGGAACGAGATCACGGAGTACCGCGTCAGCTGACCCGCGTCCTCCAGTCCCCGGGTAGGGCGGCGGGGAGGTCAGCGTTCGTCGTCGGACTCGCCGCCGTGCTCGCCTCCCTCGAAGGGGATCGGATCGAAGATGTCGTAGTCGTCGCCGTCGATCTCGCCCTCGGCCGCCGCAGCGCGCTTGGCGGCGCGCCTGGCGCCTTGGCGTGCACCACGGCGCCCGCCCTTGCCGCCGGCCCTGTTCCCGCCCCCGCGACGGCCCCCGCCGCGCGGACTCTCGGAGGGCTCAGACGCCGGCTCACCGGAGCGGAAGCCCTCGAGGTCGCGCTCGAGGCGCGCGATGCGGAGCACGAGCTTGGCCAGAGCCTCGGGGACGGAGTCGGGAATGGGCTGCCGGGGACCGGTGCTGTCCTCGGTGCCGGACTCACCCTGGTAGGGGCTCACTCGGAGCTCCTCGAGGTCCCCGATGACGCCGACCTTGGTGGCCGTGAGTGCATCCAGCATCTGCTCGGCACGCTGATGGACCTTGGCGTGTGACCGCTCGCCGAGGGTGGGCCGGTCGGGCTCCCTGCCAGTGTCCGGCGGCTTACGCAACAGTTGGTTGGCCAGGTACTTGTTGACGATCAGCCGGTACTCCAACGGCCCGAGAGGTTTGCGCACCCTCAGGTTGAGCTCACGGAGCATCTCGGTCTCCGCATATGACAGCGAGATGTTGCTCTTGGCGCTCGCCTGATGGTCGTACTTGTCCGCATCGACACCGATTGCCTTCGCGAACCGCTGCCAAAGCAGTTCGCTCGGGGCACCGGTGCGAGGCACCGTGACCAGGAGGACGTTCTCCGGTCCTACGGCCCCTGCCCAGTTCTCGACGATGTTTGCGATGTCGTGGTGCCGCCAGAAGCCGCGTTGGTAGCGGTGCTCCGCGCCGTCCTTCGTGTCCTCGTCCAGCAACAACCGCATGTACTCCGCGAACTGCCAGGTGCCGCCGTTCTTGATCACCGTCTGCCAGTGCGAGGGGATCACCCGCAGCAGATCGCGGTTGGTGATGACGACCCGGACCTTGCCCGTCGGCAGCGTGTCGATGACCGCGCGAGCCTCGTCGGCCGTGGCTCCGCTGAGGAACTCCTGCGACGCGAGGACCGCCCGGCCGTCCCATGCCTCCACCAGGTGCAGGAAGCGCCCCCACGTGCCTTGGATCGGCTTGCTCTTGGTCACCCCACGCCGGCCGAGCACATCGGCCACGGCAGGAACCATGTTCGATGGAGCCAGCACCCCGTCATCGTTGAGCAGTCGCTTGTTGCGCCGCAGAATCTCCTGGATGTACGACGTCCCGCTCTTCATCGTCCCGATGTGGAGGACAACCTCGGGGCGGTTGTCGGTTTCGGTCGTCATGGGCGACGTTGGCTCCTCCGTGGTGGGCGACCCCCCGCGTGCTGGTCGTGACCGATCAGGACAGTAGGAGGGTAAACCGGCGGCCGAGCAAGCGACAACTCACCCTGGCGGCCCGAGCTCTCAGGTAGAGCAACCGGTTCGGGTTCGCCCCCCTGGCGATCGCGGTGGCTTCGCTCTGATTCGGGTCGTTGACGAAGGCATCCGTGCCGTTCTCGGCTGCGCCGGTCGTCAGTGAGCCGTCCTGGTGAAGAGTCAGAGCCTCGTCGTTGTCCGACACCGGCCAGGTGTCGGATGTAACCCAGCTGCCTGGGGTCGTCTCGACGTCGACCCGCGGCTCCTTCAGGATTCCGTTCTTGATACCCATCAGCTGGCTGTCGAACCAGCGGTGGAGGGTGTCGACCCAGGCCGCTCGCCGGTAGTCGAACGGGTCGACGTGCCCGAGCCGCGACAGCCAGATCTTTGTGACGACGCCGTTCTCCTTCATCTGCTCATACCAGCGGCCGAAGTTGACCGTCTTGACGTTGGTGTCCTGCATGCCGTGGCTGATCAACATGCTCGCGTGACCTGCGAGGCCGACGGGGGCGGGGCCGCGCGGTAGTCACGCTTGGACCAGAACCTGGTGTAGGCACCGGTCTCGTCGGCGTCGTGCTGGCTCATCGCGGCGTTGACCGCGGCGAGGGATCTTACGCCGCGCGTTGCGAGCCGGAAGGCATGCCGGCCGAGCCAGCACGGTGGAAGGGCGCCGAGCGTTGGCACCAGGCGACGACACGGAGGTCCTGCCGTGGAGCAACTACCGGGCAGAACAGCCCGCCGTCGGTCGTGCCGCCGGGTCGTCGCCGCTGGAGAGATTGCCGTTGGCGCCCACGGTGCTCGCCGCGTCGTGTCTCCTACTCGAGCACGCGGGGCCACCAGACCCGCGGCTCCGGCGACTCAGTGCGGGGGAGCGCTTGGTGCTCGGACCGAGCCGCTCGGATCGCCCCGTTGCTCGCGATCGACCAAACCGGGCCGAGTCGCCTAGCGTGTCGGCATGAGTCGCAATCGAGTTCTGGCCATCGTGCAGGCCGGCGGCGAGGGCAGCCGGATGGACGTCCTCACCCGGGAACGGGCAAAGCCGGGGCTCCCGTTCGCCGGCGTCTATCAGCTGGTGGACTTTCCCCTGTCGAGCCTTCGTCACAGCCGGATCGAGGAGGTCTGGCTGTCGGTGCAGTACCAGGCCGACTCGCTCGATGAGCAGGTAGCGAACGGCCGGCCGTGGGACCTGGATCGCGACAGCGGGGGTTTCCGGCTACTCACCCCTCAACAGGGCGGTTCGCCCGACGCGGACGGCTTCGCATCGGGCAACGCCGACGAGCTGTTTCGGATCCGGGACCAGATCGCCGCGGCCGGACCCGACGTCACCATGGTGCTGAGCTCGGACCACGTGTACCGGTTCGACTTCAATGACGCGATCGAGACACACCGCCGGAAGGAGGCCGAGTGCACCGTGGTCACCAGCGAGGTGTCCCGGGAGGAGGCCTCGCAGCACGCGACCGTGGTGGCCAACCGGCTGGGTCGGGTCACGAAGTTCGCCTACAAGTCGGCGCGGCCCACGACCGGAGTGGTCGCCACGGAGATCTTCCTGTACGACACGAGGACACTGCTCGACGTCCTCGACCAGCTGCATCGGGAGCTGGCCGGAACGGCCGCCCCTGACTCGAACGGCCTGGGGGACTTTGGCGACCACCTGCTCCCGAGACTCGTCGACCGCGGACGCGTCTACGTCCACGCCATGCCGGGCTACTGGCAGGACATGGGCCGGCCCGAGACCTACCTCGCCGCTCACCAGGACCTGGTGCACGGGGAGACCAACCTGTTCGACGACCCGTCCTGGCCGATCCTGGCCCGGCTCCCCCAGCGGTCCCCGGCGATGATCTTCACCGGCGCCCGCGTGGAGGACAGCCTGGTGAGCCCGGGCTGCCGGGTGCTCGGAACGGTCCGGCGCAGCGTGCTAGGCCCAGGGGTGACCGTCGAGAAGGGCGCCAAGGTGAGCGACAGCGTGGTCTTCGCCGACACGCGCATCGGGGCCGGCGCGGCCGTCGAGTGGTCGATCCTCGATCGCTGCGTCGTCGTCGAGCCGGGGGCCAAGGTCGGGGGTCGCCCGACCGGGACCGAGCTGAAGTCGGAGCACCTCACGCTGGTCGGCCGAGACTCACGGATAGCCTCCAACGGCGTGGTGGACAGAGGTGCCCGGCTCGAGCCGGGCACGACGGCCTGATCGCGGATCCGGTCCGATTTCGCCACAGACTTGGACGGAACCCCGCAGGTGCGGAAGCCTTCACCTGCTCGGTGACTTGCCGGTTGCGCTCGCACCCTCGCGGGGACGATCTGCACCGCCCAACAGGGCTGGGATGGCGTGACCGGGGTCGGCACCCCACACGGCGTGGCCGGCTTCTAGCCGATCATTCGGTGCGCCCGGCGGCTCGACCCGCTGGGCCGCCGAGTGCCTGCCGAGTCACGGGCAGTCCTTCGTCCCGGACCTGCCTGCACGGATCCGCTCGGCCGGCGTGACGGCCGGAGCGTCGTACCGGACCGTTTCGGGGTAGAGCACCCCCGCGCCGGTGTTGAGCAGGACCACCTCGTCATGGCGGCCGATCCACCCCTGTTGTCGGAGGGTCCGGGCAGCCGTCACGGTGGCGGCTCCCTCCGGACACAGGAACAGGCCCTCCAGGTGCCCCACCCGCTGCAGGTCCTCCACCAGATCGGCGTCGCGCACGGCGACCGCCGTACCGCCGGTCTGGTAGATCGCGTCGAGCACCAGGAAGTCGCCCAACGACTTGGGGACGGTCAGCCCGAACGCGAGAGTCCGCGCATTGGGCCAGGGCTCCGACTCGCGGGCCTGGGCCTCGAACGCCTTGACAATCGGGGCGCAGCCCGTCGACTGGACGGACACCAGCCGCGGCAGGGCGCCCTGCACCCAGCCCAGTCTGCTCAGCTCGGTGAGCGCCTTGTGGATGCCGATCAGGCCGACTCCCCCGCCGGTGGGGTAGACGATGACGTCGGGCATCCGCCAGCCGAGCTGTTCGGCGATCTCAAAGCCCATGGTCTTCTTGCCTTCGATGCGGTACGGCTCCTTCAGCGTGGCGACGTCGAACCAGCTCTCGTCGCTGTCGCCGATCGCGGCGGTCACCAGGCGTCCGGCGTCGGCAATCAGCCCGTCCACGAGCCACAAATCGGCTCCCGTCACGGCCGTTTCCGCCCGCGTGATCGAGGGCGCCGCGAGCGGCATCGCGACGAGGATCTCGAGCCCGGCACGAGCGGCGTACGCCGACCACGCTGCGCCGGCGTTGCCGTTGGTCGGCATCGCGAGCCGCTCGGCACCGAGCTCGCGCGCTCTCGAAACGCCGACCGCGGCTCCACGGGCCTTGAACGAGCCGGTGGGCAGCAGCGCGTCGTCCTTGACGAGCAGCCGGTCGATGTCCAGCTCCTTGCCGAGCCTGGGTACCGGCAACAGCGGGGTCATCCCCTCGCCCAGGCTGACGACGTGGGCGGGCGCACTGACCGGGAGCAGCTCGTGGTAGCGCCAGAGGTCCGGAGGCCGGACCGCGACATCGTCTCGGGTCGCGGTCACGTGGTCGAGGTCGTAGCGCGCGAGCAAAGGAGAGGCGCACGCCGGGCAGAGTCCGTGCAGGGCCTGCGCGTCATGGTGGGTGTGGCAGCGAGCGCACTCGAGGTGGCTCAACGCGCTGAACGGCGACATCGGGTCATCATCACAGGTGCCGGACGAGGTCGCGCGGCGTCCCTCGGACGAGCAGGTGGAGAACCCTCGAGAAGCTGTCCGGGGTATCGGCCGATCGCCGCCTCTAGACGTACGGCACGGATGTCTGCGACATCTCCTCGTTATCTGGCGGATAGTCAGCTTGTCCACAGGGTCGAACACCTGTCCTATGTCGCTTAGCGTGGATATCAGATAGCGTGGAATCCATGGAAGTTCCCACCTGTCCGATGCCAGAGCATGCGAAGTCGTTGGTAGTGCGGGCCGGTTGGTACGGGCGCGCCGGCCAGCGCCGACAGCGATGGAA
>JBBSGI010000080.1:0-12021 GCA_038254365.1 Propionibacteriales bacterium
GATCACGGTCTCGGCCAGGGCGTTGTCGAACGCGTCGCCGACGGTGCCGATCGAGGGCGAAACGCCGATCGCGGCGAGGCGTTCGGTGAACGCGATCGAGGTGTATTGGACTACCGGCGTCGGTGTGGTGGACCAGCCCGTCGAGCCGATGTTGCTGGCGGGTCCAGATCGCCTGCTCGAGTGAACCGTCCCCGGTTCAGTGACGGGCGAGTTCTCCCGACCGCGGCTGCGGTCGGGCGTTGATCTGACGGTAGTGGGCCCTCTCGTACTCGGCCGGTGGGACATGGCCGAGGCTGCTATGCAGCCGGTGTTTGTTGAACCAGTGAACCCAGTTCAAGGTGGCGAGTTCCAGGTCATCGACGCCGCGCCAGGGCCCTTCGTGCCGAACACACTCGAGCTTGTAGAGGCCGATGAGACTCTCGATCTGGGCGTTGTCGTAGCTGTCCCCGACGCTGCCGACGGAGGCGATGGCACCGGCCGCGGCCAGGGTGTCGGCGTAGCGGATCGCGAGATATTGCGACCCCGCGTCCGAATGATGAATGAGTCCATCGAGCCGGCCACCGTGGGCGTGGCCCTCCCGTTCCCGGGTCCACAAACGCCATCTCTAAGGCATCCAGAGGCAACGAGGTCGGCATCGAGGTCGCCGTGCGCCATCCGACGATGCGGCGGCTGAAGACGTCGGTCACGAACGCGGTGAACACCATCCCCGACCAGGTTGGGACGTAGACATCCCACGCGGGTCAGAGGTCAAGCGGCCGCCGTAAGAGGTCTGGTTGCAGCGTCGTTCCAGGCTGCGGTTTCATCCCAGTGTTGGTTGTTCTGCAGGCACCACCAGAGGCGGCCAATGAGCTTGTTGGCGAGGTTGCGCAGGGCGGCGTTGTGGTTGTCGCCTGCGGTTCGGCGCCGGTCGTAGTGCGCTCTCGCGCCGGGCGACTTGGTCAGCATCGCGAAGGCCCACCAGTGGCAGGCGTCGCCGAGACGCTTGTTGCGGACGCGTCGGGCGAAGACGCGGCGACTTCGACCCGAAGCTTTGGTGACCGGCGCGGTGCCGGCGAAGGCACGCAGCCCGTTTGCGCTGGCGAACCTGTTCGCGTCGTCCCCGATCTCGGCGAGTACCCGCGCGGCGAGGACCGGGCCGAGGCCGGGCGCGGAGCGCAGGATCGGCGCAAGTTGGTGCTGGCTGAACTCGGCCTGGAGAGCGGTCTCGAGCTGCTCGACCGCGGTCTGCATGGCGGTCAGGACGCCGATCAGAGTGATCACGGTTTGGCCGAGCGCTGCCTCGACCGGTGCGGGTTGCCGCAACGCCGGGGTGGTGAGATCGGCGATGATCTGCTCGACCAGCGGCGGGTCGTTGCGTCGACCGCAGCGGTGCAGCAGCGCGACGAGCTTGCGCCGGGTCATCTTGGTGCCGAGCTCGGGCGTGGATGCTGCAGCGAGGACGGTCAGCGCGGCTTTGTGCTTGAGGTTCGGAAACGCTTTCAACGCTTGGGGATAGAACTCCAGCAGCACCGACCGCAGCCGGCTTGTCGTCATGTGCAGGGCCCAGATCGCCTCCTGGTGCTGACGGGCCAACGCTTTGACCGCCAGACCAGCCGCACTGATCATCGGCAGCTGTCGGTGCTGATGTCGATCAGTGCGCAGTACGTCCGCGAGCAGCGCCGCGTCGCCCGGGTCGGACTTCTTCCCGGACTGCCCATAGCGTTCTCGATAGCGGGCCACCGCCCGCGGGTTGATCGCGAACACCGCCAGTCCAGCCGCCTGCAGCGCGACCACGATCAGGTTCTTATCGGTCTCGATCGCAACCGGCACCGAGGAAGGGTCTTCGGCATGTTCGGCCAGCAACGACATCAGCTCGCTGAAGCCCGTGACGCCGGTGTCGATTCTTCGCCGGCCGAGTACTCGGCCAACGTCGTCGAGCACCGCCACGTCGTGATGGCCCTCGGCCCAATCGATGCCGCAGGTGATCGTCATGTTCCTCCTCGCTCGGTGACTACGTCTGAGCTCGAGGGTGCGTGGCGGCGACCTAATGGAAGCGCTCAGTGGCGCGACATCTCACAAGCCGTGCACGAACCCGGCGACTGGCAGGACCACCGTCTACGTTTAGGCCTCGGCGGCCGGTTGCATCTTGGAGTGGACCTCTGCCAGCGGCTCAGCCTCACACCCTGCACCGACCTGGACCGGTCAAATCTCAGGGGACCCTGCCAGTCGCCGTCCAGGACACCGGGACGCGCCCGGCTCTCCCATTAGGTGAAATCCACGACCCATAGCTGGTTTGGTTCGCTCGCGTGGAACTGGCGCTGCACGAGGTCCGGCGGCCGAGGGGCTGACGGGTCGGGGCGGGTGGTGCGGAACGCGCGGCCGCGCCGGGCGCCTTGCAGCCCAGCGGTCCTCATCAACCGCTCGACCTGGCGGCGCGAGACGGGCAGGCCGTCGACGCCGCCCTCGCGCAGCAACTGCGCGTGCACCTTGCGGACTCCGTAGAGGCCACGGCCGAGCGTGGGGTCGGTGTGCACCCGCACGACTTCGCTTGACACCCGTTCATCGCGCATCGCCCGGACGGACGGGGCCCGCAGCTTGTGCGCCCGGTAACCGCTCGGGGCGATCTTGATCCCATGCTCGGTGAGCACGCGACAGATCGGCTCGACCCCGAACCGCTCGCGATGGTCGTCCACGAAGGCGACTACCACGGCAAACGCGGGTCGAGCTCCCGCGCGAAGAACGAGCTGGCCGCCAACAGGATCTCGTTTGCACGCTTGAGCTCACGGTTCTCCCGCTCGAGCTCCTTGATCCGCTGCGCGTCACCCGTGGTGGTCCCCGGCCGCCGGCCACTGTCGATCTCGGCCCGCTTGCACCACCCACGCAGGGTGTCGGCGTTCACGCCGGTCCGTTGCCCGATCCGGACCACAGCAGCGTTCAAGCTCATGTCGAGATCTTGCTCGCGGGCTTCTTCGACGAGCCGCTGCGCCCGCTCACGCAACTCGTTCGGGTACTTCCTCGGTGCTGGCACAAGACCACCCTCTCGTGGCTTCGTGCCCGTCACGAGACCGGGGACGGTTCACGAGGGCTTCCAGTGGCAGTTCGGTGCGCATGTGCCCGGCCAGCGCCCAGCCGACGATGCGGCGGGAGTACACGTCGATGACCAGGGCGAGGTAGGCAAAGCCGGCCTAGGTGCGAATGTAGGGGCTCTGTTGCGTTGGTTGATCGCAGGCCATGCCGAGGCGGGACTTGGGCACCTGTGCTGGTCAGATGGCGGGTCTGAGTTCGTCGAATGCGGTGGCCAACCGGAACGGCAGCCCGGCGTCGACGGCGAGCTCGTAGTGGCCACGGCGGAGGTTCTGAATGAAGGCGTGCTCTCCGATCACCACGCTCGCCGTGCGATCCGTCTTCACCCCGCGCATAGGCCGGAGTCGGGCCTTGAGCCGGCCGTGGTCGCATTCGACCCGGTTGTTCTCGTACTGGCCGGTGTTGTGCAACGCGGCAGGAAGCAGCTCCTCAACCACGTTGGCCAACGCCGGCGCCCGGTCGGTGATCACCTCCCCCGGGTCACCGTGAACGGCCAGGGCAGCCGTGCAGAACGTACGCGCAGACCCGATGTCCCGACGCCGTGAGACGTACACGTCGATCACCTGACCATGCTGGCCCCGCACGCCAGGTGCCACCCCCGAGTGTCCCGTTCTGTGCAATCTTGACCTTGACGGCCTGAGCATCCTTCGATGGCCGGAGGACCTTTCAGGGTGGGCACCGGTCTTCTGGACGGCGCGGCGCGTGGCGGCTGCGAGCGCGTGCCGATAGTGGATGCTGTAGGTGCGGTGCGCACCGTCGACTCCGTGGCGGCGGGTTGCGAGGGTTGTACATGGCCTACGCCCCACCGGTGGCCCACGTTCTCGGCGTCACGGACGGGCGCGCGCGGCCGGGCTGCCCGAGGAGTTCCCGGGCGGCGACGCGGACCGGGCCCTCGCGCTCACCCAGGAAGGCGCGCCGGCGCCGCTGCGCGCCGCCGTGCAGGGTGCGGCCGGGGTGGGGATGCCGCAGCCACCCACGGAAGGCAAGGATGAGCCGGGGCCTGAGCAGGGCGGTCGCGGCCGTACGGCGATCGGCGCTGCGCTGGCTCTGTGGTTGCGCCGCCGTCGCTAGCTCGGTGTGTCAGGCGTGCTGGATGATCGTCGGGGCGCTGCTCAGGACCGGCTGGCGCCACGCAGCACGAGCTGCGAATCGCGAGGCAGCGTCGACAATACCGCCAGACCGCCCGTGATGTAGTCGAGCCGCACGATCTCGGTGCGGTGCTGTGCCGCGTGCACCAGCAGGATGCCCTCGGGCTGCGCCGATCCTGGCTCCCAGATTCCGGTGCCGGTCGTCCAGTCCGAGGGGGGCATATTGAGTCTCCTGACCACGCGACCGTCAGCCCGGTTCACCAGGAGCAATGCGGTGGGGCGGTCCACATTCTCGCCTTGGGCCATCGCAGTGACAGTCAGCACGACGAGATCGTCGCCGGGAACGAGGCGCAGGCTCTGGGTTGACACACTCTCGCCTTTGCGTAGCTGCGACCCAAGCTGTGGGGCGAGGCCGGCGCGTTCCACGAGGGCTCCCGAAGAAACGTCAGCAGTGGTCAGCCGCGCCGTGCCGGCGGGGCTGGATTTCCAGTAGAGCAGGGCGCCGTCGTTGTTGACCGCCAGCGGGGATTCGGCCGCGCCGGAGATCCGGTGTCGTTGGCCCGTACTGAGCTTGATCGTCTCGAAGTGGTCGATCGCGCCATCGACGTGGCGGACGAGCAGAAGCCACGTACTGTCCGGGGACCAGGCCCAGATTTCGCTCGTACCCGGGCCTTTGTCGGCCAGGTCACTGCTTCGGTTGTGCTCTAGGTCGCGAACCTGGCAGCCCTGCGAGCCGCACCTCCCGAGCCACCGGCCATCCGGTGAGAGCGTGTAACTCGCCGTCGACTCGCCCCGTTGCGACCTCGGCAACGTGTACTGCACCCCGCCGGTGACGACGAGGAACGGGTCACATGCACGCACGCACGGGGCGTAGATGAACGAGGCAGTGCCGACCCGACCCGAGGGGAGCCCCGGGGTGTTCTGCGCCGGGGCAACTGCCGGTGGATAGCCCGAGGAGACCGGGGCCGGGCCTCGGTCGTCGGTCCACAGCAGAGGGACTGCGATGGCGATCAGCACCGCCGACGCCGCGAGCGGTACGACCAGGAGACGACGAAGGGTACGGCTGCGGCGCGCTGATGCGACCGCACTGTGCGCCTCCGCATAGTTTCGTGCGTCCTCGGCGGCATCGAGAAGCAGAGTTCGGAGCCGGTCCGTCATGGGATTACCTCCGGGTGGGGGCATCGGAGAGCATTTCCGGGGCGATGGAGCGCAGCCGGGCAAGAGCCGCATGGGTCTGGGACTTGACCGTCCCGATCGAGCAGCCGAGCTGCTCCGCTGCGGCTGCCTCGGTCAGGTCTTCGAAGAACCGCAGCACGATGACGGCGCGCTGCCGCGCCGGCAACCGGGCCAGTGCGGCCATCACAGCTGCGCGGCCCACCACTGCCTCAGCCGGATCCGCGATCGCATTCTGCCCGCTCTCGGCGAGGATCTCGGCGCTCTCCGGGACCTCCACCGCGTAGCGGCGCCGGCGCCACCACGAGATCCGCTCGTTGATCATCACGCGGCGCGCATAGGCCTCCGGGTCTCCGTCGGCCACCCGGCCCCAATGCGCGGCGGTCCGGGTAAGCGCGGTCTGCACCAGATCCTCGGCGAGATGGTGGTCACCGGTGAGGAGATACGCCGACCGGGACAGCGCCGCGCCGCGGAAGGCCACGAACTCGCGGAACTCGGCGGATCCGTTCATCTGCGCTTCCCTTCCCCTCTGCCCAACACAACGTTATTCAAGGGCAAAAGGTTGGGCTGAAAAGTCTGTCGAGAAAGCGGAGGTTATGGACCCTTCACGCGGCACCCGGAAGGACACGCGGGCGACGCCTCATGACGTCGCAGGTATGTCTGGCCCGAAGCAGCGCACCTCACGTCTTCTCCGGGAGGCAGCCATAGAGCTGCTGCGTACCGGTGGCCCGCTCACGGTTCCGGCGGCCGCCGAACTCGCGGGCGTCTCGCGGGCGACCGCCTACCGCTACTTGCCGAACAACGATGCGGTGGTGCTGCACGCGACCATGTCCCTGGCCGACAACCCGCTCGCCGACGCCGACTGGGCCTCCCCGGCGGTCACGGCACCAGACCAACTCGCTGAGCGGGCCGCCGAACTCGTCCGCGCGACCGCAGCGAGGGCTTTTGATCACGAGACCGAGTTGCGCACGATGCTGCGCCTCTCGCTGGCACCCGAGCGCGCGGACGTACGACCGCGCCGCGGGCTGACCAACCGCAGTCGGTGGATCGCCTCGTTGCTCGAAGCCCTGCCCGGCGACGTGCCGCCCGCGGCGCGAGACCGACTCGCAGCCGCGCTCACCCCCTTGTTCGGAGCCGATGCCGTCGTCTGGACCACGGACATGGCCGAACTTCCCCGTGACGACGCGATTGAACTGCTCGCCTGGATCGCACGCGTCCTCGTCACCGCCACGCTGGCCGGCTAGTAGCCCACGGCCGCTGGTCGCCCTCACCAGATCAGCCGGCCAGCCTTCGGGCACAGATTCAGCTACGCGCTCGGGTGGCCGAACATTCGCGGTGCGCTGCCGAGGACCGCTGCCGAGCTGCGCACATAACCCGCGGCCGATAACCACAAACTTGTGTTCGACACACGTACGTAATCGGCGATCGCGTCGCACCCGTGCTTCGTCGACGTCCGGAGCATGAAGGCTCCGCCCGGAGGCGACGGTTCACCGCCAGCTGGGCCCTCACATGCGCTCGGCAGAGACTGGCTACTCCGCCTCGGAGTGCATTGACGGTCCATCCCTGCCGAGTCTCCAGCTCGGCCTGGGTCCGCGCGTCCTCGCGCAGGAAGGCAGACAGCGTGCGCAGCAGGCACCCGAGGTCGCTGCCACCGACCTCGCGGGCCAACCGCGGCGACTCGACGATGCGGTCACCGACCGGGTCGGCGAGCGAGGACTTGAGCCGGTCGAGGCAGTCGAAGAAACGTCCGGTCGCGCGGTAGTCCTCGCCGAAACGCGCGAGCGGGACGACGCAGCTCCTGCGGGCCGCGGACTCCGATCTAGGTGGTCAGCGCCTCGGGCAGCGACAGAGCGGCCCGCACGCCGGGCGCCAGGTTGTCCACCACCTCGGGCCACAGGTCGCGCAGCTCGCTGCGGCGTTGTCGCGTCCGGAAGCGCACCAGGGCAACCGACCCCAGGACACGATGAGGGCGAAGGCGAGCGCGATGGCCGGCGAGCGCGGCACGACGTACATCAGCAGGAGCAGAGCCTGGCATTACCGCTCGCTTCGCCGGCCGGCTCCATCAGCGGTTACGTGATCACTGCATGGCCCGTTAAGGTCAGCCCTCGACGATGTGCAACGCGCGCTTCAAAGAGTGACCACGGTTCCATCCCCACAGCCCATCATGCTGAAGACGCCCCACGACGATGCCGGGAGCGATGCCTAACTCAGCAGCGAAGCCCACAACGTCCGCATCGGTTGTCAAACCGGGTAACTTGCTCGCTTGCGCTCGCGGGATCAGCAAGTCTGCGGCGAACCGGTTCGCCTCCTCCTCGAGCAGATCGTCGTCACTGCCATCGTCGACGAACGTCTCCTTTTTCGAGTGCAGCAGCAAGTGCGCCGACTCGTGGAAGAAGGTGAACCAGAAGTAGTCGTCCTTCTTGTACCGGTCGCTCAGCGCGATCACCGCGCGGCTCGGTGTCGCCCACCATGCCGCACCGCTGATTCGGCAACCTGGCACCTCGGGCACAAACACGACCACGACACCCGCCCTGGCGCAGATATCGACGAGCTCATTCGGGTCGCCCCCAGCGGTCAAGGAGCGGATCTCCCGGACCGCCCTGCGAAAGGCGGCGGCGGAGTACTGCTCGACCTTGCGTTGCTGCCCATCGACCTCGGCAATGCGCAGCCACGCGATAACAGAGCCGGGGTGACTCGCGTAGACGTGTGAGCGGCGAAAAGACGCGACGGGTCCACGCCAAATGCGATCCCACGCCTCCTTGTCGGCCACTCCGAAAAACGACAGCACCGCGTCGTACAACCGGCCATGGTCGCGCCCATCGGGTAACCGCCGGCGATTCTGCAACTCCTTGAGCGGCAACGACGCCAACCACTTCGCATCAGCTGCGGTGAATTCTCGCGGCCTGGATCTGAGCAGCGCCTCCCGGTAGTCCGCCTCGCGCCGGTTCCAAAAGCTCGCCGATAGCCCGGTAATGCGCTCGAAGACGACGGCAGTCTCCAGCGTGATCGGGGCGTTCCCCTGGATGATCTGGTTCACGTGCTTCGTCGATATGCCAGCCCGCGCCGCAAGCTCCACCTGCGACAAATTCATCTCGGCCAGGCGGTCCCGTAACGTCTCACCGGGCGCGATGACGTAGTCGGGACGAAACGCGTGCGTAGCGCTGCTCGTCATCGGACCTCAGTTCCATCGACGTTGACGCTCGTGATCAGGATCCCGTCGCCTTCAGCGCCCGGTCTGGTGAGGGCTGCGCGCGTGACGACGCCACGGATCACCAGCGAGTCGCCGAACCGCAGCTCTGCCTGCCCGGTCGTGTCGGTCTCGACTCGGGCCCCCGGCAGCCGGTCGAGCGCGTTCGCGTCGACCGCCGCGAGGTCGCATAGCCGGCGGGCGACGGTCCGGCCCAGCTCAGCCCCCCACCGTCGCGTGAGATGACGCTCGGAGTTGCACAGCCGTGCCAGCTCGGCGCTGCGGAAGGTCACGTCCATCGCGCAAGGGACAACTCGTTTACCTCGTAGGTGCATAACTACCTGTACACTGGACAGGTACATACTAGTCGGCCTCCACCGGGGGCCGTCCCAGGCGCGCCGAAGGAGCGAGGCATGGAGCTGTTCGTCCACACCGCTGGCAACGAGGACCCCGACGTCGTCGAGGTCGAGGACACGGCCCTCGTCCGCAAGTTGCTCGTCGGCGACGGCGCCGACGGCCGGATCTGGGCCGAGGGGATCGACGAGGACATCTCCCTGGAGATCACCCTCGCCGAGGCGGGCATCCGGCACCGCCACCACGTGCACCGCGGCCGGTGCGCACGGATCGAGGTCGTCGTCCGGTTCAACGGTGAGACCTTCACTTCCACGTTCGGCCCTGGCACCCCGATCAAGTTCATCGAGAAGTGGGCGTTCGGCGACAAGGCGGCCGACCTGTCTCCGGACCAGGCCGCCAAGCACGTACTCGCCCTGCCCGGCGCGGACCACTTCCTCGCGGCCACCGTGCACGTCGGCTCCCTCGTCACCGCCGGATCTTGCCAGGTGGCGCTGGACCTGCTCCCGCGCGACCGGTTCGAGGGTTGAGCGGCGGGCATGGCACCCGACGAACGTGCCTTGCGCAGCCACCTCGCCGGCGGCGGCTTCCGCGCCGGTGAAGCGGCCGGTCGGTGGCGGCTCGTCGACGTCGCCTGGCCGTTCGTGACGGTCGTCATCGCGACCGCCGCGCGGCCGAACAGCCCCGCCGAGTTCGCGCTGCGGTTCGAGTGCGCCGGCTACCCGCACTTGGCCCCCACTGGTGGCATCTGGGACCTCGTCAGCGGCACGTCGTTACCCGCCGAACGCCGACCGAAAGGCGAGCGTGCGGCGCACCTGTTCCGCACCGATGGTTGGGCAGGCGGATCGACCGCGATGTACGCCGCATGGGACCGAGCGGGGCTTCAAGCCCACCCCGAGTGGCTGGACAAGTACCCGCTGCTCGCCTGGAACCCCACCCGCAACCTGACCTTCATCCTCGACAAGGTCAACGAGGTGCTCAACGCCGATGACTATCTGGGCACGTAGAGGCCGCCACGCGCTCCTGCGGATGCGCAGGCGCGACTGGGACGCGATGATCAGAGAGCTCGGCCGCCGCGGCCACGGCGTACGGGAATCGGGCGCTTTCCTCCTCGCCGACCGCGACGGTGAGTTGCGCACCGTCACCAGGATCGTCTACCTCGACGACCTCGACCCGAACTGCCTGACCGGCGGCATCGAGTTCGACGGCCTCGCCTACAGCAAGTTGTGGGACCTGTGCGACCAGGAGCAGCAGCTCGTCATCGGTGACGTCCACACCCACGGAGGCCGCGACGTCCGGCAGAGCAGCACCGACGCCGACAACCCCATGATCGCCCGTCGCGGGCACGTCGCCCTCATCGTCCCCAACCTGTCCCTCGGCAGCGTCGATGCCGGCCACGTCGGCGTTCATCTCTACGACGGCCGCGGCTGGCAGAGCTGGACAGGTGCAGAGGCTCGCCGCAAGCTGCTCATCGGGCGGTGGCTGTGAGTTGGGTCAACGCCGACGACATCGACCGCACCGCGAAGATCCTCGTCGACACCAACAGGGCCGCGAGCCTCGGCGAGGCCCAGCGAATGCTGCGGTCGTTCGTCCTCCAGGTCGCCGTCGGGCCGGACCTTGCCGACGACGCCGCCGCGCAAGCGGCACTCATAACGGTCGTCAACACCGCAGCCCGTGCATTCCTCGGCGGCGTCCATGTGCACCTCGCAAGGGATTCGGTGCTGCGCACCGGGTGGTCCGACGGACTGAGCGCGTCGGCGGCTGTGACCAAGTACGGCGGACAGATCGTCGGCCGGCTCAGCTCCGAGCACCCGACACTCACGCTCGGCATGAAGGCCAGCGTCGGGAAGCCGGTCCTGCACCTGACATGGCGTGGATGGGCAGGCGGCACCGTCGAATCCCCCGACCACCTCCTTCGTGGGCGGGCCGGCAGCGAGCTCGCGGGCGTCGCGGCCGCAGCGCTCGGCGTCTCGGAGATCTTCCAGCACATGACCGGCAACAACCTCGCTGGTCGAAGGGACGTCGGGCTGTCGCTATGGCGGCCGGACCTCGATTGGACCGACCGGGAGGCCGTCGGGCCGGCGCTCGCGTACCTCCCCGCGGCGGTGTGGCTGCTCGGCCTCGGGCATCTCGGTCAGGCCTACGCGTGGACGCTCGGTTTGCTTCCGTACGCCAGGTCGCATGACGTCGAGGTCGGCCTCGTCGACTTCGACGTAGTCGTCCGCGGCAACGCCTCCACGCAGATGCTCGTGACTTCGGGTGATTTCGGCCGCCGCAAGACCCGCGTCGTCGCCGATACCCTGGAGGCCCGCGGGTTCACCACCCGGATCGTCGAGCGCGTCTTCGACGAGCACTTCCACCCGGTCACCCACGCCGACCGGCTGCGACACGAGCCTCGGGTCGCCCTCGCAGGCTTCGACAGCGTCGAGCCGCGCCGCCGACTCGGGCTCCACCGGTTTGATCGCATTGTCGACGCTGGGCTCGGCAACGGCGCGGAGTACCTCGACACCGTCGTGCACTCTTTCCCGGCGGCCGGCGACCCGTCGACGGTCTTCGGCGGCCCACGCCAGGAGCCGTCGAGGCCACTGCGGCCGGCCTACGAGGGCGAGGTCGAGCGCCTGGTCGCAGCAGGACTAGACGAGAGCGCGGCCCGATGCGGCATGGTCAACGTTGCCGGGATCACTGTCGGCGCAGCGTTCGCCGGCGCCCTGACCAGCACGATCGTGATCGCCGATCTGCTGCGCATGTTGCATGACGATGGTGCGAGCTTCTCGGTGATCAGCCTCGACCTACGAGCACCCGACGCGCGCCGCGCCGTTCGGTCTGCCGAGCCCGAGACCGTCGCACTGGCATTCACCGAGGCGCGCCGCTGAATCCGTGTCCCCGATAGTCGTCCAGCAGCCCACCGGCGGAAACGATTGCCGTCGCGGCTCGACGTGGACCCAGTAGGAGCGGGTTTGGGTCTCTGCGGCAGGGTTCGACAGTCGCGACAGCGAACAGAGCCGTCGCTCGCGAACTGGCTACTTAGAGACTTGGCGCAGGATCGGTGTCCGGCCAGACTCGGTCCAGGTGCTCGGCGAGACGCTCCCACATTGCGGCTGCCCACCGGCGTCATTGGTGTGGCTCTCTCATGGCTTGCGTCCTCGCCGGGCGCCGCGC
>JBBSGI010000081.1:0-11855 GCA_038254365.1 Propionibacteriales bacterium
GCTGCCGTAGCCGATGTCGTTGCCCTCGACCCGGGCTCGGCGGTTGAAGGTCCCCTCGATCCAGCGCTCGCTGGTCTCGATCGCCGTCGGAAGCTCGCGGACCACGTCCTCGAAGCCGCGCACGGTGGCGGCGACCGCCTCCTCGAGCATGGCGACCTCGAGGTCGTCCTTGACCAGTCGCAGCTCCGAGATCGCCGTGGCCAGCTCCGCGTCACGCTCTTGGCTCACCGCGGGGAGCCTCGAATCGACCCGCTCGTCGTACCCGCGCAGCACCCGCACCGCGTCACCGAGCGAGCTCAGTACGGCGGGGAGCTCCTCGAGAGGCCGGCACTCGATCTGCAGCGCCGCGCCCGTCTCGGCCAGCCCCCGGCGGGGGCCGACCCACAGTTCGCCGTACCGCCGGTCGGTGTAGAAGGCAAGCGACGAGCGGTCGGACCGGGGCGCCACGAACAGCGTGGTCGTGTGGCCGTTGCCCTCCGGGGTCATCACCAGTACGGCGTCCGGCTGCATCTCGCCGGTGAGCCAGTAGAAGTCGCTGCCGGGCCGGAACGGGTAGTCGGTGTCGTTGGCCCGCACCTTCAGGGCGCCGGTGGGCACCACCAGCGCCTCGCCGGGGAAGCGGGCGGACAGGGCGGTGCGGCGCTTCGCGCAATACGGCGCCACCGGCTCGGCTGTCGCGTCGGGTGAGGGCGGGTCCGCCCAGCCGCGAGCCATGAACTCGCGCAGCGGTCCGGGAACCTCGATGTCGTGGCTTACCGTCCCCTGAGCCGCGCCCTCCTCGGGCGTGACCTCGGTGACCTCGGCCGGCTCCTGGTTGCCCACGGCACTCTCCTCGGTCGTCGTCCGGTCCAGGCTAGTCGGCAGTTTCCGGTCCAACCGACCGATTGCAGCGCGGCGGTAACCTCGCTCCGCCGTCCAGCCGAGGAGTTGCCGCACCGATGAGCCCGTTCCGTGCCTCCGCGGATTTCACCGAGCAGTGGCGGCACTTCGGCTTCGCGGTGGCGGACGGCGTCGCGACCATCACGTTCGACCGGCCCGAGCGGCTGAACGCGCTGACCTTCGACGTGTACGCCGACCTGCGCGACCTGCTGCGGGAGCTGCCGCACCGGGACGACGTACGGGTGCTTGTGATCACCGGCAAGGGGCGCGGCTTCTGCTCCGGCGGCGACGTGGACGAGATCATTGGCGAGCTGCTGAAGAAGGACGCCCGCGGGCTTCTCGACTTCACCCGGATGACCGGCGCGGTCGTGCAGGCGATGCGTGAGTGCCCGCTGCCGATCGTTGCGGCGGTGAACGGTACGGCGGCCGGCGCCGGTTCGGTGATCGCGCTGGCCGCGGACTTCCGGCTGCTCGGCCGCTCGGCGAAGTTCGCCTTCCTGTTCACCAAGGTCGGGCTGGCCGGCGCCGACATGGGGTCGGCGTACCTGCTGCCCCGGATGGTCGGCATCGCCCGGGCCACCGAGCTGCTCATGCTCGGCGACACCGTGGATGCCGAGACAGCCGGCGGGCTGGGGCTGGGGTCCGTGGTCGACGACGACGAGCTGCCGGCCGCCACCGCCGCTCTGGCTAGGCGCCTCGCCGACGGCCCAGCCTTCGCCTACGCCACCACGAAGTTGCTGCTGACCCGTGAGATCGACATGGACCTCGGCGGCGCGCTCGAGCTGGAGGCGATGGCCCAGGCGCTGCTCATGCACTCGGCTGACCATCGGGAGTTCCACGCCGCCTTCTCCGAGAAGCGCCCGCCACGCTGGACCGGCCGGTGACCTCCCCGCACGCCGTGATCAACCCTTCCGGCCTCGCGCCGGCGGTCGGATTCGCGCACGTCGTCGTGCCGGTGTCCGGCCGGACGGTGTGGCTCGGGGGCCAGACCGGAGTCGACGCCGATGGCCGGGTGGTCAGCGGGTCGCTGGTGGAGCAGTTCGAGGCCGCCGCGGCGAACGTCGTAGCGGCGCTGGCGGCGGCCGGGGCCGGTCCTGAGCACCTGGTGTCCATGCTGATCTGCACCACCGACATGGCTGCGTACCGGAGCGCCCTGCCGGAGCTGGGTGCGGCGTACCGGTCCAAGTTCGGCCGCCACTACCCGGCCACCGCGCTGGTCGGCGTCACGGAGCTGTTCGACCCGGCGGCGCTCGTCGAGCTGGTCTGCGTCGCCGTGGTGCCCGACGCGCCGCGCGCTTAGGCACGGCAAAATTGCTGCCTGCCGTCGCCGTCGCCGTACTGGTCCCGCTCCGCCCGACCGCGAAGGAGTCCTGATGCCGGTCCAGCTGAACCACACCATCGTCCGGGTGCGCGACAAGCAGGAGTCGGCGACCTTCCTCGCCGAGCTGCTCGGTGTGGCACCGCCCACGCCGTACGGTCCGTTCCTCGTCCTGCAGGTGGACAACGACGTCTCTCTGGATTTCGCCGACGACCAGGGCGCCGTGCATCCGCAGCACTACGCCTTCCTGGTCGGCGAGGCGGAGTTCGACGAGATCTTCGGGCGGATCCGCGAACGCGGGCTGTCCTACTGGGCGGATCCCGGGCGGTCCCGCCCGAGCGAGATCAACACCAACGACGGCGGGCGCGGCGTCTACTGGGAGGATCCGAGCGGTCACTTCCTGGAGATCATCACGCGGCCGTACGGAAGCGGAGCCTGACGTGTCCTATCCCGCACCCCGTCACCCGGACGACACCATGAGGTCAGTGCTTCCTTCCGAGCGGGCAGTGCTTCACCGGAGCTGAGCAACGCCTCCGGCGGCGGGGCGCACTACCTCGCCACGGGGGCCGTCCACCGACGGGCAGTTCGGCCTGTACCGGTGGGAGATGGGTGCGGGTCCAGGCGGCCCGGACCCGCACTTCCACAAGAGCATCTCGGAGTCGTTCTTCGTCCTGTCCGGGGGAATGCGCCTGTACGACGGGGAGCGCTGGATCGACGCGGCCCCCGGTGACTTCCTGTTCCCGGAACGAGTCGGGAGAGCCGGCGCCGATGCTCATCCTGTTCGCACCGGGCGCTCCGCGCGAGGACTACTTCGAACGCTCGCCGACGCCGCCCGGCGGGAGGCGATGAACGACGAGCAGCGGGCGGAGTTCTTCGTCCGGCACGACACGTATTGGGTGTAGTCACACCGCCGGGCCAGCCACAACGGCTGGCCCACCGCCGTACGCCGATGGGTCAGTCCTCTGCTCGAGAGAGTCAGCACACTCGCCGGAGCCGGCCAGTGGCCAGCTCGTAAAGGAACCCGCCGACGGTGACATTTCCCAGGTACGGCCACGACCGCACGCGTTGCACGTCGGCGCGCAGGGCGTTGTCCTGGTCGCAGGTGGTGAGGAACGAGATGCTTCTCGTGTCCGGTCCACCCGCGGCCCGGATGTCGGCGTGTACCTCCTCTTCGGTGCGCCCGGCCATGCGGCAGTTCGAGTGGGCCACGACCATGAACCGGTTGACGCCTAGGAGGTGGTCGGCGAGCACGAGCGTTCGCAAGACGTCGTCGGTGACCCGCGCCCCCGCGTTGCGCAGGATCTTCGCGTCCCCAGGTGACAGGCCCAACATGGCCAGCGGGTCGATCCGCGAGTCCATGCACGTAAGCACGCCCAGGCCCTTGGCGGCGCGCGGCTCCAGCCCGGCCAGCGCGAAGTCGGCGGCGAAGGCGGCGTTCGCCGCCAGCACGTCGGCGAACGCGTCGTCGGTGGGCACCGCATACAGCCTAGGGGTGACGCGCCCGGATGCAGCGGCCGTTGGCTGAGACTCGCACGGAGAGGCAGCTCCCGGTCGGGACCCGTCGCCTAGCCTCGGTTCGTGACCGTCCATGAGCTTTCCCGCGTCGCTGCGCGTCGCATCGCGGTGCGGGCGCAGCTGTTGGACAGCCCGAGGCCGACCGAGCTGGTCGATGTGGTGCGGCACCTGACTCTGCTTCAACTCGACCCGACCGCCGCCATCGCGCCGAATGCCGACCTGGTGGCGTGGAGTCGTCTCGGGTCGTCGTACTCGCCAGGCGACTTGGACACCGCGCTCGAGGATCGGACGCTGCTGGAACTCCGGGCGATGATCCGGCCCAGCGAGGACCTGGCGCTCTACCGCGCAGAGATGGCCGAATGGCCCGGACGCGGGAATCTGCGCGACTGGCAGGAGTTCCGCCGCGACTGGGTGAAAGCCAACGATGCGTGCCGTCTGGACATCCTCGATCGGCTCAGTTCTTCGGGCCCGCTGGCGTCGCGCGATCTTCCGGATACGTGCAAGGTGCCCTGGGCGTCGACCGGGTGGACCAACAACCGCAACGTCACACAGCTGCTGGAGTTCATGGTTGCCCGAGGCGAGGTCGCGATCGCTGGGCGAAAGGGACGGGACCGGCTATGGGACTTGGCGGCGCGGGTCTGTCCCGACCACCCGGTGGTCCCCGTCGAGGAGGCGCTGCGCATCCGCAACCAGCGGCGGCTGCGGGCCCTGGGCATCGCCCGCGCCAGGGCACCGGAATCTCCGGGCGAACCGTCGGACGTGGGCGAGGCCGGCGAGCCGGCCGTTGTCGAGGGCGTCAAGGGCACGTGGCGGGTCGATCCGTCCCTGTTGGCGCAACCGTTCTCGGGGCGCGCGGCATTGTTGTCACCGTTCGATCGGCTGCTCCACGACCGCCAGCGCACGGTCGAGCTCTTCGAGTTCGACTACCAGCTGGAGATGTACAAGCCCGCGGCCAAGCGCCGCTGGGGGTACTTCGCGCTACCGATCCTCTACGGCGACCGACTGGTCGGAAAGCTCGACGCCACCGCCGACCGCAGGGCTGGAGTGCTGCGGGTCAACGCCATCCACCAGGACGTGGCCTTCACCAACACCATGACCGCCGCGGTGGATCGCGAGATCAGGGATCTAGCTGACTGGCTGGAACTGGATCTCACAATGCCAAGTTAGAACGAGCTGGTCGACGGCCAACGGACACCCCAGGCGGCATGGAAGGCGGCGACACGAGCGGCTACGAGGGTGCTCACGCCAATTCCAAGGGTCACCCGGCACCGGGTTCGGTAGACGTCTTGCCGGTGCTCGATGCGCACCACGACCACCTCCCGGGCCTCCTGCTGCAAGCGGTAACAGCACACGGTAGGTACCGCGGCGGGCCGACCAGAGGCCTGCGAGATCGCCGACGGACGGACCCGAAAATCAGCCCTCGGCGGCGCGGGCGGCTTCCATCTGGTCGTGGCGGCTGTGCTCCTTCTCGTACTCGACCACGCGGTCGATCGACAGTCCCATGCACGCGTTCGCCTCGCGGTCAACCATGATCTCGACCAGCGCGGGGCGGCTGGTGCGCTCGCTCTCCTTGCGCGCCCACTCGAGTGCGTCGCGGATGTCGCCGGGGCGGGTCACCCGGCGGCCGCTGCAGCCGTACGCCTCCATGAGCTTGACGTTGTCCGTGCCGAATTGGTCGTAGTGGATATCGACCTCGTAGTTCATCTCGTACTGCATCTCGGACTGCCGGATGAGCCCGAGGTACTCGTTGTTGAGCATGACGAGGACGAACGGGATGTCGTACTGAGCGGCGACGGCAAGCTCTTCGACGAGGAACTGGAAGCTGTAGTCGCCGACCACGCCGACGACCTCGCCCTCCGGCCGGGCGGTCTTGACGCCGATCGCGGCCGGGATCTCCCAGCCGAGCGGGCCGGCCTGACCGCAGACCTGGTAGTGGCGCGGCTTCATGACCTGCTGGAACTGCCCGGACCAGATCTGGTAAAGGCCGATGGCGGTGACGAAGTAGGTGTCGGAGCCGTAGAACGCGTTGAGCTCACGGAACACCCGTGGCGGCTTGATCGGCACGGTGTCGTAGTCGTCGCGGCGGGCCATCGAGCTCCTGAGTTCGTTGATCCTCGCCACCCACGTCGACCGGTCCTTGCCCGGGTCTCGGCGCGCCGCCACGTCGCGCAGCGCCTCGAGAAACAGCCTGGTGTCCGAGACGATGCCGAGGTCGGGTGGGAACACCTTGCCGAGCTGGGTGGGTTCGATGTCGACGTGGACGAACTCCCGCTCGCCGCGGTAGACGTCGAGCTTGCCGGTGTGCCGGTCGCCGAACCGGGCGCCGAGCGCGAGCACGAGGTCAGACTCGAGGAAGGTCTTGTTCGCGAAGGGCTGGTTGGTCTGGATCCCGGCCATGCCGGCGAACAGCTCGTGGTCCTCAGGGAACGAGCCCTTGCCCATGAGGGTGACCTGGACGGGGACGTTCAGCGTCTCCGCGACCTCTCGTAGCAGGTCGGTGGCCTCACCGAGGATGACACCGCCGCCGGCGAGGATGAGCGGGCGCTCGGCCGCGAGCAGCATGTCGAGCGCGCGTTCGACCCTGGGCAGGTGCGGCTCGACCCGCGGAACGGGCAGCGGGGCGTCGATCGAGGAGTCCCACTCGATCTCCTGCTGTTGGACGTTGATCGGCAGGTCGATGAGCACCGGCCCCGGCCGACCGGACCGCGCGATGCGGAACGCCTCGCGGAAGACCCACGGCATCGACGCGGCTTCCTTGACCTGCACTGCCCACTTCGTCACCGGCTTGGCGATCTCGACGATGTCGACGGCCTGGAACGCCTCCTGGTGCAGCTTCGACAGCGCCGCCTGACCCGTGATGGCGACAATTGGTATCGAGTCGGCGTGCGCGGTGTACAACCCGGTGATCATGTTCGTCCCGGCCGGTCCGGACGTGCCGATCGCCACCCCGACGTTCCCGGTCGTCCTGGCCCAGCCGTCGGCCATGTGGGTGGCGCCCTCCTCGTGGCGAACGACCAGGTGCTTGATGTCGCTGTTCTCGAGCGCGGCGTACAGCGGAAGGATCGCTGCGCCGGGGCAGCCGTAGACCGTGTCGACGCCTTCGGATCGGAGCACCTCGACGACGGCCTGCATCACCGGCATCTTCGCCATGTCAGGAATCCCTTCCGGAGAGCCGCTCCACGAGCCGCAGCAGCGCGGAGTGGTCGAGGTCGCCGTCGCCCTGGGCGCGGGCGGCGGCCATCAGCTGCGCGACGACGGCGCCGAGTGGGATGACAACGCCGGCGTCCCGTGCGGCCGACGTCATGATGCCGAGGTCCTTGTGGTGCAGGTCGATGCGAAAGCCCGGTTTGAACTCGCGGGCCAGCATCGTGCTCGCCTTCCGGTCGAGGATCCGATTGCCGGCGAGACCGCCGGCGAGCACCTTCACGGCGGCCTCGGTGTCGACGTCGTACGCCTCGAGGAACACGATCGCCTCCGCGACGAGTTCGATGATGCCGCCGACGATGAGCTGGTTGGCCGCCTTGACGGTCTGGCCCGACCCGGCCTTGCCGACATGGACGACGGTCCCGCCGAGGACGTCGAGGACCGGCTTCGCGGCCTCGAAGTCCTCCGTCGTGCCCCCGACCATGATGGACAGGTTGCCCTCGACCGCGCCCTGCTCGCCTCCGCTCACCGGCGCGTCGAGCACCCGGATGCCCTTGTCCGCACCCGCCTCGGCGACGCGCACCGCAACGTCCGGGCGGATCGAGCTCATGTCGATGTAGAGCGCACCCCGCTTCGCGTTGGCGAGGACGCCGTCGTCACCGAGCGCCACCGCCTCCACGTCGGGGGAGTCCGGCAGCATGGTGATCACGACGTCCACGTTGCTCACCGCCGCGGCGGCACTGTCCGCAGCGCGACCACCCTGCTCGACCAGGCGGTCGACTGCCGCCCGGCTGAGGTTGTAACCCACCACGTCGAAGTCAGCCTCGACAAGGTTGGCCGCCATCGGGGCGCCCATGATGCCGAGGCCGATGAACCCCACCGTCGTCATCGCGATCTCCTTCCCGGCGCGTCGTCCGAGTCTCGCAGGTCAGGTCGCGCCGCGCCGCTCCCGCGGCAGCCAGTCGAAGCTGGCCACGCTGTCTCCGCTCGGCTTGTATTCCAGCCCGACCCAGCCCGCGTAGCCGGCTGCCTCGAGGCGGGACAACAGGCCGTCGAGGTCGAGCGTCCCGGTGCCGGGCTCGTGCCGCCCGGGATAGTCGGCAATCTGAACGTGACCGATGCGGGGAGTACGGCTCGCCACCACCGCCTCCACGTCGTCCCCGTTGGCGGCCAGGTGGAAGAGATCACACAAGAGGTCCACGTTGTCGATCGCAGCGTGCCTGCGGACGCGGTCGACAACGGCGGCCGCGTCCGCGGCCGTCCGCAGCGGGTAGGGCTTCGGCCCGCTGACAGGCTCGATGAGCACCCGGCCGTCGATTCGGGCGACCGCACGCGCGGCCAGAGCGAGATTTTCGACGGCAAGCTCGTCTTGTTGCTCAGGGGTCGCACCATCGACGCGGTTGCCGTAGAGCGCGTTGAACCGGGGAACCTGCAGCTGTTCGCCGATACCGACGGCGACCTCGATGTTGTCTCGGAACTCCGAGCTCCGAGTGGGAATCGACAGCACGCCGGCATCCGCTCCGGCGAGGTCGCCGGCGAAGAAGTTCAGACCCACCAGCTGGACCCCGGCCTCCCGCACCGACGCGACGAAGGCGTCGACCTCGCTGCCGCGTGGCACCGGCTGCGTCGGCCAGGGCCACCAGAACTCGACTGCGTCAAACCCCGCCGCCTTGGCGGCCGCGGAGCGCTCCAGCAGCGGCAGCTCGGTGAAAATCATCGAGCAGTTGACGTCGTATCGCAGGACGTGGTTGGTCATCTCGGCCTCTCGCTGCGTAGCGCCGCCAGCTAGTCTTCCTGGTTGGGGCCGCTGCGTCACTCCCCGCCGGTCAAGTGGCCCGACGCTCTTGCTGTGCCTCGCCTCTGCGCCGCGTTGCTCCCCGCGGACGCACCGTTCCTCACCGGTGATCACCTAGGACAAGCATCGGGCGGCCGCGGGCCTGGCTCCGGTTCTTCTCCGTGAGTGACCCCGGCTACGGCTCGCCTATCCGCGAGGGCGGAGCCGTCCATCGGCGTCGTCAAGCAGTGGCACGGACGCGAAGTCGGCGCACAGCCTGTTGGCAGCGCTCATCGCCGCCGCTCGGTACACCGGGGGGTCCTTGAGCTGGCTCGCGGACCTACCCGCTGTTCCTAATGACGTCGCGATAGCGCGTACCAACCAGGCGTACCGATGCCTATCACCGGATGCGCTCCATTGGCTGACCCAGCAGGGCGTGCCTAGCGCGCTGGTGCCCGTGCCGCTTGTGCGCCTGGCCAACGAACCGGGTCTCCTGCGGGGTGTCCGCTCGGCCACGTGCTGCTTCATCGACCTCGGAGACAAGATCGCACGCCTTCATGAGACAGCTGGCGGCGGCTGGCTGGTCCACTTTCTCTCCGATCAGCAGGGCGTTGTCGAGTGGCTCATCCACGTGGCCCCCGACGGTGGGCACCAGGTCGTTGTGACGACCGCCCCCATAGGCTGCAGCTGGCGTCTAGATCCCGAAGAGTTGGACCCCGTGCCCGACCAGCCCCTCACTCTCGAGGATCTCGCCGTTCTCAGTGTCGAGGTGTGCGCCGACAGCCTCATCGAGTTCCTCGCTCGGTGCTGGCTCGACAACGAGACCTGGTGGACCATCGAGGGCGGCGAAGCAGCGACGACACCGGACGTAGTCGATTACCAACGTGCCTGGCTTCAGCACGACGCCGGAAAAGCTTGAAGGAACCGGAACAGCGATCGATTGCGAGAACAGGTTGTCCGTCACGCGCACGAGTGCCTAGACCGGTCCCTTTCCGGCATCGATTTGGCGGGGCGATGATGGATCGCTGGACCTCGGTGGAACCCTCGCTAGATTCGCGGTGCGCGCACCTCGCGGTAGAGGTGCTCGAGCAGCCGCCTGGCACTGGACGGGAGCGTTCCTGCTGCTGGAACGGCTGTCGCCCGTCGAGCGCGCTGTCTTCCTGCTGCGCGACGTCTTCGCGTACGGCTTCGTTGAGATCGCGGGCATCGTCGGCAAGAGCGAGTCGAACTGCCGCCAGCTCGTCTCCCGGGTGCGCCACCACGTCGCCGGGGGGGAAGCCGCGGTTCGAGGCTCCCGTGTTGCTCGGGATCAGCTGGCTCGCCGGTTCTTCGCCGCCCTCGGTGACGGGAACATGGACGAGCTGGTGAGCGTGCTGGCGTCGGACGTCATCGTGTACGGCGACAGCGGCGGGCGGCCGCCGTCCTGGCAGCGTCCGATCGTCGGACAGGACAACGTCAGCCGGCTCATGTACGGGCTGGGGGAGCAGATCCGTCAGCTGAAACGTCGACATCCGCCTAACGGAGGTCAACGGTCAGCCCGACGCTCTCGTCCTCGGCTCTGACGGCCGGCTGATCAACGTCTTCAGCGTGGACATCGCCGACGGCGCCGTGGAGGTGATCCGATCCCTCTTCAACCCCGAAAAGCTGCGGCACTCGGACCGCTTTCCGACATCGAGGCGCTGATGGCTCAACGCGCCCGGCGTTGAAGGGCACCACTCGTGGCCCACCGTCGGTGCCGTGGGTGACGTGGTCGACGTGCGGGCAGGGCGTGCATACGGTGGACGAGGGGCTTGGCGCGAAGCCAGCCACCGCTGATTGCTGATGCCGCCGGGACTCGTCTCCAGGCGCGCGCAGGAGGGTCTGAGGTCATTCGCCTCGCGCCGAGTGCGACATGCTGGGGCCATGGTCAAACGACAGTTGTTCTCTTCGGGCGCGATCTGGGAGCCGGTCGTCGGCTACTCGCGTGCGGTACGCGTCGGGTCTTGGATCACCGTGTCGGGTACGACCGCGGCCGCGGAAGGTGGCGGCGCCATCGGCGGGGACGACATGGCCAAGCAGACACGCGAGGCGCTGCGTCGCATCCTCGCCGTGCTCGAGCGTGCCGGAGCGCGGGCCGAGGACGTGGTCCGCACGCGAATCTACGTGACCGACATCAGCCGCTGGGAAGAGGCCGGCCGGGCACACGGTGAGGTGTTCGCCGAAATACGACCCGCGACGTCCATGGTGGAGGTCAGCCGGCTCATTGACTCGGCGCTGCTGGTCGAGGTGGAGGCAGACGCCATCCTGCCGTAGGCCGATGTTCCTACTGGCGAGCCTCCTCGCGAAGGAGGAATGGTGATCGGCTTGGCCTGACCTAGCCTCAAGGCTTGAACTCGCGAGCGATGATGGAGCGCTGGACTTCGGTGGCGCCTTCGTATATGCGCGGGGCGCGGACCTCGCGGTAAAGGTGTTCCAGCAGGTGGCCGCGCTGCAAACCCCGGGCGCCGTGGACCTGGATCGCCGCGTCGACGACGTACTGGGCTGTCTCGGTGGCAAACAGCTTCGCCATCGCCGAGCGCTTGGGCACGTCGGGGTCGCCGCGGTCGTACGCCGCCGCGGCCGCGTAAACCATCAACCGGGCAGCCTCGGTCCGGGTTGCCATTTCCGCCAGCGTGTGCCCGACCGACTGCATCTGCGTGAGCGGCGCTCCGAACGCCTGACGGGAGCCGGCGTGGGCGATCGCCGCGTCGAGTGCGGCCTGCGCCATCCCGACGGCGAGAGCGCCCACGCTCGGCCGGAACAGGTTGAGCGTCGCCATCGCCACCCCGAAGCCAGCGTCGACCTCGCCCAATACGGAGTCGGCGCCGACGTGGACGCCGTCGAGTATCAGTCGGCCGATCGGGTGCGGCGACAGCATCTCCAGGGACTCGCCGTCCACACCCTCCGCAGCACCGTCGACGACGAACGCCGTGACGCCACGCGACCGGGCACCCTCCGTCGTACGGGCGAACACGGTGTAGACGTCGGCCTGCGGCGCGTTGGAGATCCAGGTCTTCTCGCCGGTGAGCCGCCACCCGGCGCCGTCCGGCTCGGCCCGCAAAGCGAGCGCCCCCGCGTCCGAGCCCGCGTCGGGCTCGGACAGCGCGAAGGCGGCCACCGCCTCGCCCCGCGCGATCGCCGGCACCCACCGGCGTACGACGTCAGCACGGCCCACGGAAGCGATGGGATGCCCGCCCAGCCCCTGCA